>NZ_JALAHP010000003.1:0-281761 GCF_022604695.1 Vagococcus sp. CY53-2
CCAGCGTTCGTCCTGAGCCAGGATCAAACTCTCAATAAAAAGTTGATAACATCTTGCGATGTTTAGCTCATTTGTTTTAAAACTTGCTAGCGAATTGTATTCACTAAATATGGTTTGTTTCTACATAGTAGAAACGCCCTACACATTTGGTTCGTCTTACTTTGTTCAGTTTTCAAAGGTCTAAACTTTGTTGTCGTAACAACTTTTATATCATAACAAGTTTATAATAACTTGTCAACAGTTTTTTGAATTTTTTAAATTTTCTGAAAATTCGTTCGCTAGAATAAAAATCCTATTAGCTAAATGTTAAAAGTTGTACTTTTTAAAAGCTGTGTCTCAAGGACATTTACTAATATAACAATTATGTCACAATTCGTCAACAGTTTTTTTTATTTTTTTCAATATTACTTATTTATTTATCCTTTTTTAATGAATAAAGGTAATTCTATTACTTCATAAACAGACTTTTCTAAAGATGTGATTGTTACTCCTACTAGTCTAATACCACTATTTATCCAATTTAATTCTTCCCACAATTGATTAACATAAAAATAAATTTCTTCCGTTTGACAAATATATTTATTTAATGTCATCCTTCTTGTAACTGTTTCATAAGAATTAGTTCTTACCTTTAGAACGATTGTTTTTCCTTTTAATTCATTTTTCAATAGTTTTTGACTAACTTCTTCTGACAATTCTCTTAAATGATTTAGTACATCCAATTCTTGGATAAGTATTTTTCCAAAAGTTCTTTCTCTACCTATTGATTTTCTCTCTCGATTATTTTCTACTGGATCATCATGGATTCCTCTAACTTTACGATATAAGCTATATCCTTTTTTACCAAACCAATCGATTAACGTTAATTCGGGTATGTCATATAAATCTTTTCCTGTGTATATGCCCATTTCATGCATGAATGGAATTGTCTTCTTTCCAATACCATAAAATTTTTCAATTGGTAACTCAAACAAAAACTTTTGTGCCTCTTCCGGTAGTATAACGGTTAATCCTTTAGGTTTATCGTAATCTGACGCAATTTTAGCTAAAAATTTATTATAGCTGACTCCTGCAGAACTAGTTAGTTCGACTTTCTCATAAATTTTAGATTGAATAAGTCGGGCTATTTTTATTGCACTTTTAATATCTTGTTTATTAAGCGTTACGTCAAGGTAAGCCTCATCAAGAGAAAGAGGTTCAACTACATCAGTGTACTCTCTAAAAACTTCATGAATTTGTTTAGAAACTTCAGCATAATATTCCCGATTTCCTGAAACAAACACGGCATGTGGACATAGTTCATATGCTTTTTTTGCGCTCATAGCTGAATGAATACCGTATTTTCTTGCTTCATAATTCGCTGTAGTGACAACTCCGCGTCCATTTGTATCATTAGGGTGTTTGGCAATGACTAACGGCTTACCTTTTAGACTAGGATTATCTCTTTCTTCTATAGAAGCATAAAAAGCATCCATATCAATATGAATAATTTTCCGAGATAAATCATTGATTAACGGAAACCTTAACCCATTTGACATAAACTAACCTCCAAAAAAAGAATATACGTTCGTATCAATTATACCACGAAGACACAAAAAACCACCAAAGCCGTCGCTCTAGTGGAAATGAAGGTTGTAAATGATTCTATTTTACTTATAAATAGAATTCAAAAACCAATTCGGGATAATTGGTATGCCATTCATCATACGACTTATGCATTAAATTCATCTGACTTTAAGGTATCAATATAATAAAAAAAGAATGAGAATCATCTCATTCTTTAAAAACTTGTCCAAATTTCATCTTCTTCCATTACTTCTTCTTCTAAAAATTTTCCTTTAGATAAATCATCATAGAACGCTGCTTTCGTCGCATTAATATATGGATTAATCCATAATAATCCTATTCCCATTGTTAGCATTCCCACAAAATACCACCCAATAAAACTAATATCTAACCAAAATAATCGACCTTTATGCCCATCCATTAATTCACGACTTTCAGTTATAAAACTTGTAGCGCCCATACTCCTTGTATCACGAGATGAAGATAAATCTTTATAAATAAAGTTTGCTTGTGAATAAGAATATCCTTTTACAATACCTGGAATAATAAATAATAAAGTCCACAAGTATTGGAAAACATATGTCAAAATATTAATCAATAATACTGGAACAAAATCATTTCCATTAAATAATCTAAACGATTCTTTAAACGACATATCTTGTGATTTTCCACGCCTTATGACATCTAAAAAAGTAAATGAAATACCAATTGTTAAAAATGTTATAACAAAACTAAATATAGGTCCTGCTAATGGAGCAGATCCTACTGAAGCAATTGCCGCTACTACGTCTGAAGCAGGTGATTCATCATCGAAGTCTTCCTCCCATGTATATTCATGTTGAATACTATCATAGTCGTCTCCCGCTATTTTTGAATAATTTGATTGGTCACTTGCCGTCGTGACAATAAATAATCCAAACACCACTATTATTATAGTAAGAAAAAACATTGAAATCATTTGAATGATTGATGGTACCAAATTCAACATTACTGCTTCTTTCCATCGTCCTCTGAGTGATTCTTTTGCTTGCATTTTAAGTTCTTTAGAGGATTTATACATACATATCACATCCCTCTCCTTTTATTGACACTTATTTTATCATTTTTTTTTTCAAATGAATAACATTTATATCATATCAATAATGTCTCCACTATTTAATAGAATCAATTTAGAAGATGTCACGTTTCTTTGATAAATTTCTTCTAACGCTAATTGATAAAGTGTTAATTGACCAACATAACGTTGTTTTAATTTTTCTAATTCTTCAATACTAGCATCTTTAGGCACATAATCTGTTTTAAAATCATATAAAATAAGCTCTGAGTCTGTTAAGACAAATCCATCAATAATCCCATGAACCAATACAGTATCCTCTTCTTTAGTCACATAATCTTGATACAGCTCTTTAGCTGGTAATAGTAAGGAAAAGGGTTGTTCTCTTCTAGTAAATTCATGGTGTGCTAATAGATATTCGCCAAATGTTGTATCAAAAAACGACTTTATTCTATTGATAGGTAATATAGCTGCTAATTTTTCTGTAAAAACACCATTTTGTATCATTGTCTCTATTTGTGCCTCTATATCTTGTTCTGTTGGCTTTTTATCAAGAGGTAGCAATTGCATCAATAAATGTACTGCTGAACCAATATCTGTCGATTTAATTTGGATATCACCTTCCATAAATTTAGGCTTAGCACTATCACTCAATACTTCCCTATGTGCTTTTATTTGTTTCTCTTTTGAGAAATTAAGTGTTGGTACATCCTTCATATCAGGTTCTTCAAATAATCGTTTAACCTCAGAAACAGACTGATAACTTGCCGTCATAGTGGCATCTTTTTCAGGATAAGAAAAATTTAAGCGATCTACTACTTCTTTTAGTAATTTAACATTTGGTTTCACATCAGATACTTTTAATCCTTCTTCTTGCCCTCCTTGAACCATATGTCTAGCTAGAATATCCTTTTCTTGATAAAAATGAATTGAAAACTGACCTGGATGTTTCTTTAGTCCTGGTAAAACAGCCACATCACTCGTTGGAAAATAAGTTTCAAAGTCTGGATGTCTTACTAAAGACATGCCTATCCAGTCCATCAAACTTGATGTTGACTGTCTACTTGCGGTCGGTAACACTATATGCTCAGTACTGGTTGAAGTTGCCCATTTCTTATAAGCATCATCTTTGCTTTTATAGGAACCGACTAAGTAGAGCTTTTCTTCTGCACGAGTTAGCGCCACATATAATTTACGCATCTCTTCAGCCAAAAGTTTTTGTTTTTTATATTCTCTAATCACATTGAAAGGAAAAGTATCATATTCTAATCGTTTTTCAATGTCTTTGTATTTGATTCCCATACCAAGTTCTTCATCGAAAACAAATTTTCGTTGTCTAACATCCATAAAATTGAATTGTTTTGACATATCTAATAAAAATACAACAGGAAATTCTAAGCCTTTACTAGCATGAATGGTCATCACTCTAACCGCATCTGCTTCTTCATTAATGTTAGAGGCTTCCGCTAAATCTTTATTTTTTTGCTGCATTTTTTCGATAAACCGAATAAATTGAAATAGCCCCTTAAAACTCATCTCTTCATAACTCGATGCACGATGATACAACGCATGAAGATTTGCTTTTCGTTGCAGACCAGATGGAAGTCCTGCTACATAATCAAGTAAGTCGGTATCTTTATATATTTGCCAAATCAATTCAACTAATCGTTTTCTTCTAGCCAACTCACGCCAATAATTAAACTGTTGATTAAACGTCTCGATAATTTGATATAACTGACTGGATTTATCTCCGTCTATTAAAAATTTCTGCAAGGCGTCATAATAATAGCCTGTCATGTCATAGCTTTTTAATAGAACCATATCATTTTCACCAATCCCAACAATCGGCGAGCGTAAAATAGCCGCTAACGGAATATCTTGATAAGGGTTGTCGATTAGTTGTAGTAAAGAAATCATGATTCTAATCTCAGTTGCTTGAAAATAATTTTGTGTATCATTCACCATTAAAGGGATATCATACTCTTTAAAAATATCTAAGATATCTAAGTTATTTTTTTTCGTTGGTGTTAACAATACAATATCTTTATAGGTGATTGAACGCATTTTTTCTTCTTTTTTATCAAACAACTCAAATTTCTTATCAATTAATTCTCGAATTTTTAACGCAACAAGTCGTAACTCACCTTCTGTTTTTCCATCTAGTCTAAATTCTAATGACTCCTGATTTTTTTCTTCTGATGTGGTTTGATAAATTAATAACTCTGTATCATAATCCTTACTTTCAGGAAATGACTTATTTCCAACAATTAATTCAGCAGTCGTATCATAATCTAATTGCCCTAATTCTTTATCCATTAATTGTGTAAAGACAAGGTTCGTAAAATCTAAGACATTACTTCTTGAACGAAAATTTTCTGCTAGGATAATGCGACGACCATCTTCTTCTGTCGCAAATTGTTCATATTTTTCAATAAACAAAGTAGGATCAGCTAAACGGAACCCATAAATTGATTGTTTAACGTCCCCTACCATAAATAGATTACCATTATGTTTTTCAGGACGACGTAGCCAATACAAAATCGTTTCTTGTAGTCTATTAATATCTTGATACTCGTCTACCAAAATTTCATTGAATTTATGACGATAATAGGTAGAGGCTTCAGATTCTACCCATTGACCTTCAACTTGTTTTCTTAAAATTGCCAACGTCAAATGTTCTAAATCGTTAAAATCAAGTACATGACGAGATTCTTTTTCTTTAGAAAATCGGTTAATAAATCGCTTGGTCACACTAATTAGCTCTTCAACCACTGACTGTGATTTTTCTAATATCTCTAACATCTCTTCAGGACTTTGTTTGAAATACTGACTTCTTAACTTTCCAATACTTTCTTTTACACCATCTCGTACCAATTTTATTTCCTGGTATTCTTCTTGAACTTCTTCTGATGCTGTTTTTTTAGACGGCGCTTTAATACGCTTAAATGGTGTGCTTATCAAATAATCATAAAAGTCATCAAGTCTATCTTCGGTAATTAAAAATAATAATGTATCAATTAATTGTTTATCGTCACTGACTGTTTCTAGTGTTTTCTTTAGTTCTTCATCACTTTGACAACGATTCACTAACTCATCTATCGTTACTTGAGCTAACAGTAATTGATTTAATACATCTGGTTTCATGTATTGTTGATAGAGTGGCGAGTTGACTAAGCTGTCTGTTATTTGATAATTTTCAAGCAAACTATCTAACCAATTTTCCGGTTCAGAATTCGCTTGAGCAAATAAGTGTATCGAAAAAATGAGTTCCATCAACCCATTATCATTACGGTCGTTAGAAAAATTTTCAGTTAATTGATAAAACGCTTCTCTTTCTTCACCATATAGTTCTTCTCTTAGCTCATCCCAGACATCTTCCTTTAATAGTAAATTTTCTGTTTCATCAGTCAATAAACGAAAAACAGGATCGATATGAATAAGATAATAGTATCTTTGAATGACACGTAAACAAAAAGCATGAAGTGTGCTGATGGTAGCTGTTGGAAGTAGTCCCAGTTGTTTTACCAAATGCTCTTTTTGTGCGGTATCAACTTCTTCTGTAATAGCTGTTTGAATGGCTACTTTAATTCGTTGTTTCATCTCTTTTGCAGCGGCTTCTGTATAAGTCACAATCAATAATTCATCGACATTAACGCCCGACTTAATTTTTTGAATCACTCGCTCAACTAATACCGTTGTTTTACCAGAACCAGCAGAGGCAGAAATCAATAAATTATCCCCAGAGTCATACACTGCTTGCCATTGTTTGTCTGTAAAATGGCTATTTTCTGGTTTTACTGGAATATCTATGTTACTCATTTGTCTCCTCCTTTGATTCAGGTTGCAGTTTTTCCATAATCGTTTCTTTTTTCAAGGACTCAATTCGGTGATAATTATTTTCTGGTAACATCACGTCAAATTGACACACACTTTTATATGGACAAAAACCACAAGCTAATCGTTTTTGTTCTTTATAGACTGGATTTAACTCCGTGCTACCTTCATAAATTTTTTCTCCAGCTTGTTTGAAATTATCACGATTATGAGCAACTAAATGAGATAATTCATCTGATGTGATAAATCGTGATGATTTCATTTTTCCACTTTTTAACTGCTCGTATGGGTAAACTAGCGATTTTACCTGAGGGTCAATGGTTTTATCTAATTTTTCTAAAATCACATCATCTTCTACTAACAACCCATCATATTGATACTCTTTTAGTAGTTGTTCATCTAGCGTATCTAATGAGAATTTTTCGTTAACATTGATAACTGGATTTTTAATATGCATGTATAGTGCTCCAGCTGGTTTAGCTGTTTTTCCAACTAACTCTACTGCATTACTTAAGGCAACATCTAAGTACGTAATCATTTGCATGGCTAATCCATAATAAGCATCAACAAAATCAAAATTATGCTTACTCGATTTGTAGTCAATCACGCTTAAATACACATCATCTTCAATAACTAATTTATCCAAGCGATCAATTTTACCTCGTACTTTTACTTTTTTATTATTGTTTAAAACAATTTCTAAACTATTTAATCCAGCTTGTTTTAACGACTCACCAAACAAGACTTCTGTTTGGATAGGGGTCATATTACTTCGTTTAGCTTGATTTTTTAGCGATAAGCACACTCTTTGAATGGTTTTTTCTAACTGATACGACACATATTTCATTCGATTGGTTGTGGACAAAATAGTAAATCGTTTATCTCCTAGTATTTCCTGTAACACCGTTTGAGCAAGTTTCTTCACTTCATCATCTGAAATCTCTGTTAGTTGGATTTTCTGTTTAATTAGTTCCTTAAAGAATAAATCCAAGGCGTCATGATAAAATTCTCCTGCTGCTGCGGGGGATAACTCAAACTGCTCTCTTTCTTGAATACCAAGTCCATAACGTAAAAAGTACTTATACTGACATTGATAGAAATTTTCAATTTTTGAAACAGACGCATAAATTGTTTCGCCATATAATGTATCAACGGATTGATTGTTTAAGGTTTCGGGAATATTTTTATGCGATAAACTCATAAACAAACGATTTGTTTCAACAGGTAATTGTTTACGAACACGTTTTTCTAGTTGTAAAAATAGCCAAGGAACACTTTCTTTCTTTTCGTCATACTCTCTATAAGTACTCACCAAATCACTGAGTAATAGTTTGTCTGTCGAAATTGAATTTAATACCTGTTCATCTGCTGTTAAAATGGCGTCATGATGAATAATAGGAATAGCAAAATATCGACTTAACTGTTCAATGTATGGTGATAGTTTAACATCTTTGACTTGGTCACGATTTTTAGGTGCACTAAGAATAATTTTGTCTGTGGCTGACAGTAACGCCAAATAAAAGATAAATGGTTCATTAGCCATTGATTCAGTTAAACTATTATTTAAAAAACTGTCTGATCTTAATAATTGAGAAAACACATCTCGTTCTTCATTACTTAATAGTGTTTTATTATCAATTTTTTTAGGTAACACTTGATCTGTTGCCCCAAAAATAAACGTCACACGATATTTTTTTGCTCGAACCCTGTCTAATGATGTTACCACTACTTCATCAATTGAAGCCGGGACTTTACTATAGCTAACGCCTTCTAAACCACTAAGTAAAATGTCCTTAAAAATCTCAAATTCAAAAGTATCATCACCTAATACATCATAATATTCATCTAATAAATCCATCAATGCTCGCCATGTTTGCTCATGATTTTTTGCTTCAGTTAAATGTCCCCTTTCAATTTCTTGTTGTTGCATTGCTTGAAGCTGTTTATCGACACCAATTTCTAGTAAAAATTGATAGAACGTTACAATAGCTTCTTTATTAGTAGTAGATTGTTTTAATTTCTCAAAGAACTTAGGTAAATGGGTCGCAATCAATCGTCTGATATCATTAGATTGTTCTTGAATAACTTGTTGATTATCCAAAGTATCATCATCTGTATTATATTGATAGGCCACATACACCCAATCTTCTTTTTTAATCCAGTCACTTCCACTATATCCATAAGCAAGCACCACATTTTCTGTATAGTCTGTTGCTTGTCTAAATACACTCATTTTTTCAGACCACGTTTCCAAATCGTCTGTCAAATTAGTATCTGGAAAGCATAATTCTGTCCTTAAAAAGCGCATCACATCTCGGTATTGATAAAATGATTCATCTATTTTAAATAATGAGCGCAACCATTCGACTAAAGGGTGATTTGCCATATCTTCTTCTTCATTAATATAATAAGGTATCGCCATATCATCAAACACTGCCATAATTTCTGAAGCATATGTTTCAATATCTCGACTAATTAAGGCAATCTCTTCATAACGATAACCTTCTGTTGCTACTAATTCTCTAATTTTTGTCCCAATAGCTTTTACTTCTTGATACGTATCTGTACAAGTCCAAAGTGATAACACATTCAAAACGGTCGATTTTTCTACCTTATTTGGCACTAACTCTTGTAAATTTTGCCACCCATGTGCTAATTCACTCATTGATGTCTGACTTTTTGAGTGACATTTAATATCAAATAATACTTTCACTTGATTGTCTCTAGCGACATCATATAATTCTTGATACATTTTTGACGTATTAAAAAACAATTGATAACTATCTAAAGAAGTTTCTTTTGGTGCCTCATCAAGAACTAAATTTATTTTTATTTCACCAGACACTTTCATTAGTACTTCTATTAGTTGTTTTTCTACTGCTGTAAAATTAGTAAATCCTGACACAATAAATTGAACATGAGATAAATCTTTCTCACTCAAATACTCAGCTAATTCTGTTAATAATTCTTTATCAGCAATATGATGAGTGATTAACATCTCTTGATACGTTTGATAAATTAACTGTATATCGATTAATTTTGTGACATAATCTTCTTGACTGGTCTTTTCAGTTGTTGCAATATCTTCCACAACTTCTTGTAAATCAGATGGCGAAACATTTCCTTGTTGTAACTCATCAAATAAATCAAGCAATTGTTGGATAAAACCTGGTCTATCGACTTCACGCTTAAATAACACCAAGTTATCTTTACAACTTATTAAACTTTTTCTTATCAGCATAAACTTTCCAGAATCACTTAGTCTCGTTGCTTGATAACTTTTAGTTTGTTGCATGTAATACCAAGCCAATCTAGAAAAACTAAAGACTTGTAATCTCATACTTGCCATATACTTCTGTTTGCTAAATTTAGGTAACGTATGCATTTTTTTCAATACATTTATTTCCGTTTCAAATTTAACGTGATTAGGCACAAGATAAAACACCTCATGATGCATCGACTTTTCTAACCAGTCTATCGACATACCTAATAAATCTTCTAACACTTCTTTGTCTGCTGTATTTAATATAAATTGAAGACTCAAACATACCACCTCAATCCCTTTATTTATCTTCCTTATTTTAACATATCTCACACATCAAAACTCTCTCATGACTTTTTTAAATTTCATAAAATTTTCATTCACTTTTTTGCTATTTATGATATATTGCTAATATTGAAATGGAGGTTTTATTATCGACGAGAAAAAACAATATGGTCTTGGCACAGCAATTGCCATGATTATCGGTATTTGTGTAGGATCTGGAATATTTTTCAAAGTTGGAAATATTTTAGCTTTTACTGGTGGAAACATATTTTTAGGTGTATTGGTATTTATTATTGGAGCTCTTTGTATTATTTTTGGAAGTTTATCACTCACAAATCTAGCACAGCGTACTACTAAAAATGGTGGAATGGTTGCCTATTTTGAAGAATTTTTTTCAGAGTCTACAGCAAGTGCCTTTGGTTGGTATCAGACATTTTTATATTTTCCTACCATTGGTGTCGTGGTATCATGGGCAGCTGGAACTTACACTACTATGCTACTAAATTTACCTCAAACGATGACTTATCAAATGGGAATTGGTTTTGGATATATGTTATTTTTTTATTGCTTGAATATCTTATCAAGTCAATTTGCTGGGTGGTTTCAAATTATTTCCACAATTACTAAACTAATTCCTTTACTTGGTATTGGGCTTATCGCATTGTTTTGGTCAAAAGAAACACCTGTCGTTCCACCAACTGTTCCATTAGTTGAACCAACAAATGTTGGTCTTGGATGGTTAGCAGCACTTGCTCCTATGGCTTTTTCCTATGATGGATGGCCTATTGCTTTATCCATCTCACATGAAGTCAAAGGTGGTAGTCAAACGATGAAAAAAGCCTTATGTTTTGGTCCGATTATCGTTCTAGTTGTCTATCTATCCTATTTTCTAGGTCTCACACATATTCTAGGTCCCGAATATATCTTATCTATGGGTGAAGGGGCTGTTATGAAAATTGGTGACATGCTATTTGGCAATATTGGTCAAAAAATTATTTTATTATTCATCCTTGTAGCATTATTTGGGGTAATAAATGGGGTTACTTTGGGACATATCCGCATGCCATATGCTTTAGCAACAAAAAATATGTTACCAAATAGTCAAAAAATAGTAGATAATTATCATCAAAAAAAATTAGGTAGTCAGTCTGCTATTATTGCCTTATTGACTTCTTGCGGTTGGTTTATTATTCACTACATCACACAATACTTCCAGTTAATGGGATTGGGTGACATTGGTGAAATTGCGATTGTGTTTGGTTATTTGTGGTACATCGCACTTTATTTTAAAGTCATTAAACTTTATTTAGACAAAGACATTAAAGAAACCTTTACGGGACTTATTTCACCTATTTTAGCAATCCTTGGGGGATTAATTATTTTATTTGGTGGATTTTATAATAATCCAGTCTTTGAATTTATCTCTTTTGGAATTTGCTTTTTATTTTGTTTATTTGGTTATATCATCTTTAGAAAAAATCAATCCAACAATATGATATAACAGTAAAAAAGAAACGATTTTTTTCGTTTCTTTTTTTATACCCTCTTTTTATTTCTCAATCAAAATGTTATGATATATCATATAAAAATAAAATAAAAATGATATATCAAAGGAGAGTTTAAATGTTACTTTCAAACATCGATACACGTCACGGGACAGCTAATCAACATAGCTACTCTAGTGGGAATACCTTACCTTATACCGGTGTGCCATTTGCAATGAATTATTTCTGCCCGCAAACCACACATCAAAATGGGAGTTGGTGGTTTCATCCAAGAGATCATACTTTCCAAGGCATTCGTTTAACCCATCAACCAAGTCCGTGGATGGGGGACTTTTCTCATTTATTACTTTCACCTGTATCAGGAGCTATAAATTCCACTGATTTATTTTTTAACCAAGGATCTTATCGACCTGAAGAAGCAACTTTTCAACCACATTATCTATCGATTTATTCTGAAAGGCATCGTATCTTAACAGAATTGACAGCGCATACTTATGGTGCACATATAAGATTTACCTTTAACCGAAAAGATATGACGGCCGGAATGCTTTTTACCGCTCCTGGTATTAAATCACTCACCATTAAAAACAATCATTTAACTGGCTATATTTCTAATATAGCTGGTTGTGAAGATAAAAAGTTAAAAATGTATATCGACCTTTCTTTTTCTACAAACATTGAGTCTTTAAAATACCAAGAACATAATCACATGATTGATTTAGGAACTCACTACAAAGGAGAAGAAGAAACACTTTATCTGTCATTTGACAAATTAGCTTCTGATGGAGTGCTTGATGTACAACTTGCGACATCATTTATTAGTCAAGAACAAGCGACACTCAATCTAGAACGCGAATTACCTCATACTTTTGAGGAACATAAAAATCTAGCTGCAGATAAATGGCTAAATTATCTCAATCGAATTGAAGTGAGCGACAAAAGTAAGGAGAAAATTTCACTATTTTATCAAATGATGTACCGTTGTTTTTTATTCCCACAAACGTGGTACGAATTAGACAAAGACAACCAACCAATTCACTATGACACGTTAAGTAAAACCATTAAATCAGGTTATTATTATACTAATAATGGTTTTTGGGATACTTGTCGTTCGCTTTTCCCTCTGTATTCACTTATCGCAACAGAAGAATATGAAAAAATGCTGGCAGGTTTCTATAATGCGTACAAAAATAGTGGCTATTTACCCAAATGGCTCTCTCCTGATGAAAGAGGTTTAATGCCTGGCACATTGATTGATGCTGTCATCGCTGACGCTGCAGTAAAACATATTGCCACAGACAAGATGCCTGATTTCCTTGAAGCCATGTTAAAAAGTGCCACAACCGTTAGTGGAAAGGATAATTATGGTCGATCTGGTACACTTGACTATCTAACTTATGGCTATGTACCAAATCACTATCACGAAAGCGTCAACCACACTCAAGATTATGCTTATAGTGATTTTTGTATTTCACAAGTGGCTGAGTTGTTAGATGATAAAGACTTGGCAAAAAAATATGCTAAACAATCACTTAATTATCGAAACTTAATTGACTTTGACTATGGTATCTTACGTTCAAAAGATAAAGATGGACAACCAAGAACACCTTTTAATCCTTACGCTTGGGGACGTGATTATGCTGAAGGAAGTGCTTATCAAAATAGTTTTGCTGCATATCATGACTTTGGTGGATTGATTCAATCACTTGGTGGAAAAGATCGATTTAAAGAAATCATCACGGATTTGTGCAATACTTACCCTATTTTTGATGTTGATGGCTACGGGTTTGAAATTCATGAAATGAGTGAGATGGCAGCCATTGATTTTGGACAAATTGCCATTTCTAACCAACCTAGTTTCCATCTGCCATTTTTATTTAACTATATTGCAGAACTACCAACTACCCAACACATTGTAAAAGAATTACTATCAAAAGCCTTTAAATTAGGATTTGATGGCTATCCAGGAGATGAAGATAACGGTAGCATGAGTGCTTGGTTTGTCTTGAACAGTTTAGGGTTTTATCCTGTGACTCCAGGTAGTGGTGAATATGTCATAGGTATTCCTATTGTTGATAAAGCGGTGATTCATTTATCAAATGGCAATGACTTAACCATTCAGACAAACAATAATGTCCCACAATATCACTATTCAAAAAATATCTTGAGAAATAATCAACCTTACAACCACCTCTTCTTTACACATAATGATTTAATGACAGGTGGAAACATAGAGTTTGACTTATGCTTAGTTCCACCAATTAAACACTACACAGAAACTGATTTACCTTTCTCATTAACATAAAAAATCTAGCGGAACTATTCTCCGCTAGATTTTTTTAGATAGGTTTCATAATAAATAATAGGTATCTGACTTCCCACACGATGTTTTTTAGTCATTAACTCCTGATACAGAGTATGTGCTTTTTTATTATTTTTTGATATCATTGCTTGCCATAACTGGTCTTCTAACATCACTCTTTCAAACCAAGGCTTAATCTCTATCAAAAAGTTAGGATTGTTCATTTTTTTCAGTGTTTCAACCGCTTGACTTAATTCTTTCAAAATATCTGTCAAGGCATCAATATCTTGTTGCTTTACTAACTGCTGCCACTCTACTGGTATGCTTGGTTCAAGATGTCTGTTGGTAAAATGTTTTGATAAAATATCTAATGCTCGACCATTCTCTTTTGTTTGACCATACTCCTGTAATACTTGATGCCACATCGCTAAATCATTTGCTCGATCTGTTTGCCACATATATTTTGCACTATGTCCAACTGTTATTTTAGAGAGTTCCCACTGGGCCATTGGATTGAGTACAATTCCTAATACATTATACTGATTATCTGATAACTGTTTACTTCGATTGCTATACTGACTTAAAAAAATTAATTCATTATCTTGTTCAAAATCATTAACTGGTACATTATCCCAAATAATCATCTGACGTTGATAAATATCAGACATTTTTTTTATATCTTCAGTCGTAATATGTCGAGATAGTGTTGTCGGTCCTGTCCAAAATAGTGGAATATCTTGATGTAACAATCTTGTCAATTCTTCTAAATAAGGGGAATCATAGTGATTATCATATTCTGTTGGACACGCAGCAAATTTAACATAAGGGATCTCTTCTACTAAATAATCATAAACAACGTTCATCAAATACGCATGCGCTTGAGCACTTGTTTTAAATTTTTTCTTCACATCATCACTTAATTCATAAGCAATATCATCCATTAATAACCCAAAATGTGTCACACCTAATTGCACCATTTGTTTCAATTTATGTTTTAACACGGATAAATCTGTGTTATCTAAATAATTCAAGTCATTTCCTGGGCTTATCATATACCAAAAGTCAATGCGATTAGCTGTTGATAGATTTAATAACTCTCTAAACTCATCTAGTTTCTCTTTGGAATATAACTCTCGCCAAAGTTTTCGTTGATACTCATCATCTTTTGGGGCATACATATAAGTGTTCATTCTCTTTGAAGATAAAAAAGTAAGACAATCTTTTCTCATCTCATGTGACCACGGAATACCATAAAACCCTTCGATTACTCCCCTCACTTCAAATGACGGAGTATGTGTCACTTTTACTATCGGTAGAAATAATTGACTTTTATTTTTAACAATCAATCTTTGTAATAATTCGATAGCAAAACGGCAACCGTTCATCGTGCGACTGTCAATCAAAATTGTCTTATCTTCCGTGATAGATAACATAAAGCCATCATTTGATAAGTTTCTGTTAAATCGATGCTTTACTTGAAATTCTCCGTGTTCTTTCTCCCATAAAATAAATGGATGAGCTAAATTGAACTGGTCAAAACAATTGTCTAAACTTTCAAATCGAAAAAACGTTCCTGAAAAAGTCATTGATATATTTTTATCTTCTACTACATGATATTGTTTTGTAAACACCACATCATCATATTCAGCTAATACTTTCAACGTTTGGTCTATCATCATATGGTCATCTCTTTTCTACTATTCTTTTATGTACTTTGTCTTGGAATAATGGAAACAGGAATCACATTAACTAATGAGTCAACTGGCTCTCCGTTTAACTGTTTTAATAACAGCTCTCCAGCGACTTCCCCCATACGATAGAAATCTTGTGCAATAGTTGTCAAAGGTGGATCAACTAATTGTGTGGCTTGAATATTATCAAACCCAATAATACCAATTTCATCTCCAATATCCATGCCTTGTTGTTTTAAATACGTCATTAATCTAATAGCAACAATATCATTTTCACAGACTAAACCAACAGATTCTTTTTTGTTATAACAAATAACGTCATAGACTGACTTAAAGAACTGGTCCATAGTTTGTAAAGGGGTTTTCACAATATGTTGAGGTATTAAAGAGGCCTCATAAACTGCTGATAAATAGCCCATGTAACGATCACGAACAGATGAACTTTCTGTTAGACCCGTCCCACTAACAAAAATAACCTCATCATAGCCTTTACTGATTAACTCTTTTGTTGCAAGAGAGCCACCAGATTCATTATCTGCCACAACGCAAGGGTAATGAATTTTTTCGATTTGTTTATCTAATAAAACAACTGGTAGCTGTTGCATCTGACATTGGTATAAAAAATCAATGCTTTCTTGCATATTAATTGGGTAATAAACCACTCCCGCATAGTCACTTGATAAATACAGAGCATCCTCAGTCTGTAACCAATCATGAGATTGCATGTGTAAACGATAATCTGATGCGTTAAGTGAGGCAAGTATTCCTTCTGCATAATTTCCTAACCCCTCGTTTTGAGCAAACGGCATAACAAACAGTAAGGTATTATTTTTTTCTTGCTGTGCTACTTCTTGACGTTTTTTGACAAAACTTCCTTTTCCTCGTACTCGATAAATTAGTCCTTCTGTTTCAAGTTCCATTAGTGCTCGCTTAGACGTAATCCGACTAACATCATATTTTTCAGATAATTCTAATTCTGTTGGTACTTGCGTTTCTTCTTGGTACACGCCAGTTAGTATATCTTTTTTTAATTCTTGATATATTTTTTTATATAATGGCTGCTTTGGCATCTCTTCCCCACTCCTGACTCCTTATTTTCATTGTACATCATACCATATATATCAAAATAAAAAATATGATGAAGCACTAGACACTTATAATGATATATCATATAATAAGAATTGTAAATAAAAGATATATCATTAGGAGGGCTATTATGGCTTATACTGAAATACCACAATCTATTCAACACTTTATGGAACAAATGACACAAAAATGCCACGAAGCAAATCAACCTAGATGGGCAGAAAACTTCAATGCTGGATTTGCTAACACATTGTTAACGACTGTTCGTCGCTATGATGATGGAACTACGTTTCTTTTAACAGGTGATATTCCTGCTATGTGGTTAAGAGACTCAACAGCTCAATTTCGTCCCTACCTAGTCATTGCTAAAGAAGATGACGACATTCGTTCGCTTATTACTGGTCTAGTTAAACGACAATTTAAATACATTAACATGGATCCTTATGCCAATGCTTTTAATGAAACCCCTAACAATAAAGGACATCAAACCGATCATACTGAGATGACTCCTTGGATTTGGGAGAGAAAATATGAAATTGATTCATTATGTTATCCTGTCCAATTAGCTTATCTTTTATATAAACAAACAGGCGAAACCTCTCAGTTTAATGAAGAATTCCATGAAGGCGTAAAAAAAATACTATCCGTATGGGAAACAGAACAACATCATGACCAATCTCCTTATTGTTTTGAAAGAGACACAACACGATTGGAGGATACGTTAACTCATGACGGAAAAGGCACACCTGTTGACTATACTGGGATGACATGGTCTGGTTTTAGACCAAGCGATGATGCGTGTCAATATGGTTATCTTGTCCCATCAAATATGTTTGCTGTGGTGGTTTTAGGCTATATTGTTGAACTCTATTCAACCTTATTTACAGATATGACTGTGCTAGAACAAGCAAATAAACTAAAAAAAGAAATCGATGATGGGATTAAAGAGCATGCTATTGTAGAAAATAATGATGGCGAGAATATCTTTGCTTATGAAGTAGACGGAAAAGGACATTATTCTATTATGGATGATTCAAATGTGCCGAGTTTAATGGCCGCTCCTTACCTTGGCTATCTAGATAAAAACGATCCACTCTATCTTTCAACTAGAAAAACGTTACTAAGTAAAGAAAATCCTTATTTTTATGAGGGTGAATTTGCTAAAGGGATTGGCAGTTCGCACACACCAGAAAACTATGTTTGGCCGATTGCTTTAGCTATAGAAGGTCTAACAACAGATGATAAACAAGAAAAAGAACGGATTTTAAATTTACTCGTTGATTGCGATGGTGGCACACACTTGATGCACGAAGGATTTGACGTTAATAATCCAAATCACTTTACCCGAGAATGGTTTTCTTGGGCGAATATGATGTTTTGCGAACTCGTTATGGATTACTTTGATATCACCATTGAGGCACATTACAACTAAACAAGGGAGATTCTGACATGAAAAATAAAAAAGTGTATATCATATCTCATAGTCATTGGGATAGAGAATGGTACTTACCTTACGAGCAACATCATATGAGACTGATTCGTTTGATGGATGATTTACTAGAAATTTTTGAAACCAATCCAGATTTCAATAGTTTTCACTTGGATGGCCAAACGATTATTTTAGATGACTACCTACAAGTACGTCCTGAAAAAAAAGAAGCGGTAGAACGTGCCATTAAAAACGGAAAATTACGGATTGGTCCATTTTATATTTTACAAGACGATTTTCTTATTAGCAGTGAAGCCAATACACGTAATACGCTGATTGGTCTAGAAGAAAGTAAAAAATGGGGCAAGCCTGTCATGTTGGGTTACTTCCCTGATACCTTTGGAAACATGGGACAAACACCTCAAATGATGAAAGAAGCAGGGATTAAAGCGGCTGCCTTTGGACGTGGTGTCAAGCCAACTGGATTCAACAACGCTGTGATCAATGACGAAAAATACGCATCTCAATTTTCTGAAATGTGGTGGGAAGGACCTGATAGCACTAAAATATTTGGCTTATTATTTGCCAACTGGTACAGTAACGGCAATGAAATTCCAACAACGAAAAAAGAAGCAATTGAATTTTGGGAGAAAAAATTGGCAGACGCTAACCAATATGCTTCAACGGATCATCTTTTAATGATGAATGGTGTGGATCATCAACCTGTTCAAAAAGATGTGACACAAGCCATCGCTTTAGCTAACGAGCTCTATCCAGACATTGACTTTATTCATAGTAATTTTGATGATTATTTAGCTGCTGTCATGTCTGATTTACCTGACAACTTGAGTACCGTGACTGGGGAATTAACGTCACAAGAAACGGATGGTTGGTACACATTAGCTAACACGGCTTCTGCTAGAATTTATATCAAACAAAAAAATACTGAAGTCCAACGACAATTAGAAAATATCACAGAACCATTGGCAACTATGGCCTATGACATGACAAAATCTTATCCACATGATGAGCTTCGTTATGCTTGGAAAACCTTAATGCAAAACCACCCACACGATAGTATTTGTGGATGCAGTGTGGATGAGGTTCATCGTGAAATGATGTCACGTTTTGATAAGGCTCTAGAAGTTGGTAAATACTTAGCAGATGAGGCTACTTTGGCTTTAACAAGCAATATTGACACAAGTAACTTACCAACAAATAGTAAACCGTTTGTTGTTTTTAATACAGCTGGTGTCGAAAAAAATGAAGTCATTGAAACAACGATTGAATGGATGCGTCGCCCGTTTTCTCAAGGGAAGTCGAATGAGTTATATGATGAATTAAAACAAATCGCCAAAACATTAAATGAATTTCATGTAGTAGATAGTGATGGAACTATTATTCCAAGTGAATTAGTGACTGTGGATGTCTCTTTTGATTACGATTTACCAACTGATCGTTTTAGAATTCCTTATATGGCAATTTTTGTAACAATCAGATTATCTCTTGCGTCATTCAATGAAATGAGTTGGCAGTCATTTGCCTTAGTCGAAGGGGCATCCCAAGCTAAGGATAAGACTTTGTTTGATAAAAACACTCAAACGATTGAAAATGATTATATTAAAGTGGCTATACAAAATAATGGACTGATTGATATAACCAATAAAGAAACCAACATCACTTACCCAAGTGGATTAATATTTGAAAATGTAGGAGATGTTGGAAATGAATATATTTTTAAACAGCCAGAAAATGATACTCCTTTATATGCACATGATTTTCCTACAACAATTAACGTCGTAACAGATACACCATTAGTATGTGAAGTGTTGATTGAACAGCAAATGATGATTCCACTTTCAGCGGAAGACTTATTACAAGAGGAAATGAAAGCTGTCATTGAAATGCGGGATAGACAAGCACAACGCAGCAAAGATTTAGGCACACTTACTCTTGAAACAACTTTAAGGGTAGAAAAGAATAATCGTCAAATTAAATGTCACACTGAATTTGATAATCAAATGCGAGACCATCGCTTACGCGTTCTTTTCCCGACTGATTTAACCACAGAAACTCATGTTGCCGAAAGTATTTTTGAAGTAGTTGAAAGACCAAATACTGTACAAAATAAACATTGGGAGAACCCAACAAATCCACAACATCAACACTCGTTTGTAGCGTTAAGAGATGAAAAAAATGGTATCACCATATCAAATTACGGTTTAAATGAGTATGAAATTCTAACTAACAATACTATTGCTGTGACATTGCTACGTGCTGTTGGTGAATTAGGGGATTGGGGGTATTTCCCAACGCCAGAAGCTCAGTGTCTTGGCAAACAATCGGTTGATTTTGCCATAGAAGTCACAACTGAAAACACATTATTTGATTCTTACAAACGTGCTCAAAGTTTCCAAATCCCAACAACAGTCAAACAAACAACACGTCACACAGGCGTGTTAGCTCCTAATTATCAATTCTTATCCATTGATGGTAAACAATTTGCATTGACTGCTCTTAAAAGACAAGAGTTTGGAGAAGATATTATTACAAGAGGATTTAACTTATCCAATCAAACCTCTTCTACTCTTAACCTAGAAATAAATGAGTACACACCGTTTGAAGCCAATATGATTGAAGAATTTAAAGAAAACACATCGGTATCTACTACCATTGAGCCAGCTAAAATCCAAACATTACGTTGGAAAAAGAAATAAAAATAACACTCTATTTAGTCAGATGATTAAATAGAGTGTTTTTCGTTATTTCATTAATCCTTCATGAATGGTATCTAAATTCCATTTCAACATATCATAATAAGTATCTCCTGTTTCACCTTTTTTCGCTAATGAATCAGTAAATATTGTATCGTAAATTGGAATACCTGTTTCTCGTGAGACAGTCTCCATACTGCGAGCATCCACGCTTTGTTCAACAAATAGGTTGGGCACTTTTGTTTGTTTAATCTTATCAATGATTTGACTCATCTGATCAGGTGTCCCTTGGTTTTCTGTGTTGATTTCCCAAATATACGCTGCATTTACCCCGTAAGCTTTTGAGAAATATTTAAATGCGCCCTCACTGGTTACAAGTAGATTTTTATCTTTTGGAATATCGGCAAATCGGCTGGTATTTTCATTATGTAAGGCTTCTAGTTTTTCTGTATAAGCTTTGGCATTTTTCTCATAATCTTCTTTATGTTTTACATCTTTCTCAGCTAAAACATCCTTGATGTTATTCACATAAGTGATACCATTTTTTAATGATAGCCAAGCATGAGGGTCTTGCTCACTTTCTTGCCCCTCACTCGTTAGATACATTGGCTCAACATTTTTACTGACAACAAAATAATCTTCATTTTCTTTTTTCTTACTTGTTTGCATTAATTTTAAGAACCAGCTATTGCCACCTGTTTCAAGATTCAACCCATTATAGAAAATCACATCCGCATCGGTTGATTTTGAGATATCCTCAGGAAGTGGCTCATATTCATGTGGGTCTGTACCCCTAGAAACAATACTGTGAACATCAACATGTTCCCCACCCACATTTTCAACCATATCTGCAATAATCGAATTCGTTGCTACTACTTTAAACTTATCATTCGCTGAATTTTTCTCTGTAGATGATTCTCCCGTTGAGCATCCAGCTAAAAAGAATACCATTAACCCTGCTATAAGACTTGATAAAATAAGACTAGACTTCTTCAATGACAACTTCCTCTTTTCTTTTAAAAATAAATCCTTGTTTTGGGGAAAATATAAACGCCATGATAAAAAATACAACAGTGGTCAGAACAATAGTGGCTCCTGAAGCTAAGTTATAGGAATAGCTAAAGAATAAGCCAATCACGGCACTAATGGCACCTAAACTACTAGCAAGCACAATCATCGTTGATAGCTTATCCGTTAACAGATAAGCTGTAGCAGCAGGTGTCACAAGCATAGCAACCACCAAAATAGTGCCGACTGTTTGTAGGGATGATACTGCAACGAGCGTTAAGAAAAACATTAACGCATAATGAATGACTTGAACTTTTAATCCGTATGCTTGTGCCATGACTGGATCAAATGAGCTGACTAATAATTCTTTATAAAATAAAACCACAAATAAAATGACAGCAACCGCAACGGCTAATGTTGTGTACATATCACTTGGTTTAACAGCTAATACATTTCCAAATAGAATATGATATAAATCGGTCGAGCTTTCGGCAAATGAGATTAAAATAATCCCTAAAGCGAAAAATGAACTAAAGACAATCCCGATAGCTGTATCGTTTTTTAATTTACTTTTTTGTGTCACAAAACCAATCAATCCTGCTGCCATTATTCCAAAAATTGATGCTCCTATCATGTAGCTACCACCAAGCATATAAGACACCGCAACTCCAGGTAATACTGCATGAGAAATCGCATCTCCCATCAGAGACATTCCTCTTAAAATAATAAAGCTCCCAATCACACCTGATACAACACCTACGATGACAGACGTGATTAAGGCGTTTTGTAGAAAATCATATTTTACTAAACCTTCAATAAAATGTTGTATCATTAGTCATTCACTCCTTTAATTACAATTTCACCCATTGTTTCCCCGTAAGCTTGTTGGATTGTTGAAGTCGTAAATGTTTTTGATACTGGACCACTGGCGATTAACTTTTTATTTAAAATAATTAAGTTGTCAAAGTACTCTTTGGTTTTATGTAAATCATGATGAACAATCACAATTGTTTTCCCTTCATCTCTCAACTCTTGTAATAGTTCAACAATTAATTTTTCACTCACCATGTCAATCCCTACAAATGGTTCGTCTAAAAAGATAATATCTGCATCTTGTGCTAAAGCTCTTGCAATAAATACGCGTTGTAATTGTCCACCTGATAGATTTCCTATTTGTCGTTTAGCAAAGTTCTCCATTTTTACTTTTTCAAGCGACTCTTTTACTTTTTGTCGATCCTCTTTTTTAGGTCGACGGAATAATCCTAAATTAGGATATGTGCCTAACAGGACCGTTTCATCAACTTTTATTGGAAAAGTTAAATCTATGACACTTCGTTGTTCAACGTAAGCCACTTTCTTTCTGATTAAATCAATGGACTGACCACCTATCGTGACACGACCACTGTCTGTTTTAATCAGTCCAATAATACTTTTTAAAAAAGTCGACTTACCTGCACCATTAGGTCCGATAATCCCTGTGATTTTTCCAGGCTCAATGGATAAACTGATATCTTCTAAAGCTACTTTAGCTTGATATGATACTGATATATGTTGTACATCTATTGGTTCATGAGTTAAATACTCATAAGACATTGTTAATGCTTCTTCTTGCATTTCTTTCACCTTTTCTATTTTTTGGATTAGTTTAAATATTTTTTAGGCTAACCTAAACTAAAAACCATTATAACAAATGAGAATCATTTTCACAACTCTATTGTTTATAAAAATACATAAAAAAATAGGCGACTATAACATACAGTCGCCTCAATAGATGTTTATTTAATTAAAAGAACCGCTTATATAAAAGAAATATATGCCTATCATAATAAAAATAATACCGATTGTAATCGCAATAAAACCTATTAGACGGTACGTCTCTTCCATTATGCTTACACCTTTCTTAACTAATTAACTTAACAATCACTAAAAATAAACTAGATAAAATAGCTGTACTATTAAACAATAAATGGGCAATAACTGGTACCCAAATATTTTTTGATAGCAAATACATTAAACCAAATACCAAACCAGCGAAAGCGTACGGCATACTAGCTATAAAACTGCCACCAAAATTATAGTAATGAGAAAAACCAAATAATATACTAGATAAAATTAACATGATAGATACTAACATCTTATTAGATTTGTATACATACATACCTTCATAGCGATAAGTTATTTCTTCAACAAAGGCTACAATTAAATCAACTATACCAGCTAATACAGAAAACAAAAGTCCTAATGCTGTATTAATATCATAAGCATAACTATACACCGGATTTTTTGGAATAAATTGATTAAAAAACGGTCTAGTGATTTGAATAATAAATGAAACTAAAATTAATGTGATCACAACGTATAATATATGGCGCCATTTCATCTTTTTAAAGTCTTTCCATTGATGTGATAACATTTCTTTTTTTGTGTTGATATCTCTTAAAAATAAACCAATAAACCAAAATACTGAAATAAAAAAATAGATATAACCATTTGTCCCTGCTATCGTTCTTGACAAGGTTAATATTAACAATGTTCCTATAAAAATAATGATGACTGATATAAAAGATTTTCTCATACTACTGTCTTTCATTGTTCATTTCTCCCTTCAAAAAACAACAAGTAAACCTAACTTACATAGTGTATCTAGGTTTGCTTATTATTTCAAGTATTTACTTTTAGATATAGAAAAGATTTTCTGATGAAAAGACTGGGTCACTGGTCACATTTATGCCCAATTTTTTAAGAACCTGTTCATCATCTTTGTTCAGCATAACGGTTGAGTGTGCTTCAACTCCGTCAAGATTAGCCAATTGTTCATAAGCTAGTTGAGCTGTTGGGTTCGTTACAGCGCTTATTGATAACGCAATTAGGACTTCATTGGCGTTTAAAGCAGTCATTTTATTGCCTAATTCGTCCACTTTCATTTTTTGAATGGTTTCTAAAATAACAGGAGACAATAATAAAATGTCATCTGAAATATTAGCTAAACGTTTAATTGAGTTTAAAATAGCAGCAGCTGAGGCATCCATCAAATCTGATGTACGACCTGTTACAATTTCTCCAGTTGATAATTCAAACGCCATAACTGACATTGGGTTAACAGCCTCTTCACCTTCAGTCATTTCTTTCAACTTGTCAGCATACTCTCTTGCAGGAAGTACTGGACGACGATCTTCTTTTTTAAGTTCCATCTCTTCCATAATAAGTTGAATACGATTAACCACGTCCTCGTCAACCATTCCACGTTTATAAAAACACTCTGTATCAAAGCAACGACGAATAATTTCTTCTTTTGAAGCTTCTTTAACCACATCATCATCGATTATACCAAAGCCAACTCGGTTTACACCCATATCTGTCGGTGATTTAAAGACTGACTCTTGGTTAGTGATTCGTTCAATAATTCGCTTAATAACTGGGAATGTTTCGATATCACGATTATAGTTAACTGCAACCTCACCATAGGCTTCAAAATGGAATGAATCAATCATGTTCACGTCTTTCAAATCCACAGTTGCCGCTTCATAGGCGATATTTAACGGGTGTTTTAATGGGATATTCCAAACTGGAAATGTTTCAAATTTTGAGTACCCTGCCACTCGTCCTAAACGATTTTCATGATAGATTTGGCTTAAACTTGTTGCCAATTTTCCACTACCAGCTCCTGGAGCCGTGATAACGACAATTGGTTTTGTTGTTGGTATATATGGGTTTTTTCCAAAGCCTTCATCACTGACTATTTGGTCAATGTTATATGGGTAACCGTCAATTGCTTCATGCGTATAAACTTTAATATTTCGTTTTTCTAATTTGTTAATAAAGATTTTCGTTGAAGGTTGGCCACTGTAACGTGTGATTAACACACTGTTAACAGATAAGCCATACTCATTAAACTCATCAATTGATTTTAAGATATCCATGTCATACGTGATGTTGTAATCACCGCGAATTTTATTGCGCTCAATATCTCCAGCATACACACAAATAATGACTTCTGCTTTATCTTTTAATTTTTGTAGTATTTTGATTTTTGAGTCTTCATCAAAACCTGGCAACACACGTTTTGCATGTTTATCTCCGATTAATTTACCACCAAACTCTAAATATAATTTATCATAATTATTTACACGTTCTAAAATAAATTTTGATTGCTCTTCAATGTATTTCTGAGAATCGAATCCTAGCTTTTTCATGGTTTTCCTCCTTAAAAGTTAGGATAAGTGGTAACATTGCAACCAACAATGATTAACACTTAACTTAACTTTTTCTCTCATTTTTGTAACATATCTTGTGTCGTTTGTCTGGATCATAAAAAATAATAAATTTTTACTCTTCTTTAGTACAATGTTAATCCTACTGCCCATTTAATAATTTATCCCTAAACTAATCATTACTATAATACATACATTATCATACTCATTTTTTATAATCTAAATATATCATGATAATATGTATTTTTTATTAACGTTCTAGTTATTTAAGCTAGCTCTAATAAATCCATTAAATAACGGATGACTTCTATTTGGACGTGATTTGAATTCGGGATGAAATTGACTTGCAACAAAGAAATCATTTGCTGGAATTTCAACTATTTCAACTAAACGATTGTCTGGTGAAACACCTGAAAAGACCATTCCCGCTTGTTCAAATGACTCACGAAATGCGTTATTAAATTCATAACGGTGGCGATGACGTTCACTGATTAACTCTTCACCATTATATAAGTTACGTGTTTTAGTGTCTGGTTTCAACTCACATGGATAAGCTCCTAGACGTAACGTTCCTCCCATATCTTCTACACCTTCTTGATCTAACATTAAATCAATGATGTTATAAGGCGTTTCTGGTGCAGTTTCTTTTGAATCTGCTCCTTCAAGCATCAAGACGTTTCTTGCAAATTCAACACAGGCCATTTGCATACCCAAACAAATACCTAAGAAGGGAATATTATGTTCTCTGGCGTAGCGGATCGCTTCGATTTTCCCTTCAATTCCTCGGTCGCCAAATCCACCTGGCACAAGAACACCGTCTACTGTTGATAAATAATCAGAGACATTTTCTTTTGTGACATTTTCTGATTGAATCCACTCAATTTCGATGTTTGTATCATGTTCATATCCAGCATGTTTTAATGCTTCCACAACTGATAAATAAGCATCAGGTAACTCAACATATTTCCCAACTAATGCAATACGTGTTTTGTATTTTAAGTTTAGCACGTGTTTTGCCATTTCTTGCCACTCTGCCATATCTGCTTTAGGCGCTTCAATCCCTAAATGATCACACACAATATCATCCAATCCTTGTGCTTCTAAATTTAATGGAATATCGTACAATGTTTTCACATCTCTTGATTCAATAACTGCTTCTTCAGGCACATCGCAAAATTGTGCTAACTTTTGTTTCATTTCTTGTGGCACTTCTTCTTCTGTTCTAACAACTAAAATATCTGGTTGAATCCCAAGACTACGTAATTCTTTCACACTATGTTGTGTCGGTTTGGTTTTCATTTCCCCTGCTGCTCTTAAATAAGGAATCAATGTTGTGTGGATATATAATACATTATCTTTACCAACATCTGCTTTCATCTGTCTTAGTGCTTCTAAAAATGGTAAAGACTCAATATCGCCAACTGTTCCACCGACTTCAGTGATAATCACATCTGCTTCATTTGTATCAGCTGCTGCCATCATTTTTTCTTTGATTTCATTGGTAATATGTGGGATTACTTGGACTGTCGCACCAAGATATTCTCCTTTTCTTTCTTTTCTGATTACCTCAGAATAAACTTTTCCTGTGGTCACATTTGAGTGTTGATTTAAATTAATATCTATAAATCGCTCATAATGACCTAAATCTAAATCTGTTTCTGCCCCATCTTCAGTGACGAATACCTCACCATGTTGGTAAGGACTCATTGTTCCAGGATCAATGTTAATATAGGGATCAAATTTTTGAATAGTTACATTCAATCCACGATTTTTTAATAATCGACCTAACGATGCTGCTACAATCCCTTTTCCAATTGAAGATACCACTCCACCTGTTACAAAAATGTACTTTGTCATAACATTCGCCTCTTTTCATATATTTCTTGGGGAAGATACTTTTATAAAAAACAAAGAAAAGCCCCCTATTCGTATGAATAAGGGAGCTTTCATTTAAGTCTATCTGCCTCTATTTTTCAAGAGTGCCCAAAAAGTATGATACAAGGGTTTTGATGTTTCGTCAAGAATTTAATTATGACATTCATATAATTTTCATATCTTCCCTAACTTTTTCATAACCATCACTATCTAAATTAATCTCTTCTTTCTATCAACTGGTGTTGTTCTATTTCTAATATATTAATTATAGTATGATAATCACAAACACAACGGGTTTCACATAATCCTCTTGCAAAATCAATGGATAATAACCAAACAAACGCTTTAGTTTTTTTACTTTTTCTCTCTGTGATATAAAAATTATGATGAGTTCTCATTGCCTTTTTACTATTTTTTATTTAATTTTGTCAATAATATAAGTAATCCATTTAATACGACACCACACAAAATCCCAATTGCTAAGTTTCCTGTGTAAACAATAACAACGACAGTGACTAACATCGCAGTACTTTCAATCATTTCCCATGATTTTACTAACTGTAAACTTTTCCAATCAAATGTATCCCCTGCAACTGTTATCATAATTCCAATCAAAGCTGCCGTTGGAATCACCATCATGAGTGAGTTTAAAACAAAAATGAACAGTAATAACGTCGTACCTGATACAAATGTTGACAAACGTGTCCGTCCACCTGATTTAACATTTATCACAGCTTGCCCTATCATCGCACATCCAGCTTGGCCACCAAATAATCCCGTAATAAAATTAGCCAGTCCTTGTGCTTTCACTTCACGTTTACTATCACTAGTTGAGTTTGTCATCTCATCTACTATAGGAACTGTTAATAGTGTTTCCATTAGTCCGATAAACGTTAATGAAATGGCTGTTGGTAAGATTATCCACAGTGTTTCTAAACTCATTGGTACAAGTGGTAAGCCAAATGATACATCAAGTGAGGACATATTTCCTAAATCACCAACAGTAAAGAAACTACCTTTAAAAACAAATGATAAGATAGTCATGACCGTAATAATAATAAGTGCTGGTGGCACAACTTTAATCACTTTGGGTAGTAAATATATGGCTAATATACTAACAATAACCATGACATAGCCAATCACATTTTGTTCAGGTAATTGTTGAACTTGTGCTAAAAAAATTGAAATCGCTAATCCATTAACAAAACCTATCATGACACTTTTAGGTATGTGTTTCATGATTTTATGAATATTCAAATAACCTAAAATAAATTGAAATATACCTGTTAATATGGTAGCAGCAATCATATAGTTTAGCCCATGCGACTGTACTAATCCTGCAATTACTAAAGCCATCGATCCGGCTGCAGCAGATACCATAGCAGGTCTACCACCAGTTAACGTAATGACTAATAAGGTAATAGCTGAAGCAAATAATGCCGACATTGGATGAACTCCTGCGATAATGGCAAACCCTATTACTTCAGGTAAAATTGCGACCGATGACACTAATCCAGCAAAAATATTTTCACGTGGGTTTCCTACCCACTCATTCTTTTTTATACTAAGTAACACCTTTTTCCCTCCCTTAATTCTTTTCCAAGAAAATTATCATAACATATACTTTTGAATAATACACGTTTAAAAAATAAAAAAGCACCTCTGAAAAGAGATGCTTTATACGTCCGAACAAACAATGCTTATTTAAAATTACATGTGAATTGGCATACCTAATGCTAACTCAGCTGTATCCATAACAGCTTCAGATAATGATGGATGTGAGTGGATAGTTAAAGCGATATCTTCAGCATTCATTCCAGCTTCAACAGCTAAACCAATTTCTGCAATAATATCACTAGCACTAATACCAGCAACTTGTCCACCAACAATCACGTTGTCTTCTTTAGTTGTAACTAAACGTACAAATCCTTCAGTTTGGTTTAATGATAAAGCACGACCATTTCCACCTAATGAGAATTTAGATGCTTTCACGTTTAATCCAGCTTCTTTTGCTTCTTTTTCTGTCATACCAACAGTTGCCAATTCAGGATCTGTAAAGGCTACAGCTGGCATTGCACGATAATCAACTGCTACTGGTTCACCAGCAATGGCTTCTGCAGCAATTTTAGCTTCATAACTTGCTTTGTGAGCAAGTGCAGCTCCAGGAACGATGTCACCAATTGCAAAAATACTTTTCACGTTAGTGCGTCCTTGGTTATCAACTTTTACTAATCCACGATCAGTCATCTCAACGCCTAAGATTTCTAAACCTAAATCATCAGTGTTTGGACGACGACCTACAGTTACCATAACGTAATCTGCTTCAACTTTTTCTTCTTTACCGTCAACTTCATAAGTTACAGTCACGCTATCGCCATTGTCAACAGCTTCTTTAGCCATTGCTTTTGTGACAACTTTGATACCTTTGTTGTCAAATTCTTTTTCAACAAGTTTAACCATATCTTTTTCAAATGTTGGTAAAATTTGTGGAGAACCTTCTAAAATTGTTACTTCAGCACCTAGGTTAGCATATGCTCCACCTAATTCAGCACCGATAACGCCACCACCGACGATCACTAATTTTTTAGGAACTTCAGTTAAGCTTAATCCACCAGTTGAATCAATAATACGTCCACCAAATTTAAATCCTTTAATTTCGATTGGACGACTACCAGTTGCAACAATAGCATGATTAAATGAATAAGTTTGCGCATGGTCACCATCGATAACACGTAACGTATTTTCATCAACGAAGAATGCTTCCCCACGGATAATTTCAACTTTATTTTTCTTAAGTAAGAATTCAACCCCACCAGTTAATTTTGAAACTACTTGGTTGTTTTTCCATTCTTGAGTTTTAGAAAAATCAAGTGACACATTATCAGCAGTTACACCAAAAATAGCTGAATGCATTGCTTCTTGATATTTATGTCCTGCACTAATTAGTGCTTTTGATGGAATACATCCGACGTTTAAACAAACGCCGCCAATGTATTCTTTTTCAATAATGGCTACTTTTTGACCCATTTGTGCTGCACGAATTGCGGCAACATATCCACCAGGTCCTGCACCAATTACTACTGTATCTAATTCTAATGCGAAATCTCCTACAACCATTAACTATTCACCTTATCCTTCCATTAATAATAATTCTGGATCAGCTAATAAACGTTTAATATTGTTCATTGCTTTTTGTGCTGTTGCTCCATCAACGATACGGTGGTCAAAGCTTAATGATAATTTCATCATTCTTCCAACAACAATTTCTCCATCTGCATTCACAACAGGCTGTTGTGTAATAGTCCCAACACCTAAGATAGCAACTTCTGGGTAGTTAATAACCGGTGTAAACCAGCCACCACCAACAGAACCAATATTACTAATTGTTACAGTACCATCACGCATATCAGCTGCAGTTAATTTACCTTCGATAGCTAAAGCTGCTTTTTCGTTAATTTCATCTGCAATATCAAACATGCTCTTAGTGTTTGCTTGTTTAACGTTAGGTACATATAAACCATGATCAGTATCAGTTGCGATACCAATGTTATAGTAATGTTTGTAAACAATTTCGTTTGTTGCATCATCAATTGATGCATTTAATGTTGGGAATTTTTGCATAGTTGCAGTTAATGCTTTAACAACATATGGCAAGAAAGTTAATTTAGTATTTCTTGCTGCTGCAACATCTTTAAATTTCTTACGGTGATCCCATAATTTAGATACTTCAACATCATCATGTAATGTTACATGAGGAGCTGTATGTTTGCTGTTTACCATTGCTTTAGCAATTGCTTTACGTGTTGGAGTCATTTTTTCACGAACTTCAACTTCAGGCATACCAACAAATGGTGCTGCTGGTTTAGCAGTTTCTTTAGCTGGTGCAACAGCAACTTTTTCTTCAGATACAGCAACTTTTTCAGTTGATTGAGCTGCTGGTGCTGAACCAAAGTTATCAATATCAGATTTAACCACACGTCCACCTTTACCTGTTGGTGTTACTAACGTAATATCAACACCTTTAGCACGAGCATATTGACGTACTGATGGCATTGCTAATACACGAGCACTTGGTTTACCAGTTGGCTCACTTGGTGCTGCTGGTGTACTTGCAGTTGGAGCTGCAGCTGCTGGCGTTTCAGTAGCTGATGCACTTGTTGCAGGAGCATCGTTATGTCCTGGTGCATCAATTTCTACTAATACATCACCAACGTTTGCTACTGTTCCTTCTGGTACTAATACGTTAACGACTTTACCTGTTACAGGAGAAGGAATTTCTTCTACTGATTTATCATTTTGTACTTCTAACAATGTATCGTCTTCGTTGATTGTATCTCCAGCAGAAACAAACCATTTTACGATTTCACCTTCAGCAATACCTTCACCGATATCTGGTAATTTAAATTGGAACACGCCACCTGTGTTAGCTGCAGGAGCACTTGCTGCTGGTGCAGCTACTTCTTCAGCAGGTGCTACTGTTTCTTCTTCGTCTTCATGTCCTGGTGCGTCGATTTCAACTAACACGTCACCAACGTTTGCTACTGTTCCTTCTGATACAAGAACTTTTAATACTTTACCTGTTACAGGAGAAGGAATTTCTTCTACTGATTTATCATTTTGTACTTCTAATAACGTATCATCTTCGTTGATTGTGTCGCCTTCTTTAACAAACAATTTAACGATTTCGCCTTCTGCGATACCTTCACCAATGTCTGGTAATTTAAATTTAAAAGCCATCTGTTATTTTCTCTCCTTCTGTTGTGCATTCAGTTAATTTCAATTAAATTAGAATGAATGAATTTCTCTTACTTTTGCTTCGATATCTGATGCATTTGGTAACCATGCACCTTCTGCTTGACCAAATGGATATACTGTATCAGGTGCTGAAACACGTCCGATTGGTGCTTCTAAAGAAAGAACCGCTCTTTCTGAAATTTCTGAAACAACTTGAGCGCCAACTCCGGCTTGTCTTTGTGCTTCTTGAACGACTACAACACGTCCTGTTTTTTCAACAGAGGCAATAATTGTATCCACATCCAATGGAGCAACTGTTCTTAAGTCAATGATTTCAACAGAGATGCCATCTTTTTCTAAAGCTTCTGCTGCTTTGATTGCTTCACGAACCATTGCTCCGTAAGTAATAACTGAAACATCTGTTCCTTCTCGTGTTATAGCTGCTTTATCTAAAGGAACGGTATAAGCTTCTTCTGGAACTTCTTCACGGAATGAACGGTATAATTTCATGTGTTCTAAGAAAACAACTGGATCGTTGTCACGAATAGCTGAAATTAATAATCCTTTTGCATCATATGGATTACTTGGAATAACCACACGTACACCTGGTGATTGAGCGATTAACCCTTCTAAGTTATCCGCATGCATTTCAGGTGTATGAACACCACCACCAAATGGGGCGCGGATTGTAACTGGAATATTACGAGTACCACTCATACGGTAACGAGTACGAGCCATTTGCCCGATAATTTCATCCATTACTTCAAATACGAAACCAAAGAATTGGATTTCTGCAACTGGACGGAAGTTTTCTAAAGCTAAACCGAATGCTAAACCACCGATACCTGACTCAGCTAATGGTGTATCGAATACACGATCCACACCAAATTTTTCTTGTAATCCTTCAGTGGCACGGAACACCCCACCGTTATTACCAACATCTTCACCAAATACTAATACATCTGGATTTGCTTCAAGTTCTATTGCTAAAGCATCTGTAATTGCTTGAATCATTGTTTTTTGTGCCATGATTTAGTTCGACTCCTTTGCTTCAAATGTGTCAATTTGTTCTTGGATTAATTTAGGTGTTACTTCAAACATGTTTTTCAAGAAATCTGAAACTTTTTGTTTTGGTGCTGCATCAGCTGCTTTGATAGCTGTTTTGATTTCTTCTTTAGTTTGTTCAATAACTTGTTCTTCTTTTTCTTCAGACCATAAACCTTTTTCTGTTAAGTAAATTCTGAAACGAGTTAATGGATCTTTTGCATGCCACTCATCTTCAACTTCTTGAGTACGGTATCTTGTTGGATCGTCCCCTGATAATGTGTGTGGTCCATAACGGAATGTTAATGTTTCAATTAAAACTGGTCCGTTTCCTGCTGCTGCCCATTCACGAGCTGCTTTAGTTACTTTATATACTGCTAATGCGTCCATACCATCTACTTGAATACTTGGAATACCAGCTGCGATACCTTTTTGAGCTAATGTATTAGCGGCTGTTTGTAATTCACGTGGAGTTGAGATGGCATAACCATTGTTTTGAATAAAGAATACAGCGTTTGCTTTGTAAGCTCCTGCAAAGTTGATTCCTTCATAGAAATCACCTTGTGAAGAACCGCCATCACCTGTATAAGTAAATGCAACGTTTGGTTTGTTGCGTTTTTTAAGACCTAAAGCTACGCCAGCTGCTTGCACATATTGTGCTCCGATAATGATTTGTGGTGGTAAAGCTTGTAAACTCTCAGCATATTCACTACCTGCTGCATGCCCTCTTGACCATAAAAATGCATCTCTAAGTGGTAAACCATGTTGAATTAATTGTGGAACATCACGATATCCTGGTAATAACACATCTTCTTTATCCATAGCAAATTGACTTGCTAATTGACTTGCTTCTTGGCCAGCTGTTGGTGCGTAGAATCCTAAACGTCCTTGACGGTTTAATGCAGTTGAACGTTGGTCTAAAACTCTTGCCCATACCATTCTTGTCATTAATTCTACTAATTCTTCATCTGATAAATCAGGTAATAAATCTTTATTAACAACCTTACCATCTTTATCTAACACTTGAATCGTTGGAAAATCTGCGTTAATGTCTTCCATCAATGCTGCAAAATCAAGTGGGTTTACTTTTTTCTTAGCCATATTGTTACACATTCCTCTCTTTTTTACGTAATCATATTGGTTTCTCAAACAGGAAAAAAAACTGTATTACTTTTTTTCAATTTGACAAATTCAATTTAACATGACTTTATTCACATTGCAAGCAATCCGCTCGATTTTTTTATCTTAAAAACCTTATTGAATAACGTTGTGAAAACATAGTGAAAAATATCACTTTACAAGTTTTTTTATCTATCAAATTTAATTTCTATGTAAAAAAAACAAAAACTGTATCAGTTGAAACAAAAATCTGTTATATATAAAATTCTTTAAAAACGCTATCTTACATGGTTCCAGACTAACTCACTCTCTTATCTCAACAAATTTACCCTATTTACTAAAAAAAGAACCCTTTATCTCAAAGAGTTCTTTTAATTCAAAACATTATTGTTTTTTTATGAAGAAAGTGATTAAATTCACGTTATATCCATTTATGATATTTTTTTATATAAAGTTTTTTAATTAACTGTTGCAATACTAAATAAGAAAAGCTGATAACAATCAACCAAATCCAATACTCCCTTGGTAATTCGCCAAAATCAAATGCTTGTCTTAATGGTTCAAATAAAATAATACACAGCCCTGACCCGGTAGCTAACGCACTCATCATTAACATTTGTGGGCTAGCAACACTTTGGATGAAAGGTATTTTTTCCGTACGAATGACATGAACAACCAGTGTTTGCGTAAATAATCCAACTAAAAACCAACCAGATTGAAACACACTTTGCTGTGCAACTGTATTCGCACTTATCACAAACCACATCACAGCAAAGGTGATAATATCAAAAACACTACTGATTGGCCCAATGAAGAGAGTAAAATGCAACAGATTTTTTATATCAAATCTTACTGGTTTCATGATTTGCTCTTCATCGACATTATCCCATGGCATAGCAAGTTGCGAAATATCATACACTAAATTTTGAATCAACAATTGAATCGATAGCATAGGTAAGAATGGTAGAAACGCACTAGCAACTAAAACGGAAAAAACATTCCCAAAGTTAGAACTAATCGTAATCATGATATACTTCATCATATTTTTAAATACTTTACGTCCTTCTAACACACCATCTTCCAATACAACTAAACTTTTTTCAAGAAGAATGATGGAACTTGCTTCTTTTGTAATATCAGCCGCAGTATCAACTGAAATCCCAACATCTGCCGCTCTTAACGCTGGAGCATCATTGATTCCATCTCCCATAAACCCAACTGTTTCACCTTGATCTTTTAACGTATTAATAATTCTTGCTTTTTGCATTGGGTTTAACTTCGCAAATAGTTGCACGTCATTCACTGCTTGTTTTAATTCGTCATCCTCCATAGCGTCTATATCTGTCCCTATATAGGATTTACCGACTTCAATGCCGACATCACGACACACTTTTCGGGACACAATTTCATTATCTCCTGTTAATACTTTTACGTTAACTCCATGTTGATGCAAGGAAGAAATCGCTGTAACGGCTGATTGTTTTGCTGGATCTAAAAACCCAACAAACCCAACTAGTATCATATCAGATTCATCACTAACAGCATAAGTCGGTGTGTCATGGACGTCTCGTTTATAAGCGACCGTAATCACACGCATCCCTTGTTCATTCATTCGTCTGTTTACATCTGACATTTGTTCAATCAACTCATCAGTGAGTGGAACAATTTCGTCATCAATTTCAACATATGAACAAATGGCCGACATCTCTTCAACGGCTCCTTTAGTTATCATCAATTGATGGCCATCCCTTTTTAGTGCCACTGTCAAACGACGCCTAGAAAAATCAAATGGAATCTCATCTATTTTTTCAATTTTATCTGTTATCATTTTATCTGGATTGGTTTCATAATAATTAATAATGGCATGATCCATTAAATTTTTCCAACCTGTTTGATAGTTTGAATTGAGATAGGCCATGTCTAATACTTTTTGATTTGAATCCCCTAAAGGACTAACATGTTCTACTAATACCACTCGATCTTCTGTAATAGTTCCTGTCTTATCAGTACAAAGAACGGTCATTGACCCTAAGTTTTGAATAGCATTTAATTCTTTTACAATTACTTTTTTCTTAGCTAGTGTTTGTGACCCTTTGGCTAAGTTACTAGTCACAATCATCGGTAACATTTCTGGTGTTAACCCAACTGCAACTGCTATCGCAAAGAAGAACGCCTGTGTCCAATCCCCTTTTGATAAACCATTTATCAAAAATACGACTGGGAACAATACTGTTACCATTTTTAATAATAATTTACTGATACGATTTAGATCACGGTCAAAACTTGTTAACGCGCGGGCCGTACTAGCAGATTCCGCAATATCGCCAAAGAATGTATCTTGACCTGTTCTTAAAATAATGACTTCACCTTGACCACTCAAGATATCTGTCCCCATAAATACTAAATTATTTAGATCAATCGCTGAGGTATCTTCATCCACTTTTACATCGACCTTATCTGACTCAAATTTTTCAACAGGCATTGACTCCCCTGTTAAAGAAGACTGATTAACGAACAAGTCTTTCGTCCAAATAAGAACCCCATCAGCTGGTATCATATCTCCAGCTGATAAGTATACAATGTCTCCAGGTACCACATCTTCCATTGGTCTTTCTTTTATTTCGCCATCTCTTTTAACCGCACTAGTATGTTTCACCAAATTTTGTAATGACAGTGACTCTTTTTGTGCTTTGAAATCTTGAGCAAATCGAATAAATGCACTGATTAAAATCATCGTACTCATCACAAGAACCGCTTCAAAATCTTTTGTCAAAGCAGACACAACCAATAAAGCTGCTAAAACATAAATAAATGGATCCATAAAAGACTCCAGTAATACACGATACCAAGGTTTAGGCTTTTGTACATTTACCTTATTCTCGCCAAATTCATCTAGCCGTTTTTCAGCATCTTCAGAGCTAAGTCCATCAGGTGAAGTGCGAAACTCCATCATTAATTCCCTAGCACTTAAGTTAGATAACTTTTTTAACTCGTCATTCTTTTTATTTACTGATTCTTCTTTTGCCATGTGCATTCCTCCTACAACTAAAGTCTCTCCTTTATCATAACATGCATGAGAATTCTTTTCATTTAATCTGAGTTTTTATAAATAAAGTGTACATTATTTATAAAATAACAATAAAAAAACTTCATAATAAACAATTTATTGTACAAACACTCCTTATAGTATAACGTTTCAATCTATTTCCCCCTTCATATTGTAGCGTTATTAGTATTTTTATTATGTCATACACCTCGTTATTAAATCGTTGTTTATTTGTTGTATAAAAAAACAACCACAATCAATTGACTGTGGGTGTTGGTATTATCTATTCTTCTGTTTGTAATAATGTTTTTGCAATCACTGCAGAGATTAAACCACCTACTAATGGTGCTAAAATGTATAACCATAGTTGACTCATCGCGTCACCTCCAACAAATATTGCTGGCGATAAACTTCTCACAGGGTTTACTGACATGCCTGTTAAAGGAACCCCAATAAAATGTAACATTGTTAAAGTTAAACCAATTGCTAAACCATTATAAGAGGTTTCACCTTTTTTACTTGTCACAGACATAATAACAAATACTAAAATGGCTGTTAGCGTCATTTCAATGATAAATGCGCCTGTTGTTGAAATACCTTGATAAGTTGTTTGAGCTAGGTTATCTACACCTAAATCAGTCATTCCTAAAATCAATCTTAGTAACCCAGTACCAAGTATCGCTCCAATAATTTGTCCAACAACATAAACAATAAAATCTTGGACACCAAGACGTTTATTTACTAAAAAAGCTAGTGTTACAGCTGGATTCAAATGTGCCCCAGAAATTTGTCCGATTGTATTAGCAGCAACCATAATCGCTAAACCAAACCCTAGACCAATCCCCAACGTTCCAACAACATTACCACTTAATACTGCAGTACCTGTACCAATAAAGACTAAAAAGAATGTCCCTATTACTTCTGCTAACCCTTTTTTTATCAAAATACTTCCCCCTATATTTTACACTTACCTTATAATTCTCTCTCTGGACCTCTCCAAAGTGTCAATCATTTCTTTTCCTTCATTGTCCCACTGAATCATTCGATAAAAGGCATCATGATAGAAAATAAATTTATAGTTGTTTTCATAAGCTTCTTTTAATAATTTTTCTTTATTTGCTATCGATGTCATTGGGTAATCATCATAAGCTAGAACCCATAAAGGATTTTGATGAGCATGTGTTGGCATAATATCTGCCATATGAATCATCGTCTCACCTTGTTGTTCAAATTTTATCACAGCATGTCCATTACTATGCCCACCTGTATGAATTATTGTCAAACCTTCTGCTACTTCAATTGATTTGTCATAAGTAACCACTTGATCAACGATTGGTTCCCAATTATAGGCCCAATAAGTACTCTTCGAGCGTATATTAGGATGTTGCATTTCTTCCCACTCAATGGCTTGAACATATATTTTTGCATTTGGAAAGACAGATACATAACCACCATCGTCAGTTGGTTTAGTTAATCCAGTTGCATGGTCAAAGTGCATGTGAGTCATTAACAGAAAGTCAATGTCTTCAAAAGTCAATCCTAATTCTTTTAAAGATGACTCAACTTCAGACTCCCAAGCAACACCGAAAATCTTCTTTTGTTTATCCGTAAATTTTCCATTTCCTACACCAGCGTCAATCAAGTAATTTTTACCTTGATATTGAATTAATATAGGGTCTGTCGGTAACTCAATCTGATTTTTTTCGTTCACTGGATATTTTCTTGTCCAGACTGGTTTTGGTACAACACCAAACATCGCTCCACCATCCAAACAAGTCATTCCACCTTCTAACCAGGTTAATGTCATATCATGAAACGTTAATGTATCCATCTGATTTCCTCCTAGTAGTTGATTACATATAGTTCATTTCTTTAGCTTTTGCTTTTAATTCATCTCTAAATTTAGGATGAGCAATATTGATTAATCTTTCAGTTCGTTCAAAAATTGTACTACCCTTTAATTCTGCACTACCATATTCAGTTACAACTGTATCAATATCATTTTTTGATGTTGCAACAGGAGCACCTTCGAATAAAGTTGGTACGATTGTCGAAATCTCATCATTTTTAGCTGTCGAGTATAAACAAATAATTCCAGTACCACTCTCTGTTAAACGTACCCCTTTCATAAAATCAGATTGGCCGCCTGTCGACGAATAGTAAAGCCCTTTCACTCTTTCTGAATTACATTGACCAAGGAAATCAACTTCAATAGCAGAATTAATCGCAAATAAGTGTTTCATCTGACTAATTGTGTCAAAACTATTTGTGTAGTCACACGGTAACATTAAAATGTCTGGGTTATTATCCATGAATTCATAAAGTCGCTTGCTTCCGATGGCAAAAGTCGCAACTGACTTACCATTATGAATTTCTTTTGCACTATTGTCAATAACACCTTTTTCAGTTAAGTCAACTAATTTTTCAGGAAGCATTTCTGTATGCAATCCTAAATGTTTTTTCTCTGTCAAATATTCCATTACAGCATTAGGCATTGCACCAAAACCAATTTGCAATGTGTCACCATCTTTTACTTTTTTCGCAATTTCACGACCAACAGCTAAATCTTTTTCATTTGGTGTTGGACTAACAAGTTCTGGTAACTCAACATTATTTTCAATTAAAGCATCGACTTGGCTGATGTGAATTGTATTTTTTTCACCAAATGTTCTTGGCATATTTTCGTTCACTTCTAAAACAATTCGTTTAGCACCTTCGACTAATGAGGCAACGTAAGATGGACTAGTACCTAATGAAAAGTTTCCATCTTTATCCATTGGCGATACTGTTGCCATGATGACTAATTTGTCACCTTCACGTTTTTTCAAAATAGAAGGGATGTCAGAAAAATGATTTGGTAGCAAATCAATGTTTCCCGCATTCATTCCTTTTCTATCCATGCCTGATAAAAAGATTGAAATTTGGCGTAATTTTGATTTTTCTACATCAACTATTGGAAAACTAGGTAGCATACGATATAAAGAGTTACCCTCTAATGTATCCATTTCACGAATAGCATCTAATAATGCGGGTGGTTCACCTGGCATAATTGGAAAAATAATAGCATCTCCTGGTTCAATCACGCTGACTGCATCTTTTGCTGACTTAATTTTTTCATTATATAAGTTATCGTAATTCATAGTTAAACTCTCCTTATTATTGTCAGTATTTTCTGAATTTTCAGTTTTTTTCAAACTTGGGTTTACGTTTATTGACGAATGCATCCATACCTTCTGTTTGATCATTCGTTGAAAATAATGAGCCAAATACTTCTGCTTCAAGTCTTACTCCATTAGCTAAACTCATTTCAATACCCGAATCAATTGCTTCTTTACTTAGTTCTACCGCAAGTAGAGCATTTTTTCTAATTTGATTAGCTAAATCCATTGCTTCTGTTTGTAAATCATCAAAACTAACCACTTTATTTACTAATCCTATTCTTAAAGCATCATCAGCTGACACAATTTTACCTGTGAAAATTAATTCTTTTGCTATACCTATTCCCACAAGTCTTGTTAATCGTTGCGTGCCACCAAATCCTGGTATAATCCCTAATCCAACTTCTGGTTGACCGAATTTTGCATTGTCTGAAGCAATTCTCATATCACACGCTAAAGCTAATTCACAACCGCCACCTAAAGCAAATCCATTCACACAAGCAATCGTTGGTTGTCTTAATGTGCTTAGTTTTAAAAAGACATTATTCCCAATTTCTGAAAATGCACGTCCTTCAAACACTGTTTTATCTTTCATCTCTGAAATATCTGCTCCAGCAACAAAAGCTCTTTCACCTGTTCCTGTTACTAATAACACATCGATGTCTTGTCTAGAGCTCACTTCATCAATGGCTTTATCTATTTCTTCTAAAACTCCTGTGCTTAGAGCATTCAACATTTTAGGTCGTTCGATTTTTAATGTCCCAACACCATTTTCAGCAGATAAACTTAAGTATTTATATGTTTTCATTCATGATTCCTCCATTATTTTTTGTAGTTATAAAAACCTTTTCCTGTTTTATTTCCTAACCATCCTGCTTCTACATATTTTTTAAGTAGTGGTGCTGGACGATATTTAGAATCATTAAATCCGTCATATAACACGTTCATAATAGCTAAACACGTATCTAGTCCAATATAGTCTGCTAATGCTAAGGGTCCCATCGGATGGTTTGCGCCGAGTGTCATTGACTCATCAATTTCTTCAGCTGTAGCAACGCCTTCACCTAAAACAAATATTGCTTCATTAATCATTGGAATTAAAATACGGTTTACTGCAAATCCTGGTGAGTCTTTAATATCAATTGATACTTTTCTCATTTTACTTGCTACATCTAAAATAGATTTTGCTGTTTCATCACTTGTTGCCATACCATGGTTAATCTCAACTAATTTCATCAGTGGTACTGGATTAAAGAAATGCATTCCGACTACTTTTTCTGGTCTACTTGTTACTGAAGCGATTTCAGTAATTGATAAAGAAGATGTGTTTGTGGCTAAAATTGTATGTTCTGGTGCAATCGCGTCTAACTGTTTAAAAATATCTAATTTAATTCTTTTATTTTCTGTTGCAGCTTCAATAATCAAATCAACGTGTTTTGCATCATCATAAGATGTTGATAGTGTGATTCTATCTAAAATTTTTGTTACTTCATCTTCTGTTTTAGAGCCACGTTTAACTGATTTTGCTAAAAACCCTTTAATTTTTTCCAAACCGTTTTGTGTTGCTTCTTCCGTTATGTCATTCATATAAACATCGTAGCCAACTGTTGCTAAGACTTGAACAATACCATTTCCCATTTGTCCTGCGCCGACAACCATTACCTTTTTAATCTCCATTTTTATACGTCCTTTACTTTACATTTTATTATCTATCCACGGTTTTGCTATGATACGTCTTAATCGATTAGATGATGATCCATATATCGCTGTAATTTTTGCATCTCGTACAAATCTCTCGATATCATTGTTTCGCATATAACCATAACCACCACTCATATTTATAATACTTTCTGTTGCATCAATTGCTAAGTTAGATGCAGTTAATTTGGTCATCGCGACCATGCGTTCATCTTGTTCTTGCTCAGAATTAATTACCTGTATCAGTAAAGACCTAGCAGAATAAATTCCTGTTTCAATATCTGCTAGCTTAAATTGTGTAGAGGTCATATCGATTAAGCGTTTTCCTAAATTTCTATCATAAGACACATATTTCAATCCTCTATCAAGTGCTCCTCCTGCGATTCCTAAGGATTGTGCTGCAACTGCTAGACGGTTTCGATTTAAAATAGATTGAATCTGAACTAATCCATCTGTTACGCCACCTAATAACTGCTTATCTGATACTTCAACATTTTGTAAGGTCACACTGGCAACAGGGAGTGCTTTAATCCCCATCTTTTCTTCAAGTTCACCGACTTTTATGCCATTGGTCTTTTTATCAATGACAAACACAGCATAGCCTTCATCGCCATCAAGACTCATAGTTTTAGCCGCAATCAGTAACACACTGGCAATAGGAGAATTTGAAATATAATCTTTGTTTCCTGATAATACCCAACCTGTTTCTGTTTGTCTGGCAATCGTATTCATTTCTTCAATTTCGCTACCTGTAATAGGTTCATTTAAAGCAAAACAGCCATAAAACTCACCAGTTAATGCTTTATCTAAGTACTGTTTCTTTTGTTCTTCTGTTCCAAATTGTGAAATAGGCCAAGCACAATGACTTTCTTGTGTGAGCAGAATACTACCAAGTGCTGGAAAATTTTTAGAGACTAGCCGAATAACGCTTAAGTAATCATGATAGGTAAGATTATTTAACTGTTTATATAAACTTGGCAAAATATTCATTTGAAATAAATGTTTCATCTGTTCTTCTGGAAATTTATCTACCGTATCGTAATATCTTGCTACTTTTGCTAATTCTTTATGAGAGTAATTCATCACTTGTTGCACTAGCTCATGTCTTTTTTCCATTGTGCTTACCCCTTTACTTCACTTAATTAACCACGCTTAACAACTAAAGCGATACCTTGTCCGCCACCGATACATAGAGTTGCTAATCCATTTTTCGCATCACGTTTTTTCATTTCATGTAGTAATGTTACTAAGATACGTGCACCACTTGCTCCGATTGGATGTCCTAGAGCAATTGCGCCACCATTAACGTTTGTAATGTCTTCATTTAATCCTAATTCTTGCATCACACTCATTGCTTGAGATGCAAACGCTTCATTTGATTCCACTAAATCTAAATCTTCCACTGTTAAACCAGCTTTTTCTAATGCTTTTTTAGTTGCAGGGATAGGACCTGTTCCCATAATTGTTGGATCAACACCTGCTGAGGCATATGATTCGATTGAAGCTAAAACTTCTAGGCCTAACTCATCTGCTTTTTCACGTGACATTAATACTAGGATTGCTGCACCATCATTCACGCCAGATGCGTTACCCGCTGTAACAGTGCCATCTTTTTTGAAGGCTGGACGTAAGTTTGATAATTTTTCTACAGTAGAACCAAAACGTGGGAATTCATCATCTTTAAAGATAACTGGTTCACCTTTACGTTGTGGAATTTCAATTTCAACGATTTCTTCTTTAAAGCGTCCTGATGTAACAGCTGCTTCTGCTTTATTTTGACTTTTTGCAGCAAATTCATCTTGTTGTTCTCTTGTAAAGCCAAATTTTTCTGCAATGTTTTCTGCAGTGATTCCCATGTGGATTCCGTGGAAAGCATCTACTAAACCATCTGATAACATTGTATCGATTACTTTAGCATCTCCCATACGTTTACCCCAACGTTCACTTTCTAAAACATAAGGTGCTTGACTCATACTTTCAGTCCCACCAGCAACAACAATCTCATTGTCACCTAACATGATAGATTGAGCAGCAAGAACAACTGTTTTTAATCCTGAACCACAAACTTTATTAATAGTGAAGGCTGATTTTTCTTTAGGAATGCCAGCGTTTATTGCGACTTGACGTGAAACGTTTTGTCCTAACCCACCTGATAAAACATTTCCTAAAATCACTTCGTCAACTAATGATGGATCTAAATTAATATCTTTTAAAGATGCTTCTAATACTTTTTTTCCTAATTCAACGGCTGACATATTTTTAAGACTTCCACCAAAACTTCCAATTGGACTTCTTCTAGCTGATACGATTACTACTTCTTTCACTTATATTTCCTCCTATAGCGCCAATTAATAAAGCGCTTCATTTACACTTATTATTTTATATCGAAACATAACAAAAATCTAACAAGTAAATATAATTTATACTATTAGTTAAACTAATAGACTTTAAAAATCTTATTAAACAAGGTTTTTATAGACTCTTTCATTAAATATTAGCATAATAAGTATAATTTTCTTTTAACATTTGATAATTTTATATTTTAATAAAAAAAACATGAATCAAAAAGAGTCATGTTTCTACAAAATTAAATCATTGGTTGATAAAAGTAACTAAGAATGGATTCATATACTTTACTTTCAACTTCAGAATAAGTCGCTTTTATCGGTCTACAAAGTAATACATTAAACGGAATTGGATCCTTAAATGGAATCTCCTTAAACAACGTTTTATCCATTGTTCTCTCAATTGGAGAAGGTAGAATTGTAACAATTTTAGATTCTTGAGTTGCTTCTACTAAATAGTCCCATGAAGAGGATTGAAACATAATTTTTGCTTTACTTTTTATTTTTGCTAATTTATTTCTAACCAATTCATTTGTGGTAAAACTCTCATTGAAAGTTCCAATCGGATAAGGTTCTAAATCTTCCCAGTTCAACATTTTTTTATAAGCAAGCGGATGATCATGATACACAAATGCCGTCATTTCATCAATCTGAATGACATGTTCTTCAAATGCTTTAGGATCTAAACTTGTTGGCTCAATTAAAATAGCATAGTCTAAATCATTTTGAAATAGCATTTTTCTTAATTGGTTACTCCCACCTTCAATGATTTCAATTTGAATATCTGGATTGGCTAGAGTGAATTTCGGGAAAAACGAAGAAAAGAAAATACGTAAAATCAGCGAAGGAAGCCCTATACGAATCGTTCCTTTTTGTTTTGCTGCTTCTTTTCTTACCATATCATTCATTTGCTCATGTAACTTAGTAATTTGTTGAGCGTAAGCATATAATTTCTCTCCACTTGGCGTAAGAGAATCTAAACGACCGTTTTTTCGATAAAACAAAACCAATTCCTCATTGGCTTCAAAATTTATAATCAACTGACTCAATGCAGATTGTGTAATATGAATTTTTTTTGCTGCTAAAGACAAATTACAACCACACTCGACAATATTCATAAAATAATATAACTGTTGAATATCCATGCTGTTAACCCCTTCTAGCTTCTTTCTTTTAAGAATACTCATACGCTAAATAAAAATCAACATAAAAGCGTTTGTCCGACAAAAAAAGCTACTAAATCCATGACTAATTTAGCAGCTTATACTCTATTTAATTCAAAAGTTTGTGATAATTGGAAAATTAATAATTAAAAATTAAACGAAAGCTCCTTGTCCAGTTAAGTAACGCCCAACAATTAGTGCGTTAATTTCGTGAGTTCCTTCATAAGAGTAAATTGCTTCACCATCAGCGAAGAAACGAGCTACGTCAGTTTCTAATGTAATCCCGTTACCACCACATACTTCACGACCTAAAGCAACTGTTTCTCTCATTCTTAAAGCATTATGCATTTTAGCCAATGCAGAGTTTTCTTCTAAGAATTCACCTTGTTCTTGTAAGTTAGCTAATTGTGCAGAGTAAGCTAATGTTGCGACAACGTTTGCTTCCATACGAGCTAATTTTTCTTGAACTAATTGGAATGAAGAAACTTTTTTACCAAATTGGTCACGCTCTTTAACATATTTAAGTGCAGCTTCTAATGAACCATAAGTCATACCCATTGCTAAATGAGCGATGTCCGCACGTGTTGCGCGTAAAATACGAGCAACATCTTTAAATCCATTAACATTTTCTAAGCGAGTGCTGTCGTCAACTTCAACGTTATCTAAATAGATATGACCATTTTGTACTTCTCTTAAAGCAACTTTATTTTGGATAACATCAACTCTAAGTCCTTTTGAACCACCAGGTACGATGAAACACTTAATTTTGTTATCAGCTGTATCACGAGCAAAAATTGGTAAGATATCAGCAGTGTTTGCTCCACCAATCCAACGTTTTTCTCCGTTGATAACCCATTTGTCGCCTTTTTTCTCAGCAGTTGTTGCAAGTCCACCAGCAATATCTGACCCATGATCTGGTTCAGTTAAACCAAAACATCCTTGCCATTCAAATGACGCCACTTTTGGTGCGTAATGAGCGATTTGTTCTTCACTACCACCCATTAAGATTGTGTTGTAGCATAATCCACCATGAACTGTATAGAATGTTGCGATTGAAGCGTCTAATTTAGCAAGTTCTAAATATAAAAAGGCATTATATAATTCACTTGGTTTACGTTTTCCTTCACGTCCTTCAAATAATAATGGACTGTTCATTACACCAACTTTAGCAATTTCACCAAATGCTTCAAATGGGAATTCAGCTTTTTCCCAGTGCTCATTAATAACTGGTTTTACTTTTTCTTCTAGAACTTTTCGTAAATTTTTAAGAACAGTGAATTCACCTTCAGTCAACCCTCTTGAAAAGGCATACAAATCTAACGGATAAAACTCTTTCAATTCTTCTAAATATGACATGTTGTGTTCCTCCAAAAATTTATTTTTTGTTATTTCCTACTTACAATCAAATAATAATCCGTTTTCACGAACATTGCTACTTAACAAAAATTATGTAAACTATTAGTTTTATTAATACTTTTATAAAGCCTTTACATTATTTAGTTTTTGCTCTTTATTCTATGATAAGAGTTGCCTTTTTTTTAGATTATAATAATTATCAAATAATAACAATTACTTGTAAACGGATTATTTTATGTTATGATAGACATATAAAATAGCATTGGAGGAATAGATAATGAGTTTTGATTTTACAGACAGAGGACAAAAACCAGTAGTAGAAAACGTTGAAGAATGGACCTTGGCAAATGACAATTACCGTACAACTGTATGGACAGGCAAAAAAATGCAAATGACTTTAATGTCCATTCTACCTGGGGATGATATTGGTTTAGAAGTCCACCATGGTATTGACCAATTTTTACGTATTGAAGAAGGAAAAGGGTTATGCAAAATGGGAGATACTGAAGATAATTTAACATTTGTTAAAGAAGTTTCTGATGATGATGCCATTTTTGTTCCAGCAGATATGTGGCATAATGTTGAAAACATTGGTGATAAACCATTAAAACTTTATACTTTATACGCTGGTCCAGATCATTTACCTGGAACCGTTCATCCAACTCATCAAGATGCTATTGATGACCCTAATGAAGACTAAATAATATAAAACAAATGCCACAGCGAGCAACTCACTGTGGCGTGTTTTTTATTAATTTTAAGCAAAAAAAAATAGGCTTAACACCTATATAAAATCAGACACATGGTGGCACCAACTTAGTGCTGCTTCCTTCCAGATCTGACACGCTTCATCGGTCCACCATTGTCCTAGCCATAACGGCATGTATTATTGTACAACATTTTTTAATAGATTACTAGTCTTTTTTGCTTCTTTCTTTCTTTTTCTTATTTCTTTAAAAAAATGGGTTAATATTGTACTACATTCCTCTTCTAAAATTCCTTGTTCGACGTAACACTCATGATTAAAGCGACTATCTTGCAATAAATTCATCAAAGAACCTACTGTGCCACCTTTTGGATCCATCGCTCCAAAATAAACGTTTTCTATCCTCGATAAAAGAATTGCTCCGCTACACATTGGGCAAGGTTCAAGAGTGACAAACAAGTGAGCTTTTTCTAATCGCCAGCTCTCCACTTGTCTGTTTGCTTCTCTTATAGCAATCATTTCGGCATGTGTTGTAGCATCTTGTGAAAATTCACGTACATTATGTCCACGCCCTATGATTTTCCCATCCAAAATAACTACCGCTCCAATAGGAACTTCCCCCATCATATTAGCTTTTTTAGCCTCTAATAAGGCTTCATTCATATAATATTTTTTTTCTTGTTCTGATAATTTATTTAACTTCTCTAACATTTTTTAACCCCTCTATAAAAGATGTTTTTAAACTTTAGTTTTATGTTAGAATAACTTTAACATAAAATAAAGGATGATTTAATTTGAATAGACAACTACTTCAAACTCTTTTTCCTAATGGTTATTTCAACTCAGCGTATCACAAAGAATCAACTAAGTTGATAATTCCTATTGATAATGAATTCTTTTACATTTCAAAACAAGACATCTCACCTAGGGAAGAAACCCTACTAACTGAACTATTAATCAAACAACCCTTAACAAAAAAAATTGGCGGTCATCTTTGGTATGATTATTTATTTAATCAAGCTGAAATCCCTACTTCACCTGACTATTATCGTATCATTCAGATTAAAATAAGAAAAGATTCAGTTAATAAAAAATCTTGGCTTACTCATTTGTCAAAGCTATTTGATTCTATCGTTGATTCGTTTTTTATTGATGAAACGTCCGCTATTTTAATTGAAAAACGAACCTCTGTTTCCTATTCTTTTCAAGATATTAAAGCTATGCTTCTAACTTTGGAAAGTGAATTTTTGATACAAACAACAGCTTTTATTGGTCAATTTTATCAGATCTCTCCAGAATTCATTACCTATTTTAAAGAAGAAAAAATAATTTTTAATAAATTTGTTTATAATTATCATCCAAATGATGTTTTCAGTTTTGAAGATGTCGCATTAGAATATCTAACCAAAAAAGCCATTAAGGAAAGCCCCTTAATGACTAAATTATACACATCGACTATTTTTGATAAAGATACTATTCTAATGATTAAAACATTATGGAATGAAAAAGGTAATATTACCTCCAGTGCCAAGAAGCTCTATACTCATCGAAATACTTTACAATATAAACTTGATAAGTTTTCGGAACAAACAGGTATTTCTCTCAAAAATATGACTGAACTAACGCTATGTTACTTATGGATACTGTCGCTCTAGTTTCTATTATTATTTCCAAATAATAAAAATAGACGTAATACTTGTAAGAGTGATGCTACAGCTGCTGCGACATAAGTTAATGCAGCGGCCGTTAGTACTTTTTTTGCCATAACTAATTCATCATCTTCTAAAATATGATTTTCACTCAATATAGCTAATGCTCGCCGTGAAGCATTGAACTCTACCGGTAAGGTCACAACTTGAAAAAGAAAAGTTAAAGCAAAACACCATAACCCTATCGTCACTAATGCTGGTGTGGCACTAAAAAATATGGCACCAATTAAAATTAATGGAATAGATAGTTTAGCGCCAAAGTTAACGACTGGAACCATCGCAATCCTTAATTTTAATGGAGCATAATGTTTTTGATCTTGAACAGCGTGTCCACATTCATGGGCGGCGACACCAATCGCTGCAACTGACCTTGAATCTGCTACAGTTTGTGATAAACTAAGTATTTTCGTACTTGAATTGTAATTATCCGTCAAGTCTCCTGATATCTGTTGTACACCAACATTATAGATACCAGAGTCTTGTAAAATCAAACGAGCAACATCTGTTGCTGTGTACCCTTTTCTATTCATCACTTTGTCAAATTTTCGGTAAGTGCTATTCACATAACTAGATGCTACCATTGATAATAACATACCAATAATCACCAATATATAGGTGCTATCAAAAAATGGATAAAACATATTTCTATACCCCCTTATTATTGTCTCAATAACATTGTAACAGATTTTATAAAAAACATTTATAAAATAAATCAAATTTAGTAGTAGAAATCCTCTACTTAACAGTGTTTTAATAAATTCTTAATATTCTACATGGGTATTTTTGTTAAGTAGATTTTTTATACAAAATAAGGTATCTTTATAAGGTAAGGTTATTTTGAATCCTAATAACCACGTGACTATTATAAATAAAACTCATATGAAAGGAATACATCTATGCGTGAACTTCTAGATACTCCCACTCAGAGACGACTTCACATACTTGAACAACTTAATGAAGTCTCTAATTGGATTAGCTCTAATGAACTGGCAAAAAGTAATAATGCCTCATTAAGAACGATAAATAATGATGTGAGTTATTTAAAAGAAAATTGGTACCCACATCTACTCATTGAAACATCTAAAAAAAATGGGGTGCGTTTACAAACACAACCCAGTAGTCATATTGAGGTAGTTTATCGATACGTCCTAAAAAATTCAGAAGCTTTTCGTTTAATCGAATCTGTTTTTTTTGACACCACACTTAGTATAGAAAAATGGGGTGAAAAGCTATTTATCAGTGAATCTTCCTTGTATAGAATCACAGGGGATGTTTCAAAATCATTAAAAAAATATGGACTTACTCTCGAAAAAAAACCGTGTCGCGTGATTGGGAAAGATGAGTTTTTTGTTCGATTTTTCTATACAAATTATTTTTTCGAAGCATATCAAATTAATGAGTGGCCTTTTCCTTCTGATAAGAAAAAAACCATTCAATTTGTGAAAGATATTGTAGAGTATTTTAATGAAGAGGTCTCCGAAAAAGACCTGCTACTTATTAGTTATCTTCTTTGCATATCACTAACTCGTCAAAGCCAAGAATTTTTTATCGAAGGATATGACAAAAATATCTTTACAAAAGAGATGTATCACTCACTCAATCGCAATGCAAACGACTTAGCTAATATTGCTAAAGACTATGGCTTATTAATTAACGATCAACTCATCTATGATTTGATGTTTTCCTTGTATTACCATTTAATTAATTGGCATTCTGAAGAGGAATATCTACACGTTACAAAAGAAATTAAGCACTTAATGAAAAATATTCGAAATGTGTTTGATTTCACTCTAACCAATCAGTTATCTGATAAAATTGAGAATTCAATGAAACATACTTATTTAAAACATACAATCTATCCCTATCCAAATTATATTATTTTTAATAAAAAATTTTATAACGCTATAGCGATAAAAAAATTATTTCCTACCATGGCACTCGTGATTGAACAAGAATTAATCAAATTAGAAAAATCAACTGACTTCCCATGGTATACTGATTATTTTTATGAAGTACTTTGTACAATTATGATTCAATGGACGGACTTACCAACATTATTAGAAAATAAAAAACAAAAAGCTAAAATTCTTGTTATGAGTAGCCTAGGGTATGACCATTCAGACTTCTTATCTAAAATGATTCAAAAAAACTTTGTTAACAAAGCTATCATTGAAGCATATACACAATCTGTTATTTTTATTGATGATATTCCAAAAGAATATTTTCAATCTTACGATATTATTATTAGTACATTTGACTCTGAAATATTGCCGCAAGATAAATTAGTTGTTATTGATGATATTCCATCAAATTCCGATTGGGGGACAATCCGGCGAGCAATTAACAATACTCATCAACTAGATGAAAAAGTAGTCACTTACTTAAATAATAATTATTACTAGGAGTTTTATACATGTTAGATTTTGTTAATGCTATTTTAATCAACTTGTCTATCATCGTTAGTACTGCATTGACTCTTTATTTCCTATCTGTTAGACAATCTTTGACAGATAATCAAGTTGATTCAGATTTTATGAATCATACCGGTCACCTTTTGCTATCTAAAAACCATCAGATTTTTTTAGGAATCATTGTAGGCATACTCTGTTTTTTTATTTCATTAAACAAAATACCCGTTCCTTTATATGGTGGAATCAGCGTTGATGTTAGATATTTGCCCATCTTTTTTTCTATTTATTATGGTTCAACATTAATAGGAGTATTTAACGGTGGCACACTGATTATTTTAAAACTAATCCAATACAGCCTTAGAAGTGCACATATGTATGAAATTTTTAATAATATTTTTCTGACTATTTCACTCGTTATTTTAGCTACTATCATAAAGAAACAACATTTTTCACAAAAAAAATCAGTATTAATTTTTCTTGTCGTAGCCTTGTCAATTCGATTAGGGACATTTTGTATCCTTTTTTCTCCACCTACGTCGATTAAAGTATTAATTAATGTTTTATCATACATTATGATTTTTTCATTAGTCTTTTTATTTACAGCATGGTTAATTGATTCATCTATCTCAATTTCCAAAACAATTCATGTTTATCGAACGTCATCAATTTATGACCATCTTACAAAGTTATACAATAAAGAATCATTCTATTTTTTCTTAGATCATGTTTACCATGATTTAATTATGAACCAAGCAACTTGTGGAGTTGCCATATTAGATATTGATAATTTTAAACAAATCAACGATCACCATGGTCACTTAGCTGGAGACCAGGTTTTAATTCATATTGCTAATCTATTAACACTAGATAAGCCATCTTTAGAATCTCCTAGAATTTGTCGAATCGGAGGAGATGAATTCGCGATGATCTTTAAATCACCTATAATTCAGCCTGAAGAGTTTATCGAAAAAAAATTAATACAAATAAACCAAACTCCTTGTATTTATGAAAACTTAACGATTCCAATAGAAATATCTTGTGGTTTAGCTATTATTAAAAAAACAAGTATTAAAAATAAAAATTTTAGTACTGAAGATATGTTCAAATTAGCTGATAGCATGCTTTATAAAGCAAAAAAAATTGGAAAAAACCAACTCGTTACAACTTATCGAACTATTTAAAAAGCTTTAAAAATGGGTACTCCAATTTTAAAGCTTTTATATTAACTTAAAAGAGGGAAATTGTATGAATTATTATGACCAACATTTACATACTCATCATTCATTTGACTCGGAAGAATCATTTGAAAATTATTTAAACACTTACTCACCTGACTTTTTCGTTACAACTGAACACCTAGATTTAAAGAACCCCTGTGTCAATGGCAAAGACAGTATTCCTGATTACCACCTATACAATGAAGAAATTAACCGCCTGTCTCTTAACACTCATACCAATCTTCTCAAAGGAATAGAAATAGGTTATGTCAATACTCAAGCTACATTACTTAACGATTTTCTAAAAGGCAAAGAATACGACGTTATTTTACTTAGTATTCACCAAAATGGCGTATTTGATTATATGGATGACGATGTTTTAACATTAGATACAGATGTTTTAATCAGTGATTACTATTCTAGAATGTTAGATGCTGTTAAATCAGCTAAATTTGGTAATATCTTGACACACTTTGATTATGGTGTGAGGCGACTTAATTTATCCGTTAATGAGTTTAGACTAATAGCTGAACCTTATTTAGTTAATATTTTTAAAAACATCATAGAAAAAAATATTGCCTTTGAACTAAATGCTAAAAGTTTTATCAAATATGGTAACAAAGAGCTTTATGAATATGCGATTCCTTTATACATCTCTTTAGGAGGAAAATTATTCACTTTAGGATCTGACGCCCATGTTGCAGAAGATTATGAATTAGGATTTAAAGAAATGAAAAACTTATTAATTAAAAACGGCATCTTTGAATTAGCTGTCTATCAAAAGCAACAACTAATTATGGTAAACATATAAAAAACGGCAAACATTCAAGAACCATATGAATGTTTGCCGTTTCTTCTATTTGTCTTTTCTTGCTCTTAATGCTGATAAAATAGACACAGTATCCACTACTTCTTGCAACATGGCACCGATTAGTGTCGGAATAATTCCTAAACTAGCAATAAGCATCAAGATAACACAAATAAAAATACCAATCAACACTGATTGCTTTGCTATCTTCATTGTATTTTTGGATATGTCTATCGCATCTGTCACTTTGGACAAATCATCTTTTAAAATAACAGCATCTGCACTTTCACTAGCAGCGCTTGAACCATGAGCCCCCATTGCTATTCCAACATCTGCCATTGCAAGAGCTGGTGCATCATTCATCCCATCTCCTACCATAATAGCTGGAGAATTGGTTTGCGTTAATTCTTTAATGATGTCTATTTTTTCTTGTGGTAAACATTTTGCATGAATTTCTATGATACCCACGATATCCCCAACTTTTTTTGCTATTTGTAGATTATCTCCTGTAATCATTAAAATACGATTGATGCCTAATTGTCTTAATCGTTTAATTGTTTTTTGTGATTCAGGCCGAACAATATCTTCAAATTCGATGTTTCCAACGTATTTATCATCAATAGATACATAAACTGCCGTATTCTCAGTTGTAGAGTGTATAGTGTCAGCTACATAGTTAGCTTTTCCCACTTTAACTAATTGATCCTTTATCTTTCCTTGTACACCTTCACCCGTCACTTCTTTCAATTCTGTCACATCCAACAAATCAATTCCCTGTGATAAAGCATATAATACTAAAGAACGTGCTAAGATATGAGTTGATTCTTGTTCAATACTCGCTGCCAATTGGATAAGTACTTTATCTGATAAAGTATCTTTAATACTTGTAATCCTATAAACATCTAAACTTCCTTCGGTTAATGTCCCAGTTTTATCAAAAGCAATACTTTGCGCATCAGATAATTTTTCAATTGTTGTTCCTGTTTTAACTACAACGCCATGTCGACTTGATCGACTCATACCTGCTACAAGTGCTATAGGTGCTGCTAAAATCAATGGACAAGGTGATGCAACAACCAATACTTGAGCAAATCTTACAGGATCTTTTGAAATAAACCATGCTACACCACCAATTAAATAAGAAATAATTGTAAAAGGAACAGCATATCTATCAGCCAAACGGACAAAATTTGCTGGCTTAGATTCAGATTCTTTGACTAATTTTACAATCGTTTGATACTGACTATCAGCAGCAATCTTTGTCACTTTAAATTTAATTGCCACGTCCCCATTAACAGAACCCGACATAACACTATCATTCACTTTTTTTTCAATGAATCTTGACTCACCTGTCAATGAGGATTCATCAAAAGAGGAGATTCCCTCGATAATTGTTCCATCTACTGGAACAATTTCTCCAGGTTTTACTAAAATCACATCCCCTACCTTCACTTCTTCCACGCGATAATCTACCAACTTATTATTTTCTACTTTATGAGCAATTTGAGGCGTATTATCAAGTAGTGTTTTTAGTTCTTTCCCAGCTTGACCTGCTGCATAATCTTCCAAACTATCCCCACCAGTTAACATCACTAAAACCATTAAACTTGCCCAATATTGCCCAACGGCCAGAGTAGCAACAATAGCAGTAATAGCTAAAATATCCACACCATATTTTCCTGATTTTAGGGTTTTAATCATGCCAATAAACATAGAAATAGTTGTCATACCACCAATAACTATAACAATCCAATATGCTACCATAGACTGATGACATACAAATTCAGCAATCAACGCTATGACACCTGAAAAAATAGTTAATAAAAACTTCCTCAAATTTGTCATATTAATTCTCCTATCATTAGTCTTTTATCATATTTTATCACTAATGTCTTTAATCAAATAAAAATAATACTTAAATGAGAAAAGTAATCATTTAAATGTTGAAAAGCCATAGAATCTTCTTATTTTTTTAGTGATTGAGTGATAATTTTCTTATACAATAACGACTGACTATAAAAAGGAAGTGACACAATGTTAACAAGCTATTCAACCATTCTCGTTCTATTCATCATTATCTCATTAGGTTATTTTCTATCAAAAAAGGGAATTTTTACCAAACAAGTTGGAACAGCCTTATCATTTTTTGTTATTAATTTTGCCTTACCTTTAGAAATATTTCTTCGTATCACTCGTGATTTTACCAAACAAAGACTCCTTTTATTATTCAAAGACTCCTTTTTTCCAGTATTAACGATTAGTTTAGTATTTGTTATCGGATATTTGATTGCTCACCTATTAAACATTGCTAAACATCAAATTGGAGCCTTTACTCTGTGCTTTTCATCTCCTAGTGCAGCATTTATTGGTTTACCAATTATTTTAGGCTTATACGGTGATAAAGGTCTACCTTATGCTTTATTAGCCTATATTGTGACTAGCGTATCTACCTGGACAATTGGCGTGATGTTGCTTAACCACGATAGTAATCTTACCTCGAGTAAACATAATGCTTTTGATATCAAACGAACAGTAAAAGAATTATGCAGTCCTCCAATAATAGCCTTTTTAATCGCCAGTATGTTTGTTTACTTTAATATTCCAATTCCTTCAATCGCTACCTCTTTATTTGGCTATATTGGGGAAACAACTTCTACCTTGGCAATGCTATACATTGGGACAACCATCTATGAAACCGGAATAAAAAATTTAACTTTTTCAAAAGAAACTGTTGGAATTTTAATAGGACGTTTTGTCGTTTCCCCATTAGTAGTCATACTACTAGCAACTTTCTTTCATCTTCCCCCAATAGTGGGAGCAGTTTATTTGATTCAATTTAGTATTCCTGTATCAAATACCGTGGCAATACTAGCTGGTGAAAAACAAATAGATGTCAGTTTTACAGATGCCTCATTAACCTATTCTTTATTTGCTTATCTTTTAGCATTTCCTATCTTAATGAAGTTAGTATCTATCTTTTTTTAATCAAAAAACCAGCTACTTTTATTATAAGTAACTGGTTTTTTATTATTTTTGTACGTATATCGCTAAAGATTGATAGGGCTGAATATCTAACTCTTTTTCTATTGTTTCACATGCCACATTACTAATTAAAATATTTCCAGAAAAAAATTCATCTGGGATAGTCACGTTAATTGGGGCATCAGAAAAATTATTTAGCACAAGCAATGAATCCGTTTCGTAACGACGAATGTATCCATAAATACGACTATTTTCAACCTCAAATGGTTCATAATTTCCCATTGAGATAACCTGATATTCTTTCCTTAATTGAATCAGTTGTTGGTAAAAGGAAAAGATACTGCCATTTTTCAATTCATTTTCAACTGTAATATCATCATATTTACCTATAGATAACCAGGGCTCTTGTTTGCTAAATCCAGCATAGTCCGTACTATCCCACTGCATAGGTGTTCTAGAGTTATCTCTAGACTTATGTTGAATGACTTCGATGGCTTCATCATGACTTAATCCATCTTCTAATAACTGAGTATACGCATTATGGGTTTCAACATCTTGATAAGAAGTCAACTTATCAAATTGAGGATCTAGCATACCAATTTCTTCTCCCATATAAACATAAGGTGTCCCTCGGTTTAAATGAATTGCTGCTGCTAACATTTTTGATCCACGTACACGATATTTTTCCCAATCAACAAAACGATTAATAGCGCGCGGTTGATCATGATTATTCCAAAACAAGGCATTCCAACCATTACCTTTACTCATACCTGTTCCCCATTCATGAAGCGTTGATTTTAGTTCGTTAAAATCATATGGCATGATAGTCCATTTTTTTCCATCTTTATAATCAACTTTCAAATGATGGAAATTGAAAATCATACTTAACTCTTCTCTTTCAGGTACAGTATATAAAATGCCGTTTTCAATAGTAGTTGAACTCATTTCCCCTACAGTAATAATAGATGGATCTTTTCCAAACGTTTCGCGGTTCATTTCATGAATAAAAGTATGCGCGATTGGTTTGTCCGTGTACTCAGCTTTTCCAATCATATCAGTCGCATCTTTTAATACATCATCTTTTCCAATGACATTAATAACATCAAATCGTAACCCTTTTACACCTAAATTTGTCCAGAAATCAACGACTTTATATAATTCTTTTCTAACATTTGGATTTCGCCAATTTAAATCAGCTTGTGTTTTATCATATAAATGTAAAAAGTAATCATCGGTCTGACCAAATCGCGACCAGGCATTTCCACCAAATTTTGACTCCCAATTTGTCGGTTCACTTCTTAATATAAAGAAATCTTGATAATAAGTATCACCATTCACTGCTTTTTTAAACCACTCATGTTCAATTGAAACATGATTTAGTACCATATCAAGCATGATTTCTATATTTCGTTCACGTGCTTTTTTTACTAATTCTTTAAAATCATCTTCTGTTCCAAAAACAGGATCAATCGCAATGTAATTGGAAATGTCATAGCCATTATCCTTTTGTGGACTTGGATAAATAGGGTTCAACCAAATCATATCTATTCCTAACGTTTCTAGATAGGGTAATTTTTCAATAATTCCTTGTAAATCACCCACTCCATCACCATTTTTATCATAAAATGATTTTGGATAAATTTGATAAATTACTTTATCCTTAAAACTCAATGAGGCCACTTCCTTTACTAAATCGATTTTACTTGTAAAATACTGGTGTCTTTATTTACGTAACCATCTTTTATAATTGGATCTACTTGATAACTATCTGAATTTGTAATCACAATTTGTGTTTGGGTTAAGAATCCTGATTCTTTAATGCCCTCAATATCAAAATCTAATAATAAATCACCGACAGTCACTCTATCACCTTGTTTGACATGTGTTTCAAAATATTGACCATTTAAATTGACAGTATCTAATCCCACATGAATTAACATGTCAATGCCATGATCATCTGTAATCCCAATGGCATGTTTACTTGGAAAGACTAAACTAATTGTTCCGCTCATTGGAGCATAAACATGACCTTCACTTGGTTCAATCACAACACCTTGTCCCATCGTACCTTGTGAGAATACTGGATCTTTTGATTCAGTAATTGGTGCCATATCTCCTATCAATGGCGCATAAACTGTTACGACTTCACTGACTACTTTTTCAGGAGCAACCGGCCCACTTAAACTAACGTCTATTGGTGAAATCGCTTCTCCTACTCTATCCAACTGATTAAAAATACCTGCTCTTCTAAAGAACAAGGTTAAGACGAATGGGACTGCCACAGCGATGATCATTCCGATAAAGAATACACCGTAATATTTTGGCACAATCGCTAAAATACCTGGTAATCCACCCACTCCAATTGATAGGGCTCTAACACCAAATAACGTCACAAACAAACCAGCAATTCCACTACCAATCATTGCCGCAACAAATGGGTACATATATTTTAAATTAATCCCAAACATCGCAGGTTCTGTTACACCTAACCAAGCTGAAATAACTGATGGAACAGATACTTGTTCTTCTTTTTTATTTCCTCTATGAGCATAAACAACAGCTAAAACAGCTGCCCCTTGAGCAATATTTGATAAACAAATCATTGGCCAAAGATTGGTTGAGCCAAAATCTGCTACTAGTTGTTGATCAATTGCTAAGGTTGTATGGTGTAATCCTGTAATAACAAGTGGGGCATAAAAAGTACCAAACACCGCTGCAAACAGCCAATTTAATGATGATGTTAAACCTGTATTAACCACTGTTGAAATAGCTGAACCTATTTTCCAACCAATTGGCCCTAAAATTAAATGAGCTGCTAAAATAGTTGGTAATAAAGCAAAAAACGGAACAAATATCATTGAAACAGCTTCTGGAATATGTTTTCTTAAAAATCGTTCCAGATATACTAACATAAATCCTGCTAACATCGCTGGAATAACTTGTGCTTGATACCCAATTTTATCCATTGTAAAGAAACCAAAATCCCAACTCCAATTAGCTGCAATATCTGCCGCACTTGTTGAGTTTACTGCATAGGCATTTAAAAGTTGTGGAGAAACCAATGTAATCCCTAAAACAATCCCTAATATTTCAGTTCCTTTCATTTTTTTAGCAATACTCCATGTAATTCCTACTGGTAAGAAATGGAAAATCGCTTCACCTGGTAACCATAAAAATCCATTAACTCCATTCCAAAAAGTAGATGACTCTGTAATCGTTTTACCATTTAAAAATCCCATCGGAACAGCTTCTAAAATATTTCTAAAACCTAAAATTAATCCTCCAACAATAATTGCTGGCAATAATGGCGTAAAAATTTCCGCTAGAACAGTTACTGCACGTTGTAGCATGTTTTGATTTTGTTTTGCTGCTGATTTAATTTCCTCTTTTGTTCCACCTTGAATACCTGAAATAGACATAAATTCTTGATAAAATGTTGGTACTTCATTCCCAATAATGACTTGGAACTGTCCAGCATTTGTAAAAATCCCTCTCACACAAGAAATATCTTCAATCTTATCTTCCTGTGCTTTTGATGGATCGTTTAACACAAACCTCATACGTGTGGCACAATGTGTGACTGCGGCAATATTTTCTTTACCACCAACATAGTCTAGTAATAATAATGCATCTTGATTAAATTTTCCCATCTTCTTTCTCCTTTCACTTGTACATACAAGTTATCTTAAATAAAATATACACCCTCCTCACCACTTTGTAAAGCGCTAACACATTTTATTTATTTTTCATTATTCCAATTCACATCATTTTGTCATAAAAAATCTAATAAAATAGCTTATTTTCACTATAACTGTACACTTATATAGTCAAATACTAACAAGCTATCAATTTAATGATTGATTTATTAAAATTCTTTCATAATTAAAACGCTTTTATTTTTTTCTTTTATACTAACTTGTATAGTTGTTCATACAAGTTTAATTGAAGGGGAAAATAGGAATGAAAGCATATGAGGTTATTTACCAATCAATAGAAAATAGTATTTTAAGAGGAGAATTTTTACCTGGAGATTATTTACCTAGTGAAAATCAATACGTGAAACAATTTAAAGTATCTAGAGATACTATAAGAAAAGCATTAAATCTTCTTATGACTAACGGTTATATTCAAAAAATACATGGAAAAGGGTCGCTTGTTTTAAAACGAGAACAGTTAAGATTTCCTATATCTGGATTAACAAGCTATAAAGAATTGCAAAATGCTTATGGTTATCAAAGTATTACGAACGTTATTTTCTTAGAAAAAATCATTATTGACAAAAAACTTGAATCACTCACTGGATTTTCTGTAGGAGAACAAGCATGGAAAATGATTCGAACTCGTGAAATTGATAAACAAAAAATTATTTTAGATACGGACTATCTTTTATGTCGATTTATTCCTACTCTCACAAAAGAAATCGGTGAAGACTCTATTTATAAACACATCGAGAAAGACTTAAATTTACAAATTTCATTTGCGGAAAAAGAAATTCGCGTAGTGAAATTAAATCAAGAAGAAAAACAATACCTTGATTTAAATCCTCAAGATACCAATATTGTTTCCATTCAAAGTCGCGTCTTTTTAGCTAATGCAGAACAATTTCAATATACAGACAGCAGGCATCGTGTGGACAAATTTTTATTTTATGACTTTGCTAGAAGAAATCCCTCAACTATATAACAAATCAAAAATCACCCACTAGATAACTCTAATGGGTGATTTTGGGTTTTATTCAGATTTTTCTTTTGTTTCTTCTTTTTTCTCTTCTTTAGGTTTTTCAATCATTGCTTTACGTGAAGCATTAACGCGTCCTTGACGGTCAATTTCTGTCACTTTCACAAGGATTTCATCGCCTAATTTAACCACATCTTCTACTTTATTCACACGTTCATGTGAGAATTGAGAAATATGCACTAACGCATCTTTTCCTTTAAATAAGTTAACAAAAGCACCGAATTTTTCAATTCTTACAACTTTAGCTAAGTATACTTGTCCCACTTCAACTTCACGAACTAAGTCTTTAATGATTTCAATCGCACGGTTGATTTTATCTTGATCTTGATGAGCAATACTTACATTACCATCTTGATCGATATCAATTTTAACATCAGTTTCTTCGATAATTTTATTGATGGTTTCGCCACCTTTACCGATAACATCTTTAATTTTTTCAGGTTTGATTTGAATCATTTCAATCTTAGGAGCATATTTACTTAACTCTTTACGAGGTTCAGCAATTGTTGATGTCAATTCAGCTAGTATTTCCATACGTGCTTTTTTCGCTTGAGTTAAAGCTTCTGTTAAGATAGCCTCTGTAATTCCTTCGATTTTAATATCCATTTGTAATGCTGTAATACCATCTTTTGTTCCGGCAACTTTAAAGTCCATGTCACCCAAGTGGTCTTCCATACCTTGTATATCTGTTAAGATAGTGTAGTTATCCCCATCCATTACAAGTCCCATTGCAATACCCGCAACAGGTGCTTTGATTGGAACACCAGCATCCATTAAGGCTAAAATTCCTGCACAGATACTTGCTTGAGAAGAAGATCCATTTGATTCTAATACCTCTGAAACCACACGAATCATATATGGAAATTCTTGTTCATTTGGAATAACTTGTGCCATCGCACGTTCACCTAATGCACCATGTCCGATTTCACGACGACCTGGTGATCTCATTGGTCCAGTTGAACCAACTGAGTATTGTGGGAAGTTATAGTGATGGATGAATCGTTTACTTTCTTCCACACCTAATCCATCAATAATTTGATGTTCGCCAAGTGGTGCTAATGTACAAACTGATAAAGCTTGCGTTTGTCCACGAGTAAATAATCCTGAACCATGAACACGAGGTAAAATTCCTACTTCAGATGATAACGGACGGATTTCGTCAATTTTACGACCATCAGGACGGACTTTTTCAACTGTAATCAGACGACGAACTTCATTTTTTTCCATGTCTTCTAAAATTTGACGTACTTCTTTCATCCATTTAGCAGACTCTTCGTCTTCAGCAAATTTTTCTTCGTAAACAGCAATCACTTCATCTTTTAAAGCTGAAATATTGTCTTCACGAGCTAATTTTTCTTCTGTTTGAATGGCTTGTGTCATACGAGGCATATATGTATCATTGATTTCTGTTTCTAGCTCAGCGTCAACTTGTAATAACTCGATTTCCATTTTTTCTTTGCCAATTTCATTGGCAATTTCTTCTTGGAAAGCCACTAAACGTTTGATTTCTTCATGACCAAATAACAGTGCACCTAACATATCTTCCTCAGATACTTCTTTTGCACCACTTTCAACCATATTAATCGCATCTTTTGTTCCAGCTACTGATAATTCAATCGTTGTTTGTTCTGCTTGTTCAACAGTTGGGTTGATAACATACTCACCGTCAACAAAACCAACTTCAACACCAGCAATTGGGCCATTAAATGGAATATCAGATACACATAGAGCTAAAGATGAGCCTAACATTGCTGCCATTTCAGGTGAGCAATCTTGCTCAACACTCATAACAGTGTTCGTAATTTGAACTTCATTACGGAATCCTTCAGCAAACATTGGACGGATTGGTCTATCAATTAAACGAGCAGTTAATGTTGCTGTTTCACTTGGACGGCCTTCACGTTTAATGAATCCTCCTGGTACTTTTCCAACAGCATACATTTTTTCTTCATAATTAACTGTTAGTGGGAAAAAATCAACATCTTTCGCTTGTTTTGAAGCTACAGCGACACTTAATACCACCGTGTCACCATATCTTACTAACACTGCTCCATTTGCTTGCTTGGCTAATTGTCCGATTTCAACAGATAATGGACGGCCTCCCCAAGTTGTTTCAAAAACACGTTTTTCACTATGCACTATAATTTTTCTCCTTTGCATACTCGAGGTGAACAGACTACTAAACAAATATCAATCATCTCAAAAATTTAAGAAAACTCATATTTGCATAGTAGACAATCAGCTCATCCTCGGTTTTTTATTAAAAGAAAAGCGAGATCAAAACGACCTCACTTATCCTCCTATTTTTGACTCAATTGATTAACGACGTAAGCCTAAACGTTTGATTAATTCACGGTAACGTTGAACATCATTTTTACGTAAGTAAGCTAATAAGTTACGACGGTGACCAACTTTTTTCATTAATCCACGGTATGAATGGTGGTCTTTTTTATGCACGTGTGCATGCTCGTTTAATGCATTAATTTCTGCAGTTAAAACAGCGATTTGTACTTCTGGAGAACCAGTATCTCCTTCGTGACGTGCGTATTCTTTAATGATTTCGTTCTTGCGTTCTTTTGAAATTGCCATGTCTTTCACCTCTTCTATATTATTTCCCCAAAACTGAGTATATCGTTGGTGATTCGATGTACCAAGTAATAGGCATGTGACGATTTATCACACAATGGTACTTTACATGATTTTTAGCATAAAAGCAACTGTTTCATACACTTAATTCTCGTTTTATTTATCTTTTTTGTACCAATCATAATGAAATATTCCGTCTCTATCTTTTCGCTCGTAAGTATGTGCACCAAAATAATCTCTTTGTGCTTGAATAATGTTGGCTGGTAAGTCTTTTGAGCGGTATGAATCATAATAAGAAATCGCCGAAGACAAGCTTGGTACTGGTACACCTAGTTTAACAGCTAAAGAAACAACTTCTCTTATATCACGTTGGTATTCTGATACAATACTTAAAAAGTAGTCATCTAACATTAGATTTTTTAGTGTTGGATTCTTTTCATAAGCATCTGTGATTTTTTGTAAAAATTGTGCACGTATAATACAGCCCTCACGAAATATTTGAGCGATTTCTCCATAGTTTAATGACCAATTGTATTCATTACTTGCCATCATCATTTGTGAGAATCCTTGTGCGTAACTCATAATCTTACTAAAATATAAGGCTCTTCTGACTTTTTCTATCATGACGTTTTTATCTATGTTTTTATCTATGTCTATATCAGCATCTGGTCCTGGTAAAATACGACTTGCCTCGCATCGCTCTTCTTTTAAAGCTGACATAAATCTAGCAAAAACTGCTTCTGTTACAAGAGGTAATGGAACACCTAAATCAAGTGCATTCTGACTGGTCCATTTCCCAGTTCCTTTATTGCCTGCTTTATCTAGTATGTGTGTGACGATGTAATCTTGCGTGTCTAAATCATCTTTCTTCATTAATAGTTCAGATGTAATCGTCATTAAGTAGCTGTTTAGTTCGCCATCATTCCAAGAATTAAAAATTTGAGAAATTTCTTCTATATTAAGACCCAATCCTTTAGATAAAATATCATAACTTTCAGCAATCAGCTGCATATCACCATACTCAATACCGTTATGAACCATTTTAACAAAATGTCCAGCCCCGTCTGGTCCAATATAAGACACACAAGGTTTTCCATCACGAGCTTTAGCTGCGATATCTTCAAACAAAGGTTTAATTAAATCATATGCTTCACGTTGACCACCTGGCATGAGTGATGGTCCGTTTAGTGCCCCCTCTTCTCCACCAGACACACCTGAACCTACAAACTTAATTCCAAACTCTTTCAAGTAATTACTTCGTCTGAGTGTATCAGTATAATGAGTATTTCCTCCATCAATCAGTACATCATCTTTATCTAAATAAGGTACTAACTGCTCAATGATAGTATCTGTTATCTTTCCAGCAGTTACCATCAGCATTATTTTTCGAGGTGTTTCAATTGATTCAATAAAAGAGTCAATTGTTTCAAATCCTTTAATGTTTTTTTCTGGATGATTTTTTAAAAACTCATCTGTTTCATGATAAAAATGACTGTAAACGGACACGCTATATCCTTTCCCTTCACTATTTAAAGCCAAATTTTTTCCCATAACACCTAATCCGACCATACCAAACTGCTGCTTACTCATTTAATCAATTGCCTCCTGTAGCTTTTTCCATTAGTTATAAATCCTTTAAAATAATAACATAACTGATTTAGTTTCTTAGAAAAATATGAAAGTTTTCATCGTTCTATTACCAAATTAAAATAAGTAAAAATAACATTTATTAAGGGTTTAAGCGATTTATTTATTTCTCAAGGTTTTCATTTTATGGTAAAATGAAAAGTACTATATTAGAATAGAAAGGAAGGGATATTGATGATTACAATGGATGATATTATCCGTGAGGGGCATCCTACCCTTCGTGAAGTTGCCAAAGAAGTTGAGTTACCTTTATCAGAAGAAGATATTGAACTAGGTAAACGTATGCAAGAGTTTTTAAAAAACAGTCAAGACCCAGAACTTGCAGAAAAATACAAACTACGTGGTGGTGTTGGACTTGCCGCACCACAATTAAATATTTCAAAACGCATTATTGCAATTGAAATTCCTAGTCAGTCAGAAGAAGATACTGAACCACTTTTAAGCACTGTCATGTACAATCCCAAAATAGTGAGTCACTCAGTTCAACAAGCTGCTCTTGAAGAAGGAGAAGGTTGTTTATCTGTTGACAGACCAGTGCCAGGTTACGTTATTAGAAATGCACGAATTACAGTTACTTATCATGATATAAATGGTGAAGAACATAAAATTCGTTTGAAAAATTACATGGCCATTGTGGTACAACATGAGATTGATCATATCAATGGTATTATGTTCTATGATCATATTAATGAAGAGCATCCAAATTATGCACCAGATGATGTGATTTTTATCCAATAAAAAGCTTGTCATACAAATTGTATGACAAGCTTTTTTGTTTTACTCGATTAATCTAAGTAGTGAACAGATTCATCTTTATTCAACCAAGAATAAGTTAACCCAATAACCAATCCCCCACCAATAAAGTTACCAATGAAAGTAAAAATCAAATTGGTCGCTACTGCACCAACCGTCATCCCAGCAATCATTCCACCTGATGAAAAATAGGCTAATGGGAAGTAAATGAAATTGGCGATAACGTGCTCAAATCCTAAGAAGGTAAAAATAAAAATAACTAGAATGATACCAAATAATCGACCCACATCATCTTTTAATTTCATCGACATCAAAACAGCCAGGTTAACAATCACATTGGCAAAAATCCCTTCTATTAATGTTTGAAGGATTCCCTTTTCAAATTTCCCCTCAACCAGATGCGTTAAAAAATTATCTGCTGGTAATCCTTTAAAAGATCCTGTAAGAGATAACATATAAGCAATAACGAGTGCACCGATTAAATTAAACAGCACACAAACCAGCAATATTTTTAACGCACGACTTGGTGCTAATTTCTTTCGGTAAGTCGCAACTGTCATATACATCATGTTAGATGTTCCAAGTTCTGCATTAAGAAAAATGATTAAAGCTAATCCCAAACCAAACGCCATCGCGTATAAAGCTTTTCCCGCTGCTGGGTCTGTAAATTTCAATCCTAATCCTATTGCAATCGCTGATCCTAAGCTCAGATATAGTGTTGCTAATACCGAACGCATCGCGTATTTCCCAAAATGTTTTTGGATTAATTCATCTTTTTTTTCGATGGACGCATCTAGTTTGGCCATCAATTCTGAATGTTGTGCCATTGTCTTATTCCTTCCTTTGATAACATTGTTATTTTTTGAGCAAACTTTTATTTATAGTAGATACTATATCTTAAAAACTCGTCCAAATCTACTAAAAGTTTAATAAAAATGTGGATAAAATACGTCAAATTTTTCTATTTAAACTTTTCTACAAAACATCAATTAATTCTTGTCTTTTCAAAATTGATAAAGTATAATGGAATTTGTGTAAAATAATGCAGCTAGAAAATAAGTAGCACGTTTATTAGTTTATTGCCTTTATGGGTTCAATTGCGTAACCGCGGCTGCAAAGGTGAAGATTGAAGAATAAACTAAGCGTCTATTAATATTTTCAAGAAATTATTTTACTCCAAATAAAAAATTATATTGGAGGATTTTTAAATGTCTCGTTATACAGGACCAAGTTGGAAATTATCTCGTCGTTTAGGCGTATCTTTATCAGGAACTGGTAAAGAATTAGCTCGTCGTCCATATGCACCAGGACAACACGGACCAAACCAAAGAAGAAACAAATCAGAATATGGTATGCAATTAACTGAAAAACAAAAATTACGCCATATGTACGGTTTAAATGAACGTCAATTCCGTAATCTTTTCATGAGAGCCGGAAAAATTAAAGAAGGTAAACACGGTGTTAACTTTATGGTTCTTTTAGAACAACGTTTAGACAACGTAGTATACCGTCTAGGTTTAGCTACAACTCGTCGTCAAGCACGTCAGTTAGTTAACCATGGTCACGTTTTAGTTGATGGCAAACGTGTTGACATCCCTTCATACGAAGTGGCTGTTGGACAAATTATCTCTATCCGTGAAAAATCTAAAGATTTAACAATCATTAAAGATGCTGTTGAATCAACTTTAGGTCGTCCTTCATTTGTAAGCTTTGACGCTGAAAAATTAGAAGGTAGTATCACTCGTTTACCAGAACGTGATGAATTACCACAAGAAGTTGATGAATCTTACGTAGTTGAATTCTACAACAAATTACTATAAGATTTTCAATTATCTTTATGCAAAAAAAGAGATGGTTCCCATCTCTTTTTTTGTTTGTTATTTATTAATAAAAATCAATCATTAGTAGTCTTACCTGATGTGAAACATCGTTCACTATATTATTACAAGAACACCATTCCGTCTGATTATATCGTGATAAAAAGAATTAAGAGAATAACTACTAAAAAGGAATTTTTTTCCGACCACTCATTTTTACTCAATAAGTGATCTAAATATCGCTGCTTCTTATAATTTATTGTTACCTAAACTAAACTATTTGTTTCTATCTCTAAACGACTCTTTTTTGATAATGATTATTTCTTTAAAAATATCTTTATTTTCTTTTATGATTAATAAACATAATTAACCACATAATTAAAACAATAGAAAGTATCACCACATACATCCATTCATAATCAGAAGGAAAACGTGGTAGATCAATATTCATTCCATAAAAACCTGTAATTAATGTTGGAATAGCTAATGCTAAAGACCAAACAGTTAAAAATTTCATGGTATCATTTAAATTATTGTTCATAATACTATCAAAAATACGAGCAATACGGTCCACAATATCTGATTCTAATTCTGTCATATGGGCTACTTGATTTGCTTCAATGAGCGCATCATCTAAACGTTCTAAAGTTTGCTCGTCAAATCGTTGTCCCAATCTAGAACGCTTTATTTGTTCAAGTATTTCTAAATTATTTTCTGAAGCGCTAAGTAAAAATGTTAATGTTTGTTGTAAATAAGACAAACGAACTAAATCTTTATTTTTTACCTTTTCAGTCAACAAATCATCCATTTGATGTCGTTCTTTTGATATTTCTCTTAAAATTGGTAAATATCGATCTATCAATTCTCGAATTAATTCGAAAAGAAATATCATTGGTGTTGAATGAATATCTTGATTAATCGTATTTTTAATCCCATCATAACTTACTATGCTCTCACCCTCATTAAAAGAAAATAACTTATTGCCCTTTACTAAAAAACTAACTGGGCGAGATACATAACGAATCTCTTTTGGTTGTTTTGTTGGAACATGAATAACGATTAATTCCAAATCATTAACTGTATCGGTAATATAGTTACTTCTTTCGTAGATATCCCTTACATATTCTAGCGTTTCTTCTGGTAGATGGTATCGTTCTCTCAATATGTTTTTTTCACTTGATGATAAATGATGTGTCTCAATCCATTCAAACCTTGAATTTATTTGATGTTCAACCAACATAGACATTTCCCCTTTTTTTAATTATCCTAATAAAAAAGAAGCCATTTTATGATGACTTCTTAAGATTTCTATTTTCATTATACACTACCAATAATTAAAGGCATAAATAAACCCGCAATATTAAAATAAATCAACACACTAGTCAAATCACTCAACGTCGTTATAAACGGACCACTAGCAACTGCAGGGTCAAAACCAAGCTTCTCCATTAAAATAGGAATCAAGCTTCCTGCTAAGTTAGCAATCGTAATGGCACAAAGCATGGCTATTCCGATAACAAGTCCAAGTGGAAAATTTTGCTTCCAAAATCCAACTACTAAAAAAATAACTACCCCTGTTACAGCTCCGGTAATAATTCCTGTCAAAATTTCACTCATCACAAGTGAGAAAAAATTTAGTTCTTTATCATCGGATACTGCTAATTTTCTAACTGCCACAGCTAAAGATTGTGTTCCGGCATTCCCCGCAGTTCCTGTAATAAGAGATATAAAAACAGCCAAAATGCTAGCTTCACTAATCAAGACTTCATAATGACTGATTAAGGAGGCAGTAGACATTCCCAAAAAGAGCAACGTCACAAGCCACGGCAGGCGCTTCAAAGCAGCTTGAAATGAACTTTCAGTTGTTGCTTCAACGTCGACACCAGCTAGTCCAGAATAATCACTCGCTGCTTCATCGTCAATAACATCAATAATATCATCTACCGTAATAATCCCAAGTAAATGATTATTATCATCAACAACTGGGATAGCGAGAAAATCATAATCACGAATCATTTTTGCCACTTCTTCTTGATCTTCATTTACATTCACACTAATTACACGTTCACCCATCATGTCTTCAATCATCATATCATCATCACTGACAATTAAATCCCTTAAAGAAATAACTCCCACCAGTTGATTACTTGGACTAACCACATAGACATAATAAATAATTTCTGCTTCCTGTGCTTTCTTCTTTAATAGTGTTAGAGCAGAACGTACCGTTTGATTAGCAACAATGGATACGTATTCTGTTGCCATGATTGAACCAGCTGTTTTGTCCTCATAATGAAGTAGTTTTTTCATATTAACAGAAGTTTCAGGTTTCATTCTGTCTAGATATTTTCGCGCTGTTTCTTCTTCTAGCTGACTTAAAATATCCACCGCGTTATCGGTGTACATACTTTCTAAAATAGCTACAACATAGTTAGGTGACATTTCTGTAATATAGTCAGTCAATCCTTCATGGTCTTCTTCAATCACATCCAGCATATCTGCCATCTCTTTTGGTGAAAGATAAGCATACATTAGATGTCGTTCTTTTTTATCAAGTGATAAATAAAATTGTCCTTGTTCATATAAATGCCAATCTAAGAATTTTTCCCTAAATAATTCCATATCTTGGCGCTGTAAAAGGGACAATAACTCTTTTTCTTGCTCTTCTTTGTTTAACACTTCTGTCATACCAACGACTCCCCTTACTCTATTAACTCTTCCATATCATTTGGTAATGGCAACTCAAATGTTAATTCCTCTCTTGTGAATGGATGTAGGAAAACCAACTTCTGACAATGAAGTGCTTGCCTATTCAATCCTTTTGTTAAGTCCCCACCATATAACTCATCACCGATTAAAGGACAACCAATTGCTGAAAAATGGACACGAATTTGATGTGTCCTTCCTGTATGCAACTGTACAGCAACGTGGGCAATATCGCGATTTATTTCAACTAATTTATATTCCGTAATTGCACGTTGACCATTTTCGATGACACAACGTTTAATAATAGATGTCTCATCTCTTCCAATCGGCAAATCAATGGTTTCATGTTTTTTTAAACGAGACAAATCACCACCAACTAATGCATGATAATATTTTTTTAACTCACCTGATTGGAGTTGCTTGTCCATCATCGCATGGGCAAATCCATGTTTTGCAAACATCATCAAACCTGTTGTATCTCTGTCTAAGCGCGTCACGACATGAATGATACGATTAACATATTGTTGCTGATTGTAATAATATTTAACGTAATTGGCCATCGTACCATTTTTATGATATTGCGATGGAATAGAGGCCACTTCTGTTGGTTTATTAACTATTAGCAAATGCTCATCTTCATACACAATATCTAGTTTGGATTCAAAAGGAAGCATCGTTTCGTGCTCCCCTTCATCTGGAATGATAATCGTCACGACATCATCTAATTTGACTTCAAACTTTGTATTTCTAACTTGCTTATTAACTAAAAGTGTCCCACCTTGAAACTTTATTTTAGCTAAAAGTCGCCTTGATACTCCTTTATTATTTAAAAAACGTTTTAACGTAGTTTTTTCTTCATCTACTGTCCAACTAAATCTCATATTCTCTCGCTACTTTCTTTTGAAGTCCCTATAAAGGCGTTATTCACACGGCGCCAAAAATGGGTATGCCGATACAAGGCAAAATGAATTCTTTTTTCTGACAAACGAAATGTCACTTGTTTAATATTAGAATTAGTTAACGACAAGTTGTCCACATGTAAACTATATGTTTCTCGTTTTTTCATATCCAATTTAATCCATTCATCTGGTGCAATAATCATCGGAGAACCTAATGAACGATAAACTCGATTATTTAGTGAGGCAATTTCATTTAATTGAAGTGTATTTACTCGTGGATGAACAACTGCGCCTCCTAAACTTTTACTATACGCTGTTGAACCAGTTGGCGTTGAAACAGATAAGCCGTCTCCTCTGTAGCATTCAAACAACTCATCTTTTATATAGACATTTGCTACCATAGTTCGTTCCACATTTTTAATCGTCGCTTCATTAAGTGCTAAAAAATGTCTGTTTGCCATATTATTCGTATAAGTTAAACAAACATCTAACAATGGATAACTCACACTATTTTGCTTTTCTTCTTTCAAACTTCGAACTAATTCATCTATCTCATAATCTCGCCAATCAGTATAAAATCCTAGATGTCCCGTGTGAACACCAATAAACCTAACAGTATCTAATTGATTTTCATAAGCATGAAATGCACTTAATAACGTACCATCTCCACCAATCGTTATAACAACATCTGGATTTTTTTTATCTAAAATAAACCCTGCCTTTCGGAGCTTTGACAAAAGTTCTTGCGTAACTTTTCTTGAGGTTGGTTTACGATTAGAATAGACTCTAATTCTCATCATTATCTTCCCTCTTTTCATTGACGTATCTTTCCAAGTGATCCAAGTCTCGATATGAAAAGAGATGTTGGGCTTCTTGAATTTCATCACGTATTTTTGACATTTCTTCATCCAACAAATAGGCAGCTTCTGCTGTTAGCTCTAACCGCTTATTAATTTCTTCTGGAAATTCGCCATCATATTTGTAATTAAGCGAATGTTCAATCGTTGCCCAAAAATTCATTGCTAAGGTACGTATTTGTATTTCAACATAAATATTTTTTTCACCCATAATAAGTTGAACAGGGTATTCTACTACCACATGATAAGATCTGTATCCACTTGCTTTTTTGTTGGTAATATAGTCTCTTTCCTGAATAATTCTAAAATCTGTTCGTTTCCGAAGAAGTGCCACCACTTCATAAATATCTTCAACGAACTGACACATTACACGGAGTCCCGCAATATCTTGCATATCTTCCTCTAATCTATCCAACTCAATACCACGTAATGTTGCTTTCGTTAAAATACTATCTTTAGGCTTTACACGACCTGTGACAAATTCAATTGGAGTATGCAAATTATTTTCTTTATACTGTGTTCGAATATTTCGAAGTTTAACTTTTAATTCTGAAACTGCTTGTTCGTATGGTGCCAAAAATAATTGCCAATTTCTTTCTTCCATCCTATTCGCCACCTTTGTTATCAACATACATGCTATATTTTAACATAATTGTTCTTAAAAAGTTAGCTTACAAATAAGGTCATTATAGTTGTTTTTTTAGAATGATTTCATTACACTATCAACGAGGTGAAGATTGTGTCTAAAGAACTAGAAATCGAATTTAAAAACATGTTAACTAAAATAGAATTTGAACAACTGATAATGAAATATTTTCCAACAACGCCAGCTTTTTCTCAAACAAATTGTTATTTCGATACACCAAATACACAATTAAAAGAGCTATCAATGGGGTTGCGACTTAGAAAACGTGTTGGAAAAAATGAATGCACCTTAAAAATACCAACTAAAAATGAACATGCTTATCAAGAGATTACCGATAATTTAACCGAGGAGCAAATCACTCATTTAATAAAAGAAAAGCGGATTTATGCACAAGGAGAAGTGGCTCGTTATTTAGAATCAATTAACGTCCCGATAAATGAATTAAATATGATTGGATCATTAACAACTAATAGACGCGAGAAAAAATTAAATAATAATACTCTGCTAGTCGTTGATGAGAACTATTTTGATAAGATGATTGATTTTGAACTTGAAATGGAGGTAACTGTTTCTTCACAAGGAGAACAATTTTTTAATGATTTTTTAATAAAAGAAGAGATAAAAAGGCGTCCTGCTAGCAAAAAAATAGCACGTATGATAGAATATCGAAGTTGATTTTAAAACATTGATATGAAAGACTTTTCCCTTTTATTTTTTGTGAATCTTTGTTACATTATTCGTTAGTAGTAAAACAGTTTTCTTATATAAGGGAGGGGCATAATGGTAGAGATATATTTATTTGTTAATCCGTTAGATGAACTTTGTCTTTTGTCTGAGCAACGCTTTTTAGAAGCCATCGAACACGAAGAGACTAAAGTCTATTTGAAATTAATTCCTATATTAAATCCTTTAATTATCCACCATTACTTGATTGATAATAACTACCCTACAAACGATTTAGTTTTTAGAAATCACTTAATTGAAACAGTTTATTCTGCTTGTTTAGACGTTAAAGCAGCACAACTTCAAGGAAAAAAGATGGGACGAAAGTTCTTATTTCATTTACAAAATTTAGTAGGAAAAGAAAAAATGGCTTATTCAGATGAATTAGTTGATATGATTTTAACTAAGATCAATGCTGATAGAGAGACGTTTAAATTAGATAGACAATCTAAACTAATTAAAGAATTTTTTAAAATAGATCAACAAATAGCAAATGAGATGGGTATCAATCGATTCGCCAAAGCTGTCATTTTTAATTATGACTCAACTCGAAATTTTGGTGTGTTAATTGATGCTTTTTCTTCAACCGATTTAATCAAACAATTATTAAAAGTCGAACACACACAAACAAATTACGCAAAATTATTAGAACACTAAAAAGGAATGCCCTATATGCTAGAGCATTCCTTTTATGTTATTCAAATGACTCAATTAATGTTTCTAATTCATTAAGACGCGCTTCAAATACTTTCATCGTTTCTTCAATATAAGCTGATTGTGTCATATCAACACCAGCGCGTTTCATGACATCAATAGGGTAGTCACTATTTCCTGATTTCAAGAAAGTTAAGTAATTTTCCAAAGCCCCATCTTCTTTACGAATGATTTTATCTGCTAAAGCAGTTGCAGCAGAAAAACCTGTTGCGTATTGATACACATAATAATTATAGTAGAAATGAGGAATACGACTCCATTCATACGCGATTTCTGGATCGCGCTCTACCGAATCACCATAGTATTTCGCATTTAAATCAGCATAGTACTCACTTAAATAATCACTTGTTAATGGTGTTCCCTTCGCATCTTCTGTGTGAATAAAATGTTCAAATTCAGCAAATTGCGTTTGTCTAAAGATTGTGCCTTTTACACCATCCAAGTAATGATTTAAAATAAAGGCCTTAACTTTCGGATCTTTTTCTGTTTTTAACAAATAATCTGTTAGTAAGTTTTCATTAGTTGTTGAGGCAATTTCTGCTAAAAAGATAGAATAATCGCCATACACATAAGGCTGATTTTTTCTTGTATAGTAACTATGAACACTATGTCCCATTTCATGAACTAGCGTAAATAAATGATTTAAACTTTCATGCCAATTTAATAAGATATAAGGTTTTGTGTCATAACTTCCTGAAGAATATGCCCCACTGCGTTTACCTTTGTTTTCAACCACATCAATCCAACGGTCACCATACGCTTCTTGAACGATTTCTAAGTATTCTTCACCTAATGGAGACAACCCTTCAAGTGATTTTAATTTTGCCTCGTCATAAGTGTAACGAATTGGTGCATCACCTAATATTGGTGTATACATATCATACATATGCAACTCACTAACATTTAATAATTTTTTGCGCAATGCAACATAACGATGTAATAATGGTAAATTTTTATGTACCACATCTAACAATGTATCATAGACTGATTCTGGAATATGATTAGCACTTAAAGAAGCTTCTCTAGCAGATTCATAATTTCTAATCTGTGCGTTAAAATTATGTTTTTTCACGTGGGAAGATAACGTGCTTGCAAACGTGTTTCTAAATTGTTTATATACTTTGTACAATCCTTCAAATGCTTCTTTACGAACTTCGCGATTAGTACTTTCCATTAATTGACCATACATTCCTGAAGATAATTGAACTTTTTCACCTTCTTCATCTGTTACAATTGGAAATTCTAAATCAGCATTATTTAGTATAGAAAAAGTATGACTTGATGCTGAGAATATCTCACTTGCCCCAGCTAGTAACGCTTCTTCTTTTTCAGATAAGGTGTGTGCTCTATCTGCCGTAATTTGATTAATAAAATGACGATAGATTTCTAAACCAGATTCTTCTTTAAAATATGCCTCTATTGTCTCATCTGATAATGTTAAAACTTCTGGACCAAACCATGAAACAGCCTCCCCTGCTTTAGCTGCAATCGTGCTAGCTTTTGCATACACGCCTTGGTAAGTCGCATTGCCTGTATCTTGATCATTTTTTAAATGTGAGTACACATAAATTTTTTCTGTCGTACGATGAATAGATAATACATATTCAATCGCTGATAGAAAAGCCTTTGCACCATTTTTTAATGTTCCTTGATACTCGCTTGCTTTTTCTAAATCTGATGTTAATGACTCTAATGCATCGTTAAAGGCATCATCTGATGCAAAAATAGGTGTTAAGTCCCATGTTAAGTCCTCTGGTAGTTCCGAACGATTTGGTAATTGTTTTGTTTCACTCATCTTTAAATAACCCCTTTCTCATTATCACTTAATAATCATATCATATTTTAACGGAAGAGTTAGTCTTTCACTTCTTTTTTTTAAAAATTTTTTCCATTGAGCGTTATTCAATACCTCCTCTTCTTTAACATGAAATACATTTTGAGATATTTCTTCAATGACTGTTAGTTCTTTTAAAAAGTGGAGATATAGAGATAAACAATAATCTATGACTTGATATTTTTCTAAATTAGCGTAATCATCCAACATTTCGTCTGGTATCTCACTTATAATCCTTTCTTTTAATTCAACATAAGACCTCTTTTTTTGATGCTTTAATTCATTAAATATAATCAAACGAACTACTAGCTCTGTCTCTTTAAAGAAAGGATGATATAAACTCGGTAAATACACCACTTCTGGTAAATACAATAAATGATACGATTGTTGATATAAATACTCTTGTAACACTCTTAATGACTTATCTGATTGCAACAAACGCCTGGATAGTCTATCTTTTCTTCGACTCACCTCTTTTAATGGACTTAAAACACTATAACTAGCGATCACACACTGTTTCAATAACAACTCTTTTAAGCTATAATCCTGTAGCGAATAGCTTTTCCTTCGAACAATCATATCTTTACCATTATGGGCTAAATAATGTGTCATAACTAACATCTCTTTATCAATCAACAAACAAAAATCAACATATCCTCTGTCATTATCAAAATAAATAAAATGTTTTTTCAATTCTGTCAAACTGGTCAACTGTCCTAACTTCTGGCCTAAAATCCAGAAAACTTGGTAACCATTTTGTTTATAATGTGTTGTTCTTTTTTTTAACCGTTCAATACTTAATGAACTACATTGAAATTCAATTGCCAGAGTTTTATCAATCAATACATCTGCTCGTTGGTTAATTTCTGGTAAATAGGCCTCAAGTTGGCACTCTGAACCAAATATCTCACAATTTTTAGCAATAAGTAGTTTTCCTGCTACATGCTCAAAAGACTCATTTTCAGTAGCTGTCTGACAAACAGTTGTTTTTTTATGTGCAAAATGTGGGTACTTAATCTCACCTTTTTTTAAAATGACTTCACCATGACAACATGGACAATAATACGTTTCTCTTTTAGTAGCATGTTGACTCATAATCATCTCTTCTTTTTTATTGATTGCAACAAGCATATTTTCACCTCTTTTAAACTACATTCGCAAATAGCAGAAAAAAGCTTGAAATATAAAAAGGTTTGTTTGATACTTAGTAAAGAATCAAACTGGAGGGATAATGCGTTGGATACTCACTTATTAAAACAAAAAATAATTGAAGCAAGCAAAGAAATTGGCATTGATAAGATTGGGTTTACTACTGCTGAACCATTTGATCATTTAAAAGATAGTCTCATCGAACAAAAAGAAAACCATCATACAACAGGCTTTGAACATGGAAACATTGATGAGCGCCTTTTTCCAGAATTAATTTTTGATCAACCGCAATCTATTATTTCAATTGCCCTAGCATACCCAACACGAATGAATAACCGCTTAAAATCTGTCCGAGGTGAAAAACGTGGAAAATTTGCTCGAGCATCTTGGGGGATTGATTACCACGATATTTTAAAAGACAGACTGAATAAACTAATCGACTTTATCAAAGAAGAAGCATCTCAAAACTTAAACGTAACATTTAAACCAATGGTCGATACTGGTGAATTAATAGACGTTGTTGTGGCACAAAGAGCAGGACTTGGTTTTATTGGAAAAAACGGATTATTAATCACAGAAGAGTTTGGGTCCTATGTTTATTTAGGTGAAATTATTACAAATATTCCATTTGAACCAGACATGCCAATTGAAAATCAATGTGGCGATTGTACTAAGTGTATCGATCAATGTCCCACTTCTGCTTTACTAGGAGATGGTAGGATGAATGCTCAAAAATGTTTATCCTATCAAACACAAACAAAAGGATTCATGCCTGAAGAATACCGACCAAAAATCCGGTCAATTATTTATGGATGTGATATTTGCCAAGAAGTCTGTCCTTTTAATAAAGGGAAAAACTTTCATTTTCATAAAGAAATGGAACCAGACCCTGAAATCGTGACGCCTTTACTAAAACCGATATTAACAATCTCCAATCGTGAATTTAAAGAACGCTTTGGTTACCTTGCCGGATCTTGGCGGGGGAAAAAACCAATCCAACGAAATGCCATTATTGCATTAGCAAATGTGAGAGATAAAACAAGTATTCCTAATCTATTAAGCTGTATAGAAAATGACCCTCGTCCTGTTATAAGAGGAACAGCTGCCTGGTCACTCAGTGTAATTGACCCAAACAATCGGGCTATCCTTGACTTTTTAATCGAATACTTTAACAAAGAAACTGACGATGAAGCAAAAGAAGAAATGAGAAAAGCAATCGACAGAATGAGAATTTTAAAAAAAAATAAGATAATAGATGATTTTTAGTAAGAATAGGCTAATAAAAAAGTAATAATTTAATAAACATATTAAAAGAACTGAGTAAATTTACTAACATTTTACTCAGTTCTTTTAATCTATTATCAGAATATTTGATACTATAACTATGGGGTATAACAATGTATTTTAATTTAAGGAGGATTTTTTATGACAAAAGCAACAAAAAAAGTAACCCTGTTCGGTTTAATCTTAATGATTTTTACCTCGGTATTCGGGTTTGGTAATGCTCCAGTCGCCTTTTATCGTATGGGATACGGTGCAATCATTTGGTATATTTTAGCTGCACTCTTTTTCTTTATACCATATGCACTTATGATGGCTGAATATGGGTCTACTTTCAAACATGAAAGTGGTGGGATGTACACTTGGATGGAAAAATCTGTTGGACCAAAATATGCGTTCATTGGGACATTTATGTGGTACACCTCTTATATCATTTGGATGGTTAATGTATCAACTAAGGTATTCATTACGCTATCAACCACTTACTCAGGTTCAGATCACACCAATTATTGGAGTTTATTTGGTCTTGATTCGACTCAAACAATTGGATTACTTGCTATTTTATTTATTATTATTGTCACCTTTTTCGCAGCAAGAGGATTAGATAAAATCACTAAAATCACATCTGTTGGTGGGATTGCTGTAACATTTTTAAATGTTGTATTAATCGTTGTCAGCTTAATTATTTTAGTTTTTAACAAAGGACAAGTCGCTCAACCAATCGAAGGCATGAAAAGTTTTATTGATTCACCTAATCCAGGATTTAATTCTCCACTGGCCATTATTTCATTTTTAGTATTTGCTATTTTTGCTTATGGAGGATTGGAAGCTGTCGGTGGTTTAGTTGATAAAACAGAAAACGCTGAAAAAAACTTTCCTAAAGGAGTTATTCTTTCAGCTATCATCATCTCTATTGGGTATGCATTAACCATTCTTTTATGGGGTGTGTCAACAAACTGGGATTCTGTTTTAAGTGGTAATAATGTCAATCTTGGTAATATCACTTATGTCTTAATGAATAATCTAGGATTTGAATTAGGTCGAGCAATTAATTTATCAACAGATACTGCTTTAGCCATTGGGCATGCATTTGCTAGATTTACAGGTTTATCCATGTTTCTAGCTTACTTAGGTGCTTTCTTTACTTTAATCTATTCGCCATTAAAAACGATTATCGAAGGAACACCAAAAGGACTTTGGCCTGAAAAAATGGTTAGAGAAAATGACAAAGGCATGCCAGCTTTTGCTATGTGGATTCAATGTGTGATTGTGGTTCTTATCTTAGCTTTAGTGTCATTTGGTGGTAAAGACGCACAATCATTCTATAATGTTTTAACCTTAATGGTAAACGTCTCAATGACTGTTCCATATCTATTTTTAACAGGTGCTTTCCCGGCGTTTAAACAAAAATCAGATATTGATCATTCAATTAATATTTTCAAAACCAAAACACAATACATGATAAGCACCATTATTGTCATGGCTGTTATTGGGTTTGCTAATATCTTTACCATTATTGAACCATTATTTAGAGAAGGTGGTCCTGTTTGGGGAGATACACTATGGCAAATTGCCGGACCCGTATTATTTTCATTAATTGCCCTACTTTTATTCAATCGCTACGAGAAACGTAAAAAAGACTAAATACCAAAACCAAAGTACGCTTATACGCACTTTGGTTTTTTTTTATGATTCAACTATGTTATATCAAATATACTAAAAATATAACACTTTATCTTTTGATATTGTTATTTATAAACAGCTATGTTAGGTTTTGTAAGGGGATACATAAATGTCACCAAAAATCGAAAGGAGAAGTATATCAAATAAAGGTGATATACAACAGATTATGAAAAAAGTTAAATTAGCAACAATCACATTATTAGGGATTGTCGGGTTAGTTGGTTGTACAACTAAAACAAATGAAGACTCTTCTAAGAAAAAAGAGTCAGAACAAAAAGAATTAACCATTTTAGGAACATCTGATATTCACGGTCGGTATATGGCCTGGGATTATACAACAGATGTCGAAAATAAAATCGGTAGTTTTTCTCAAATTGGAACTATCGTAAAAGAAGTTAGAGATAACAATAAGAATACTCTACTTGTTGATGCCGGGGATTTAATTCAAGACAACTCAGCTGAAATTTTTAAAAACGATGATAATCACCCTGCAACAACTGTACTAAAAGCTCTTAAGTACGATGTTTGGACTATGGGAAATCATGAATTTGATTATGGTTTTGATGTTTTAGACAACATCACTGACCAATTTGATGGAGCTGTCCTAGCAGGTAATGTTAAATTAGATAATGATCAACCTTATTTTGATTCTTACAAAGTTATTGAAAAAGATGGGATTAAAGTTGGTTTTATTGGAATGACCACTCCAATGGTTGCGGAATTTAAAAAAGATACTACAATTTTTGATGGAAAAAAACTAACAGACCCAGTCAAAGAAACGATTAACGTTGTAAAAGAGTTGAAAAGTAAAGTCGATGTTTTAGTTGGTGTAGTACATATGGGATTAGATAATGAAAATGATGTACATAATACTGGTGTTGCGGATATGGCTGAAGCCATTCCTGAATTAGATGTGGTTTTTGCCGGACACATGCATAAATTAGTAGAAGAGGAATACATTAATAATGTCTTAATTGTAGAACCTGATAAGTATGGTCGATTTGTCTCACGCGTTGATTTAACATTAGACAAAACAAAAGATGGCTACAAAGTAAAAAATAAAAAAGGATCAGCGATTGAAGTTGCTAAATATAAGGAAGATAAGGAAATCAATGATTTATTAAAATCATCTCATGAAAAAGCGCGTAAAGTCGCGAATACTGTCGTTGGTCAATTAACTGGAATGGACTTAGTTCCTAAAAACGATATTAAAGGGATTTCAAATGCTCAAATAGAAGAAACACCTTTAGTTAACTTCTTTGGTGAAGTGATGCTTCATTATAGTAAAAATGCTGATGTTGTGGCTTTCCAAATCGATACCGATACACCGTCATTAGATATCGGTGACATTAAGAAAAAAGATATTGCCAGAAACTATCAATTTACTGATGGCGAAGTGACAGTCTTTGATATTACCGGAAAAGACTTAAAAGACTACATGGAATGGGGAGCTGATTACTACAATCAAAGCCAACCAGGAGATGTCACCATTAGTTATAATCCAAAAAGAAGAATCAATAAATACAACACAAACGATCGCTTTTACAATGTAAAATACGACATTGATTTATCCCAACCAGCTGGTAAACGCATTACTAATTTAAGACGACTTGATGACACCCCTATTGATTTAAATGAGCCTTTGAAAATTGGAATGAATCAATATCGAATGAATTTCTTAACTTCAGAAGAAGGGCCTTTAGCTGGTAGAAAATTCAACCAAGTATACTCTACCTTTTCTCCTGATGCTTTTGGTGAAGTTGAAGGTCGTATTCGTGAATTATCTGCTCGATATATCAAAGAAGAAAAAAATGGTGTCTATGAAGGTAAGTTACTGAATAATTGGAAAATCGTTGGTACTGATACTGACTCTAAAGCTCATCAAGACGTTGCTGAATTGATTAATGATGATATTATTGAGATTCCAAGTATGGAAGACGGAAAAGTAACCAATATAAAATCAATTAATGTGGATGAAGTTGCCAACGACGATGATATAACAAAACTAAGTAAAAAAGCTAACATTGATAAAACAAAATTAAAAAATGTTAAAACAACTGGAGATTTATATTCCCAAATAAACCAAATTCGAAAAAAATAGTCACTAAAAAGAGGCTGGCCCAAAAGTAATTTATTAAATAAAAATCACCAAACTAATAAAACAGAAATCCCATGAAATCAATATTTTAATAAACTGATTTCACGGGATTTTTTCTATTTTAAGACTTCTGGGTCAGCCTCTTTTTTAAAATGACTCTAACTCCACTGAAGCATGTTCCCAAGATTCTAATAGCGTTTCTTGTTTAGCATAGGTTTCTTGTAATTCTTTATCTAAATCTAAGAGTTGTTCATGATCCTCTAAAATCTCTGGTTGCTCCATCTCTTTTTGGATAGATTCTATTTTTTCTTCTGCTTCTTGCAACTCAGCTTCCAATGAATCAACTAATCGCACCAGTTTACGTTGTTCTTTTTGTCGCTCTTTTGATTCTTCGTAACTTAATTTATCTTTAGTTACTTGATTCACTACATTGTCTTGTGTTTCATTCAATAAAGCTTGTCTTTCTTCTTCTTCTGCTTTTTTCTCGAGGTAGTAATCATAATTCCCATGATAATAAGTACTACCATGTTCTGACAACTCTAAAACGCCTGTTGCGATTCGATTAATAAAGTAACGATCGTGAGAAACAAATAATAATGTTCCATCATACTCGATTAACGCATTCTCCAAAACTTCTTTACTGTCAATATCCAAATGGTTAGTCGGCTCATCAAGAATAAGGAAATTATCTTTTTGCATCGCTAATTTTGCTAATGCTACTCTCGCTTTTTCCCCCCCACTTAATAAGTTAATCGTTTTTTTAACGTCTTCTCCAGAAAATAAAAAACTACCTAAAAGTGTTCTGATATCTTTTTCTGGTGTCGTTGGATGCTCACGCCATAATTCTTCCAACACGCCTTGACTTCCACTAAGTTTTCCTTGTTCTTGGTCATAGTAACCAATATCTACTTTATGGCCAATATCAGCTGTTCCTTTAATAAATGGAATATCTCCAATAATACTCTTTAATAATGTTGATTTACCAACTCCATTTGGGCCAACTAAAGCAATGGATTCTTGTTTACGCAAAGCTAGATTAATAGGTTCACTTAAAATAAGATCATCATACCCCACTGCCACATCTTCCAGCGTTAGCACTTCTCTACCTGACGTGCGATTGATTTTAAATAGAAAATGAGCTGATTTCTCATCACCTAAAGGCTTCTCTAATTTTTCCATTTTTTCTAATTGTTTACGACGACTTTGTGCTCGTTTTGTTGTTGATGCACGTACAATGTTTCGTGCCACAAAGTCCTCTAGTTTTGCAATTTTATCCTGCTGTTTTTCGTATTCTTTTTCTTCTTGTTCTAACCTCTCAGCTTTCATTTCTAAAAACTTCGAATAATTACCTTTATAATGACTAATTTTTCTTCGACTAATATCATATACTTCATTCACAATCTTATCTAAGAAATAACGGTCATGGGATACCATCAAAATAGCCCCACGATAGCCGTGTAAATACCCTTCTAACCAATTTAATGTATCAATATCTAAATGGTTAGTCGGCTCATCTAAAATGAGTAGATTAGGTTTTTCCAATAACAAACGAGCCAATGCTAAACGAGTTTTTTGACCACCTGATAGATTTTGAATTGGGACATCAAAATAGCTTTCATCAAAACGAAATCCATGTAAAACAGATTTTATTTCAGACTCATAACCATACCCATTCATTTCATTAAACTCATGTTGTAATTTATCGTAATCTTTTAGTACTTGTTGATATTTTTCTTCATCATCATGGATATTTGGATCGGCGATGTCTTTTTCTAATTGTCGTAAGTTTTTTTCCATCTCTTGAACATAGTCAAAGACACTAAGCATCTCTTCCCAAATCGTTTTATCTGATTCTAAACCAGTATGTTGGTCTAAATAACCCATTGTTAAATCTCTTGTTTTCGTAACTAAACCTGTATCTGGCTCTTCAATGCCAGCTAATATTTTTAATAATGTCGATTTCCCTGCACCATTACGTCCAACAAGCGCAATTCGACTTTTATCTTGTATATCTAATTGTATATTTTCAAATAATACGTCATCTCCAAATAATCTAGAGACATTGTTAGCTTGTAATAAAATCATGACGTCCTCCATCTTTTAACTTATAAGAACAGTTTATCATAAAACATAAGATATGTTTGGTATATTTATCGTTCAGAATTACTCAAATATAAGCGTAAAAATTGCTTTTATCCCTTAGTAAAGGTATCCTATTAACGTGAACTTTATAACAATGAGGGTATATGAAAAGTGAGGGGAATTATTATGAAAGACACGACTATTCCAAAGGCAACTGCCAAAAGGTTACCTTTGTATTATCGATATTTAAAATTTTTATTTGATTCAGGAAAGAAAAAAGTCTCTTCAACTGAGTTAAGTGAGGCTGTGAAAGTTGACAGTGCTACTATTCGACGTGACTTTTCTTATTTTGGGGAACTAGGTAAACGTGGTTACGGGTATGACGTGGAAAGTTTAATGACTTTTTTTGCTAAAACGTTAAATGAAGATCGTTTAACAAATGTAGCTCTTGTCGGTGTTGGTAATTTAGGACACGCATTATTGAACTACCGTTTCCATCAAAGTGATAGTATTCGTATCAGTGCTGCATTTGATGTTAAACCTGATATTGTTGGTCGCATACTTGATGGCGTTCCTATCTATGATGCTAATGATATGGTCGAACAAATTCGTGCACAACATATTGATGTTGCCATTTTGACTGTCCCACCAGCACATGCACAAGAAAATGCTGACCGTCTAGTTGAAGCCGGAATCAAAGGCATTATGAATTTCACACCAATTCGTATCAACGTTCCAAAGGATGTTCAAATTCAAAATGTTGACCTAACAAATGAAATGCAAACATTAATCTACTTCTTATCTAACTACAAAGAAGACTAAATAAAAAGCTTATCGACCGCTGTCGCTAAGCTTTTTTAATTTAGCCAAAGCACTATCCCATTCATCACCATATGTACCAGAATAGATGTTAAAATACTTCCACTTTTTTTATAAATATATGAAAAAACCATACCCAAACCAAAGTAAATCATCAGATTCCCACTTGTGTGCATCAACATAAAAATCAGCGAACTTACTACAATCCCCACCCAAATCGGTAATTTTTGTCCAATCCAATTGACAAAACTAAACCGAAAAACCAATTCTTCCATGATAGGATTAAATAAAATAGAGACAAGCAAAAATAAATAAGTTGATTGACCTGATATATCTGTGTTGAGATTTAAACTTGGAGAAATCATATTAGTGATAAATAAAAATCCCCATTGGACCATAAAACTTAACAACAGACCTACAACTCCCCACCATGCTATTTTTTTTATAGAAGAAGTTGATTTTGTTAACGTATCTTTTTTTGTCGTTTTAAAATAAATAACTAAAATTAACCATACTATGACACTATAAAGCAACATAGTTTGATTGTTATTTAATGAAAAAAATAAATGACTGTTCAATAAAAATAAATATAGAAAACTTGTATAAATCATATTTCGATTCAATGTCATCTGTGCTTACACCTATCTTTTCTATCGTTGATTTTGATATCTTTTCTTATTGTATCAAAATACTTGCAAAAAAAAACATTTATCTGTATTATAAAAGATGTAATTAGCACTCATTAAACAAGAGTGCTAAAAAATAAAATTATGGAGGGATACACATTGTTAAAACCATTAGGAGATCGTGTTGTTATTAAAGTAAAAGAAGCGGAAGAAAAAACTGCCAGTGGACTAGTTTTAACATCAGCTTCAAAAGAAAAATCTCAAACAGGTGAGGTCATTGCTATTGGTGATGGTCGTACTTTAGAAAATGGGACAAAATTATCCGTATCTGTAAGCGTTGGACAAACTGTCCTATTCGAAAAATATGCCGGTCAAGAAGTCAGTGACTCTGGTGAAGATTACTTAGTACTACACGACAAAGATATAATCGCAATCGTAGAATAAAAATAAAATGATGAGGTGAATAATAAATGGCAAAAGATATTAAATTCTCTGAAGACGCTCGTAGCTCAATGGTACGTGGTGTTGATACATTAGCAAATATTGTAAAAGTAACATTAGGACCTAAAGGACGTAACGTTGTTTTAGATAAATCATTTGGTTCTCCATTAATTACAAACGATGGTGTCACTATCGCTAAAGAAGTCGAACTTGAAGATCGTTTTGAAAACATGGGGGCTCAATTGGTGGCTGAAGTAGCTTCTAAAACAAATGACATCGCAGGTGATGGAACAACGACTGCAACTGTTTTAACTCAAGCAATCGTTCGTGAAGGGCTTAAAAATGTCACTGCGGGTGCTAATCCAATTGGCATTCGTCGTGGGATTGAACTTGCTACTAAAAAAGCTGTTGAAGAATTACATGCTATTTCTAAAAAAATTGACTCTAAAGAATCAATCGCACAAGTAGCTGCTGTTTCTTCTGGTAGTGAAAAAATTGGTGAATTAATCTCTGAAGCAATGGAAAAAGTTGGTAACGACGGCGTTATCACAATCGAAGAATCTAAAGGGATTGAAACTGAATTAGACGTTGTTGAAGGAATGCAATTTGACCGTGGTTATTTATCTCAATACATGGTAACAGACAACGATAAAATGGAAGCTGTTTTAGAAAATCCATACATCTTAATTACAGATAAAAAAATCTCTAATATTCAAGATATTTTACCTTTATTAGAGCAAATTTTACAACAAGGTAAACCATTATTAATCATTGCTGATGATGTTGATGGTGAAGCTTTACCAACATTAGTCTTAAACAAAATCCGTGGTACATTCAATGTGGCTGCTGTTAAAGCTCCTGGCTTTGGTGACCGTCGTAAAGAAATGTTACAAGACATTGCTGCTTTAACTGGCGCAACTGTTATCACTGAAGACTTAGGATTAGATTTAAAAGACACAACAATTGATGCCCTAGGTTCTGCAAGTAAAGTGGTTATCGACAAAGATAACACAACAATTGTTGAAGGAAATGGTGACAAACAAGCAATTGAAAATCGTGTGTCATTAATCCGTTCTCAAATTGCTGAAACAACATCAGATTTTGACCGTGAAAAATTACAAGAACGCTTAGCTAAATTAGCTGGTGGTGTTGCTGTTATTAAAGTTGGTGCTGCAACTGAAACTGAATTAAAAGAATTAAAACTACGTATTGAAGATGCGTTAAACGCAACTCGTGCTGCTGTTGAAGAAGGGATTGTTGCTGGTGGTGGTACGGCATTTGTTAATGTATTACCAAAAGTGGCTGAACTTGATGTAACAGGTGACGAGAAAACTGGTGTGAACATTGTTGTCCGTGCTTTAGAAGAACCAGTTCGTCAAATCGCTGAAAACGCTGGTATGGAGGGCTCAGTTGTTGTTGATAAACTAAAACAAGCTGATGCAGGTGTTGGATACAATGCAAAAGAGGATACTTGGGTTAACATGATTGATGCTGGTATCGTGGATCCAACTAAAGTATCACGTTCAGCTTTACAAAATGCTGCAAGTGTTTCTGCTTTAATCTTAACGACTGAAGGGGTTATTGCTGACAAACCAGAACCAGAATCTGCCGGCATGCCTGGTGGAATGGACCCATCAATGATGGGCGGTATGATGTAAACTCTTTAAAGGAGACATATTGAAATAAAAGGAACCACTTGAGACTTTATGTTTCAAGTGGTTCCTTTTATTTCATCCAAAAATATTTATTCATAACTCTTTTTAAACTTTTTTATATCTTTATATAACATAATATGATAAAACCCTCATATTATGTTAATCTTTCTATTTTTAATACATCATCTTGTAATTCAATTTCAATCAGTTCTTCATAAGGTGTTGGAGATTCCAAACAAAGAACCCCACTACCTTTTATATTTAAATTAAACAATCCTTCGTTTCCCACCATAGCTGATGACATCTTTGAACGCATAATTGCTTTATGTTTTAATCTTGAGTCACAGGCTAAGAATAAACCATCATCAAGTACAATTGAATTGTCCCAGTGTGTTACATCAAATAATAGAATATATTTATACACGTTGGTTCAAGCACTAGTAATCCTTTACCTGTATATTCAGACTTAATCGCAGATTATTTCGTTATAGCACCTCGAACATTGTTACTAAAAAAGTTGCCTACACCTTTTACACCAGTTGTTGCACTGACATCTCCAACTGTCCACTACATAACACTAGCTTGTAAAGTGATATCTGTTTATTCGGCGCCACAAATCACCGCTTTTTTGTCTAAATAATCTTTTATTATTAAGCAAATTTCTCCATCGACCTTCCTCTTACATAAACGCCAACTCTAACAATCTAATTTCTTGTTTCTCACTATCAACTTGTACACGAACCCCATATGGCAATACACATCGTGGCGTCGCATGGCCAAAATTAACATTGTAAACTATTGGCAACTCTTTATTATCAATCACTTTAACTAAAGATTGTTTGTATTCTTCATAAAATACTTCGTCTTGTGGTTTACCAAAAATAACACCATTCACCACATCAAATATACCTTTGTCTTTCAATACTCCCAACATTTTTTCAACTGTTTCTGGCGACTCTTTCACTTCTGACGTTTCAATAAATAAAATCTTTCCTTGCCAATTCGTTAAGTCTGGAAAAATACCGTATCGTTCAACCACTTCTGGTTCATCACTATTTGTAAATGGTGTTAACATATCATACAAACTATCGATACAACCACCTAACAATTCTCCTTCAAATACCGACTTACCTTGTAGCAACTCATAGCCTTTTGTCTCAATATGGCTAATACGTTGTTGCCCTAATGCATTTTTAGAAAAATCCAGCCGTTCATCATACCAAACTTCACTAGGTTTTATTACTTCATATAGCGGACTTTCTGAAAAATAATAACTAAAATACTTTTCAGTATAAGGCAACATACTATCACTAATTTCGCCTAAATCAGGAATAAAAGCCATCCCATAATAAGTGGTTAAACCAAGACAATAAAACATCAAATGATTAATCGTAGAATCAGAAAATCCAGTGAATAATTTTGGTTTAGTTTTGACTAAATTTTTAAATTTTTCATTCTCCATTAGATATGGAAGTGTTCGATAAGTATCATCTCCTCCAATCGCACAAATAATCCCTTTGATAGAGTCATCTTCAAAAGCTTGAATCAAATCCTTGGCCCTTTTTTCTGGATGTCTATCAACAAAATCTATCCCTTTTAAAGCATGTGGCATAAACACAACGTCTAACCCATAATCTTCCAATCTCTTTTTCCCTAAAATAAGGTTATGTTCAACAAATTCTTCTCCCAATAATCCTTTTGATAAGCTGATAATCGCAACTTTATCTCCACGTTTTAATCGTCTTGGTTTAAACATATCTTTCCTCCTAACACTAGTCACTGATTCTACAAATTATACCATAAAAAAATAACTTTGATGTCTCCACCAAAGTTACTGTTTAATCATATTCAACAGACTCTTCTACTTGTTTTGAGTGCAAGAGTACCGTTACTTTACGAGAGATTACTGCTAACCCCTATCCGACCACATCCCCGATAAACGTCATCAAGAAACACATCCTGCTACTGTAAATAATTGATCAAAATGCTAAGTATAGACTATAAACACACATAGTCATTGCAGTAATACCAAAAATCACTATGCCATATAGAAAACCTTCTTTTTTAGTCATTAGTAATCTTTTTCCCTCTTTTTTCAACTTAAAAATCAGCAAAAAAAGGGTAGGAATTATCCTTTCAGATAGTTCCTCCCCTTAATGGAATCTTCACTGCATAAAAATACTGACATATTTTGTAAAAAAATATCAAATATGACTGTTATCATAAGGCCACTCTTATTAAAAATAGTTTAAATATATTAGAAAACCATCTCTTACTTTTTTAAAAACAAAAAAATCTGTTATGATAGAATGGTGAATTATGACTTAGTACGAAAGGAGAGCCATGTATGTCAAAAGATAAAAAAATTGTTGCCCCTTTTTTGAAGCCTATTGCTATTTTCAGTATTGCTTTGGGGATTAGTGCAACAACTGCTGTTGTAGATGGAAGTAACTATAAAACCAAAAAAACAGACACTTCTACAACGCAAACTACAACACATACAACTCAAAATCAAACAGACACAACAAAAGAAAGTAACGATTCAGATACAACGAGCAATAGCCCTATTCAACAAACAGATAGCTCAACATCTGAAAATCAAAATAAAACGAGAAATAGTAAAGAAACCAAGCAAAATCAAACACAAGATGAACAATCTTCGGTTGAAAATACCACTCCTTCTTCTGATGTTCAGGAGTCAATGAACAATCAAAATGATATGGAAAAAACAGAAGAAACCGTAACACCAGATGTTCAAACAAAACAAGTTTCTCCTAAAACAAATGAAAATAAAACAGTCACTGGGGGAAATAATTAGATGGATGCAATACTAACCTTGATTTTAAGCAATATTACTAAATTTTTAAATTATTTAAATATTAATCCAAGACTACAAAATAAAATATTAACCGTTGTGAGTGTCTTTCCAACACTTTATATTTTACGAATTGTTAAAGGATATTTTCAAAATGGAAATTACTTAAGAATGAGTTTATATTTACTAATATTTATTGTATTAGCTTATTTTATAGTTTTAAACTTTATCTATTATTTTAAAAATCAAAAAGTTAAATGGGACGTCACTAACTTGATAGAAAATATCGTCCCCGAAGATGCAACGTTTGATGAGACTGTCCAAACCTCATCAACAACTCCTAAAATACAAGGTAAGTTGCTTACTTTAACATTAATAGATAATAGTGATCAAGTCATTGATACTGTTATTCATAATCTACTTGATAAAAATTACATTCAAGCAAAAAAATTAAATGACTATGCTTACGAGCTAGAAGATTATACATTGATTCCATTTTATAAAATATCAAAAGGGGAATTATTTATTGGTAGTAGCTATAAAGACTTAACCAAAGTTGCCACCATTAAAATTAATGATGAGGCTGATTCTTTAATCCCACTTGGTGTTTTTGTTAATGGTGGTTCTTATGAAAAAGATGGTATTATTTACAAAGAACCTTATACTTTGGAATTACGGGTTAAAGACAATGATGAACATATCATCCCTCAATCTAGTCAGAATAAGTCTTCTAAAGAGGTATCACATATGAGTCGACGCAAAAAAAGTCAGAAGAAATAATTCAATTCTTCTGACTTTTTTATTAATCCATGTCTACATTGTGGAAGATTTGTTGAACATCTTCTAATTCATCTAACGCATCAATCATCTTTTCAAATTGAGCTAAATCTTCTTCTGATAATTCTACTTCATTTTGAGCAAGCATTTGGATTTCAGCTACTGAAAATTCTGTAATTCCTTTTTCTTTTAATGCTTCTTGAATCGCGTGGAAATCACTTGATTCACCGTAAACGATGATTTGGTCTTCTTCTTCGAACACATCTTTGACTTCAATATCTTTTTCTAATAGATACTCAAAAATTTCATCCACGTCTTCACCTTTAAAACCAAAAATCGCTGTATTGTCAAACATGTATGCTACAGCACCTGATACACCCATGTTCCCACCATTTTTACCAAATGCTGCTCGAACGTCTGCTGCTGTACGGTTGACATTATTTGTTAACGTATCAACAATCACCATCGAACCATTTGGCCCAAATCCTTCATAACGTAATTCAGAATAATTTTCATCGCCTGATCCTTTTGCTTTTTCGATAGCACGATCAATAATATGTTTTGGTACATTGTATGTTTTTGCGCGATCAATAACGAAACGAAGTTTTTGATTAGAGTGCGGATCTGGATCACCTGATTTTGCTGCTGCATAAATTTCAATTCCAAATTTGGCATAAACTTTACTGTTATTTGCATCTTTAGCTGTTTTCTTAGCTACGATATTAGCCCATTTACGTCCCAATAGTCTCACTTCTCTTTCTTAATAAATTGTTTCAGTTGTAACGCAAAAACGTCCTGTTTTATTATACTTGCTTATTAGCATTTCGCAAAGTATTTTTTTCAATCTTAAACATAAAACACTGATTATCAACACGTTTTTTAACTTTTTTCCTCTAATACCTTTTATTTCCCAATAATATGAGCTATTCTTAGGTAGTAATAACTGTTCCATACAGATAGAAAGAGGTATATATTTTATGAAACATTTTAATACAATTGATTTTCCATCCATTCATATTCGATTACTTGATGGAAATAATGAAGCAGATTTGGTTATCTTTAAAGAATTTTTATTAAGAACCAAAGACTACTTTACTGATTATGTAACTGCTGTTCCAACGGATGAACAAGTAAAAGAATTCTTCACTTCGTTACCTCCCAAAGTATTACCTTCTCAAAAATACATGTATGGTATCTTTGATCGTGATAGATTAATGGGATTCATTGACTGGGTAGAAGATTATCCTCAAAAAGAAACTGGCATACTTGGTTACTTTATATTAGAAGAAGAATACAGAGGAACAAAACTCGCTCAAGAACTGTATAATGCCTTAGAAAAAACAGTATCTGATACAGGAACTAAAATCATGCATTTAACGTTTATAGAAGATGATAAACGTGCTTCTCGTTTCTGGGAAAAACAAGGTTATAAAGCTATCTCTACACATAATGGTGACTATGGCAAACAATTAGTCGTTGAAAAAATACTCGGATAATACAGAAGCGTAAAAATAAGATTAACTTATTTTTACGCTTTTTTACTTATGATATTTTATATTCACTAACAATTGTTTTGATTTCTTCAAATATTTCTTCCACTTCATCCATATCCTTAGCATTTGCTCCACTAGCCAATGGGTGACCACCACCATGATGTCGTTTTGCAACACCATTAATCACAGGACCTTTACTTCTCAAGCGAACTCTAAAAAATCCTTCAGGCTGCTCAACAAAAATTGCCCACGATAAAATCCCACGAATCTTTCCTGGTAAAGGAATAATAGCTGGTGTTTCCGAATCAACTACATCAAACTCTTTCAATGCATCCTGTGTTAATAACACCATCGCTGCACCATTTTCATCCGAAACCATATTTTCGTAGATGTATCCTGACAAACGCGAAATTTTTTCATCTACTTCGTCCATATATCGACTTAATCTTGCCGCATCGAAGTCGTATGTTAGCAATTGACTAGCTACCCATAATGTGTGAGACGTTGTTCCAGGATATAAAAATCGTCCAGTATCTCCAATAATACCGGCATAAAGTAATCTCGCAGCATTATCTGTCATAACAAGATGTTCTTTGTTTTCTTCATAAAAATCATAAATCAATTCACTTGTACTACTTGCTTGTGTATTTACCCATGATAAATCACCATAAGGCTCATCATCCGGATGATGATCTATTTTAATTAATTTTTTTCCTAAGTAATACTGCTCTCCACTTATTCGTGGAGCATTCGCAGTATCTGTCACAATAACTAAAGCATCTTGATACATCTCATCACTCACGTCATCCATCGTGACAAGGTAGTCTAAATCATTCACAGGGCCACCAACTAAATAAATGGATTTCTTAGGAAAACTTGCTTTTAATATTTCTCCTAAACCACCTTGTGAGCCTAGTGCATCTGGGTCTGGGCTTTGGTGGCGATGAATCATGATGGTATCATAATGTTTTATTTCTTTTAAAATTTCTTGACTAATAGTCATACTTTTCCTCCTAAACTGGATCCATTAACTGACATACTGCAATCGCTTTTGCAGAAACGATATTATCTTTATATACACTTACTTCAACTTTTCCTGAACGTCTACCAACTTCTATCACTTGAGTTCTGATTTCTATTTCGCTATCCATTTGGATTAATTTGAAATAATATAAGCTACTTTGCTCAATAACCGAATGAAAATTGTATCGTGATAACATCGTTGAACGAACAACACTTGAAATAATTTGATTTAATACACCAAAAGAGAGCGTTCCTAAATTATTAATCATCTGTGGCGTGACAACAAATGTAAAAATAGCATCTCCTTTTTCAGGCATTTCTTTTTCCACAATCTGGTTAGTAATATGATCCGTCAATTTATGTGCAGCCTGCGGTTGCTTTTGTGCTAATTGAACAGTTCTCATCACATCTTGTCGTGATATAATTCCGACAAGCGTTAGATCATCTTCCACCACAGGAATAATCTCCAAACCATCCCAAATCATTTGATGTCCGATACTTGCTACACTCATATGTGATTTAGCATATCGTGGATCTTTCGTCATAACTTTTTCAATAGATTGTGTCAGTGATTTATCAGACACGTCTTTTGCTGTTACCATCCCCACTAAGCGATTAGATTTATTTACTACAGGAAAACGTGTGTATCCAGTTTTCTCAACCAATTTAACATAATCTTCAACCGTATCTTTCGTTGTCATATAGAATGTTTCATTTTCAGGTGTTTGGATATCTTCTACCAACACGATATCCTTTTTAATCATCTGATCACTAATAGCACGGTTTATTAGCATTCCAACAGTAAAGGTATCATGAGATGTACGTAAAATAGGCATTTTAACTTCATCTGCTAAGTCTATAATATCTTGACTGATTTCAAATCCACCAGTTAACAGAACAGCCGCACCATTATTTAGTGCTAACCGCTGAACACCTTCTCTATCTCCAACAATCATTAAAGCTCCTGGCGTAATATAGCGTAACATGCTTTTTTCTGTCATCGCCCCAATAATAAATTTATCTAATGGTTTTTTTAATCCTTTTTTCCCCGCTAATACATCACCATCGATAATTTTAACAATTTCTTTGAAGGTTAGATTTTTTATGTTCTCTTTTGTTTTCGTTTCAATTCTTATCGTTCCAACTCGCTGTATAGTGGATACCAATCCCACATTTTCTGCCTCTTTAATGGCACGATAAGCCGTTCCCTCACTAACGCTTAACATTTTGGCAATGCCTCGAACAGAAATTTTATCTCCTACAGGCAAGGACTCAATATGTGCTAATATTTGATCATGTTTTGTCATGCTCATATGTGTCACCTTATTGCTTTCTTCTTGTTATAGTTAACTTAAAAAATCTGTATTAATACAAATCCTTTTGTAATGTTTATATTCTATCATAAAACACATTAAAAATACATTTGAATCCTATAACAGAAAACAAATAACTGATATAAAACAACACGTCAAAACGTAAATTCACGTTTTGACGTGTTGTACTTAATTTATTTTCTTTTCTGACTTGATTCCATAATAACTGGTAAAATAACTGGTCGACGTTTCGTTTGTTCGTAGAGATAACGACTTAATTGGTCTCTTATTTCTTGTTTCAAAATCCCCCAATCAAAATCTTGTTTCTCTAAGTTTTCTAAAACTACGGTTTCAACTATGTCGCCACTTTCTTTCATCAAATTGTTGCTTGATTTCATATAGACAAACCCACGTGACGTAATTCTAGCTGGTGAAATAATTTTTTTCTCACGGCGATTAATCGTAATCGCTGCAATAATAATCCCGTCTTCTGATAATATTTTTCGATCGCGTAACACAATGTTTCCAATATCACCAACACCTAATCCATCAATCAAGACATTTTCAACTTCAATTGAACCAGTCATACGCAAACGACCGTTTTCAAACTCTAAAACGTCTCCTCGACCTAAAATAAAGATATTTTTAAATGGAATGCCTATTTCATTAGCTAACTCTGCATGTTTTGCCAACACACGATACTCACCTTGAATTGGTATAAAGAATGTTGGTTTCATCAAATTCAGCATTAATTTTAAATCATTTTGATTCGCATGACCTGACACTTTTACTGTATCAGAAATAGTTTGTACTGTTCCACCGGCACGATAAACCATGTCTTCTGTTTTGGCTACCATTGTTTCAACAGCAGTTGATGGTGTTGTTGTGATGTAGATTAAGTCTCCTTCAGCAATGCGAATAAAACGATGGCGACCACTAGCCATTTTTTGTAATGTGTTTAACGGCTCACCCATACGACCAGTTTCTAAAATAACTAGCTCATGAGGCTCTTTATTTTTCATTTGTTTTTCTGTAATAATTAATTCGTCATTTGGTAAGGTTAATTTTCCTAAACGAATGGCTGTCCGAACAATTTGTTCAACGTCTTTGCCTGTTAACACAACAAAACGTTCACTTAAATAAGCTGCATCAAATACTTGTTGAATACGTTGTAAGTTACTAGCCACACTAGCAACAATGATTCTTCCTTCCCAATATCTAAAGGTATCAACAACTTCATCAGCCACTTCATTTTCAGAAGCTGACAACATATTACTTTCAGCATTTGTCGAATCACTTAATAAGGCTAAAACACCTTTTTTACCAATTTCTGCTAATCTTGCAAAGTCCGTTTGATACATTGGGCTAGCACTTTGATCAAATTTAAAATCACCTGTATACACAATTTGTCCTTCAGGAGTTGTCAAGACAATTCCCATTGAATCTGGAACAGTATGTGTTGTCCTAAAGAAACTCACTTCAGATTGAGCAAACTCTATAATAGTATTTTCATCTATTACATGAAAATCATTAAAATCTTTTGTATTTGGATAATTTTTCACATTAATTTTTGCTAATTCAATAGTTAATTCTGACCCAAATACTGGAACTGAAACTTCTTCTAATAAATAGGGCAATGCTCCAATAGCATCTGCATGTCCATGACTTAAGAAGATACCCGCAATATTATCTTTTTTTTCAATTAAGTATGAAAAATCAGGAATAACCATATCAATTCCTAATTGTTCATTTTCTGGATACTTTAATCCACAATCTAAAACAAAGATTTCTTCTTCAATTTCTGCTACATAAATACTTTTTCCATTCTCTCTGACTCCACCAAGAGGAACTATTTTTACTTGACTCACTAAATTTCCACCTCAATTATGCTATACCAATTCATTCATATAGCTACTTTCATTATTTTTCTTGTTCACGATCTATATTTATTGATAATGCCACAAAATAATTGCCTACATAATTCTTGTGCGAATTATTTTTATCAATAAATTTTACACGTCTTAAGTTGATACCATTTTATCATAAAAAACAAAAAATTTCTGTAAGATATACTTTCTTACCCATTTATTATGAAATAAGTGTATCATTCTAGTATTTGTTTATTCCATTGTAGAATGATCTCTTTCAGTTTCAATACAAATAAATCCATTTTTTTCTTATCTAATCTTGCTATATTCACACGACAACTTTGACTGCTTTTGGTAATCGTAAAACTAGGTAATACTGCCAAACGGCTATCTATTAATAATAGCCAATCTTCTTTTGTCAATATTCTCCTATTGTAAGTTAACCAAATATAATACCCACCCTTTGGTAACGTAAAGTCAATATCTTTGGATAAAGTCATTTGAAGTAAATTAACAAAATAAGTCATTCGATTTTTAAGTGTTTCTTGTAGAAGAGATAATTTTTTTGAAAAATTTGGATCAGTTAATGCAAATGATGCCATAACTTGCGGAAAAATATTTAGCTGCGTTTCATACTCATCTCGTAATTTAACTACTTTATCTAATACATAGCTTGGTGCTTCAATCCATCCTAATTGCATACGACTTCCCAATATTTTAGATAAAGAACCTATATAAATAACAGATTGTGGTTCTAGCTCTTTTAACAATGGGTATGGATTTAGCGAATGAAATGATAGTTGACCAAACACATCATCTTCAATAATTGGAATACGATACCTCTGACATAATTCAATCAATTTTTTTCTGCGTGTCAAAGTCATAGTGGTACCAGTAGGATTTTGAAAATTAGGATTGGTTAAAACAAGTTGAATACTTTCTTTTTTCACGATTTTTTCTAAAACTGATACACTCATCCCGTCTTTATCAACTGGAATTTTAATCACCTTTATCGACATCGCATTTAAAACAGAAATACCATTAAAAAAAGAAGGATCTTCAACGGCAACTGTATCCCCAGACTTTAATAAAGCTTGAATCAATAAAACCAAACTTTGTTGACCTCCAGCAGTTAACATAAGTTCTTGTGATTTGGGATAATGTGAATACATATCATACACTAATTGGGCAATCTTGTTTCTTAATGGGAGGTACCCCAAATTAGATACTTCTTCCGATAAAAAAGATTGCCAATTAACATTAGGTAAACTAATATTCGGGATTAAGCTATAAGGTAATTCTCCAGTGTAACCATCCAATACACTGTATTTATCATTCAACAATAATTTTTCTAATTGCTGTTCGTACTCACTTTTTTGATATTTAACGTCATTATATTGAATTCTCCTTCTTAAATGATTTTCCTGTTTTTCTCCAGATTGACTCAAAATATACGTTCCACTACTTGCCTTTTTTTCTACGAATCCTTGTGCTTCTAATTCATCATATGCTCGAACGACTGTACTTCGATTAATAAGTAGCTGATTAGCTAATGTTCTTTCTGATGGTAAACGATCCCCTTCATATAAAAGCCCATCACTAATTTGATTAATTAATTGATTCATAATTTGTCGATATAAAGGAGTGTGGGATGATTTGTTGATTTTTATTTCCATAAAATCACCTCTTTGATGTTAGTATATCATAAATTGGATGGGTCCAGTTTTCTAAAACCGGATGTAGTTTTTTTTTATGAGCATGATAAACTTTAGTACAACATCACTAAGGAGCAAACTTTTATGGTAAAAAAAATATTAACAGTCGCAGGATCTGACGCTGGGGGTGGCGCAGGAATCCAGGCTGACTTAAAAACATTTGAAGAGTATGGCACATTTGGTTTAAGTACCATTACTAGCATTTTAACTGTTAGTCCTAAAACAAAAACACCTTTTATTTATCCTATCCCGATTGAGATTGTTGAAAAACAATTAGAGACAGCTTTTTCTGGTGGTCCACTGGATGCTTTAAAGATTGGATTACTTGGAAGTTTACCAGTGATTGATTTATTAGAAGCCTCTATCAAAAAAGTAAATCAACCACATATTGTTTTAGATCCTGTCATGGCTGTCAAAACAAATAAAGATGTCTTACAACCTGAATTAGTAGAAGCGATGATAAAGAAATTAATCCCCCTAGCTGATATCATCACACCAAACTTGGTTGAAACAAGTATTTTAGCCAATATGTCAGTTATTGAAACTGAAGATGATATGAAATTAGCAGCACAAAAGATAGTTAATTTGGGAGCAAAATCAGTTATTATCAAAGGTGGCGCTCGATTAAAGGGAGATAGTGCAACTGATTTATTTTATGATGGAAAACAATTTTTATTTATTCATGAAGATAAATTAGAGACCAATACTAATCATGGTGCAGGATGTTCATTTGCTGCAGCAATCACAGCAGGAATGGCTAAAGGTTTAAGTACCGAATCAAGTGTCAAACTTGCAAAACATTATGTCACCAGTGCCATAAAACATGGAATTTATTTAAATGATTTCACAGGATATGTTTGGCATGGTGCGTTTCGAGAAGCAACAGATCGAATGATTATAGGAGATGAATATAAATGATGACAAGTACTAAATGGAGTATCAAAGAAACAACTTTAATGGGATTATTTGCAGCATTAACTGTGGTGGGAACGAGTATACGTGTTCCTCTACCAGCTCTTGTGGGCAATCCTTTCTTTCACTTTGGGTTACCTATTCTTTCATTAGCTGTTTTAACACTTGGATTTTTCAAAGGTTCATTAGCTGGAGGAATCGGATTTGCTATTTTTGATATTTTAAATGGATTTGCTGCTGAAGCACCTTACTTTATCTTAGAAAGTTTTGTTGTGGGTGCCACTTTAACATTTGCTTATCACCGTTTTGAAAAATATGAAAGTAAAACCTGGTTTATCCCTGTTATTATGATTATTGCTGCAATTGCAAAAATTTCGATGACATTCCTGAAAAATTTAGTAATTCAATTGATGATGGGAAATGAATTTAGCGTTTCTGCATTCGCTAGTTTTTCAACTTTATATATTACGGTGATTAATGCTATTGCCGCTATTATCATTGTGTCACTACTATATAAACCCATTAAAGCTTTAACTAATAAGATGCTTTACTAAGATATAAAAAAAGTTGCCTTAATTGGCAACTTTTTTTGTGTGCTTAACTCCGATTCCAGTTAACGCACTTAAAATAGAAAAAATAGGTGATAACAAACTAAATAATACAAATGGCAAATAACTCATCGTTGAAACACCAAATGTATTGGCGACAAAACTTCCTGCTATTCCCCATGGAATTAAGTAATTAATTACCGTTCCGCCGTCTTCTAACGTTCTACTTAAAACAACTGGGTCTAAACCCATTTTTTTGTATACTTCTTTAAAGGCATTACCTGGTAAAATAACGGATAATAACTGTTCACCAATAAAGATATTAACACCTATACTAGAAAGCAAACTGACAATAATCAATTGACTTGGTGAAGCTAGACATTTAGCCAATGAGTCAATAACTGTTGTAACTAACCCTATCTTCATCAAAATCCCACCCAGAGATAAGGTTAAAATTATTAATAATACGGTAAACGTCATGCTATTTATTCCACCGCGAGTTAACAACATATCCACTTGTTCATTACCCGTTTTTGATACAAATCCATTCTCAACGACACTCGCTAAATTAGCTAAATCAATATTTCCTTGTTGGATTACAATCATCACCACTGCCACGATAACATTTAATAAAATAGTGATAATCGCTGGTAACTTCTTCCAAGCACATACTAGCATCAGTAGAATAGGGATGAGCGACCACATGGATATATGAAAATGTGTTTCAAGTACTTGTGTCACTTCTTTAACGTTTGTTAATTCTACTGTAGCATCTGATTTACCAATAATGGTAAATAAAATCAATGACACTAAAAAAGCAGGAATAGTAGACCACATCATATTTTTTATGTGATCAAATAAATCTGCCTCTACGACAGCTGAGGCTAAGTTAGTTGACTCAGAAAGTGGCGACATCTTATCTCCAAAGATTGCTCCTGAAGCAATTGCTCCTACAATTAGTGGTGGATTTAGTCCCAATGTGACGCCAATACCAAAAAAGGCGATGCCGATTGTTGACATGACAGTAAATGCACTCCCCACTGCACTCCCTACTATCGCACATACAAGAAAAATAGATGGAATAAACCATTTTACACTGAGTAATTTAAACCCTATCACCATAATCGTTGGGATAATACCTGCTTGTATCCAGACTGCAATCAGTGCACCAACCAACAAAAAAATAAAGATAGGGATAATACCTGGTTTTAAACCACTAACGATCCCTTCATTGACCCACTCTAACGGCATTCTTTTTATGACCATATAGCCAATGGTCAATGCAATAGCAAATAATATCACAACATTAGGAGAGAGTTTAAATACTATAACTCCCATTGAAATACAACATAGAATAATCAATAATACAATACTTGCTTCTAATAAACTAATCCTCTTTTGCATGATAATCCCTCTTTTCATTTAATAAATTTTTTATTTATCAAATGCAACGATATCGTATCATCCCACCACAACTCATGACCATTCTCCTTTTTTATAATAAAAAAAGTCGCCCTTATGCATTTAAACATAAGGGCGACTTTTTTCGCGGTACCACCTTAATTTAAAGATAGTCCATCTATCTTCATCTCTTTAGTTATATTTAATTAGATTCATCTTATGTGTAATTCAGATAAATAAGCTGGATCGATTTTCAGCAACCATCGACTTTCTAAACGCAGTTCTTATTCCCTACTTGCATAAAATGTAAAACTTTTACTCATACTATCTATTTATTTGATAAATGTCAATAGTTTATTTTTTATCCCATAAAAATTGACTCACTATCTCATCCACTTCCTGATTTTCATGAAGTCCACTATGATCTGCACCTTTTCCTTCTATCAACACGTGTTCTACTTGATTACCATGCTCTAATAACATCGCATTAACAGCAAAAGAACTGCTAAGTGGGACTACATTGTCACTCAAATTATCATCAGATAATTTCCCTGCAACTAATAACAGACTAACCTCTTTAGATAACCCACTTAACTCATTCCCATAGAGAATGTAACGATCACTTTTTTCATTTGGTCCGTTAGTTAATAAATCCTCCAAACTCTGACTAGTCAACGTATCAATAAACTCATTAAATGGTGATCCTATTGCTACTAACTTATTAACTTTAGGCAAATCAGTCGTTTGGCTATCTTGTAATAAATATCTCAATCCACTAATTCCACCCATAGAATGTCCTACAATATTTACTTCTTGAATATCATACTCTTTTTGCAAAAATTCTAATACTAGTTTTATCCATCTAGCTTGTTCCCATTCATTATTTCGATTATCTCGAAATAAAACTTGTATCATTGGATTATCCTCAGAAAATTGATTTGAGTCTAATTTATTTTCAGTTGAAATACTCCCGTCACTTGACACAATGACAACAAGTGATTTTGTCGCCACATCTTGACTAGCTAAACGATTAATCATGTGTCCTAATGATCCTCTTCCACCACCAGCGCCATGGATAAAAAGTGTAGGGACATTCGTATAATTTACGTTACTTTCTATTTTTTCATTAGTCGCGCCCGTTACTGATTTTTTTTCCTGCTGATTTATTTGACAAGACGTCAAAACAACTAATAAAAAAATCATAGGGATTAAAAAATGTTTCAAACGCATGAAAATCCCTCCTTAATAGAAAAAAAACATGAAAATAAAAACCGATAAAAATATCGGTTTTTATAGTTTATCTACTTGATCAAAGTCTAATTCTGTACTTGTTTCGCGACCAAACATATCAATATTTACTTTTAATTTTTGTTTTTCTAAATCGATTTCAGTAATCTCTCCAGTTAAACCAGAAAATGCTCCTTCTGTAATTGTCACGGTTTCACCTAGCTCAACATCTAAATCTGTGACACGTTTGCTCATTCCTATTTTACCTAAAATATGAGTCACTTCTTCTGGTAATAGTGGAGCAGGCTTACTACCAGCACCGTGTGATCCCACAAAGCCTGTTACACCTGGTGTATTACGTACAATATACCATGATTCATCAGTCATAATCATTTCAACTAACACATAGCCTGGGAAAGTCTTTCTAGCTGTTACTTTCTCTTGACCATTTTTGATTTCTCTTTCTTCTTCTTCAGGAACAACTACACGGAAAATAAAATCTTCCATCCCCATGCTTTGCGCACGAGATTCAATATTTGTTTTTACTTTGTTTTCATAACCTGAATATGTATGTAATACGTACCACTGTCTTTCAAACGATTCCACAGAATTCAACCATCCTTTTCATGATAAAATAAAAAAACCTCAGAGAGCCGAAGTTTTTCTTTCAACTTAATTGTAACACTCAAATGTGCATTTTTCTAGTTATATCTACAGACCTTTTAGCCCAAGATATGAAAGTTTTGCTAATAAAAAGTCAACCGCTGCGAAAAATAGAGCAAATAAGATAGTTGACTGAATCACTGTAATCACATCTTTAACTAATTTTTTACGACTAGGCCAAGTAACAAGTTTCATTTCTTCAATAACGCTTTTGAAAAATTTCATTCTTTTTCTCCTCCTTAATGATGACTATTTCGTCTCTTTATGAAGTGTATGCTTTTTACAATACTTACAGAATTTTTTTACTTCTAAACGCTCAGTACGTTGTGAATCACTAACTGCTTTTGAATAGTTACGAGAACCACATGCGGTACAAGCAAGTGCAGATTTTTTTTGAGCCAAGGGTAGAATCCTCCCACTTTATTAATAACGTTTAAAGTATAACGTTTAAAAGAAGTTTTGTCAAACACGCTCATTTACTGAACAGGTTATTGTTCTTTTATTTAATCATTTGTTTATGGTATTATTAGATTATAATAAAAAATGAAGGGAGCTACATATTATGTTAATTGAATCAGTCTGTATTCCAAAAAGATTGCTAACAACCGTTAGTGAAACTTGTACGCTAGAAGATGCGTTGAATATCTTAGAAGAATCTGGTTTTCGTTGCGTCCCTGTACTTGACGAAACTGGAAAATTCTTTAGAGGAAATATCTATAAAATGCATATATATCGTCATAAATCAAACGGCGGTGACATGACTCTACCTGTCACACATTTAATAAAAAATGCGACAAAATTTATTCATTTGAATTCATCTTTTTTCAAAATCTTTTTCACTATTAAAGAGTTACCATACATCGCTGTTTTAGATGCCAACGATCAATTTTACGGCATTTTAACACATAGTAGTTTATTAGGTATTTTATCTCAATCATGGAACGTTAAAGAAGGACGCTTCGCATTAACGATTGCTTCAACTGGCCGTAAAGGTGACCTAGCAAACATGACGAAAATTATTTCTAAATATTCTGATATTGCAAGTTGTATTACACTTGATGTTGGTCGCGATGAATACATTCGTCGAACGATTATCACACTACCAGCAGATACTGATAAAGAAACATGTGATTTAATCATCAAAGCATTAAACAAAAAAGATTTCTTTGTCGCTCAGGTCGAAGATTTACAACAACCCTTAAATTAAAAAAATGCAGCCAATTAAATTTGGTTGCATTTTTATTTTCATGATTAAAATTTTTCAAAGTGAACCATACGATTAATTCCAAACATAATTGGTGCTGATATACTCATAGTAATTAATTCACTCAAAAATAGTGAGCCATATGTTGCCCAGAAAAAGTTTGAGCCAATCGATTGATTAGAAATAATGCAAATCATAATAGCAATTAGTATCATACTTACTGAAAAAGCAATCGTATTGATAACCATTCGTATTTTCTCACTCTTAATCCATCTAGCAGATATAGCTGTGATACTTAAAGCCAACAATGTTTGACCTCCACCAAACAAGACATCCATCATGCCTCCTTCAGAAAAGAACAAATTAAATGCCACGACTCCTAAAAGAACACCCCATAATAATTTTTTATTAAACACAACTAAATGATTCAAACTCTCAGATACTCTAAACTGAATCGGCCCTTGCGCAATAGGGGCTACAACAAGTGTTAACACAACATAAAGTGCTGCTATTAACCCATTGACAACTAATGTAGTTGTCTTTGATTGTGATACTGATTTTTCCATTTTTCTTTTTCTCCCTTCCTAGTTTTGATATCGCAGGATGGTATGAACGAACTGCGGTTATTCAACATAACGATATTATCCTACCTGTTGTTTACCCAAATGTCAAAGTTTTTTGGTATGATAAGAGCATGACTAACAAAAAGGAAGAAAATGATGTCACTTATTATTCAAAAAATCAAAACGATTACAACACAGCATTTCTCTTTATTAAAACAAGCAGATCCAGATGAGGATATGATTAATTCATATATTTATCGTGCTTTTTTGTTCGAATGCCTTTATAATAATAAAATTGTAGGTGTTCTAGTATTAAATCAGAATAAAGGGAACGCATTAGAAATTTTAAATATTTCTGTCCTTGAAGAATATCAACATCAAGGAATCGGGTCTGCTCTCTTAGTTTTTACTGAAAATTTTGCAAAAGAAAACCATTACTCTACACTTGAAGTTTGTACAGGTTCTACAAGTATCTGGCAACTTTATTTTTATCAAAAACACGGCTTTCGCATAACAGACATCCAGATTGACTACTTTCTCAAAAACTATTCTGAACCTATTTTTGAGCATGGTATTCAATTAAAAGACCAACTACGTCTTAAGAAAGTGGTTTAATCATATCGTGTTTATTAGTAGAACCGTCAGAATTTAAGGAGTTACTTTATGAAAAAATTAATCTTACATTTATTAGTTAATCAACATGCTGGTTCTGGAAAAGGAGCTAAACAATATAAAGAAGTTCAAAAACAATTGATAGCAAAAAACATTCCATTTAAAACCTATTTTACTGAATATGCTGGTCATGAAAAAGAGATTGTCCAAGAACTATTAAACGGTACTCTTACCCCTTATAAACAAGATGAACCATTTGAAAATTTATTAGTCGTATTAGGTGGTGATGGTACTTTACATGAAGTTGTCAATGCTTTAAAACACGAGCCGACTATTCCCATTGGCTACCTCCCAAGTGGTTCTGGAAATGATTTTGCTCGGGGGGTCGGCATTTCAAGAAAAATAAATGCAGCCTTAACACGCTTGTTAGATGTAAACGAACCAAAACCAATTAGTTTAATGGAGGCAATGGATGTTGACTCAAATGATACTCGTCTTATTTTAAACAATGTTGGTGTAGGGATTGATGCGAAAATTGTGGCAACCGCCAATCACTCAAAGGCTAAATCATTATTAAATCAGATGAAATTGGGCTCTTTATCGTATGTTAGTGCGGCTCTATCTTCCCTGTTTAAGCAACCTTCTTTTCCCTTAATTATTGAAACAACCACAGAAAAAAAAGAATTTGAACGTGCCTTTTTATGTACCACTACTAATCATCCTTATTTTGGTGGAGGAGTTGCGATTGATCCGACCGCTTCAGCTTATACAGATGACGTTCACTTAATTATTGTTGAAAAAATTTTCCCTTTATCTTTAGCTTGGTTAATTATAAAATTATTTTTTAAACAACATTTAACCTCCCCACATCTACATCGCTTTGTCGATTCAGAATTGACACTAACCTGTCCTCTTGCACAAGTGGGACAAGCAGATGGTGAAGAACTAGGAGAAAGAGACTTTAAACTACGCTTTAAAACCACTCAGCGTTTATTTTGGATGTAAAAATAAGCCATGGCAAAAGCCATCGCTTATTTTTTTATTTCAAAATCGTGAGGAGTTTGGTCACTCATTCCAATCATTGGATCAATGGTAAGATAATTATCTAGTGTTAAAACATATGGTTTAGGAATCTCTTCATCTACTTTTTCAAACAAAGACACTTCTTTAACGTTTGATTTTTTTGGTAACTGTTCAAGTTTTTCTTCTACTTTATGATGTAGAGTTTCTTTAACTTCTTGCTCTTTTTCATCTAAATAATTTTCTTCCTCTTTAGCTCGTTTAACTAATAACTCATCGCTTTCAACAAGTCGTTCTGCTAAGGTTGTTTGTCGCTCTAGTGTTTGACTTTCAATTGCTCTGACAAAAGCATCAGGTTCACCAAGTAAAATCAAAAAATCTCGGCTTCTTGTCACAGCTGTATAAAGGAGTTTTCTTTGAAGCATTCGACCATATTGATTCACTAATGGTAAAATCACCATTTGAAACTCGCTACCTTGTGATTTATGAATTGAACACGCATATGCTAATGTAATTTTTTGCCATTCATTTCGTTTATAAACCACTTCTGTCTCATCAAATAAAATCGTCATCTCATCTACTTTATCATCTGTATCTTTTCCATAAGTAATCCCGACGATTTCTCCCATGTCACCATTAAAGACATTCACCTCTGGACTATTCACAAGATGTAGTACCTTATCACCAATACGATATAACTTGTCCAACCATTTTACTTCTTTTCTTTCGCCAGTATCATTGCTATTTAAAATCTGCTGCATCATAATGTTTAGTTGGTCAATCCCTGCTTTTCCACGATACATTGGCGCTAATACTTGGACTTCTTGATTAGAAAAACCTTTATCTTTCGCTCGTGATACTACTTGTTCAACAACTGACTCGATTTGACTAACATGGCATTGAATAAACGACCGGTCTTTTTTGTTTTCTGTTAAATCATTTGGTACCTTACCATTTTTGATATGATGTGCTAATGAAATGATAGAAGAACCATCATCTTGTCGATAAATATCCACTAATTCTTTTTTGGGTATTTCTTTTACTCTTAATAAATCTGTTAATACTTGACCTGGTCCAACTGAAGGCAACTGATCCTTATCCCCTACAAAAATAACTTGCATATTATTTGGCACAGATTTTAATAAAGTATTAACTAACCATGTATCAACCATTGACAACTCATCGACTATCAAAAGTCCACCTTCAAGTTCTCTAGCCTCTTCTACACCTTCTTTTTCTCGACCTGTCAGACCTAATAAGCGGTGAATGGTACTAGCTGGAAGCCCCGTCATGTCATTCATCCGTTTAGCTGCTCGACCAGTTGGTGCGGCCAAAAGAATTGGAAATATCTTTTGCGTGTAATCCTCCAAATTTAGAGAAAAGCCATTTAATTCTGCATATAAAGACACCAAACCATTAATTACGGTTGTTTTACCTGTACCAGGTCCTCCTGTTAAAATAAAAAAATGGGACATGATGGCTTCTTTCAATGCTTCTTTTTGACTATTACCATACTTGATGCCATTTTGCTTTTCAATCATTTTAATCGTGGCATCAATTTCTTTTTCTTTATAAGGTAACTTTTTCTTTTTTTCAAGTAATCGTTTGATAGACGCAGCCGTACCAACCTCAGAAAAATACAACGATTTTTCAAACAAACGAGTTCCCTCTTGAATAATCACACCTTCTTCAGCTAGACGAATTACTTCATCTGCTACTAATTGTGGATCAATTTCAACAGGTCGACTATTTTCTAACACCTGAATCGAAGCTGATAATAATTGCTTTGCTTCCATGTAAGTATCACCAGCATTCAAGCAACCTTGATATAACTCATGAACCAATGCTGCTCGAATACGTTCTGAAGAAGTAGCAGAAATTCCAATTCGTTCTGCTAACATATCAGCTTTTTTAAACCCTACTCCCTCAATATCTTCCACCAACTGATATGGATTCTCTTCGATAATATTTAATGTATCACCTTTATAATATTGATAAATAGTAAAAGCTAGCTGGTTTCCAAAACCATAACGATTTAAGCCGACAACAATTTGTTCCATGCCGTAATTTTCTTTTAAAGAAGACACCAGTGTTTCTTTCTTTTTTTGATTAAGTCCTGCAACTTGATCAAGTAAATCTGGATTATCTAAGATGTCATCTATAGCCGTTTCACCAAGCAACTCAACAATTGTCTGAGCCGTTTTTTTCCCTATCCCAGGAAACTTACTACTTGATAAATAGTTTATCAATCCTTCTGTTGAGGTTGGTTTATCTTGTTCATATCGTTCTACTTTTAATTGTTCTCCATACCTTGGATGATTAACGATTTCTCCATAAAAACAATACAGTTCTCCCTCTTGAATCTGACCAAATGTTCCAGTGACAACAATCTCATCACCATCATAAGTTGTGTTAGTCTCTTTTACTTTTACCAACATGACCTTATAAAAATTTGTGGCATTTTCAAAAAAAATTGCTTCAACCACTCCCTTTAGAAAAGGCGTCTTTGGCATCTCTTCCATTGTCGTCACCTCCATCTATCATGATAAGAAATCTGTATTGTTCCAATCATCTAAAGTAAATTCTCCATCATTAAATGATAAAACTGTCACACTATTATTATCTAACATTCCCTCAACTTCACGAATACGTTCAATTGGTACACCTAAAAGCGTCCGCATACAGGCAATTAACATGGCACCATGCCCAACAAACAACAATGGCCCTGTTTCATTGTCTTCTATTGCTTCTTTTACAACAGTCGTGCTTCTTTTAATCATCGAGTCATAATTTTCTCCATTAAAAGCGGATGGATCATACTTATCTGGGTGATTTCTCAAATAAAACATCTCATTAGGAAACGTTTCCTTTGCTGTTAAAAACTTTTCTCCTTCTAAATCGCCAAAACTAAGCTCTACAAAGCCTGGTCTTTCATACATAGGGACATCATAGTCAAATTGTGACACAATGCCCTCAGCCGTTTCTTTGGCTCGTTTAATAGGACTTGTATACACTGCTTTAAACGGAATCTCTTTTAACGCTTGACCACATTTTTTCATGTCTTCATAACTTTGTGGTAATAAAGGAGAGTCTTTCACTCCTTGTAACCGATCGTCTAAATTCCATTCTGTTTTTCCGTGACGGACAAAATATAATTTCATTCAACTAACTCCTAGCTTAATTTATCATTGTCATAGATATGGACTGCTTCTAAATCAGGAAATGCCTGTTGTCTTAATGCTTCATAAACAACTAACGCAACGGTATTCGATAAATTCAATGATCGAACGTGTTCATCATTCATTGGAATACGGATGCATTTTTCTTCATTGTCTCTCATAAATGTTTCTGGTAATCCTGTTGTTTCTTTTCCAAAAATAAAATAATGGTCACGCCCATCATTAAACGCCACATCGCTATAAGTATTTCTAGCAAATTTTGTGACCAAATGTAGTGGCGAATCACCTAATGTTTCTAAAAAAGCATCTAAGCTTTTGTGATATGTAATATTCACATCATTCCAATAATCAAGCCCTGCTCGTTTTAAATGTTTATCATCTGTTGAAAATCCTAATGGCTCAATTAAATGTAATGGGGAATTTGTTGCAGCACAAGTTCGTGCAATATTTCCGGTATTTGCCGGTATTTGTGGCTCAAATAATACGATATGATTCATTATTTTGGGTCTCTTCTTTCCTATTTTTTTGCATAAAAAAAACGTATCGTCTCGGTGTTAGTTCACTGCGAGTCGCTACGTTGGCGGTTTGCCATCTCACCAACTTTTATCAGAACAGGAATCTGATAAAAACCGCTGAAAATGACTTGATGCTATTGTAGCACTAACAACTATAAAAAACAACCTTAGTTTTGGAAATCAATATTTTTTACCAACCAATATTTTCACATCTATTGTTAATTTCTGAAAATAATTACCACGAGCATGCTCTTTTGCCTGAATACTGGCTCCCCAATGCATTGGTGACATCATCAAAACATCTTGAAAATCTTCTTTTTCCACAACAAATTGATAGGTTATTCTTTTTTCTTCTATTAACTGCATATCTTTTAAAAATTTTTGATACACTTTTTCATTACTATATTGTTGTTTAGCTTGCTCATCATAATAAAATAGCTCACGTAATTCTTTTAAATAATGTTCTTCTGGAATAACTTTAATCACTAGTCCTTCTTTTTTTAAAGCACGACTCATCTCTTCATAGTGACTAGGTGAAAAAATATTTAATAAAGTATCTACACTCTCGTCTTTAAATGGCATATTTGTGACATCTCCAATGAACCAAAAAGCCTCTTTTGAAAAGTCACTTGCTAATACCATACCATCCTTGGACAAATCAAATCCCATCTTAGTGCCAGAAATATCATTGTTTCTGATTAGCCTCTCTAAGATACTTCCTTCTCCAGCTCCCATATCCACTATTAAACCAATTTCCCCTTGATTTGAAATAATACGGGCTATTTCCTTTTCAATTGGCTGATATAATCCCTTTTGAATCATATTGCGTCGATGTTCAAGCATCTGATGATCGTAATCACTTTCCATATGGTGAAGTGGAAAATGGATCGTTCCTTTTTTCGACAAATCAAAATGATGATTATTCTGACAAACTAAGCCATTATCTAATAATTCAAATGCACTATGACATTTGGGACATGCCATTGCACCCACTATCATTTTTAAGTGATCTATCGCATACTCTTTTTTCTTTTTTAGCATATTTAAACTCCTAAATAAATGTTACGACTATCATACCATAATTTTCATCGACAAATGATGGTTTATGCTATACTAATATTACAAGAATGAATGAATGAAACTCGGAGGATTTGTTTGTGATGATTAAAGAATTTTGTGCTGAAAACTTTACGAATATTCCAAATGCGATTGCTTCAGGTGCAACACGCATTGAACTTTGTGACAATTTAGCTGTCGGTGGGACAACAGTTAGTAAGGGTGTCTTGGCAGAAACCATGGCCTACTGTAGTGAAAAAGGCGTTCCTGTGATGGCGATTATCAGACCTCGTGGTGGAAATTTCGTCTATACTGACATTGAATTAAAAATTATGGAAGCAGATATTTTAGAAGCAAGACAACTTGGTGTTGATGGGGTAGTATTTGGTTGTCTAAATGAACAAAATAAAATCGATGAAGAGGCTATGTTAATCTTATTAGAAGCTTCTGAAGGTATGCAAGTCACCTTTCATATGGCGTTTGACTTAATGAAGCGTGATGACCAATTTGAAGCCATCGACTGGTTAAGTCAACATGGCGTTACTCGGATTTTAACTCATGGTGGAGCAAGTGTCGTACCAATTGAACAACATTTAGAATACCTTAATGATTTAATTTCCTACGCTAATAACCGAATTACAATCCTACCTGGTGGTGGAATTACTTATAAGAATATTGATACAGTGACTTCTTTTTTAAATGTAAAAGAGGTACATGGAACTCAAATTGTTGATTTTCATTTTTAAAAAGTGCTTTGCGTTTTAGACGCAAAGCACTTTTTCTTTTACCAATTATTCTCAATAAACTGATCACGACCAGAAGTTCGTCGATAATTTTGATAATGCTCTTCGTTTTTTTGATAAAAATCTTGGTGATAATCTTCTGCAGGATAAAAAGTTTTAGCTTTTTCTATTTGCGTTACAATGGGTTGATCAAATTTTCCACTTTCCTCTAGCTCTTTTCTTGATTCTTTTGCTATCTCATATTGTTCATCATTCTCATAAAAAATAACTGGACGATAAGAATCACCTCTATCAACAAATTGCCCCATAGCATCTGTTGGATCTGTTTGATGCCAATAAATCTCAACCAAGTCTTTATAACTAATTATTTCAGGATCAAATGTAATTTCAACAGCTTCTGTGTGACCTGTTGTTCCACTACACACTTGTTCATACGTTGGATTAACTGTATGACCACCTGTATACCCCGAAACTACTTTAATAATTCCAGGTAACTCATCAAATGGTTTTACCATACACCAAAAGCATCCACCAGCAAATATTGCTTTTTCTTCCATTAAAATCATCTCCTTATCTTTTTCTAACCATTTTAAACAATCTTCTTTTATTCGTCACATAATATGATTTATTCACAAAATATTCCTTCTTTTAAAGGAATATTATTTTATAATATATAATATTTTAATTGAAAAAAAATTTCAATAAGATATAATAATCTTATCTCATATGAAAACGAATACAATCAAGAAAGGAGTTTAAAAAATAATGTTTGGTTTTTCTATTTTTATGAATCAACCTTTATCGAATGAAAAAAAGAGTTACATAGAAAAAATGAAAACAATTGGATTTACAGGTATTTTCACTTCGCTACATATTCCAGAAGATGATGCCGCTACCTACTATTCCAGACTAATTGAACTTGGCACGGAAGCTAAAAAAAACAATCTTAACTTAATGGTTGACATATCAGGTGATGCTTTGTCTAAAGCAGGATTTTCTATTGATCGTCTTGATGAATTAAAACATATTGGTGTGACAGCTCTTCGAATGGATTACCATATTTCAAATGATACAATCGCCAAGTGCTCTCATCATATGACAGTTGGATTAAATGCTAGTACTATTACACAACATGATATTGATGACCTAATCAAACACAAAGCAAATTTCAAACACTTAGAAGCATGGCATAACTACTATCCTCGACCAGAAACTGGATTAGATAAAACCTGGTATTTAGAAAAAAATCAGTGGCTAAAAGAAAATGGATTTACTATTCAAGGTTTCGTTCCAGGTGATAATGATCTACGAGGTCCACTTTATGAAGGATTACCTACACTAGAGGAACATCGTTATATCCACCCTCTAGCAAGTGCTTTAGATTTAGCTAACCAACTTACTGATGACATTTATATTGGAGACGGCGGCTTAAGCGAGGTCACACAATCTCAGTTTAAAGAGTTTTTACAAAATGATACTCTCACTCTCCATGTTAATACCATTGATGAAGAATTTAGCTCTCTCTTTCTTGGTCAACATCACAATCGTCAAGATGAAGCACGCGATGTGGTAAGAAGCGCCAATGCACGATTTAAACAAATACCTGATATTCCCCCCCAAAAAAACCTACCACGCTTAAAAGGAAGTGTGACGTTAGATAATCACGCATATTTACGCTATATGGGAGAATTACAAATTGCCAAAAGAGATTTGGTTAAAGACGATAAAGTCAATGTTGTCGCATATGTGATTGAAAAAGACATTCCCATAATAGACCACATCAAAGCAGGCATGCGTTATGAATTAAGAAAGGATGATGATAATGAGTAAAGTCGATTTAACTAATTTAACTACCGAACAGCGCAACCAAGATACATTAGGTTTAGATACGATGAGTGTCAAAGAAGCTCTTTTATTAATGAATCAAGAAGATGAAAAAGTAGCCGAAGCAGTTAAAGATGAATTAGCTAGCATTGAACCAGTGATTATCCAGACAATTGAAGCCTTTAACCAAGGAGGACGTCTTATTTATATGGGGGCTGGCACAAGTGGCAGACTGGGTGTTTTAGACGCAGCTGAATGTGTCCCAACTTTTGGTGTTAGTCCTGATATGGTGATTGGTTTAATTGCCGGTGGAGAAAAAGCGATGACTATTGCAGTCGAAGGGGCTGAAGATTCCATGGAACTTGGTAGAAAAGATTTAGTTGATTTAAATCTTTCAAAACACGATATGGTCATTGGGATTGCCGCAAGTGGTAGAACTCCTTACGTGATTGGTGGTCTCAACTACGCTAGAGAAATAGGGGCAAAAACAGCTAGCTTATCTTGTAATAAAAACGCGTTGATTAGCCAAAGTGCTGACTTTCCAATTGAAGTTAGCGTTGGTCCAGAATTTTTAACAGGATCCACTCGACTAAAATCAGGAACAGCTCAAAAACTCGTTTTAAATATGATTTCAACTATTAGCATGATTGGAATTGGAAAAGTCTTTAATAATTTAATGGTCGATGTGAAAGCAACTAATGAAAAACTCGTAGAGCGTGCAAAACGCATTATTATGCAAGCAACAGAAGTAGATTATGAGACAGCTGAAACGTATTTTTATGAAGCAGATGAAGATGTCAAATTAGCTATTGTCATGATTTTGACAAATAGTAGCAAAGATGACGCAACGGAAAAGTTAACTCAGGCTAAAGGTTTTATAAAAAAAACATTATAAAGGAGAATCACTATGGCAAAGAATGACTTAAGTTTAAACGAATTATCACAACAAATTTACAATCATGTTGGTGGAATGAAAAACGTTGTCTCTATTGTTCATTGTATGACACGCGTTAGAATGACTCTTAAAAATCGTGATTTAGTTGATTTAGATGGGTTAAAAGCTATTCCTGGCGTACTAGGAGTAGTCGATGATGATCAATTACAAATTATTATTGGACCAGGAAAAGTCAATAAAGTAGCTAAAGAGATGGTTGATATGGCTGGCGTTGATTTAGGTGAAACGTTCCCTGAAGCCCATTCAGGAAAAGAAATGGTTAATGAAAAAGCAAGAGAAATGAAAGAAGCTCAAAAAGCCAAGCAAAAACAATCTACCTTAAAAGTCATTCTTAAGGACATTTCTAATATTTTCGTTCCGATGATTCCAGCTTTTGTTGGTACTGGTATTGTTGCAGGGATTGCTGCTATTTTAACCAACTTAGTAACAGCTGGTAGTATTAATGGGGCAACTTGGCAACAGTATATCGATGTGATGAATATTCTAAAAAATGGGATGTTTGGTTATTTAGTTATTTATACAGGGATTAACGCTGCTCAAGTATTTAAAGCAACACCCACTCTAGGTGGGGTTATTGGGGCTGTTGTCATGCTAACAGGTATGAACCCTGAAGCACCACTTAAAAATCTCTTCACCGGGCAAGCTCTTTCTCCTGGCCAAGGTGGGATTTTAGGTGTTATCTTTGCTGTTTGGTTACTTTCTCTTGTTGAAAAAAGATTACATAAGATCATTCCTGATTCGATAGATATTATTGTGACTCCAACTCTATCTTTGATTATTATTGGACTAATTGAAATATTCTTTATTATGCCTCTAGCTGGATTTATCTCTGATGGTATGGTTGGTGGGATTAATTGGGTACTAAACGTTGGTGGAGCCTTCTCTGGATTTATTTTAGGAACATTCTTCTTACCAATGGTGATGTTTGGTTTACATCAAATACTAACACCCATCCATGTCCAAATGATTAATGAAACAGGACAAACCATGTTACTACCAATTCTAGCAATGGCAGGTGCTGGACAAGTCGGAGCTGCGATTGCACTATGGGTTCGATGCAAAAAAGACAAAGAATTAACAGAAATGATTAAAGGAGCTTTACCTGTTGGGATTTTAGGTATTGGTGAACCTTTAATTTACGGTGTAACCTTACCTTTAGGCCGTCCATTTATTACTGCTTGTATCGGTGGTGGTATTGGTGGGGCTGTTGTTGGATTAGTTGGAAATATCGGCGCGATTGCTATTGGCCCTTCTGGTGTAGCCTTAATTCCATTAATTGCGAATGGTAGATGGTGGGGATATGTTTTAGGATTACTTGCTGCTTACGCTGGTGGATTTTTAGCGACTTACTTCTTTGGTATTCCAAAAGAACAATTAGAAAAAAACACCTTAGCAGAAACAACAGAGGATATTATTGTCAAACCTACAACTCAAGTAAAAGAAGTGAGTTTAACTTCTATTGCAAATGGTGTAGCTCATACATTAGAAGAAGTAAGTGACCCTGTATTCCAAGAAAAAATGATGGGCGATGGTTATTTTATTGATCCAAGTGATGGTCATATCTATTCTCCAGTTGACGGAACAATTACCACTGTTTTCCCAACAAAACATGCCATTGGTATCACAACAACTAATGGACTAGATGTTTTAATCCACATGGGAATTGATACTGTCAATCTTGATGGAAAACCTTTTGATGTTAAAGTAACACAAGGTCAGAAAGTAAAACAAGGTGACTTATTGGCCAGGGTTGATTTAGAACAAATTAAAGAAGCGAAAAAAGAAACTTCTATGATTGTTGTTTTAACTAACATGGATGATATTGACACATTCGTTTTAACAAAAACAGGCACTGTAACACATACAGACCATCTTTTAAATGTAAAAATGACATAACGAAAAACGCTTGGAAAAATTTTCCAAGCGTTTCTTTTATCTTGTTTTTGTCACTTTTAACGCATCTTTAAATACTTGCATCATACTCTTATCACTATAAATTAAAACAGTTGATTTGTATACTTTAGCTGAAAGTTTAAGTAATAAAATAATTCCAACTAATAGTATGCCTAAAGAAATAAGAATTTCTGTATTGGTGACACTATCATTTGCGATTCTAACAGGCATAGCAAATGATGAGAAAAACGGTATGAATGAAAAGATTTTAATTAGCATATTTTGTGGATCAGACATTCCTAACATCATTGTTGGTAACGAGGCAATCATAATCAAATAAGTCACAGGTGTTACAGCTTTTGCAGCATCTTCTGATTTACTTACTAACGAGCCTGTAAAAGCTGATAAAATCGTATAGATTAACACACCTAATAGTAAATATAAGAGATTGTAACCTAAAATTCCTTTGATTAATTCATCAATTGATACTGTTTCCAAAAATCCTTTTACCATATCTATGTCTTTTGCTAAAACATAAGCAATCACGCCAGAAAACAGATAGATGAGAACTTGCGTTGAAATTACGAGGAAAATCCCCATAATTTTCCCGTAAAAATGTTTTGCTGCCGTTGTACTGGACAAGATAATTTCCATAATACGTGTCCCTTTTTCAGACGCCACTTCTTGCGCTGTAATAGAAGCATATAGTAAGACTATCATATACATCGCTAAAACAATAAAGAATCCCACTAGTGTTAATGCCATCCGATTATCTTTATTTTCCTTAATCTGTCCATCTGATACTTTGACTTGTTTTTCTGATAAAGTTGCTTGAGATAACAATGTCGTCACTTGCTCTTGCGTTAACCCTAATGAACCTGAATTAATACCTAGCTGCATTTGATTTAGAAATCCAAGTAGTATTTGTTGATTTGTTGTACCAAGTGTTTCTACTCCTGTATACTGTCCTTTTAATTGATTTTCAGAAACCGAAATAGAAAGATACCCATCAATTTCTTCGTTTTCAAGTGCTTTTTTTGCCTCAGATTCTGTCGTAATCTTCTTGTTTATATCGAAATCATCTTTAGCCATTTCTCTATAGGTTTCACTAATAGCCTTATCATCCGAGACAATCGCTATTTCATTTACGTCTGAAAATTTATCTCCAAAGTAACCCATTCCTAAAGAAAAGCCAATTAATAAAAATGGTGCTAAAACCATCATAATAAAACTTGCAGATTTAACATGTTTCTTATACGTTTCAAGTGCAACAACCCAAAATTTATTCATCCTCTTCACCAACCTTTAATTTAAATATTTCCTCTAATGTCGGTGGCTGTTGATTAAATATTGGAATATAATCAGTCACCTTGATTACTTCTTCAAATACATCTCGACCTACCTCTGAAGATTCCAATCTTAGATGATAATAATTTTCTCTTGAATTTTCTACTCTTAATACTCCAGGAATAGCCTCTAATTCTTCTTTAGATAGAGTTGTTTCTATCTCTAAGTGAGTTCTTCCAAATGATTCTCTAATAGCCTGAACAGATCCATCCAATACCATTTCACCATCTCGCAACATGACTAGATGATCACAAATTTTTTCAACATTTTCCATATTGTGACTAGAAAAAATAACACACGAACCGTTTTCTTTTAATTCGATAATACCTTCTTTTAAAAGCTCAGCATTTACTGGATCTAATCCACTAAATGGTTCATCTAAAATAATCAATTTAGGTTCATGGATAAGTGTTGCAATCAACTGAACCTTTTGTTGATTTCCTTTAGATAACGATTTTACTTTATCTGTTTTTTTCCCTTTTACTTGAAATTTTTCCATCCATTTATCAATTAGCGGAACAATTTCTTTTTTCTTTTTTCCACGTAAGCGACCAAAATAAATCAACTGGTCTTCAATTGTTACTTTAGGATAAAGTCCTCTTTCTTCTGGTAAATAACCAATAACATCATAATCTTTCTCTTTTAATGGTTTTCCATTCCATGAAATCGTTCCATCATCTGCATCTAAAAAGTTTAAAATCAAACGAAAGGTTGTTGATTTTCCCGCACCATTTTGTCCGATTAATCCTAAAATCTTGCCATCAGGTATACGAAAAGACACATCATCTACTGCTGCCATATCCCCAAAATATTTTGTTAATCCTTCTACTTCTAACATTCTTTCCCCTCCTATTGATTAAAAAATAACATACTACTAATAAATCCGAAAAGAGCCCCAATAATCATCGCAATAACCATATCTCTTCCAAATTTTTGGCTTCTATCTATTGCCTTGGGATTGTTATACAATTCTGGCCGTTTACGATATATCATTTTGAAATATAATAGTAAAACAGCCAACATCATTGGAAAAATAATCCCCAAAAATAATATGCCACTAATGATTGCTTTTAACCACAAGCCCATGTCAAAATGATTGAAATAAAACAACATCAGATATATAGACAAACTTGGAAAAAAAGCCCATAAAGACTGTAATAACATCCAGACTGTTTCATTTTTCAAACGTTCTTTATAAGTTTGTCTGTCAGTATAGTTAAAAACATGGTTACCAGTTGATTTAAATACAAAATAACGATTTCGATAATTTTCGACTAGCGACCAACCTGAATCTTTATAAAACTCAACATACTCATTAATATCTTCTTTTTTCCCACTATAAAAATCAATGACCCAAGTTGATTCTTCTTCTGCTGCTTTTTTAAATACATAAAATCCTAAAGGACTAATTTTTTTTAGTTGCCACCCCTTACTAGCTTCTTTCGAAAAATAAATACTTTCTTTTTCAGCATAAAAAGCTAAACCTTTAGATAGTTTAATTTTCGTGTTTTTCCATATCATACACATCCACCCTATCTCCCATTAATAGAGAACGTCCCGCTTCATAAAACATACGTCGTCTGTCAACTTCTTTTATCAATTCTTCTTGTCCTTGAGAAGTTATCACATATATTTTTTTTCTATCTTTATCCTCTTTGAGACGAATATCTCCTTTTTTTTCTAATTTTTTTAAAATAGTATACATACTTGCTGGACCAATTGTTACACTATCATGCGTCATCTCACTGATACCCTTCATTATTGCATAGCCATGTCTTGGCTCTAATAAACTTAACAAGATTAAATACGTCGAGTCTGTCATAGATTCCATTTTTTCACTCTCCTTTAATCCATATCCAACTATATCATTATATAATATATCTTTAACTGATATATTATATAATGATATAGTTTTTGTCAACAAAAAAAGATGATTTCAAGTTTCTGCTTGAAATCATCTTTTTAATAATAATCGTTTAAATTAGTTAACTCTTACACCAAAATCTGGTGAATAATATGACATACTTGTCACTTTAACTGATTCTCCTGGTTGTGGAGCATGAATATATTGACCTCCACCAACATAGATACCTACATGGTACGTCGCACCTCTAGAACCCCAGAATACCAAATCTCCTGGTTGTAATTCACCCAACGAAATTTGTGTTCCAGCACTTTCTTGTGGGACAGTCCATCCACCTATTTCTTTTCCTGCCGCTTGACGGAATACATAAGATGTAAATCCTGAACAGTCAAATGAACTAGGTCCTTTTGCTCCCCAAACATATGGTTTTCCAATATGTTTGTATGCTTCAGATACAACAGCATTACCATTTGCAGCTGGTGTTGTAGAAGTTGGTATTGGTGCTGGCGTTGTCGTAACAGGCGTACTTGTCTCTGTTGTATTTGTTTCTTCTACTTCTGGTTGTGTTTGAGCAGGTTTATTTTCATTAATATCGTTTGGTGTTACAACAGTCACTTGTTTATCGACTTTTCCAGAATTATCTGTTGTATTATTAATAGTTTCATTAGAAGTATTATCAGTATCATTACTATTAGCAGTATTATTACTGTCGCTATTAGTTTTAGCAGTGTCTACTTTTTCATTTTTGACAGTTTTAGCTTGTTCTTTCGCTGCTTGAGCTGCTGCTTCTACAGCTTTGCGTTGCTCTTCACGTTTTTCTTCTGCAGCTTTTTGTTCAGCTAAATACTGTTCTTTTTTATTTTCTTCTGTCGCTTTTTCAGCAGAAATTTGGCTAACAGTTGCTCGTTGTGCTAACTCTTGATCTTCTAATTCACCTTTTTTTGCTTCTAAAGTAACAGCTGTTTCCTGTACTTCTTTTGCTTTTTCTTCCGCAGATGCTTTTTTCGCCTCTACTGCTTCTTTATCTTCTTTTTGTTGTTTCATCATATCATTATTAGCACCTACTAGACGATTAGCCGCCATAACTTTTGTCAAAGCATCTGAAACAGAATCAGCGTTTAACACTAAATCAATAACATTTGAGCTGTTTGATTCTACTTGAACCGATCTAGCTTGTTCTTTGATTGATGCATCACGTTTTGCAATACGTGCTTCTAAATCTTTTACTTCACTATTTAAACTAGAAATTTCTTTTGTTAATTCTACTTGCTTCGTTTGCAATGCTGATGCTTCTTCTTTAATAGATGAAATATTTTCTTTTATACTTGATAATTGCGTAGTTGCTTCTTCTTCTTTAGAGGCTAACTCCTTAATTTTTTTATTTTGTTCTTCTACTTTTGAGTCTGTGTTAGCTGCAGTAGCTAACGCTGGGGTACCCACCGTACTTAATAATATACTACTTAATAAAATCGTCGATAATACTTTCTTTTTCAAAGCTAGCCATCCTCCATTTTTTCATTTCACATTTATTTTTATTTGATTAAATTTTTATTCATTTGTTTAAATTTACGTTAACTTTAACAACAATCAGATTCTAACATAGATACATGTCACTGTGATGATAGGAGTGTTACAAAAACATTTCAAATAATCACTTTTTTCTTGTAAACTCCATATACCTTTGATAGAGGTATAACTAACAGACATATATATAATACATTGATTAATAAAGATGGAGCCAGATTTCGCGTAAAAAAGTCTAAAAAGTTAGCATTAGTTAATTTAAAAATACTAAGTAAAACCGCTCTTCCTATGGACATAAGCGTGACAAACACAATAAAACTTAATATAAGTGTCAGAGTATTTGGTTCGACATATTCAAAAAGTCTATACATAAAAAAAACGAGGATAGGTAACAGTATTAAATTAATCCCCAAAACGTTATAAAAATAAGAATCATATAATAATCCAATAACTGTTGCACAAATCATTAAATAAGTTTGATTTACTTTAAACGTCGAAAACATTAAAATTAACAAAACTAAATGACTTGTAAATGTCATAGGAATAGATAACATCCCCATCATTGCACTACTTACATGACCATCAACTAACATTGCAACAAACAATAAAATGGGTAAATAGTATGGATAATATGAATTTTTTTCCATTACTCCACCCCTTGATTTCCAGCGAGGCGTTTAATTACTGTTACGCTTGAAACGTCATACATATCAGCAACAGGAGTTACCAATACTTCAGCATTTAACCCTGTTTTATTTTTTTTCACTTCTTTGACTTCCCCAACAACTAACCCTTCTGGAGAATTATTTCCCAAACCTGATGTTGAAACCAGATCTCCTTTTTTAATGTTATCCACACTCGTTAATTGGGAGACGACTAAAGTATGCGTCTTACTGTTATAACCTTCCATTAATCCATACGCAGATTTATCATCTTTCGTCTGAATCATTACAGGAAAATGATTGGTATTTTGATTTTGAGTCGTTAATAATTCTACCTTTGAACTACCCGATTCAGCAATAATCACTCGACCAATTAATCCTTTATCACCCATAACAGCCATATTCACTTCTATACCATCTTTCGTTCCTTTATCAATAATCAACACATCTTGCCAACTATCTGGTGAACGATTAATGACACTTGCATTAATCACATCATAATCAGTTAATGTATCATTCAATTTTAATTGTTCTTTCAACTTTCTTGTTTCGGCCTTTTGACTTGCTAACTCGGCTTCTAAAGAAACACTTTTATCAATTTGTTTTTTTAACTCTTCATTTTCTGTATAAGTATTAAATAAATTATTTATACTTTTCACTCCGCTTTCAAGCATTCTAAAGGGAGCTTTCACGACATAATCTACTTTCGAAATCACATTATTCATTTGAGATTGCCCTGGCAAACTTTTTTTATTATCATCTCGCTGCATTGCACTAAATGTCACTAATAAAATAATAACAATCACAACAGTAATGGCTATAATAATATTTCGACTCGAATTATTTTTTTTCACTATTTCACCCCGTAATATCTTATAATCTAAAAAACATACATCCTTGATTTTACCATTATTCTTCAATATAAACCACATAACTACCTATTTGTTTTCAAAATTTTAATAAACTAATTTACTATTGTCAGACTCTTTAGACTAATAAGAAGATTATCAACTCATCAGGAGGGTGTATTATGACAGTCAATGGTAATTATTGGTACCTGTCCGAACATTTAATTAACGTTGTATTACCTGTTATCTTATTTATAGTAGCTATCATTCTATTTATTTTATTTGATATTATCCCTTCAACTACAAATGCTAAAAAATTTATAAAATCATTGGACTGACTTTTCTTATCACTACTATCTGTATTTCCACTATTTTTTTAATAACAAAAGATTATCGTAAGCTCATTTCTTTTGAAACAAATGCTAATCAAAAAATAAAAATGGCTGTTTTACATTATCAAACACGACCTAATGATTCCTCAAATCGAGCCTCATTATACGATGTAGATAAAACATTAAATCTTCCATTTTATAAAAAAGAAGTCTCAATAGAACAAAATAGCATAAAATATCTTGGAAAAAACGACGTGTTTTATTATTTTACAGATGATAAGGACATCTACCAATTGGATATATCCCGTGACCTAATCCAGTTTAAACCTGTCAATCAAGTATCTATTTCCAAAGAATACGCTATTTTAACTGATGCCTCTTTTGCATCTGTTGGCTTCAAAGAAAAAATTGGACCAGGTATATCCTCTATTATGGTTCCTATATCTAAAGAAAATGTGCTCTATCAACCCAAAACAAAAACTTACGATTTATTAAAATAAAAGGTCGCCCCAACATTTGGGACGACCTTTTTTAACATGATTCTTTTAGTTACCTTCGTAAGAATCAATAATAATTTGTTTTAATTCACTAATTAATGGTTCTTTAGGGTTAGCAGTTGTACATTGATCTTCGTAAGCAAGTTCAGCCATACGATCAACTGTTTCATCCAATGTTTTTTTGCTTAATCCTTGTGCTGATAAGTTCATGTCGATTCCAACACGTTTTCCTAAATCATCAACAGCTTTAGCTAAAGATTCTACTAATTCTTCTGTTGTGTTACCTTTAAGTCCTAAGAAACGCGCGATGTCTGCATAATCCGTATCAGCTCTAAAGTAATCATATTTAGGGAACAATGCATGTTTTGAAGGATCTTTTGCATTGTAGCGAATAATATGTGGTAAAAGAATCGCATTAGTACGTCCATGAGGAATACCGTATTCTCCACCAATTTTATGAGCAATTGAGTGACAAATACCTAAGAATGCATTAGCAAACGCCATACCAGCCATTGTAGAAGCATTATGCATTTTTTCACGGTTTTCTAAGTTAGGATTTTTAACTGAGTCTTCTAAGTTTTCAAATACTAATTTAATAGCTTGTAAGCTTAAACCTCTCGTGTAATCACTTGCCATAACAGATACATATGACTCGATTGCATGTGTTAATACGTCCATACCAGTATCAGCTGTAACAGAAGCAGGAACACTCATAACAAATTGTGGGTCAATAATTGCCACATCTGGAGTTAATGCATAATCTGCTAATGGGTATTTCACGTGAGTTTCACTGTCAGTAATAACCGCAAATGGTGTTACTTCCGCACCAGTACCTGATGTTGTTGGAATAGCAACCATTTTAGCTTTTCTAGCTTCAGGAATTTTGTAAGCACGTTTACGAATATCTAAGAATTTTTGTTTAGCGCCAAAGAATTCTGTTTCTGGGTGTTCATAGAATAACCACATACCTTTAGCCGCATCAATAGCAGATCCACCACCAATAGCAATAATTGTATCAGGTTGGAATTTCATCATTTGTTCTGTACCAGCATAAACTGTATTTGTTGAAGGATTTGGTTCAACATCTGAGAACATTTCGAATTTCACTTTATTTTGACGTTTCATTAATTCATCAATCACTTTTTGAGCATACCCAAATTCAACCATACCTGGGTCACAAACGATGAATACACGTTCAACGTCTTTCATTTTTTGTAAATATTGAATTGAATTTAATTCAAAGTAGATTTTTTCAGGTAATTTAAACCATTGCATGTTATTTCTCCGTTTCGTTAAAGTTTTAGTGTTAATCAAATTAACTGCTGAAACGTTTTTAGATACTGAGTTTTTACCATAAGATCCACAACCTAAAGTTAATGATGGAATCATTTCATTGTAGATATCACCAATACCACCTTGAGCCGCTGGAGAGTTAATTAAAATACGACAAGCATTCATTCTTAAACCAAATTCCAATTGTAAATCTTCATCTTCAGAATGTAGAACAGCTGTATGTCCTTCACCATTAAGTTTTAACATTTTTTCACATAATTCTAAACCATGTTCAGTATTGTTAGCTTTAAACATTGCTAATACTGGAGATAATTTTTCACGTGATAATGGGTAATCTGGACCAGCATCTTCTAATTCAGCTACTAAAATTTTAGTTCCTTCTGGTACTTTAATTCCAGCATCTTTAGCAATAGATACTGCCGAGTGTCCAACAATTTTAGGGTTAACAGCAGTTTTTGTTTCATTCATTACTGCTTTTTCTAATTTTTCTAATTCGTTTGGTTTAACAAAGTATACTTGATGCGCTTCAAATTCTTTTTTCACTGCATCATAGATTTCTTTATCAACAATGACACCTTGTTCTGACGCACAAATCATCCCATTATCAAATGATTTAGATGTAATTAAGTCGTTTACCGCACGTTTAATTTTAGCTGTTTTTTCAACGTAAGCTGGTGTGTTACCAGGACCTACACCAAGAGCTGGTTTACCAGTAGAGTAAGCTGCTTTAACCATTCCAGAACCACCCGTTGCAAGAACAATTGCAACACCTTCATGGTTCATTAATGTATTTGTTGCTTCAATAGATGGCGTATCAATCCATTGAATACAATTTTCAGGAGCGCCAGCTTTAACTGCTGCATCTCTTACAACTTTTGCTGCTGCTGCAGATGATTTTTGTGCACTTGGATGGAAAGCAAAAATAATTGGGTTACGTGTTTTAATCGCAATCATTGATTTGAAAATGGTTGTTGATGTTGGGTTTGTTGTTGGTGTTACCCCACATACCACTCCGACTGGGTCAGCAATTTCAATGATTTGTTTTTGTTCATCTTCATTAATCACACCAACTGTTTTATCATTTTTAATGTTGTTCCAAATACTTTCAGAAGCAAACATGTTTTTGATTGCTTTATCTTCATAAATACCACGGCCAGTTTCTTCTACTGCTAATTTGGCTAAAGGCATATGTTCATTCAAGGCAGCCATAGCCATTTGGTGAACGATATGATCCACTTTTTCTTGATCAAAAGTTTTCATTTCTTTTAATGCTTCTTGAGCATTAGCGACTAAATGATCAATTGTTTCTGTTACTGATTGTTCTTTTACTTCAGCTTTTTTATTTTTATCTTTCAAAGCAATACCCTCCTGAATTAAATTCGTTATGTATTTCACAAATATAATATACAACACTTTTTTCACCTTGTAAATACTTTTATGTGATTTTTTTCACTTTATTTAAATGAATACGTTTTCTCTTAATAAAACCTTAAAATAAACATTTAAATCTGATTTCATTCTTTATTCGAGTGATATTTTTCTTAATAATTACGATATTGTGACTTACATCACTTTATGTTTTCATTTAAGCTCTATTTAAGTCTTATATCTTAGACTGTATGCATATCCATTTTAAAGAGGTTGATTACGATGGGAATACTAGGAGTGCCTAGATAATAATTAAAAACGAATTAACTAATCAGTTTGTTTAAAACTGATTAGTTAATGTTTGTTTTTTGTGTACTTAAGGTACAAAAGAAGTGTAAATAAAGGAGTGAGATGATGATTAATATTTTAGTAATAGAAGATGAAAAAGAGATTTCTCAACATATCCGAGATATTTTAGTAGAGTTAGGTAATGTCACTCAAGTCTATGATGGAGAGGAAGCTCTTTATGAGGTAGAATCAGGCGGGTATGACTTTGTTATTCTTGATTTGATGTTACCAAATATGGATGGGGTATCTATATTAAAAAAACTTAGAAACGATAAAAATAATATACCTATTTTAATACTAACAGCCAAAGACAGTTTAGATAATAAACTGGAAGGATTTAAAGTCGATGCCGATGATTATTTGACCAAGCTATTTCACCGTGAGGAATTACTAATGAGAAGTAAAGCTATCTTAAAACGAACCTTCGAATTATATGAAGACAATACCCTTAGTTATGACGATTTGACCTGTCTTCTATTGCAACGAGAAGTCAAATACCAGGACAATATTCTACCCATTCAAGGAAAAAATATGATTTGCTTGTGTACTTGCTACAAAACAAAGGCAGAGTACTAACGAAAGAACAAATTTTTAATCGTATCTGAGACTATGACTCTGATACAGCATTATCTGTAGTGGAAGTCTATATGGGTCATTTAAGAAAACATTTGAAAGAAACTAATCTAAACAAACAACTATCTACTATCCGAAACGTTGGTTACATCTTACAAAAAGAGGAAACGCTATGAAGTCACCTGCATCAAAAAAACAACGTTTAAGATTTTTCCTTATTAACTGTAGCGCTTTTGCCGTTATATTTTCTTTACTATCTTTTATCACTATTCAAGTCATCCAATACTCTGCTTATACAGAAACCGATTCTACTTTAGAAAGAATGGCTAGTGATCCCAGTCTATTAGACAGAGAAATCAGAATGTTAAATAAAGTTGGAAAAGACAGCCCTATTGGAACCCCAAAATTTAATTTTGATGGGCCCAATAATCAGTTTAATACAGTCGTTATTCTGTGGGATAAAAATGGAAAAATTTTAAATAACTCTTCGGTAGAAGATAGGTTAGAGAATTTAGAAGAACCTACACTAGATAAAAAAAAATACCGGTATTATTTCTACTCTATCTTTGAAGAATAAAAATAATGACTCTAAATTTTCATTTCGTAGTGTTACCATCTCCCCAAGTGAAAATAACCTGAACATAGCCTATACTCAAGTACTAGTCAATGTTAATCAAATAGATGAAGCAGTTAAACAATCTCGTCTGATTATTTTAATTTGTATGTTTATTTTTTGGATTCTATCGTTAGTTATCAGCTACGGATTATCTAATTTTACGATGAAACCTATATTAAAATCATGAAAAAAAACAACAAGAGTTTGTTGAAAATGCCTCTCATGAATTACGAACTCCTTTGACAATTATTCGTTTAAATTTGGAAAAATTATTTACGCACCCAAATAATACAATAATTAATGAATCTGAAACTATTGCTCAAGCCCTGAATGAAGCACAGCGACTTACCAAACTGACAAGTGACTTACTTCTTTTAGCTAAGGGAGATTCTAATACTTTAATCCTTGATAAAGAAACAATCGATACCAATACATTTATCCATAAAGTATTGGATCCCTTTCAATTACTCGCTGAAGAACAAGAAAAACAATTAATATTTAAAGAAAATAAGTCATTTAACGCCGATATAGATGTAGTAAAACTCCATCAAGTATTGCTAATTTTATTAGATAATGCCTTTAAATACACAAAAACTGGGGATTCTATTACTGTCACTTCCTCTCTTACCAATAAAAAGCAATGGGAAGTTTCGATTAAAAATTTCGAACCTCACATTAATGAAGATAAATTAAATCATATTTTCACTAAATTTTACCGTGAAGATGATTCAAGAAACAAAGAAACTGGTGGAAATGGTTTGAGGTTATCCATTGCTAAGCAGATTGTTGAAGAACATGGAGGCAATATACAAGCAAAAAATCTTACCCCTGTTGGTGTATCATTCACCTTTCGATTGCCATTAATGCATGTAAAAAAACCAAAACACTAATCATGTTTTGGTTTTTATTTACACTGTTACTAGCTTATCATTAAATTTTGTTTTTACAAAAATGAGTAAAATAATGATGGCTAACCCTAGTGCTTGTATAGTTAGCATCAATGAAACATCATAGTGAAACATGCCAAAAATAGCTGATACTAATGTTGGGATGAATAACGCATTCATCACTAAATTGGTTGCTTCACGGTAAGTTTTGATACTAGATAAATCATTTTTTCTAGTTAAATAGATGAACAAACTGGTGCCAAAAATTAGAAACACGCTACTCACTAATACCAACATGCCAATTAAAAAGGTATAACCGATTGTTCGATAGAAAACAGTTTGTTCATTCCAATTCTCCTCAACAAAAGAAATAAATTCTTCCATTGACGCTATTCCATGTATCGTCAGATCTTCATCGTATGCTATTTTTATTGTTTTTTCCCCATCAACTAGCTCTAATCTATCTGAGAAGAAAACAACGTTATTTGTTAATGATGCTTGATCTGTTTTTTCAGGATTTATAACGATATTGCTACTTTTAATGTCACTTGATTTGCCCATTAATTTTCCATCAACAATAGAAATTTCTTTAAGTAACTCTTTGTTAGATGGCTCAGTTTTTAATTGCTGTACTAATTTTGGGTATAGCGCATCTAATTTAATAGAAGGGACATTTTTTGATTGGATTGAAATTGGAATCAACATCAATGACAGTAAAAAGAACACAATCACCATTTTTTGATACCAACGTAAAGAATCTCTACCTAAAAACATCTTTTTAGGACTAAACGACATTTTAAAATAGTTCATTGGAAATTTGTCTTCTATCATAAGTTAAATCATCCTTTCGTTCCACCTGATAGTAAACCTGACACAAAATTCTTTTGTAAAAAGAAGAATAAAATTGAAATTGGTAAAGCAATTAATATTGCTCCAGCTGAAAACAGTGCGATTTTTTGATCTCTTGAATTATTGATAAATGTTTGTAGACCCACAGCTACTGTAATACTTTCTGGGCTTCTTAGTAAAAATTTAGCTAACATAAAGTCACCAAATGGTCCCATAAATGCCCACAATGCTTGAACTGCAATCATTGGTTTCACAAGAGGTAAAATAATTTGCCAAAAGATTCTAAAATGGCCTGCTCCATCTAACTTAGCTGATTCATCCAAATCAATTGGTACAGTATCAAAATATCCTTTCATTAACCATGTGTTCATAGGGATTCCTCCACCGATGTAAATCAATGTTAAAAACCATGGTTGATCTAATGCGTTTAACAACAGTGCCATAACGTAGAAGGCTGTTAAAGCTGCCATAGTTGGTACCATCTGAATTACTAAAAAGAATTTCAAACTTTTCTTTCTTCCCACAAAACGATATCGACTGTATGTGTATCCTGCTAATGTTATAATCAGCACTTGAAAGAACATAGTGGAAGCTGCAATAATGAGTGTATTTTTATACCATGTACCATACATTGTTTCTGAAAATAATCTAGAGAAATTAGATAATGTCCAATCGCTAGAAAAATCTAATGTAAATGCCCCAACGTTCCCTGCTTTAAATGCCGTACTAGCTGTAATCAACAGAGGATATATAACAATAATTGACAATATTATTAAGAAAAGATAGGTAAAGAAATGACTTAAAAATCTAGCTCGCTTAACTGAATGATTTGTCTTCATTTTTACATTCCCTCCATATCAAAGGCTTTTGTTTTCTTAAATACGATAAGTGACACACTAATAACAATAAATGAAATGATCAGTGTAATCGCTGCAGCAACAGAATATTGTGGTGCATTTCCTGTTGTTAATTTATAAATCCAAGAAATTAGGATATCTGTTGAGCCAGCTCCCCCACCAACACTTCCTGGTCCTCCATTATTGAACAAATAAATCATAGAGAAATTATTAAAGTTACCAGTATATTGTGTGACAAAAATTGGAGCTGCCACAAATAAAATCATTGGTAATGTAATCGTTCTAAAACGTTGTAAAGCATTTGCGCCATCTATTTTGGCTGCTTCGTATAATTCACCAGGTATTGATTGTAGGATACCTGTTGTCATAACGTAAATATATGGGAATCCCAACCATCCTTGTATCATAATAATGGCTGTTTTTGTCCAAAATGGATCTGTTTTCCATGCTATAGGCGAAATATCAATCAATGGTAAATGATTTAATAATGGTAAAATTTGTGTGTTGATTGCCCCGATACTATCATTAAAAATATTTGAAAAACTCATAATGGTGATAAATGCTGGTACTGCCCATGGTAAAAGGAAAATGACACCAAACAGACGCTTTCCTTTTATAAATGGCTGATTACTAATTACTGCTGTCGCAACGCCTAAAACAATTTGTAACGTTGAGGCACAAATAGTCCAGATAAGTGTCCAAGCTAAAACAGAAACAAATGTTTCTCTGTAAGAACTCAAAAAGAAAATACTAAAAAAGTTTTTAAAACCAATCCAGTCAATTAAGCCCGCTGGTGGGATATGTTTAAAATCATAATTTGTAAATGCCATGAACAAGGTTACCAAAACTGGAAAAATAATCGAAATAGTCATCACGATATAAGCAGGTAACGTTAAAATGTATGGAAATCCCTCGTCAAACACATTTAGAATAATTGATTTTGCTGTTGTATTAACTTTTTCTCCTTTTTGCCAACGAGTGGCAATTGTTTTAGCATCCTTGATATTTAAAACATAAAATACAATAAATAGAAACGTTATAATTAATTGTAAGGTTCCTTCAATTAACATAAATAATGAATGATCTACTATGGGTTCAGTTCCTAATGTAATAAATCCTTGAAGTGCACTAAAACCAAAAAATATAAATTCGACAACAAACAACACAAAAATAATTAAGAATATAATACCTTTAAATACCTGTTTGTTATAACATTGGCCTAAACCAGGTATCAATGACAATAACATTGCTTTTTTTACTGTAGACTGCTTTTCTTCATCCTTCATGGCTCTCTCCCCTACCTTCATTAGTATAAATAAAACAGCAAAAGAATCTCTTTCGCTGTTTATATTAGTCATTGCCTATTCACTGTATTTTTGTGAAATATTATCATTAATAATTTTAACAGCCGCTTCAGCAGCTTCTTTAGGAGTCATTTCTCCAGATGCTGCATCAAACATTAAGTTTTCTCCTCCTGTCCAAACTTCAGCCATTTCAGGAATATTTGGCATTGGACTTGCAGATTCATACTGCTCAATTACAGCAGTTGTGATAGAGTCATTTTTTGTTTTAGCATATTCTCTTGCTTCATTGTTAGCTGGTACTTCTTTTGTCATATCATAAAATACTTTTTGATTATCTACATTCGTTAAGTAATCAACAAATTTTTGACTTAATTCTTTATTTTTTGAATAGTTACTTACTACCCAAGCTTTTCCTCCACCAAATGGTTCGTAATCTTTTCCATTAGGTAACTTGGCAATTTTTGCTGCACCATATTCTACATTTGATTCTGTATACCCTTGCGCTGCCCATGGCCCATTGATTACAACAGCTGTTTTCCCATTGATAAATTGGTTATCAATGAAATCTCCAGCGCTCTTAATATCCATCATTCCTTTGGGCCAAACATCTTGGTACCATTTAGTCGCATATTCGATTCCCTCAATAGAACCTTTACTTGCTAAACCAACATCTTCAGGATTTGTTCCATTGTCACCAAATACATATCCACCATATCCTGCTAATAAACCATATGCACTATAGAAATCTGTCCATTTTGCTAAAAACGCAACATTTTTTCCTTTTTCACCTTCGAACGCAAATTTATCATCTTTAGACATTTCTTCTAATTGTTCAAAAGTTGTTGGCGCTTCATCAATTAATGCTTTGTTGTAATACATAATCAACGTTTCAATAACGGCTGGTGACCCATAATATTTTCCATCAACTGTTACTTGTTGTTTATCTTTATCATTGTAATGACTATCTTCAGATAACTTAACTTCTGCAATATGTCCTTGTTGTCCTAATGGCCCTAAGCGATCATATGCTGACATCATAACATCAGGTGCTTTTCCAGCAGGACCATCTAAAGATAACGCATCTAACTGATCAAACATGTCTTTCTCAACTAATTTAATCTTAATATCATTCTCTTTTTCAAAGTTACCTTTAACTTTTTCTAGATACTTTATATACCCTTTATCTACTGAGACTGTCAGTGTGTCACTACTACTTTCCGCTTCCTTTTTACTTGTTTTACTCCCACCACATGCAGTTAAAGCCACTACTGCACTTAAAGTTAATAAGCCTAATCCGATTTTTTTCATCTTATTCATCTAAATTATCCCCCTATATTTCAACTAACTACATTCTTAGATTATGTTGTTACACAACTTATTGCAAACGCTTTTTTATTGTTATCGGTAACATTTTTTATACACGACAAACCCTTTAGGTTTAATAATGATTTTTTCTGAATTTAATATAATATTCTGACTAAATATCACATTTTCTTTATTATCTAAACCAATGTTTTCCGTCAAACTGTTATTAAAAATTGCAATCAGTTCTTGGTTATCTAATACTCGTTTGAAACCAACAATATTTTTCTCATTATCCAATAGATTAAAATCTAAGGAACCATAACTTATAATATGTTGCTCGTTATGTCTAAGTTGTATCAACTCTTTTATAAACTCATAAAATTCTTTATCTTGTTTGTCCTCTTCCCAAACCATACATCGACGGCAATCAGGGTCATTTTCTCCTTCCATCGCATACTCTGTTCCATAATAAATACATGGTGAGCCTTGTTGCAAAAACGTAAAAGCTAATGTCATTTTTACTAAATCTTTATCGCCATTACATAATGTCAATACTCTTGTTGTATCATGTGAATCTAAACAATTAAACATTACTTGATTAATTTGATTTCGATATAACATCAATTGTTCGTACAATCCACTTGCTAACTTAGTTGAACTAATATCTTTTTTAACAAAATAATTTATAATTGTTTCCGTATAGGCATAATTCATTACAGCATGGAATTCATCACCGTTTAACCAACTTTGAGAAGAATGCCAAATCTCTCCTAGTATATAGAAATCTTCTTTTAAAGAAGTTGTTTCATGATAGAAAGCTTTCCAAAAATGATGATCTACCTCATTAGCAACATCTAATCGCCATGCATCTATGTCAAATTCTTCTATCCAATACTTAGCTATTTTTAATAGATACTCTCTTACTTCTGGATTAGCTGTATTTAATTTTGGCATGCGAGGTGTAAAAGCAAAAGTGTCATAAGCAATTGTTGTTGCTCCCTCAAAATTACCATTTTTTCCGAATTCTACCGGATAACGATTAATATGGAACCAATCTTTATATTTAGACTTTTCTCCATTTTCTACAACATCCAACCATTCTTTCGAATAATATCCTGTGTGATTAAACACAGCATCCAACATAATTTTTATTCCTTTTTCGTGTGCTTTTTCAACTAATTCTTTAAAAAGTTCTTTTGTACCAAATTGAGGGTCAATCTCAAAATAGTCGATTGTATCATATTTGTGATTTGAGCTTGCTTTAAAAATTGGACAGAAATAAATACCATTAATTCCTAGGTCTACTAAATGGTCCAAGCGATTAATCACACCTTGTAAGTCTCCTCCAAAAAAATCATCACGATCAGGATTTTTTGAGCCCCATTCCAAAACATTATCTGGATCATTTGTTGTATCACCATTATCAAATCGTTCAGGGAATATTTGATACCAAACAGTTTTCTTAACCCATTCTGGCGTCTTAACTCTATCTATATCATGAAAATACGGTAACCTAAAATAATTTTCCGCTTTCATACGTGCCTGCTCAGTCATTTCAAATAACCCTCTATCACCGTAAAATACACGCTCTTTATTATCAGTTAGCTCAAACGCATACTGTAACCGCTTAAAACCGGCTGTTTTTTCAATAAACCAATAATCATAATCTTCTGTTTGCGCCATTATTTGCATGTTTTCTGAATGGTTATACCATTTAGTTTCATGAATTAAATACGGGTCTCCACTAATAAGTTTTACATTAGATACATCGTTTCTTTTGGTTCTTAACCGAATATGCATAGTATCTTTATCATATAAATAAGCATACTCACTTTCAGGTCTGTGATATAAAGCTGCTTTTTCCATCTTATAATCTCTCCTATATGTTTTAAGTTTTATATACAACAAATTCATATGATGCTATCTGTTTTGCATTCTCCAAACTACCTAATAAAATCTTTGATGTACTTGGAATAACGATGTCGATATCGTTTATTTGTTTATCTGATAAATTAGCTATAACTATTGCTTCTTCACTTTTGTAAAATCTTTTATAAGCTATAATCTCAGGAGGTGTATCCAAAAAATTTACGTGTCCTTCTTGGAATAGCGGAGTCTTTTTTAATTCAAGTAACTGTCTGTAAAAATTTAATATACTATGATCATCTTTTTCTTGCTCCGACACGTTAAAACCGTCTTCTTGATTGACACTGTTCCACGGAGAAACTGATGAAAAATCAGCATATTCTGTTGAATCCCACTGCATACAACCTCGACTAACTTCTTTATGTTTTTCGGCTAAACTTCTTAATACTTCCTTTGGTTTATATCCTTGCGTTATCAGGAACTGATATTCTTCAACTATTTTTTTATCTTCAAAGAAGTCAATTGTTGGAATGTCCAAGTTTTTCATCCCTATTTCTTCCCCATAATAAATAATAGGTATCCCTTTTAATAAATACATCACCGTTGCAAACGACTTAGCACTTTCGTTCCTATAAAAACTAGTGTTACCAAATCGTGACAACACACGGGGCATATCGTGATTATTCCAATAAAGAGTAGGCTTTTGCTCATCCGATAATTCATTTTGCCATTTATAAATTGATTCTTTAAAAGAAATAAAATCTAAGGAAGTAGGCAAATGACTCTCTTTTTCGGAATGACTTGTTTCTCTAAAATGATCAAATGAAATAATGGTGCTACATAAGTTTTCCGAAATATAATCTTTACCTATAATCGGCGTTGCTGATGCAGCTTCACCTAAAATAAAAACATCTGGTTTTATTTTTTTTATTTCTCTAACAAAATGAGATAAATAGTGTTTAACCTTTGGTAAATTTGCATAGTATTCTTCGGCTATCACAGGTTCACAATTATTAGTTTCTTTTTGTTGATTAAAATCAGCTTTAGCTATATGAATAAACGCATCTAACCTAAAACCATCTATGCCTTTACTTATCCAATACTTAGCTATATCTAACATTGCTTTTTGAACTTCTAGGTTTTCCCAGTTTAAATCTGGCATTTCTTTATCAAAAAGATGAAAATAATATTGATGACTCAATTTATCCTTTTCCCATACTGATCCGCCAAAAAAAGAGGCCCAATTATTTGGCTCTTCACCATTGATACCTGCATCTTCCCATATATAATAATCCCGGTAAATATTATCTTTTCCTTTTAAAGCTTCTTGAAACCATGGGTGCTTTGATGATGTGTGATTTAATACCAAATCAAAAATTACTTTTATTTCTCGTTTATGAGCTTCTTCTATTAACATTTCTACATCATCGACATTTCCAAAAATATCATCAATCGCATAAAAATTAGAAATATCGTAACCGTTATCAATTTGTGGTGAAACAAAAATTGGGTTTATCCAAATTGTATTAACCCCAATACTTTTAATATAATCTAATGATGAAGTAATCCCTTTAATATCACCTATACCATCTCCATTAGTATCTTTAAAGCTCTTGGGATACACCTGATAAATAATTGCTTCCTGCCACCAATTTTTTTGCATGCTCTCCCTCCTTATCTAACATCAGTCTAGAAAATGTTACACTAACATACAAGCACAAAAATAGTGTTAGCGTTAACATTATTGATATAGTAACACTAGGATAAGGGTATTTAAAAATATATGATGAAAATTATACGAATACAGGTATAATTATAATTAAGAGAACCTTGTAAAGGAGTGTACGACGTTTATGGTAACTTTATCTGATGTTGCTCGAAAAGCAAATGTTTCAAACATGACAGTTTCAAGAGTCATAAATCACCCAGAAAAAGTAACAGACGAATTAAAAGAACTTGTCTTTCAAGCAATGAAAGACTTAAATTATAAACCAAATGCTGCAGCTAAAGCATTAGTTAATAATAGAACACAAGTCATTAAATTCTTCATACTAGAAGAGATTGATACCACAGAACCTTATTATATGAACCTATTAATGGGAATTTCAAAAACCTTAGACCAAAACCAATACTCTTTACAATTAATCACTCAAAATAGTTTTGATTTAGGACAAAGTGATGGCTATATCATAACAGGTATGAGAGAAAAGCACTCTGAGTGGATTGAACGGCTTGAAAAACCATTTGTTCTGTTTGGTGAAAACCGTTACGGGTATGATTATGTAGACACCGATAATTCTTTAGGAACGACTTATGCTACCGAATATGCAATAGATATGGGATATACCAATATTGTATACATTGGCATCGACGTTAAAGAATCCTTTGAGTATTCTCGTGAAGCAGGATATATCAACACCATGCAAAAATACAAAATGATACCAAAAATATATCGTTTCGATAATCGCTCACGATATACTTTTGACTTTATTACAAAAAATATTCACCGTTTCCCTAAAAAAACTGCCTTTATTTGCAGCTCGGATAGATTAGCTATTGGGATTGAAAGAGGAATACAAAATAAAGGAGAAAAATTACCTGATGACTATGGTATCATCGGTTTTGACGGAGTATTTTTAGATCAAATTGCTCATCCACAACTAACTACTATTAAGCAGCCTGTCATTGAGATGGGAATGGCTTGTGCGACAATGATTCTTAATAAAATCAAACAAGATGGAGCACCTCAAGGAAATGAACTTTTCAATCCAACTCTTGTTATTAAAGGTACGACCATGGAGAAACTATAATAAAAACATTCCATTAATTTTTCAATGGAATGTTTTTACTCTCTATGATATTAAAGTTCAGTAAAAAACCACACTAATTTTTCAAAAGAAATCAATTCTTCCTTGTCGTATAAATCAACATGATTCACTCCTTCTACCACAAACAATTCTTTTGGTTCATTTGTCAAACCATATGCTGTTTCACTAAAAGCACATAAATGTGCTTGGCTTCCTATTATACAAAAATTAGACGTGATGAAATAGATTTAATAATAAGATAATAAAGTAAAAGATATTTAAATATCATTCTATTACAATTAACTATGTTAAAAGACCAATAAATGGATTTAAACCCATTTACTCGTTTTTCATACTTTAGATTTTAGCCACTTCGAAAATTCTTTCAATCAGTGCTAAGACATTTCTTACTTCGTCATTTTTTACAATTGGTGTTGCATTATTAACAACGACATCATAGAAGTTTTGATAAAATCCATCATAATCAGCTTCAACTTCGATAATTGGTAACGTCGTTGTCGCATCTTCAGAAGGAGGCGACATTGTTTTAGTTAATCCTTGTCCTGCTTTAATTGGCACTAAATTGTGATGATCAATCACACCGGTTTGTTTCACTATTTTACCCGACAAATCCCAATCATCAATGACAGCCGTTCCTTCAAGGCCTTTGACATACCAACGTGGTAATTTCACAAAATTAGTTGTGCCAACTTCAACTAATGCTTTGACACCATTCTCAAACGTGATGTATGCAATAAATCCATCATCCACTTCGTCACCCAAGATATAGCTTAAATCAGCGGACACCTCTTTTACTGGACTATCTACCATAAAAAGAAGCTGATCCAGTAAATGAACGCCCCAATCAAGCAACATGCCCCCACCATGTTTTTCTAAATGACGCCAATCTCCTGGAATGCCATTCGCTCCATGAACACGTGACTCAATTTGAAATAACTCACCAATCGGTTTCTTTTGATACATATCTTGAATGATTAAAAAGTCATTATCCCAGCGTCTGTTTTGGTGTACCATAAACACTTGACCCGTTTCTTTTGACACTTTAATTACATCATCTAATTCTTTGGTTGACATCATAGCTGGTTTCTCACAAATCACGTGTTTTCCACTTGTCATCGCTTGGATAGACAACTCTTTATGGACATCATTAGGTGTCGCAATCAATACTGCATCAATCGTATTATCTGATAATAACGCTTCTAATGATTCATAACTTGTTAGTCCTGCATTTTTTGCTGCGTCTAAACGTTCTTTTTTTATATCATACGCACCGACTACTTGTATCCCGTCTTCTTTTTTTATTAATTCCCGGTGATGGTAGCTTCCCATACCACCATACCCAATAATTCCTATATTAAGCATTTGACGACCTCCTATGCCCACCACATGTCAGTTGGTTTATCATGAATCATAATTGACTTAAGATTCGTCACTGCACGTGAGAAACCTTCATCAATCGACATCAACGGGTCTTCGTGTTCGATACTTAACACATAATCGTAACCATATAAACGCAACGCGCTAACTATATCTGACCAATCTTGTAAACTATGACCACATCCTACTGATCTAAATGTCCATGCTCTTGATTGAACGTTTGTATAAGGTTGCATATCTGTCACACCATACATATTCATGTTATCTTGATCTAGGTAAGTATCTTTTGCATGAAAATGATGAATCGCATTTTCTTTTCCTAAAATTTTAATCGCACCAACTGGTTCAATTCCTTGCCACCATAAATGAGAAGGATCCAAATTACACCCAATATTGACCCCAGCTGCATCACGTAATTTCAACATAGTGTATGGTGTATGAGCTAAAAACCCACCATGAAGTTCAATCCCAATTTTCACTCCAGCTACTTGGCATTCGTGATTGATATCTTTCCAGTAAGGGATTAATTTAGTCTCCCACTGATAATGATAGATATCTGTGTAATCTGTTGGCCATGGTAAAACAGGCCAGTTCACAGATGTATCTGTTTCGTTTCCTCCACCAACACCAGAGAATCCATTTACCACTGGTACATTCATTAGAGATGCTAACTTAATTGTTTTTCTTAATAGTTCGTCCGCTTCTTTTGCTTCTGCAGGTGTTGGTGAAATAGGATTATGATGCGCACTAAAGGCACTAATTTCTAATCCTTTATCATTTAATTTTGCTTGGTATTCTTTTCGTTTATCACTACTGGCGAGTAACGCATCCACATCACAGTGCGCGCTTCCTGGAGAGCCACCTGTTCCAATCTCAACCATTTGTAACCCTTGCTCTGCTACTTTTTCAATCATCTCATCAAATGATAAATTGTTAAATAATGGGGTAAAAACGCCTAATTTCATGTTTGTTTCCTCCTTTTATAACTCTTCTAATGGTTCATGATGTCCATATGTTGGGTAGGTGCTATCAATTGGCTGACACCACTTCACTGCATTTTTAATCACTAGTTGAACTTGTTCGTTGTAATATGATGGATACGTTTCATGCCCAGGTTGGAAATAGAAAATTTTACCGTTTCCACGTCTAAACGTACAGCCACCTCTAAATACTTCGCCACCTTTATACCAATTCACAAAAATCAATTCATCAGGTGCTGGTATATCAAAATGTTCGCCATACATTTCTTCTTTTTCTAGTTCAATGTATTCACCAACCCCTTCTAGAATAGGATGACTAGGATTAACATTCCAAATACGACAGGTTTCATCTGCTTCACGCCACTTTAAATCACATGACGTTCCCATTAACGACATAAAAATTTTAGACATATGCCCTGAATGGAGTACAATCAATCCCATCCCTTGTAGGACACGTTGATGCACACGTTGAACAATTTCATCACTCACTTCATCATGAGCAATATGTCCCCACCAAACCAATACATCTGTGTTATTCAGTACACCTTCTGTTAAACCGTGTTCTGGTTCATCAAGTGTCGCTGTTTTAACGTCAAACTCTTCTTCTAAGAAAGAAGCTAATTGGTTATGAATGCCTTCTGGGTAAACTTTTTTTACCTCTTCATCTGTCTTTTCATGTCTGTATTCATTCCACACTGTTACGTGAATCATTTTTTCACCTACTTATTAAGATATACTGGCTCGCCAGTTTTTGAAGACTGGTAAATCGCTTCTAAAATTTCTGTGACAACTAAGGCTTGTTCTGGTAAAACAACTGGTTCTGTGTCATTTATAATTGCTTGTACCCAAGATTGTGCTTCTAAAAAAGCTGGGTCATTTCCTTCACCATCATAAAAATCAACGCCACCTGTTTCTAATTCAATGTGTTTTTCATATAGTAAACCATGATCCTCACCATTAATAGTCAAGCCATCAAACATATCTGCCCCACCTTTTGTGCCAGATAAACTGGTTTTGGCTTCTCCTATTTGACGACTATTTAATGCCCAACTTGATTCTAAAGAAATCGTTGCGCCATCTTCCATCGTAATAAAACCAAATGCTGAGTCTTCTACAGTAAATTTTTCTGGATCCCAAGGTCCCCATGCATTGGCTGCATTTTTTGTTGGTGACAGTTTATGATAGGTATTTCCTACCACATATTTCGGTTTATAATTATTCATCATCCACAAGGTTAAATCTAGTGCATGTGTCCCAATATCAATCAATGGACCTCCGCCTTGTGCCTCTTCATCAAGGAATACTCCCCAAGTTGGTACCGCACGGCGACGAATCGCATGTGCTTTTCCATAATAAATATCTCCCAACTCGCCTTCTTCACATACTTGATGTAAATAGTTAGCAGCTGTTGTAAAGCGATTTTGATATCCTATTGTTAATTTCTTTCCTGTTTCTTTCGCTGCTTCTAACATGGCTCTTGCTTCCTGACTTGTTTTAGCCATTGGTTTTTCACACATCACATGTTTATTCGCTTTCATTGCAGCGATGGAAATTCCCGCATGAGAATTATTTGGTGTACAAACGTGTACCACATCGATACTTTTATCTGCTAATAACTCATGATAATCTTGATACACAATTGCATCCATCGTCCCATACTCTACTTTTGCTTTTTCAGCACGTTCCACTATCACATCACAAAATGCGACCATTTCAACTTCTTCTACTTTGCTTAGTGCTGGCATATGTTTTCCATTAGCAATACCACCACAACCAATAATCCCTACTTTTAATGTCATAAAAAAACCTCCATCGTTTTCTTGTTGATAGATTCATCATACAAAAAAATGATAAGGTTTTCTTCCTGTTATTTTGGTCAATTATTCCCATATATTGTCTTATGGTATTTTAAAGGGGATAGTCCAACATGTTCTTTGAATACATGATGAAAGGTTTTAACACTATTAAATCCTGAACGTTCTGCCACTTCTATCATTGGAATATTTTCATGGGAAAGAATATATTTAGCTTGATTTAATCGGTACTCTGTCAGGAATTGACTAAAATTTTGCCCTGTATTTTTCTTAAAAAAACGTGAAAAATAATATGGGCTAAATCCTACATATTTGGCAACATCCTCTAGTGTAATCACCTCTTGAAAATGATTTTCTATGTAAATAAACACATCATTCAGTCTTTCTAACGTCTGTTTTTGATGGGTTGATTCAACAAAATTTCCTTCTTTGAGAGTACGATTTTTTTGAGGAATCTTACGATAATAGAAGACCAATAGTTGATGCAACAAACTTAATATAGCATAATCATAGCCCAACTTTTTTTGCTGTACTTCTTTAAATAATTTTTCTACAAGACTTCTCATCTCTTGCTCGACGTCGTTCCCCCAAAACCGACTAAGATTTTCCGCTTTTTCAAATAGCGTGACAATGTCTTTATAATCTGATTGATTTACTAAATAATTTTGAAAAACTGCTAAATCAAATTGATAAACAATCCGTGTACTGCCTGGTGAAGCTAAAAAATAATGAGATTCACCACTACCAAACATAAAAATTTCTCCCTCTTGTACTTGAAATAATTGATTATCATACCCAATATTGACTAGCCCTTTTGTCACATATATCATCTCAATTTCTTTGTGCCAATGTGGTGGTACAACAATCTCTCCTTGGTTTTCAAATGCCCTAAAAGGTAGGCTATTATCCCATTCTGGTATTTCTAAATATAAACTCATTATCTTCCCTCCCTAATTATCTCAAGTTGTCTTTCTTGTATTATATAAAAAAATCCACCAATATTCTAAAAAGAATGTGGTGAATTTTTTTATTAATAGTCTATGACACTTTCTCGTTCAATTAATTTGTGTGGAATAATCACTCTTTTTTTCAACTCATCCGGATAATTGACTTGGTTTAGACACTCCAGTACAGCTGACTTTGCTAGTTCACGTGTATTAATATCAACTGACGTAATATAAGGGTGAATTAATGTTGAAAAAATAGAATTATTAAAACTAATAACAGATACATCATCAGGAACTGTTAGACCAATCAATTGGATAAACTGAATCACTTTTAAAGCAAACATATCATCAATCGCAATGCATGCTGAGATTTTCCTTTCACTTAACAAGGTATCTAACTGAATAAATTCATTGCTTTTTTCTAAATCACATACCGGATAACAGGGTAAGTGATTATCTTTTAAACACATTTCATACCCATAAAAACGTTCCTTAAAGAAATTTTCAGTTGAATTATTTGTTACAAATAAAATATCCTTGTGTCCCTTATCAATAAGGTACTGTGTGACACTCCTACCTAGTAGCTGATTGTCATTATCAACACAGCTAGTGTCATTATAATAACGATATGGGTGTCCAATAATTGTAAATGGAATATTTTTCTCAATTAAAAAGTCTAAAATGAGGTCATTTTCTTTTACATACATCAAGATAAAAGAGTCCACTCGTCTTTGTAAATAAAGTAGTGTCACTGCTTCCAGTAATTCGGTTTCGTTATTACCTGATGCTATAGCAAGACTTACTTGATGTTTACTTGCTTCTTCATTCATTGCCGTAATCGCTTCTAAATAAAACGGCTCACTTGCTCGCTCTTTGGATTCAATAATTGGCAAGACTACCCCAATAGCATTAGATAGTTTACTAACTAAGTTTCTTGCTGAAATATTTGGAACATAGCCTAACTTATCCATCGCTTTTCTTACGCGCTCTTTGGTTTCTCCTGAAATACTTGGATGATCTTTCAAAACACGCGATACTGTTGAAGGGGCAACACCTACTTCTTTTGCAACATCTTTAATTGTAACTCCCATAATCTACTCTCCCATTAGTTATTCCATATCAATCGACACAACGACACCATAATGATCACTAATACATGGATAATTTTCTCCATCGAAGATAACATCATGCGACCTCACCTGACAAGGTTCAGAGGCAAATATATAATCTATTCTTAACTGTTCTTTCGTGTGTTTCCATCCATCAATCTCTTTTGGGATGGTGTAACGCCCACTTGGATGTTCGGCTAATTCAAATGTATCCACAAAGCTTTTCGTGACTAAATCATATGTTTCATTTTTAATCGTATCAGGGCCATTAAAATCTCCACATAGCAAGATGAAACCAGATAATTTATCTAAAAAGAGTTTGCTTAAAGTCCATTCATCTTGAAACCCTTGTTTCGTTTCTTCATTCCACCAAGAATAATGACTACTTGTTACAAATAGTTCTTTATCCTGCACTGTTAGCTTTGAACAAAGCATCATTCGTCGTGTTACATCTGTCTTCTTATCCACTGATGATACTAACACTGCTTGTGATTGTAAAGGTTTTTTTGATAAAATTGCCACACCTTCTTCATAGATACCATATCCCACATGACTATAAGTCCAACTCCAATGATACTCTTCCCCTAACTCAGCTAATCGTTTAACTAAGCATAAGGCATAATTATCCTGTTTAATGATTGTCTTTTCATTGATTGGTGGAACAAAATGAAGTGGATTTTCCTCTGGTAACGCATCAATTCGTTGATTGACTTCTTGTAAAGACACTCCATCTAACCCACTAGATATAATATAGTGCACCAGTATATCCATCTTTTCTTCAGTATCTTCTTCCATCCAACTATGTATATTTAGTGTTAACCACTTCATCTTTTTTTCCTCACTTTATAATGATACTTGACCAATTTTTTCTGATGATTTATGTTCACCAACAGTTGATAACTCGAGCGTTTTAATTTCTTGTGTATTTGTAAAAACTACTACAATCGTGGTACCCTTCCCTTCATTCTCAACTGTTTTCCAATCGACTGTTGCTAATAATTGACCCGCTTTTACAGTATCACCTTCTTTAACTGATACGTCAAATACTTGTTTAGTCATCTCTACAGTGTCTAGTCCCATATGTACTAACACTTCTAATCCTTCAGGTGTTAATAATCCTATGGCATGTTTTGTTGGAAAAATAGACTGAACCACACCAGATACTGGTGAAACCACTTGACTATTCGATGGTTTTACCGCAAAACCATCGCCCATCATTTTTTGCGAAAACACATCATCTGAAACAGTTTCTATCGAAATGACTTCTCCGTCTGCTACAGAAACAAATGGAATGGTAACATTTGTTTGAACAGTTGTTTGTTCGTTTGGCTCATTAATAACGGTATCAACAGTAAGAGAATCAATGTCAACCCCACTATCCAAAGCATCTTGCACATCAGATTTAATGACATCAGCTTTTGGTCCATAAATCGCCTGAACACCTTTATCTTTTATCACTAAACCAAGTGCTCCTGCTTTTTTCCATTCCTGTTCTGAGCCGACAAGTTCTGCATCTTTGACACTAACTCTTAAACGGGTCATACAAGCATCTACTTCAGAAATATTTGATTTTCCACCAAGTAGTTGGATGATTGATACAATTTGTGGAGAGATTCCTTCATAACTTCCTGATGAAGTTGGGTTATCTGACGTATCCACATCATAGTTTCCATTTCTACCTGGTGTTGCTAAATTAAATTTCTTGATCATAAATCCAGCAATAAAATAAGAAACAATAGCAAACACAATAATACAAATTACAAAGTTAATCAAATCTTGTGATAAACCTGCTTTAATGGCTAATGGTGTTCTTGTTAATAACTCAATATTTCCAAATGAATGGACGCGTAATGAGATGATGTCGGCCATCGCAAATGCCGCTCCTTGAATCACTGCATACACTAGATACAACGGAACGGCTGCAAACATAAACATGAATTCTAACGGTTCTGTAACACCGGTTAAAAATACTGCCAACGCTGCTGAGACGTACATTGATTTATATTGTTTTCTCTTATCACTATCCACATTTTTATACATCGCCAAAGTGAAGCCCATTAAAATACCTGATGCGCCAATCATTTGCCCTACTTTAAAACGAGCTGGTGTCCAATTTGATAACACATAATTATATTGTTCGATATTTCCAGCATTTTTTAAGTTAAATAAATCAGTTGCCCAAGCAAGCCATAGAGGATCTTGTCCGTAGACAAGCGTTCCAGCTTGTGCCCCAGATAAAATCTCATAGGTTCCACCTAACTGAGTATAGTTGATTGGTATGGTCAACATATGATGCAATCCAAATGGTAGTAATAATCTCTCAAGTGTTCCATATAAAAACGGTGCCAAAATTGGTGCAGATTCTTGTGATTGAGCAATCCACAAACCAAAATTATTAATGCCTGATTGAATAACTGGCCATACAATAGCTAAACCAATTGAAACAATCGTTGACCAAAGTATGACAACAAATGGAACAAAGCGCTTACCATTAAAGAATGATAATGCATCTGGTAATTTACGATAATTATAGTATTTATTGTAAGCCATCGCTCCGACAAATCCCGCAATAATTCCGACAAAAACACCCATATTTAATGCTGGTGCTTCAAGTACACTAGTGAAAAATCCTTTAACCATGATTTTAGTTCCAAATAATGTGTGAGTAAATGCTTCATCGTTTGTCAGCATTTCTGAAGTCACACCAAAAATTGAGCCAGTAATGCGATTAATCAAAATAAATGAAATACCTGCAGCAAAAGCTCCACCTGCACGTTCTTTAGCCCAACTACCACCAATTGCTAGTGCAAATAATAAATGAAGATTTCCAATAATTCCCCACCCTATATTTTCAATTACTCCACCTGTTGTTACTAAAAACGCCATATCTGGTGACATCATCGGAATCGTTTTTCCGATACTAATCATTAATCCAGCAGCAGGCATGACAGCTACCACAACCATTAATGCTTTTCCAAATTTTTGCCAAAACTCAAAACTTAGTAACTTTTTCATTGTACCTTACCTCTTTCTTAAATTAATCTTAAATGAAATCGTTTGCGTAATTCATATTATACGTATCAGTTTATGAAAAGTAAACACTTTTTTAAATCATAATTAAACAATATAAACAAAACATTTTTATTTTTATATTGCTTTCGCAATCGTTTGCGTATATCATGTAATTAACAACTTTAATCCATGGAGGGAATAGTATGACTCATTTAAAAAGACTGTTTGACATTAACCCATTTAAATTAACCACTCACTCATTACACAAAGAAGACATCCGTTTGCAAGAATCTTTAACAAGTATTGGAAATGGCTATATGGGATTAAGAGGAAACTTTGAAGAAGGTTTCTCAGGAGATAATCACAAAGGAACTTATTTGGCAGGTGTTTGGTATCCTGATAAAACACGTGTTGGTTGGTGGAAAAATGGTTACCCTGACTATTTTGGAAAAGTCATTAATGCAATTGATTTTATTGCTGTTGATATATATGTTAACAATCATAAAGTTGATTTAAATACGATAACACCTACAGATTTTTATCAAGAATTAGACATGCAACATGGCATTCTATCACGCCAGTTTACAGTAACTATTAACGATTGCACTGTTAAGTGTTCTTTCAAACGCTTGCTTAGCTTAACTATTAAAGAACTGGCTTTAGTTAACGTATCTGTCGAAATGTTAGAAGGTTCAGGCGAAATTACATTAGTCTCTAAATTAGATAACCATGTTCATAATGAAGATAGCAATTACGATGATATGTTTTGGGAACATAGACAAAGTGGTGAGAACTTTGTCACAGCGAAAACTATCAGCAACCCTTTTGGTATAGATGAATTCTGTGTGACAACGTTCATGCAAAATGATTTATCTCAACCAAACTTACCTACTAAAAAAGAATTCAAAGAGTTTGAAGCTTCAGAAATAATCACTACGACATTACAAACTGGCGATATCATCTCATTAGATAAAAAAGTGATTGTCGTTACAAGCCGAGATATTGCAGAAAATAATCAATTAGAGCATGCTAGAAATTTATTAAATCAAGTTAATAAAAATACTGTAGAAGAATTAATCTCTCAACATAAAAACGCTTGGTTAAAACGTTGGGAAGTAGCAGATGTGGTTATTACAGGTGATGACGAAGCTCAACAAGGTATTCGCTTCAATTTATTCCAATTATTTTCAACTTATTATGGTGAAGATGAACGCCTAAACATTGGCCCAAAAGGATTTACTGGTGAAAAATATGGCGGTGCTACTTATTGGGATACAGAGGCCTATGCTGTTCCACTTTATTTGTCCTTAGCAGAACCGAATGTAACGAAAAACTTATTAAAATATCGTCATAACCAGTTACCCCAAGCACAACATAACGCTAGACAACAAGGCTTACAAGGTGCTCTCTATCCAATGGTTACTTTCACAGGGGTTGAGTGCCATAATGAATGGGAAATCACCTTTGAAGAAATCCACCGAAACGGCGCTATTGCTTATGCTATTTATAATTACACAAACTATACTGGTGACACTTCTTACTTGAAACACGAAGGACTAGAAGTATTATCTGAAATTTCACGTTTTTGGGCTGACAGAGTTCATTTTTCTAAACGTCATGATGCTTACATGATTCATGGTGTTACTGGACCAAATGAATATGAAAATAATATTAATAATAACTGGTACACAAACTATATTGCACGCTGGGTATTAAGCTACACAATCGAAAATTATCAACTTTATAAAAACGATACAACTATATCCTTGTCTGAAGAAGAAATGGCACATTGGCAAGATATTATCGATAAAATGTATTTACCGAAAGATGAAGAACTTGGCATTTTTGTTCAACACGATACTTTTTTAGACAAGGATTTAATACCTGTCACTGATTTAGATAAAAAAGATGTTCCGTTGAATCAAAACTGGTCTTGGGATAAAATTTTACGCTCTTGTTTTATCAAACAAGCAGATGTACTACAAGGAATTTATTTCTTTAACGATCAATTTACTATTGAAGAAAAACGTAAAAACTTTGAATTTTATGAGCCAATGACCGTACATGAATCATCCCTTTCTCCATGTATCCATTCCATATTAGCTGCAGAATTAGGGATGGAAGAAAAAGCGGTAGAAATGTATCAACGAACTGCTAGACTAGACTTAGATAACTACAATAATGACACAGATGACGGGCTACATATCACATCAATGACTGGAAGTTGGTTGACCATTGTACAAGGCTTTGCACAGATGAAAGTTTTCAATGAATCACTTAGTTTTGCTCCTTTCTTACCAACAAAATGGGACAGTTATGCTTTCCATATAAACTATCGAGGTCGCCTACTTTATATCAGTGTATCAGACAACATTACCATTAATTTGTTAAATGGTGAACCTTTAGATGTCACAATTTATGGTAATAGGCACACACTAACCGACTCATTAACAGTTAAATTAATGACTAAAGGAGTGGAATAATATGTTTCAAGGAGTACTATTTGACTTAGATGGTGTCATCACAGATACGGCAGAATACCATTATAGAGCATGGAAAAGTTTAGCTCAGGAGTTAGGTATTGATATCGACCGAGAATTTAATGAACAATTAAAAGGTGTGAGTCGCGAAGATTCGCTAGACTTAATTTTGAAACACGGTAGCAAAAGGTCTAATATTGATGACGATACCTTTAAAGAGCTTGCTGCAAAAAAAAATGATGTTTACGTTGAGATGATACAATCTTTTTCAGAAGACGATATTTTTCCAGGAATTCTTCCCCTACTAAAAGAATTAAAGCAACATCATATAAAAATAGCCTTAGCCTCCGCCAGTAAAAATGGCCCATTATTATTAGAAAAAATGAAATTAACGAGTTATTTTGATGCTATTGTTGATCCTACTAGTGTGGCTTCTGGCAAACCTGCACCAGATATTTTTATCGCTGCTGCAAAAGCCATTGATTGTCCGATATCAAGTTGTATTGGGGTTGAAGACTCAAAAGCAGGTATTACAGCAATCAAAAAAAGTGGTGCTTTACCAATTGGTGTTGGTAACAGCCAAGATTTAGGCACAGACATCACACTAGTTTCAACAACTAACGACTTAACCTATGAGTTTTTAACAAAAAATTGGGTGGACTAATCTATAAAAGCTTCGAGCCATGGAATAACCCAAGGCTCGAAGCTTTTTTCTTTGTTATAAAACTTGTTCAAACCATCTATTTTGACGTAACGTTAAAGAAACTTATCTGCTCTTAAAGTCAACTTAACCTTTTAACTAGCTTAGTTATTTTATTCAAAAAAGCAGTTCCTTTATATCATATAAGCCATTTTGTTGGAAAATACCGCAATTTATACTTTTTAAACAATATGAGATATTATAAAATATGTATCATATGATAATATTTTATAATATCTCATATGGCTACAAGTCTTGTCAATCATGAAAAATTTACCTTATTCGGTAACGAAAATATTACTTTTAGTCTAATAAAACTAAAAATAATACGCATAAAAAATAGTCCAATACCTTTATTAGACTATTTATCATAATACAGTATTAACATTTATTGATACTTTTTACTAATTTCTTCAGGTAAAGTGCACAACATATTAATTTCCCAATATCTTTGTGCATCATTTATTATCTTTTTAACTTTTAATCTATCCCTACTTTGATTAAATTGGTCTAAAATACTATCCAATAATTCTAAATCACATAAACAATCCTCTTTAAATACAAGTAAAAATTGCATTAATACCATATTAGAAAGTTTATTTAAAGATATCGCTTCTTTCACACCTAGTATAACCTTACTATGAATATCATTTCTTCGGTACTCACTCCACTCATAGTTATCTCTTTCAAAATATTGACCATCATAAACTTTTAATATTCTCCTCAAGGATTCTTCTGTTAACATGTCCACTAAAATTTTTTGAACTTCTTCACAATCACTTTTGATTTGTGCATTAATAAAATAAGTTCCAGATTTATACACGATAATATCAGGATAACCATGTTTATCAAACTCTTTCCTAATTTGATAAATGGTTGTATGTAAGTTACTTCCGCCTCGCTCACCAGTCATATCTGGAAATAATATATCAACTAGATCATCTTTAGTCACCAACTCTTCTCTATAATGGAAAAGATAAAAAAATAATTCATATGCTTTCTTTGTACGAAGTAAAATACGTTCTCCTTTGTCATTAAGTAAACGCCCTCTGCCAAAACTATTTATATAAATACTTTTTTGTTCCACCATTATATACCCCTTTTTCATTGTAATATCTGGTAGTTTATCATATAGCATATGCATATAATCATCATATGTAATAATAATAAACTTTTAATAAAAAAATAATTGATATTTTACATTAAATATCATTTAAATATATTTGATAATAAAAAAGACAACTTTTCAAAAAAAGATGTCTTTTTTTATTTATTTATAAATTATTTCAAATTCTTCACATACTACTTCCATATTTGTTATATCTACTTCTTTATTATAGATATCTTTAAATAATGTTTGCCAAAAATTGTAATGAACTTGTTTCCAGTATTTAAGTGATAAATCCCCTTCTCCTTCTTTATAGGCATGTTCTGGTGTTACTTCACAAAATTTTGTCATATAGACTTTAGTTGTCATAAGGACTGCTACTGGATTTCCACTTCCATCTAACAACATATCATAATGATGATTAGATTTTGGTAACGCCTCGTTTTCCCAGTCATACTCAACTTTAGCACTAGCTGTTGCTGTCTTGGTACCATTTAGTACAAGCTTTGCTAATTCATCAGCCATTTCATCTGTAGCTCCAAATGACCAAGCTTCACTGAATATTGGATTTTCAATCGTTGTTTGACTAAGAAACTTTTGCCAAAAAGCAGCTTCTTTTTTATTCATGCGATTATCCTTATATGATTATTTTTTTGATTGGTTATGTGTCATTTCGTGTACTTTTTTAATCGTTGTCATCTTATGATTCCAACACTCTGTTGATAAATCAACTGGATATTTTTGAGGGTTTAAATTACGTTTGTATTCTTCCCACAATGAGTCTTGATTGTCTTTAGATAATTTTTTGATTTCTTCTAATGTGGGCAACTCATACACTCGATTACCGTCTATGTAGATATCTTGTAAAACTGGACGTGCTGTAAAGTTTTTCACTGTTTTATTAATATAAGTATGAACTGGGTGGAACATGTATAACTCTTCTTGATTTCGTGGATCTTCTGTCCAAAGTGTGATGTAATCTCCTTCAGATTTCCCATCTTTACCAGTAATTCGCCAAACTTGTTTTTTACCAGGTGTTGAAACTTTTTCTGCATTACTTGATAACTTGATTGTATCCACCATTTTTCCATCATCATTCTCAATAGAAACTATTTTATAAACCGCACCCAGCGCTGGTTGATCGTAAGCTGTAATGAGTTTTGTTCCGATCCCCCAAACATCAATTTTTGCCCGTTGCATTTTTAAATTTAGAATGGTCGATTCATCTAAATCATTTGATGCATAAATTTTAACATCTGGGTATCCTGCCTCATCTAACTGCTTTCTTACTTTTTTGGAGATATAAGCCATGTCTCCACTATCAATTCTAACACCAATAAAATTAATTTTATCACCCATTTCATTGGCTACTCGTATCGCACTAGGTACACCAGAACGTAATGTATCGTATGTATCAACTAAAAACACACAATCTTTATGCGTTTGAGCATACGCTTTAAACCCTTCATAATCATTTAAATACGATTGAATTAAACTATGAGCGTGTGTTCCTGCAATAGGTATACCAAACATTTTACCCGCTCTAACATTACTTGTTGAATCAAAACCGCCTATATAAGCTGCTCTAGTTCCCCAAATTGATGCATCAAGTTCCTGTGCTCGTCGTGTTCCAAATTCCATAATTAAATCATCGCCACATACTGCACGGATTCTCGCAGCTTTTGTCGCAATCAGTGTTTGATAGTTTATAATGTTGAGTACGGCCGTTTCTATCAATTGACATTGTGCAAGAGGTCCTTCTACTTGGAATATTGGTTCATTATTGAAAACTAATTCTCCCTCTAGAGCAGATCGTACTGTACACTTAAATTTAAATTCTTTTAAATAAGTTAAAAATTCCTCAGGGTAGGTTGTAACTCGTCTTAAATAGTCAATATCTGTATCAGAAAATACTAAATTATCAAGATAATCAATCACTCTTTCTAATCCTGCAAAAATAGCATACCCATTTTTAAATGGCATATCTCTAAAATAGCACTCAAATACAGCATGTCTATCATCACGTCCTAATTCCCAATATGTTTTCATCATATTTAATTGATATAAATCCGTGTGTAATGCCAAACTATCGTCATGTAATCGATTAATCATCATCTTCTCCAATTCTTTTTCCTTTTATTCTATCATTTACATTTTACGTCTTATAAACAAAATTCTCAACTTTTATCCTTTTGAGACAATAAAAAAAAGAGGAAGATTTCTCTTCCTCTCAATTATTAAAATAAATGATTATTTTAATGTAATTGAAGCGCCAACTTCTTCTAATTTAGCTTTGATTTCTTCAGCTTCTTCTTTAGATGCGCCTTCTTTAATTGGTGATGGAGCTCCATCAACTAATGCTTTAGCTTCTTTTAATCCTAAACCAGTTACTTCACGAACTGCTTTGATTACTTTAACTTTTGAATCTCCAGCAGAAGTTAATTCTACAGTAAATTCAGTTTGTTCAGCAGCAGATCCGCCTTCAGCAGCGCCACCAGCTACAGCTACAGGAGCAGCAGCAGATACACCAAATTCTTCTTCAATAGCTTTAACTAAATCATTTAATTCTAAAATAGTTGATTCTTTTAAATCAGCAATAATTTGTTCAACGTTTAATGCCATGTTGTTTTCCTCCATTTTAAATCTTTCGATTATTTAATTTTTATTTTTTAATAAACTAAGCTGCTATTAAGCAACTTCTTCTTCTTTTTCTGCCACAGCTTTGACTGCATAAGCCACGTTTCTGACAGGAGCTTGAAGTACAGATAGTAACATAGAAAGTAAGCCTTCGCGACTTGGTAGTTTTGCCAAAGCAATGATTTCTTCTTTAGAAGAAACATTTCCTTCGATAATGCCACCTTTAATTTCTAGCGCTTCTGCTTCTTTTGCAAAATCATTCATGATTTTAGCAGGTGCAACAACGTCTTCGTTACTGAATGCTACAGCAGTAGGTCCAAAGAATACATCTTCCATACCTTCTAATCCAGCTTTTTCAGCGGCACGACGTAAGATACCATTTTTGATAACTTTCATCTCAACGTTTGCATCACGTAATTGTTTACGTAAGTTAGTTACTTCTTCTACAGTTAAACCACGATAATCCACTACAACAACAGATGCAGCTTCTTTTAGTTTAGCAGAAATCACTTCAACTTCTTGTGCTTTTTTTGCAATTGATGCTTCACTCATTTATTTTCACCTCCGTTAATTAATAGATGGTGGAATTTTTTATACAAAAAAACTCCATGCCACCGTTGACATAGAGGGACTATTGATTGTATTAATCATTGTCCTCGGTAGGAAATTAAGGTTCTAGAACCACCTACTGTCTTCGGCATAATATTTTAACCTAGATAACTATAACATCTACAGTTATCTAGGTCAACTGTTTTTATTAATTAGAATGAAAATTTATCAACTTTAATACCAGGTCCAAAAGTTGTTGTAATTGTTAAGTTTTGAATATAAGTTCCTTTAGTAGCAGCTGGTTTAGCTTTTACGATAACATCATTTAACGCTTCAAAGTTTTCAATTAATTTAGCATCATCAAATGATACTTTACCAATTGGGACATGAATATTCCCTTGTTTGTCTACACGGTAAGTTACTTTACCTGCTTTAACTTCTTCAACAGCTTTTGTTACGTCCATAGTAACTGTTCCTGTTTTAGGGTTAGGCATTAATCCTTTAGGTCCTAATACACGTCCTAATTGACCAACTTGCGCCATCATGTCTGGAGTAGCTACGACTACGTCAAAACCAAACCATCCACCTTTAATTTTTTCTACCATGTCAGCTTCACCAACAAAGTCAGCTCCAGCAGCTTCTGCTTCTTTAGCTTTTTCACCTTTAGCGAAAACTAATACAGATTGAGTTTTACCAGTTCCATTAGGTAATACCATAGCTCCACGTATTTGTTGATCAGCTTTTTTAGGGTCTACATTTAGACGGTAAGCAACTTCTACAGTTGCGTCGAATTTAGCAATGTTTGTTTCTTTAGCTAAAGCTACTGCTTCTGCTACAGAGTATTCTTTTGTTACATCTACTTTTTTCAATGCTTCTTGCATTTTTTTACTTTTCTTAGCCATTTTGTTTCCTCCTTGATTGTGGTTATAACGGTTGTACCTCCCACGTATTTATATTTTTCAATATAAATTCGACTGAGAAGCTACTTCAAGACTCGCTGTAGAAGTTTACTCTACAGTGATACCCATGCTTCGTGCAGTACCTTCTACCATGCGCATAGCTGCTTCAATATCAGCTGCGTTTAGGTCTTGCATTTTAGTTTCAGCGATTTCTTTTACTTGATCTTTAGTAACAGTTGCTACTTTTTTAGAGTTAGGCTCTCCTGAACCTTTTTCAATGTTAGCTGCTTTTTTAAGTAAAACTGCAGCTGGTGGTGTTTTTGTAATAAATGTAAATGAACGGTCTTCATATACAGAAATTACAACTGGAATAATTAAACCAGCTTGATCTGCTGTACGAGCGTTGAATTCTTTTGTGAATCCCATAATGTTAATACCCGCTTGACCTAACGCTGGACCTACCGGTGGAGCTGGTGTTGCTTTCCCTGCAGGAATTTGTAATTTAACTAATTTTTCAACTTTCTTTGCCACGAGACATACCTCCTTAAGTCCGTGATGTGGTTTAATGGAGATGTAAATTTCTCCTCCCACACTGTAAATAAAAAAGAAATACGTGTATTACACGCACCTTCATATTATACTATCATTTTTAAAATAATCAATACTCTTTTTTATATTTTTACTTTTTTGCAAGTTGCTACTATATTATACGCATGATATAGTAACAGTACTTAATTTATAGCAAAAGGAGGAACCGTTCAAAATGATTCGTTTTGCAGAAAAAAAAGATGCTAGCCAAGCCATCGACTTAGTGATGATCGTTCTAAGAGATATGGAATTAGATATCTTCGATAAATTACCTGAGGATGAGGTAAAAAATTTACTCGTTACTGGTTTTATAGAAAAGCCAACCCATCGTTACGGTTACAAAAATGCATTGGTAAAAGAAATTAATGGTGAAGTCGCTGGTGTGGCTTTTGGCTACCCACAACATTTAGAAAAAAATATTGATGAAGGATTCTTTGACATTCTAGAACAACACAACTTACCAATAGAAAAATATCGTTTATTTACTGAAAAAGAAGCCTTTGATAATGAATGGTATTTGGATACATTAGTAACCTCTCCTAATCATCGTGGTAAAGGTGTCGCAAAAGAGTTGCTTAACTCTCTTTCTGAATTAGCGACACAATCAAATCTTTCTACTATAGGTTTGAATTGTGATTTAGTTAATGACAATGCCAAAAGAATTTATTTGAACAATGGTTTTGAAAAATCAGGTGAAATTGATATTGCCGGTCATAGATACGAGCATTTACAGAAACATATTTAGCCAAAATTATAAAACCTCGATTATTCGAAAAAATAATCGAGGTTTTATTTGCTTTTTCTTGTATAAGGATATATAATTTAAACATGAACAAACATTCATATGATTGCCCACTTATATAAAAAGGAGTTGAACCACATGTCACAATCACAACATGCCGTTGACCATAATCATGAAAAATGTAGCCACGCACATAATCACAATCATGGTAATCTACCAGTCGTTCTATTCTTTCTAGGTTTCGCAACATTTCTGATTAGTTTATTTTTACCAGTTGGCACTTTAAAAACCATTCTTTCCGTTTCAACTATTGTTCTTTCTGGGTATCACATTATGATTGAGGGTTTTGAAGATACCATTAAAGAAACCAAACGACTTAAAAAATTTATGCCAAATGTCCATGTTTTAATGTCCCTTGCAGCAATCGGTGCAGTACTTATCGGAGATTATACCGAGGGGGCTCTTCTAATTCTTATCTTTGCTGCCGCTCACTTTTTAGAACATTATGTGGAAAATAAAAGTAAAAAAGAAATTACTTCTTTAATGAAAATGAATCCAACTGATGCTAAATTAATACTTTCAGACGGTTCTACTAAGACAGTAGATATTGCTCAACTAAAAATTGGCGATCATTTGAAAGTATTAAATGGGGAACAAATTCCAACTGACGGAATCATTCTAACTGGATACACATCAATTGATGAATCATCAATCAACGGTGAAAGTATTCCTGCTGAAAAAACAGTTGGTGATAATGTTTTTGGTAGTACAATCAATGGTGATGGAACTATTACAATGGTTGTAACAAAAGATAGTACAGACACTGTATTTGCTAAAATTTTACAGTTAGTCAATGAATCTCAATCAAACCTATCTAAAACTGCCACAAAGATTAAACGTTTAGAACCCAAATATGTCACGAGTGTTATGGTTCTTGTATTCTTATACATTGTATTAATGCCACTTGTTTTCAATATGGCTTGGTATGATAGTTTTTACAAAGGCATGGTATTCTTAACAGTTGCTTCGCCTTGTGCCCTTGCTGCGAGTGATATTCCAGCGACACTATCTGCCATTTCAAACTTAGCTAAACGCGGAGTTCTATTCAAAGGCGGCTCTTACCTTTCAAACCTTTCAGAAATTAAAGCTATCGCATTTGATAAAACTGGTACATTAACCGAAGGAAAACCAAAAGTCACTGATGTTCACTTTATTGATCACATCACAAACGAAGAAACATTCTATACTGATTTAATTATAGCCATGGAAAAACAAGCCAATCATCCATTAGCTAATGCGATTGTCGAATCAATTGAAATAGTTAATGACATTCCATTAACTATTGAAAATCAAATTGGGAAAGGACTCGTATCAACTTATAAAGGACATACATACAAAATCGGGAAAGCTTCTCAATTTACTAACGTATCTTCTGACATTGAATCATTTGAAAGAAAATATGCTGAAGAAGGAAAAACAGTCGTACTATTTTCTGAAGATGATGTGGTCATTGGCTTAATCGCCATGATGGACTTACCAAATCCAAAAGCACAACAACTTGTTGCATATTTCAAAGAACATAATATTCACACTACAATGATCACCGGTGATGCTGAACGTACTGGTCGTGCTGTAGCAAATACACTTAAAATTGACGAAGTTGCAGGAAATGTTCTACCTGAAAACAAATCACAAATTGTTAGCTCACTTCAAGACAAATATGGTTTAACAGCCATGGTTGGTGATGGGATCAATGATGCACCAGCTCTTGTAAAAGCTGATATTGGTGTGGCTATGGGTGATGGAACGGACGTTGCCATTGATGTAGCAGATGTTGTTTTAATGCAAAACGACTTAGACAAACTAGGTTACGCTTATCGTCTATCTAAAAAATTAGATAAAGTGGTTAAACAAAACATTATTTTCTCTATGGGTGTTGTCGCATTACTTGTTGTATTAAATATTTTTGGTCAAATGAACTTACCTATTGGTATTTTAGCCCATGAAGGATCTACATTAGTTGTCTTATTTAATGGATTAAGACTTTTAACACCACTTAAAAATTAAAATATATCATTATATTCAGGAGAGAGACTAAATTCTATCTCCTGTTTTTTTGTATCGCCGATTGTAAAATTAAGCTAGACAACCAAAGAAAACAAGGAAAGTGATCACAATAGTTTAAATAATTGGTTTAAAAAAATTTCCATGCCATCTATTTAAATCAATCAGCAAGCTAAATAATATTGATATTTATTTTGCCAATTCAGGAACACCCTAAAAAAGACTTAAACGAACTCTTTAATGGGTTATTACGCAAAGATAGATTACCTAATCAAATTGATTTCAATGGAGTTAAGGAATCTTTTATCCAATCTATCGCATCTAAAAGAAATAATATCCCTAGAAAATCATTAAACTATAAAACACCATTGGAAGTATTTTTGAGTTATATAGATAATGATATTTTGTCTAGCTTAATTTGACAAATAAAAAAAATAAAAAATAGCACTTAAAAAGTACTATTTTCTTATTATTCGTTATCTTTTTTTTCTTCTTCAGTGACTGGTTCTTCAACCACTTCAACTTCAGTTACTTCAACTTCTGACGTATTATCCTCTATAGGTTCATTAGATGTAGGTGCTGCAGGTGCTTTAACTGTTTTAATTGCTCCTCGTTCAAATTCTAAATAGATTCCTTCACAATCAAGAGTCACTGTGCCTTTTTCTTTATCTACTTCATGAACGATTCCGTATAGTCCACCAATAGTCACAACTTCACTACCAGGTTGCATACTATCTAATAATTGTTGACGTTGAGCTTGTTGTTTCTTTTGAGAACGACTCATAAAAAACATCATTCCACCCATCACTAATATCAATGGTATCAATGTTTGCATAACTTAGTTCACCTCTTTCTTATTTCACTCAACTATAACTGTAACAAATTTTTAATTATTTAACTACAAAAATTCTATAAATTTTAGAAATTCTTGGCATTTTCTTTATTAAAGCCATACTCTTCAAAAAACGCTTGTCTAAATTCTAATAAGTTATCATCCATAATAGCTTGTCTGACTTGTTTCATGGTATTTAATAAGAAATACAAGTTATGATAAGACGTCAAACGAATACCGAATGTTTCATCACATTTAATGAGATGACGAATGTAAGCTCGTGTGTAATTGCGACAAGTGTAGCAATCACATTTCTCATCAATTGGACGATAGTCTTCTGCGTATTTTGCATTTTTAACGACCAAACGTCCTTGACTTGTCATACATGTTCCGTTTCTTGCAATACGTGTTGGTAACACACAATCAAACATATCAACTCCACGAATTACGCCATCAATTAATGAGTCTGGCGTTCCAACACCCATTAAGTAACGAGGTTTATTTTCTGGAATCAGTGGTGTTGTGTATTCAAGCACTTTGTTCATCTCTTCTTTAGGTTCTCCTACTGACAATCCCCCGATAGAATAACCAGGGAAGTCTAAGCTAACTAATTCACGCGCACTTTGTTCACGCAAATCTTTGTACCCAGCTCCTTGAATAATACCAAATAGTCCTTGTCTATCAGGATTTTGATGAGCTTTTAGTCCACGTTCAGCCCAACGTGATGTTCTCTCAATAGATTTTTTCACGTAGTCATGACTTTCTTGGAATGGTGGACACTCATCAAAACTCATCATGATATCTGGTCCTAATTTATTTTGAATTTGAATAGCTTTTTCTGGTGATAAAAACATCTTAGAACCATTTAGGTGGTTTCTAAAATGAACACCAGATTCTTCAATTTGTCGCATATCTGATAATGACCAGACCTGGAATCCTCCAGAATCGGTTAAAATTCCTTGGTCCCAGTTCATAAATTTATGTAGTCCACCTGCACCTTCTACAATGTCCTCACCAGGGCGTAACCATAGATGATAGGTATTACTTAAAATAATTCCGGCACCCATCTCTTTTAATTCTTCCGGTGCCATTGTCTTTACAGTGGCAAGTGTTCCAACAGGCATAAACATTGGCGTTGGGAATGTTCCATGAGGGGTAATAATTTCACCTAGTCGTGCGCCAGTATGTTTTTCTTTTTTTATCAATCGGTATTTAATTGCTGGTTCTGTCATGTCTTTTCTCTCTTTCTTTATTTAACAAACATCGCATCGCCAAAGCTAAAGAAGCGATATTTTTCTTTTACAGCATGCTCATAGGCATTAAGGACGTTGTCTTTTCCGGCAAACGCACTGACTAACATAATCAATGTTGACATTGGTAAGTGGAAATTAGTTAAAAACGCATCGACTATTTTAAACTCATAACCTGGTTTAATAAATATATCTGTCCAACCGTTGTCTTCTTGTAATTTTCCATCAAACTTTGTCCCAATGGTTTCAAGTGTTCTGATAGATGTTGTTCCAACTGCTACAACTTTTCCACCTTGTTCTTTGACTTCATTCAATGTGTCTGCCGAATCTTTAGTTAAACGATAAAACTCACTATGCATTTTATGATTTTCCACATCATCCACACTGACTGGTCTAAATGTTCCAAGTCCAACGTGAAGGGTTAAATATACTAATTTAACCCCTTTATCTTCAATTTTTTTCAAGACATCTGGTGTGAAATGTAACCCAGCTGTTGGAGCGGCTGCTGACCCATTTTCTTTCGCATAAACGGTTTGATAGCGATCGTTATCACTTAGTCTCTCTTTGATATATGGTGGCAATGGCATTTCACCAAGTGACTCCAAAATCTCTAAAAAGACACCATCATAAGAAAAAGTAATCATGCGACCACCATGTTCTAGTTCTTCCTCAACGACTGCTTTTAATGCCCCATTTCCAAATGAAATCACGGTACCTTTTTTGGCACGTTTGGCTGGTTTAATTAAGGTTTCCCATGTGTCACCTGTTGTATTCGTTAACAATAAAACTTCTAAATGACCACCTGTATCAGGTTTTTCTCCGTGAAGCCTTGCAGGAAGAACTCTTGTATCATTCATAACAAGAGCATCTCCTTCATTTAATTCATCTATAATTGCAGGAAATTGCGTGTCCTCAATTGCTCCATTTTTCGAATCTAATATTAATAACTTTGATGCCGCACGATTTTCTAGTGGTGTTTGTGCGATTAACTCTTCTGGTAAATCAAAATCAAAGTCAGAGGTTTTTAATGTCATATCCTCACCTATTTCCTTTCTGTTCTATCTCCTGTTGTATTTTAACACTTTTACTCTTAAATAAAAACAGTCAAGATAGCTTAACTATTTTGATTATAAGGATAACCTAAATGTTGATACGCGTATTCTGTCACAACACGTCCTCGTTGTGTGCGTTTGATGAACCCTTTCTGTATAAGGTAAGGTTCATACATATCTTCTACTGTTTCACGTTCTTCGCTGATATTTACAGAAATGGTCGTTAATCCAACTGGTCCACCATTGTATAACTCAATCATCGCACGAAGCAATTTCTGATCGACATAATCTAATCCTTTATCATCGACTTGGAGCATTTTTAATGCATCATCAGCAATTTGTTTTGTGACTACACCTTCCCCTGTGACTTGAGCAAAATCTCTCACACGTTTTAATAAACGATTGGCAATACGCGGCGTGCCACGTGAACGTCTAGCAATTTCATACGCACCACTTTCCTCTATCACCACATCAAAAATATCTGACGAGCGAATAACAATTTCTTTCAAATCAGCTTCATCATAGTATTCCATATGACAAATAATCCCAAAGCGATCTCTCAAAGGTGCTGATAACATACCAGCTCGTGTCGTTGCCCCTACCAAAGTAAATGGAGGCAACTCAAAATGAACAGGATGAGAAGTAGGCCCTTGTCCTATCATAATATCGACATAAAAATCTTCCATAGCTGAGTACAAAAGTTCTTCCGCCACACGTGGTAAACGATGAATTTCATCAATAAATAACACGTCCCCTGGTTCTAACTCATTTAGTATTGCCACTAAATCTCCTGGTTTTTCAATGGCTGGTCCACTCGTTGTTTTAATGCTGACATCCATTTCATTTGCTATCACCATAGCCATCGTTGTTTTTCCTAATCCCGGTGGTCCATAGAGTAAGACATGGTCAAGTGCTTCATTTCGTTGTTTGGCTGCCTTGATGTAAATTGTCAATTCATCTTTCACTTTTTGTTGACCAATGTATTGCGATAATCGTGTTGGCCTAAGCGACTTTTCTACCATTTCTTCCGCGTCTAATGTTTCAGAAGAGACAAGTCTTTCTTCTTGTTCTGACATCTTCTTTACCATCCCCTACTTTTTCATTAATAATTTCAACCCAATACGTAAGTACTCGTCTGTTGTCTTATCTTGATAACTTTCAAGCTCTTTTTTGATTTTCTTAATCTCTCTTTCAGAATACCCAAGTGCTTTTAGGGCTTCGATTGCTTCATCTAATTGTTGCGTTGTCTCTACAGTAAATAAATCTTCTTGTGTGGAAATAGTGGTCGTTTCAGATGCTTCGACTGCAACATCATCTAATTTACCTTGTAAATCTAAAATCATTTGTTGTGCTGTTTTCTTTCCAACACCTGGGAATTTCGTTAAATACGTCGCGTCTTGCGCTTCGATTGCTTGAACTAAACCTGAATGGTCATCTAACGCCATAATCGCTAATCCACTTTTTGGTCCAATTCCTGAGACACTAATTAATTTTAAAAATAGTTGTTTTTCCTCTAATGTGGCAAACCCATAAAGTAAATGGGCATCATCACGAATAACCTGATGCAAGTAAACCGTCACCTCTTGATTTAAATAAGCTGAATAGCGAAATGGATTTGCCACCGCAATTTGATAACCTAATCCATTTGTTTCAACGACTATATAATAAGGACTAGTAAATGTTACTGTCCCTTTGATGTATTCATACACTTGTTTTCTTCCTTTCACGTACGCATGTTCCCTAAAATTGTACCATATCCCGAACAATTATCCTATGCTTTCCTTATTAAAAAAAGCCCCCATAAATATGGGAAGCCCTAGTTAATTAAACAGTGCTAAATATTCAGCATAGCCTTCTTTTTCTAAATCTTCAACTGGAACAAAACGTAACGCAGCACCATTAATACAATACCTTAGTCCACCTTTGTCTTGTGGTCCGTCTGGAAACACATGACCTAAGTGTGAATCAGCTTGGGAACTTCTGACTTCAGTTCGCACTCTTGCAAGCGTAGTGTCTTCAAGTTCTTTTAATGTTGCTATAGGCTTTGTAAATGATGGCCACCCACATCCAGCGTCATATTTATCCGTTGAAGAAAACAATGGTTCCCCACTAACGATATCTACGTAAATGCCATCTTTATCAAACTGGTCATACTCACTTGAAAAAGGACGTTCTGTGCCATTTTCTTGAGTGACTTGATACTGTAAAGGGGTTAATGTTTGTTTTAACTCTTCTTTATTTGCCAACTTTCTTCACCTCCCTAATTCTTTAAATAGTTGGTTTAAATAACCAACTGGTAAGCCAACGATAGAAAAATAATCCCCTTTTATCTCTTTGACAAACACACTTGCTTTTCCTTGGATACCATAAGCCCCTGCTTTATCCATTGGTTCACCAGTTTTAATGTAACCAGTGATGTCTTCTTCATCCAAATCATAAAACAACACATTCACAACTTCGATATGTTCATATATTTTTTCAGGGGTTATCACACAAACGGCTGTCATTACGCTATGTGTCTTACCACTTAGTTTTTCTAACATATCGTAAGCATCTTTTTCATCAATCGGCTTCCCCATAATGTCATTATCTAACACAACTGTTGTATCACACCCAATTACTGTTTCATTTGGATAAAGTTTAATAATTTCTTTAGCTTTTTCTCTGGCCATGCGACGAACATAATCTTTGGATAATTCATCTAAATTGACCGTTTCATCTATATCGGCTGGGCTTATCGTAAAATGACTTGTCACAAATGACAATAACTCTTTTCTTCTAGGTGATGCTGACGCTAGTATCATGTACGTCTTCCTTTCTAATGTGGCTCTTGAATTCGTTTAAATAATTTTTCCATATCCTGATTGGTAAAGTGAATCAACACAGGGCGACCGTGCGGACAATTAAACGGATTCTCACATGTTTCTAACTCGTCTAATAAGGCTCGTGCTTGACGTTCATCCAAATGATGGTTGGCCTTAATTGATTGCTTACAACTCATCATAATTGCTGTAGCCTCACGAAAGGATTTTACTTCAACTTTTCCTTCTTCTAGGAAAATATCAATCATTTCACGGATGGTCGACTCTTCTTTTCCAACTGGATACCACGTTGGATGAGAACGGATAATAAAACTCTGTTGTCCAAAATCCTCTAACTCAATCCCGACTTCTTCAAACACCGATAGATTTTCTTTAATCTTTATGTAATCATCTACTGAGTATTCCAAAATAATTGGCACAAGAAGTTGTTGTTTGTCTTCCCCAACGTCTCCTATTTTTTCTCTAAAATACTCATACTTGATACGTTCTTGAGCGGCATGTTGATCAATAATATAAAGTCCCTCATCACTTTGGGCAAATAAATAGGTGCCATGCATTTGACCAAAATATTCTAAATGGGGAAAACTGTGCGTTGATGTTTCTTGCGTATCAGTTTTTGGTAGATCAACCACTTCTTCAATCACTTCATGAGAAACAGTATTTGATTCTATGTCACTCTCTTGCGTATAAGTCGCATCATCTAATTTTTCTGAGACACCATTTGTGTAATCTTTTGCTTCTTTAAATAGTTCTTTTTCTTCATTATTTTTTAAATAAAATTCACCCGTCAATGAATCATACGCTAAATTGGTATCTTTAATTTGTTGTTCACGCTCTAGTGGTTTAGCAGAATGCTCAAATGGTAATTGTTGTTGCTCTACTTTAATCGTTTCAACTTGTTTTTTAAATGGTTTGCTATCATTCACGCGAGGAATCAGCACTTCCTCACCCAACGTTTTAGCAATGCTTGTTTCAATTAGCGTAACGAGTTCTTTTTCTTTACTTAGGCGAACTTCTTGTTTAGTTGGATGAACATTCACATCAACAAGCAATGGGTCCATCTCAATTGATAACACGGCAATCGGAAATCGACCAACCATCAGTTTTGAACCATATCCAGATACAATGGCTTTATTTAAAATAAAATTTTTGATGTAGCGACCATTGATGATGAGTGAGATATAATTACGGCTAGCTCGTGTCACTTCTGGTAAAGACACATAACCTGTTAGCTTAAAATCCAAATCATCCCCTGATACTTCAATCATTTTTTTTGCTGTATTAACACCATAAACACCGGCAATCGCTTGTTTTAAATCACCACTTCCTAGTGTTCGTAACATTCGATGACCATCATTAGTTAATGAAAACGAAATATCTGGATGGCTCATAGCTAACCGATTGACTACATCACCAATATTAGCTAACTCTGTTTGTAATGTTTTAACATATTTTAGTCTAGCTGGTGTATTAAAAAAGATATTTTCAACCGTTATACTAGTTCCTTTACGCAATGAGTGAGACTTGTGCTCTTTTACTATACCACCTGATAGAAAGAGATAGCTTCCTTCTTCACCAGTTGATGTTTCAAGTGTCACCTCAGATACTGAAGCAATACTGGGTAATGCTTCACCACGAAAACCGAGTGAACGAATACGAAACAAATCTTCACGGTTATGAATTTTACTGGTGGCATGGCGCTTAAAGGCATTTAACACGTCATCTGAAGAAATTCCTTCCCCATTATCAATTACTTGAATTTTCTTTAATCCTGATTCTTCAATAAAAATATCAATTTTCGTACTACCAGCATCAATCGAGTTTTCAAGCAATTCTTTAACGACTGAAGCGGGACGTTCCACTACCTCACCAGCAGCAATTTGGTTGGCTAAAATCTGTGATAACTCTTCAATTTTCGCCATGCTTCTAGCCTCCTTTTACTGCACTTTTTTTTGTAATTCAGATAAAATATTTAACGCTTCGAGTGGCGTTACACTTAACAGATTTAAATTTTTAATATCATTCACCACTTCAACTGATTCAGGTGTTTCTTCTGAAAACAGTGATAGTTGTGCCGCATCTTCTGTTGATGTTATTTCTTTTTCAAAAATTAGATGTGCGTCACTAACTTCTGTTGTGTGAACTGCTTGTGATTCAAAATTTTCTAATAAATCAGATGCTCTATGTAGTAAATTCGTTGGTAATCCTGCTAGTTTAGCTACATGAATCCCGTAACTTTTATCAGCTGGACCTTCCATCATTTTGTGTAAAAAGACGACTTCACCATTTTCTTCCACTGCTCCAACATGACGATTGCTAACACCTTTTAATTCTTGTTCAAGTGTTGTAATTTCATGATAATGCGTAGAGAAAAGAGTTTTAGCTCCCACATATTCGTGAATATATTCGATAATTGCTTGAGCTAATGCCATTCCGTCATACGTTGCAGTTCCACGACCTAACTCATCAAATAAAATCAAACTATTTGGTGTCGCATACTGCAATGCTTGATTTGCTTCCATCATCTCAACCATAAACGTACTTTGTCCTGATATCAAATCATCTGATGCCCCAATTCGGGTAAAAATCTGATCAAAAATAGGTAAAACTGCTTTTTCAGCGGGAACAAAACAGCCAATTTGAGCCATAATAACTGTTAGAGCTAGTTGCCTCATATAGGTACTTTTTCCTGACATGTTTGGTCCAGTTATTAGTAAAATCATCGTGTCTTTATCCATCTCAATACTATTTGGCACATATTCTTGACTGCCTAATACTTTTTCAACAACCGGATGTCTTCCATTATCTACTTGAATAATCAATTGATTCGTTGTCATTTCAGGTCGAACATATTGATATGTTTCACTAATTTCAGCAAATCCTTGTAAAATATCAAGTGTTGCCACAGCTTTTGCGAGTGACTGCAACCGTTCAATTGACTCTTTGACCGTTTCTCTTACTTCTAAGAACAAACGATATTCTAATTCTTGTGATTTTTCTTGTGACTCTAAAATTAGTGTTTCCATCTCTTTCAACTCAGGTGTAATATATCTTTCTGCGTTGGCTAGTGTTTGCTTTCTTTCATACCGATCAACTGGTACATCTTGAATATTACTTTTTGTCACTTCAATAAAATAGCCAAATACTCGGTTAAATTTAATTTTTAATGTTTTTATGCCTGTCGCTTGGCGTTCTTTGGCTTCCATTTCGGCTAACCATTGTTTGCCATTTTTCATAGCATCACGGTATTTATCTAACTCATCATTAAAGCCATCTTTAATAACATTCCCCTCAGTAATCGATAAAGGGGCTTCTTCATTAATTGACTCACTAATAATCGCAACTAAATCATCCATTGGTGTAATTTGTTCTAACAATGTACCAAACTGACCATTATCTAATCCTTGAATGATATTTTGAATCATCGGAATTTGCTCAAGTGATTGTTTTAATTGAAGCAAATCACGCCCATTAACTGTCCCAAATGCCACGCGTCCGGCTAATCGCTCTAAATCATAGACATGGCGTAAATACTCTTTTAAATCCATTCGCTCAAAATAAGCTTGAGTCAAACTTTCAACCATTTCTTGCCTCTCTTTAATAGCTGATAACTTTAATAAAGGGCGATCAATCCATTGTTTTAATAAACGCCCACCCATCGCTGTTTGGGTTTCATCAAGTAGCCAGAGCAATGTGCCTTTTTTATCTTTTGATCGAATGGATTGCGTTAATTCTAAATTATATTTAGAGTAATAATCCATTTTTAAAAAGTGACTTGGCTCATAGACTTGAGCTTGCTGTAAATGACTTAACTGTCTTTTTTGTGTGTTGGAAAGATACGTTAGTAATATCTGTGTTGATAATTTGGCTAACTTATCCTCTATTTTTTCCATCAAATAACTAAATTCAGATTCTATTTCGCCTATCGTTTGAGGTGACTGAACAATCGATTGTGATTCAAGCCACTCTAATAACGACTGTGGCAAGTCACTTCCGATTACGATTTCTTTCGTTCTTAACCCACTGCACTCATTTTGAACTGTCTCTTCATCTAGCAATGTGGCAACATTCATTTCCCCTGTACTTAAATCCGTATAAGAAAAACCATAGCGGCCACTAACCTCATCATAGACAATCGCTGTTAAAAAATTATTTTGCTTTGCATCGGTTTCTTGCTTTCCTAGCGCAGTCCCTGGTGTGACTAACTGAACGACTTCACGTTTCACCATACCTTTTGTGGTTTTAGGATCTTCAACTTGCTCACAGATTGCCACTTTATACCCTTTTTCAACTAAAATATCAATATAATTGGCAGCAGAATGATGGGGCACCCCACACATTGGTATCGGATTTTCTGCATTTTTATTTCGACTAGTTAGCGTTAATTCTAATAATTGAGATACCTTTTCTGCATCCTCATAAAACATTTCATAAAAATCACCCAAACGATAAAATAAAAAAGCGTCTGGATATTGCGCTTTGATTTCAAAATACTGCTCCATCATTGGCGTATGTTTTGTTTTTTGTGGCATACAATCACTTCCCTACTCTTTTTCATTTAATAACTTTTCTAATGAATCGTTCACTTGCGATTGCAATAAAGACGTTAAATGATGCAACAAATCATTGGCTTCAACCAAACACTCCCTATATTCAAGTACTAGTGGATGATGATCAAATGCTTCTTGCAGTTCATCGGCTTGTCTTAACATTTCTTTTTCAGCATTTGGTTTGTCATAGTGAGCAAACTTCACTGCTTCTTTTTGCAGCTGTTTGATTTGTTCCACCATCTCTTTTAATCCATCGTGTTTATCAATTTTTTTCTCTATTCTTTTATAAGCTTTTATGGTGTCGTGATCTTCTAAACTCTCTAACAAGATAGATAAAGACTCATTTATTTGTGCATCATAGACTTCTCTTTTCTCCATCATAAAAGCCCCTTTCTTATTACACTATTCTCTAAACGGACTATCTGCACTAATGGTATTTGCTTCTATTTTTTTCGCTTTTCCTGTCTTATCATCAATATCAATCACACAATAAGATAAGATTGAACGCCCACTTGTAACCACTTCAAAACGATGTGGCAAAGCGGTACGAAACTTTTCAATAACAGCTGTTCTTTCCATACCTAAAATACCATCATATGGCCCTGTCATCCCAACATCTGATAAATAAGCTGTTCCTTCTGGCAAAATACGTGCATCATTTGTTTGAACATGTGTATGTGTCCCAACAATAGCAGAAACACGTCCGTCTAAAAACCAACCCATTGCTTGTTTTTCACTCGTTACTTCTCCATGAAAATCAATAAAAATATGAGATGTTCTTTGTGATGCTTCTTCAACTAATTTATCAATCACATCAAATGGATCATCTATTGGTATCATAAACGTTCTTGCTTGTAAGTTAATGACGGCTAACTCAATCGTATTTACTTTGACATAAACAATCCCTTTTCCAGGTGTTGTGTCTTTTGGAAAATTCACTGGTCGAACCATTTTTTTTGCGTCCTGTATAAACTCAAAAATATCGCGATTATCCCAAGCGTGGTTACCCAAAGTCACCACATCTGCCCCATATTGTAAGATTTCTTTGTATATTTTTTCTGTAATCCCACGACCTGCTGCGGCATTTTCACCATTCACAATCGTGACTTGGGGATGATATTTTTTCTTTAACTTTGGAAGATAGGTGCCTAAGGTTTCTCTTCCTAATGACCCGACAACATCTCCAACAAATAATAAACGCATTTATTTTCCTCTTTTCTAATTAGCTACCTATATATTTTAACAAGTTTCAAACCTAAATAAAAGAAATCAAAATTTTTTCTATCTTTCATTCTATTATTTTTATGTTAGAATGGAAAAAATAGTGTTTCTTGAAAGGGTGAAACATCATGCCAAACACACTACTTATCTTCGGAGGAAGCGGTTTTATTGGACAAAAAATTTGTCAAAAAGCGATAGAACAAGGCTATCACGTTTACAGCATTTCAACGCACGGTAAACCTAGTATAAATGAAAAATGGGTACATCATGCAAACATGACTTGGATTGCCAGTGATGTAGTAAAACATGACACTTGGCAAAACAATATTCCAAATTCTATTCACTATTGCATTAATTTAATTGGCATTTTAAAGCAAACAACGAAACAAACCTATGTTAATAGCATTATCAAACCAAATGACATTATTAGTAATTGGGCAACAACAAAGCAGATACCTTATCTGTTTCTCTCAGCAAAATTTGGGCCGTTAGGCTATATCAAAGCAAAAAAAGAAGCTGAATCTTTGATTATCTCTCAAGACAATCAAAATACTATTGTTTATTCTGGTTTAGTAACGGATAAAAACCATCTCTTAAAACAAACACAAGGCGTTTTATTGAAACTCGGTGCTAAGACACCTGTGCTTTCTCATTGGTGTAAACAAGTTTATCCAATAGACGTCAATCATTTGGCATGCGCCATTTTAAATGTCGTGAAGTCACCTAGTAAAACAAGTAAGTATGTTGATTTAACACAATAAAGGAGTGCGTTAACGTGAATATTTTAATTACGGCAGGAGGAACATCTGAAGCAATCGATTCAGTAAGAAATTTAACCAATCATGCAACAGGTTCGTTAGGGAAAGTAATAGCAGAAACATTTGCTGAATATGTTGATACTATTTTTTATGTTCATGGACCAAAAGCAGTCCTACCAAGTAATCCAGCTATCAAATTTTTTCCTATTGCTTCTGTTAGAGATTTAGAAAAAACGATGCAAGACATTTTAACTACGACACCTATCCATACTGTCATTCATAGTATGGCTGTTAGTGATTATGAGTTAGACTATACGACATCGGAAATTGACATAGCAAAAAACTTAGCCGATATGATATCAACTAAATCCCCTTCAACTAAAGATGAACTAGAAAATTTAATAAAAATAGCTCTTACTTCTGACGTATTAGCATCAAATACTGGTGAGAAAAAAATACGTTCAACTTCTGAACAACTCATTATTGCATTAAAAAAAGCACCTAAAGTAATTCACTCTATAAAAAAATGGCAACCAACCACTCAATTAATTGGGTTTAAGTTATTAGTTGGTGTGAGTGATGCTGATTTAGTAGCTGCTGCAACCGACAGTATCAAAAAAAATAAGGCTGACTACATTGTAGCCAATGACTTAGAAAATATTTTAGCAGATAAACACGAAGCCTTAATTATTAATCATCAAGGGATCAAAGAGAGATGTCATACGAAACAAGACATTGCAAACACACTACTGACATTGATTAAACAGGAGGGATAAACTTATGCCAAAAGTATTATTAGGAGTTTCTGCGAGCATTTCTGCCTATAAAGCAGCTGATATTATCAGTCAATTAAAAAAACAACAAATCGACGTCGAAGTAATTATGACAAAAAATAGCACACAAATAATTCCACCACTAACCCTTCAAGTGCTATCAAAAGAAACAGTCCATACAGACGTTATGTATGAACATAAACCAAGTGATATTAATCACATTGATATGGTAAAACGTGCGGATTTATTTTTAGTTGCACCTGCTACTGCTAATATTATTGGGAAAATGGCTAATGGAATTGCAGATGATATGCTATCTACCACAGCTTTAGCTGTCCATGATATTCCCAAATTGGTTGCTCCTGCCATGAATACCTATATGTATACAAACCCTGCGATGAAGCGTAATCTCACACAACTAGAAGAAGATGGTTACACGATTATTGAACCAAAAGAAAGTTTACTAGCTTGTGGTGATTATGGTAAAGGTGCCTTAGCTGATGTTGAGGTTATCGTTGATATAATCAAAAAGCAATTAATCAAAAAATAAAAAGGAGTTTCATTGTGAAAACAAAACGTTTAACACTTACCGCTATATTTTTAGCAATCATCATTTTATTTTCTTTTACACCACTAGGGTTTATCAACTTAGGTTTTATAAAAGCTACACTCGTACACATACCTGTTATTATTGGAGGAATTGTCTTAGGACCAAGAATCGGAGCATTTTTAGGGTTATCATTTGGATTACTGAGTATGACAATTAATACCATGACGCCATCTGCTTTATCATTTGCTTTCTCTCCATTTATACCAGTCATTGGGACAAACAATGGGAGTTTATGGGCAATTGTCATTGCGCTTATTCCTAGAATATTAACTGGTGTTGTCCCTTATTTTGTCTATAAATGGCTAAATTCAACTAATAAGCTACCTGATAGACTATCGCTCTTTATATCAGGTATTGCTGCTTCAATGGTTAATACACTTCTGGTTATGAATTTAATCTATCTATTATTCCAAGATGCCTATTCTCAATTAAAAGGGGTAGCCATCGGAGCTGGTCTTTATAAAGCTGTTTTAAGCGTTATTTTTATTAATGGTGTCCCAGAAGCATTAGTAGCTGGTATTGTAGTAAGTGCTATTACTGGCGTGTTGTTGAAAATCTATCAAAAAGGTGGACAACATCTATAGAAAAAATCGTTGTTTTTTTGAACAATTATGATAGAATAATAACTGACTTTATTATGAGACATAACCCGTATATCACTTACGCTTGCTTATGTACTTGTATCAGTCTACCCCACTTTAACCAAAGTGGGGTTTTATATTTAAATTAATCTACTAAAGAACAGAACATTTCCCTTAACTAATTAAAAATATAAAGTGCATTAACATGGTTGTTCTAACATCATTAATATTTTTCAAGTTTATTAATTGTCTGTCTCACTACTTTTCTAGGTGGTAAATATCTTCCTGATTCCTCATATCGTGTTGCTTTTAAATCCAATTGACCTATATTTGATAATTGACTCAACTCAGATAATGACATTCCATTTTTCTCAGCCAAATGCCACATATAATTTAATTCTTTTTGCCGTTTAATAGAATAATATTTTGCAACAGATAACATGGTTAGGTAAGCTATCATTAACCACATTTTTCCAGATATTAATAATACAACACAATAAATCCCAATCACTAGATATAAATAATATATTTTTTTCATTATTATGATACCTCCTTCTCTCTATTAGTATAACAAAAAAACTCTTACTTTTTCGTAAGAGTTTTAGTAAGTCATAATCATATCATCTTCATCATTTTCTGGATTTTTTGCTTTTATCTCAATCACTAGTTTATGTGGTAAACAGATACTGGTTTGGCCCACACGACTAATCCAACTTGTCATGACTGCTATTTGATCAGGACTATTGTCTTCTTTTACTCGAATACGTGTGCCGTCCACTTCCACTATATTATATTTATCTCCACCTGGATAATACGTTTTTTCAAAATGTTTGGTGTCCTCATTTAAATCAAACCGATCAACTTCTTTACCATTGATAGTTACAATAGCTATTGTGCCACTATCGTCTTTTTCTTTTGCTTGACTCATTCCAAAAACCACATACGGAACAAATGACAACACAACCAAACAAATGATTACAACGCCATCCATATATCGCCATTGTTTTTTTAATTCATGCCATAATTTCATCTTTTTATTTCCTTTCAAGCACTACTCTTAGTAAGATAACGTTAATTTCAAAAATCGTCAACTTTTTTATTTAAATATCTTTTTATGTACTTGTGAAAAAAACATCAATATTGCTATTTTTAAAACTTTTATCTATAATTGTTTGATACAAACTCTAGGAGGAATTACTGTGTCAAAGTATCAAGTATTATTATATTATTTATATGTCCCTATTGAAAATCCTGAAGAATTTGCCAAAGAGCATTTAGAATTATGTAAATCATTTAATCTTAAAGGTCGTGTATTAGTTGCCAAAGAAGGCATCAATGGTACTCTGTCTGGTCTAACTGAAGACACACAACGTTATATGGATTACATGCATGCTGATGAACGTTTCAAAGATATTTTCTTTAAAATAGATCCAGCTGACGAGCAAGCGTTCAAAAAAATGTTCGTCCGTCCTCGTCCTGAACTAGTCTCTTTAAAATTAGAAGATGATATCAACCCGTTAGAATTAACTGGAAATTATTTATCACCTCAAGAGTTTAAAGAAGCTATTTTAGATGAGGATACCATTGTCATTGATGCAAGAAATGATTACGAGTATGATTTAGGTCACTTTAGAGGAGCTGTTCGTCCAGATATTCGTACATTTAGAGAATTGCCTCAATGGATCCGTGATAACAAGGAAAAATTTATGGATAAACGTGTTGTGACTTACTGTACAGGAGGCATTCGTTGTGAAAAATTCTCTGGTTGGTTAGTTCGCGAAGGTTTTAATGATGTTGGCCAATTACATGGCGGTATCGCTACTTACGGTCGTGATCCTGAAGTTCAAGGTGAGCTATGGGATGGAAAAATGTATGTATTTGATGAACGTATTAGTGTCCCTATCAACCACGTTGATCCTGTTGTCGTCGGAGTTGATTGGTTTGATGGCACGCCTTGTGAGCGTTATGTCAACTGTGGTAATCCAGAATGTAACCGACAAATTTTATGTTCAGAAGAAAATGAAGCAAAATATGTTCGTGGTTGTTCTCATGACTGTCGTATTCATGAAAGAAATCGTTACATCACTGAAAATAACATTACACCAGAAGAATGGATTAAAAGAATTCATGACTTAGGTGAAGAATTTGATGTTGAAAGAATGGAAACAGTTGAGTGATCAATAAATATCTAAAGGAATCTTGCATTTTGCAAGATTCTTTTTTATATAAAAAAGCCACTAGTTTTCACTAGTGGCAAAAAGGAGTTATTTATTTACTTTGGAGGAGTAAATAAAATGAAAAAGTTTGTTAGGGTTGTTTTGTTGGTATGCTTATATACTAACCTCTTTTTATGAAAAAACGATGTCCTTTTTCATGCTTTTTGTGACCTTTTACTTAAGAAAAAGTAAAGAACATCCCACATAAAAAAGCCACTAGTTTTTACTAGTGGCAAAAAGGAGTTGTTTATTTACTTTGGAGGAGTAAATAAAATGAAAAAGTTTGTTAGGGTTGTTTTGTTGGTATGCTTATATACTAACCTCTTTTTATGAAAAAGCGATGTCCTTTTTTATGCTTTTTGTGACCTTTTACTTAAGAAAACGTAAAGAACATCCCACATAAAAAAGCCACTAGTTTTTACTAGTGGCAAAAAGGAGTTGTTTATTTACTTTGGAGGAGTAAATAAAATGAAAAAGTTTGTTAGGGTTGTTTTGTTGGTACACTTATATAGTAATATCAAACCATGATAAAACAATGCCTTTTTTTATTAGTTTATTTAAACTTTTACTTAAGAAAATATAAAGATAAATTCCTCTCTACTTTTCTTTATATAATTTAAATCCTGGAATAGTCAGCATGATACATAAACTTACTAAGTAAATAGCCGATAAACACACCACTACAGCTGTTAGGGAATAATTGTCCATTAAAAAGCCAATCACAACAGAAGAAAAACCACCAATTGCGCGACCTAAGTTCATAATCACATTATTAGCTGTCGCACGTATTTCAGTTGGGTAAAGTGAACTGATTATTGCACCGTATCCACCATACATACCATTAATAAAGTAGCCAACTAACATCGTTGACAGTAGTAAACTCCATTGACCTTTTGACAATATAATCAGATAAACTGATAAAGACGAAAAAATCAAAAATAATCCAAAAGATAATTTAGGGCCTAACTTATCCATCACCGTTCCAAATGTTAACATCCCTAAACTCATACCAAAGATAGTACTAATCATCCACAATGACGATCCTGATACAGACAAGCCTAGTTGTATTTGCATAATAGATGGTAACCAGTTCATCAACCCGAAATATCCCGCAATTTGGACCGTTACCATTAAAGTTAGTCCCACCGTTTGCCAAGTCGTTTGAGCGTCTTTAAATAATAAAGATAATGTTGGTTTTTCACCACTTTCTTGACGTTCTTTAAAACTTTCTGGCTCTGTTAGCCCTCTTCGAATAAACAAGACAAAAAATATTGGTAAAACACCTATAACATACAACATCTTCCAACCTAGTACAGGAATAATCAATGAGGCTAAAATAGCCGCAACAATTGCTCCTACTTGTCCACCAATCGCAACTACCGACGTTGCTCTTGCTAAGTTTTTCTTTGAAAATGTTTCTGAAACAAGTGACATACATGCCCCATACTCTCCACCTGCTCCCACACCTGCAATAAAACGGAATAAATAAACCAAATAAATATTTGAAGCAAAAAACATCAACAATGATGCCATAGAAAAAGTAACAACTGTATATGAAAAGACTTTAACTCTTCCTATTTTATCGGCTAAAAGGCCAAAAAAAATACCACCTGCCAACATGCCCAAATTAGTAATAGTGGAAATAAATCCCGCTTGAGCACTTGTAACCTGTAGTGATGAAATAATAGATGATAATGAAAATGCTAAAAACATGATATCCATGTTCTCTAACCCGATACCTGCTGCTGTTGATACTAAAACTTTTCGTTGATACTTAGACACGAACAATCGCTCCTTCTTTTAACCATTTTTACTATTAAATCATAATTATTCACAAAAAGAAAGAAAAATTTTCGTTTTTTATTATTTTGTTTTTTACAGCAATTAAAAAAGACATCAAACACCTCTTATTAGATGTTTGATATCTTTCTAATTATTTGTCATAAATAATCGTTACAGGTCCATCATTTTTTATATCAACTAACATATCCGCTCCAAAAATACCTTCTTTAACTTCTAGTCCTTCTTGACGTAATCGTTTATTAAAGTAATCATAGAGTTTACTTGCCATATTCGGATGACCTGCTTTAGCAAAACTTGGACGATTACCCTTTTTAATATCTGCTAATAAAGTAAACTGTGAAATGGATAAAATGCTACCTTCAATTTGATGGATATCAAGATTCATCTTTCCATCTTCATCTTCAAAAACTCTTAGTTTACTTATTTTTTTTGCCAGATAATCTGCTTCTTCTTTCGTATCTTCTTCTGCAATACCAACTAAAAGCATATATCCTTTTTTAATACTCGCTACTTTTTTGTTATCTATTGAGACACTTGCTTCTGATACACGTTGCAATACTACTCGCATACTGTTCTCACCTACCCTTTTGTTCGCTTCACGCTATGAACGTCTGGTATATTTTTTATCTTATCAACAATTTGTTCTAGATGAGCCAAATTACGAATACTTATTGTTAAATGGATGACACCCATTTTATTCTTAGCTGTCTTTGCTTCCACACTCATCAGTTTTTTAGTATTAGCATTCACAACGAGTAGCACATCATTTAACAATCCTGAGCGATTGTAGCCGTAAATTTCTAAATCAGCATTGTACTCCGTTTCACTATTGGCTGCTGTATCTTCCCACTCAACTTCAATTTGACGCTCTTTTACTTCAGGAGAACTATTCATATTTGGGCAATCCTTACGGTGAATAGACACACCCCGACCTTTTGTAATGTAACCAACAATTTCATCACCTGGTACAGGATTACAACAACGACTAATTCGGACTAATAAATTATCCGCACCCTGAATAACGACGCCACCTTCATGGCGAATTTTCATTCGATTAGCTTCTTTTTTCTGTGCAGATTGTTTCATTAATTCTTCGTTTTCTTCTTGTTGCTTTTTAATGCCTCGTTCTTTACGTTCTTTTTCTGTTAGACGATTAAACACAACTTGTGCGGTGATTTCACCAAAACCAACAGCCGCATACAAATCATCTAATTGCTGGAATGCAAATTTTTCTAATGCATCATCAACTTTTTCTTTTGTTAAAAAATCTTTGGCGACAAAATCATTGTCTTCAAACATTTTTTCAAGTTGATGTTTTCCTTTATCAATGTTTTCTTCTCTATCACGAATTTTGAAGAATCGTTTGATTTTATTTCTGGCTTTACTTGTCACCACCATATTAACCCAATCTTGACTAGGTCCAAATGAATTTTGAGAAGTTAAGACCTCAATGATGTCCCCGTTTTTTAGCTTATAATCAAGGGGAACCATCTTACCATTAACTTTTGCACCTGTAGTCTTATTTCCGACTTCAGTATGGATATTATAAGCAAAATCAAGGGGGCCTGAGCCTTTCGGTAATTCCGTTACGTCTCCTTTTGGTGTGAACACGTATACTTTATCACTAAAGATTTCACCTTTAACATTAGCCATAAACTCAGAGGCATCATAATTTTCATCTTGTAACTCAATGATTTCACGAAGTAGACTAATTTGGTTAGCATTATTATCCGTTTGTTGCTCTGTTTTTCCTTCTTTATACGCCCAATGAGCTGCTACCCCAAACTCGGCAATTTGATGCATCTCATGCGTTCTAATTTGAATTTCAATTGGACTACCATTAGGTCCAATAATTGTGGTATGGAGTGATTGGTACATATTTGTCTTAGGTACTGCAATATAATCTTTAAATCGTCCAGGAAGTGGTTTCCACTTTGTATGAATTGCGCCTAAAACAGCATAACAATCTTTAATTGAATCAACAATCACACGAATAGCTAATAAATCATAAATTTCAGAGAATTCTTTTTTCTTATCATGCATTTTACAATAAATTGAATAGATATGTTTTGGACGACCATAAATTTCACCGTAAATTCCCAACTCTTCTGTCGCTTCTCTAATCTCTTCTACTGCTTGAGCGACATATTGTTCTCGTTCACCACGTTTTGATTTCATCAAGTGAACAATGCGATAATATTGACGAGGATTCAAATAATGAAGAGAGCGATCTTCAAGCTCCCACTTAATCAAACTAATCCCCAATCGATGAGCTAAGGGAGCATAGATTTCCAAGGTTTCCTTTGCAATACGTCGTTGTTTGTCTTCTCTTAAATGATTCAGTGTTCGCATATTATGAACTCTATCTGCTAGTTTCACCATAATCACACGCAAGTCTTGTGACATGGCTAATAACATTTTACGATGATTTTCAGCGAGTTGTTCTTCATGTGATTTGTATTTAATTTTCCCAAGTTTTGTCACACCATCTACTAGCATGGCAACGTCTGGACCAAATTCTTTTTCCAAGTCTTCCAACGTAACATCTGTGTCTTCCACCACATCATGTAGAAACCCTGTGGCAACAGTATGAGGATCCATGTTTAATTCAGCCAAAATCCCTGCTACTTGGATGGGATGAATAATATATGGCTCCCCTGATTTTCTAAATTGTTCTTTATGTGCTTCTCTTGCGTAATCACTTGCTTTCTCAACAAATGCAACATGCTGAGGGTTCATATAAGTCGATACCATTTTTATTACTTCTTCAGCGGTCAAATCTTTTTCTTTTGGCATATTTTCCCCTCCTTATGAAAAAAAAGTACCACAATAGTACTTTTTAACTTAATTCTATTACTCTTATTATAACGCACTTAATTCACTATTTTCAATTTATCGTAATTTTTTTATTTGTTTATTCTTCACATAGTTCCCATTGATAACTCATAGCTGATAACGCGTAAAGTGGTGCTGTTTCAGCTCGTAAAATACGTGGCCCTAACGCACAACTTTTAACGTCATACTCTTCTAATATCTTAATCTCTTCTGGTGTTAAACCACCTTCTGGACCAAAAATAATCAGTAAAGACTCACCAAGGTTACAAGCCGATAATGTGGTAGTAAACTGGCTTTTCTCACCTTGCTTACTAGACTCTTCATAAGCCACTAAACAATGAGTGAAGCCCTTTGATTTTTCCAATAACTCTTTAAAAGAACGATATAGTTGGATATCAGGCACAACTTGTCTATGGGATTGTTCAGACGCTTCTTTTACGATTTTTTCCAATCGTTGCGTTTTCTTAATTCGTTTTTTCTCATCCCATTTGACGACAGACGTTTTTGAAGGAAAACCGATTAATTCATTCATGCCAAGCTCCGTACCTTTTTGTGCGACTAATTCTAGTTTATCGCCTTTAGTATACCCACAAGCGATTGTCACATTGACTGGCATCTCTTTTTTCATCTCTTCTTTTGAGACTTCACTAAATATAATCGTAGACTCTTCTATAGACACAATGATTGCTTTGATGGCCACTTGGTTTTGAAAGACTAAAAAGCATTCATCATCTACTGTCATACGCATCACATGTTTCGCATGATGAAAATCATCTCCAACTAATTCAAACGTTTCTTGTCCCTCATAATCATATGGCAAAAAATAACGTTGCATGTTTAATCCTCCAATTGTTTTTTAACAATGATGGCATACCAATCTTTTTGTTTAAATAATTGATCCACAATAAACTTTTCTTTTTCTAATTCTTCTAAAATCATTGGTACCTTGTCTTCAATAATTCCTGAAATAATCAGTGTTCCGTCATCTTTCAGGCAACGATGCGCATCTTTTAACATCAGCACAATAATGTCAGCCAAAATATTTGCCACAATGACATCCGCTTTTTTATCAACACCATTTAATAAGTCATTAGCCGAAACATGTACGTCTTTTGCAATAGGATTTAATGCCATGTTTTCTTTTGCGGAATTAACCGCAACCTCGTCTAAATCATAAGCAAACACATCTTCTGCTCCTAAAAACTTACTCGCAATACTTAATACGCCAGATCCTGTCCCCACATCTAATACCATTTCTCCCCCCCGAAGAGTCACTTCAAGCGCTTGTAACGTCAAACGTGTGGTTGGGTGTGTTCCTGTTCCAAATGCCATCCCTGGATCAAGATAAATGATATGTTCATCAGGATTGTTTGGTGTATACTCTTGCCACTCAGGGACGATCGTTAAATAACGACTAATATTTACTGGATGATAATATTTTTTCCAAGCAGTCGCCCAATCACTTTCTTCTACTTCAGAAGCTGTGATGCTATATTCACCAATATCTAACCCAAAAGAAGCTAGTTCTTCTACTTTTGGTTGAATACTAGGAATAATTTCTGGTAAAAATAACGTTTCTGGGAAATAAGCAATCACTTCTGCCCCTTCTTTTCGATGAGAAAATGTCTCCTTATCTAGAATCTCACCAAAAGGGTCACTCTCAAAATTTACTAAGTCCATCGCGTCTTCTATCGCAACACCATTAGCTCCTGCTTCCATTAAAATACTTGATACTGCTTCTACTGCCTCACTGGAAGTAATAACAGATAATTGATTCCACTTCATTGTCTAATCTCCCTTTTAATACTTTGGATAAGCTACCATAGCTGTCTCGTCATTATTTTTTTTCATCTCTTCAAATGCCTCATCATTCCACACTAATTCAAATGTTTCAATGGTTTCATCATTTAAAAAGTCTAGTAAATCATCTTGTCCATTCACTAACACTTCTGCCAAATAGTTTGCTAACGCTGTGATATCTCCTTTTGTCATCCCTTTTTTACGATTAAATGGAATCATAGCTAAATACTCTAACTCATCAGGTACTTCTTTATCATCAGCATATAATACTAAGCTGTCTTCAAATTCAATCACTTCTTCTTCAGATTGTGTTCCTTCTTCATCTTCAATGACATCATTTAATTTGTTTTCAGCAAATAATACGATAGATACTTCAATTCGGTGTTGTCTGACATCCCAATCAATAGCAAAGTCAAATTCTTCTAAGACTTTTTCAAGTTGTTTTTCTAATTCTGTTAACATATTGTCTTTCATTTTTTCACACACTTACACTTTCTTTGTATTGTCTCTCCTATCATACAAAAGTTGGTAGCATTTGCCAATACTAAACCTATGTTATAATGAGTTTATTAAAGGGGGAAGACAGATGAATAAACCTCTCGCTTATCGTATGAGACCAAAAACAATTGATGAAGTTGTTGGCCAAACCCATTTAGTTGGTGAAGGAAAAATCATTCGCCGCATGGTTGATGCTAAACAATTATCTTCTATGATTTTATATGGCCCACCTGGAACTGGAAAAACAAGTATTGCTAGTGCGATTGCAGGCTCAACTCACTATGCTTTTCGTATGCTAAATGCTGCAACCGATAGTAAAAAGGATTTACAAATTGTTGTAGAAGAAGCCAAAATGAGTGGAACACTTATCTTGTTACTAGATGAAGTTCATCGACTTGATAAACCAAAACAAGATTTTTTATTGCCTCATCTAGAAAATGGTCGGGTTATTTTAATTGGTGCGACAACTGAAAATCCCTATATTTCAATTAATCCAGCTATTCGAAGTCGAACACAAATTTTTGAAGTCAAACCTCTCAATGAAGAGGATATCAAACAAGCGATTGAACGAGCCTTAACAGACAGTCAAAATGGTTTAGGTGATTTGGATGTGACAGTGACTGATGAAGCCATGACACATTTAACACGTGCAACAAATGGTGATTTAAGAAGTGCGCTAAACGGTTTGGAACTTGCTGTAAAATCTACTAAATCTAATGATAAAGGAAAAATAGTTATTACATTAGAAGTGATAGAAGAATGTGTGCAACGAAAATCTCTCACGCATGATAAAGATGGAGATGCTCATTATAATGTGATTTCCGCCTTTCAAAAAAGTATTCGTGGAAGTGATGTGGATGCTGCCTTACACTATATGGCAAGACTAGTCGAAGCTGGGGATATGATGTCGATTTGTAGACGACTTATGGTGATTGCGTACGAAGACATTGGTCTAGCTAATCCAGGAGCTTGTGCAAGGACTGTGTCTGCTGTTCAAGCAGCTGAAAAATTAGGGTTTCCTGAAGCTCGTATTCCACTTGCTAATGCTGTGATTGATTTGTGTTTATCACCAAAATCAAATTCAAGTATTGTCGCCATTGATAACGCATTAAGTGACATCAGACAAGGAAATACAGGAGACGTGCCTGATCATTTGAAAGACTCACACTACAAAGGTGCTGAAAAACTAAATCGAGGTGTTGATTACAAATACCCACACAGTTTTGATAATCATTGGGTTAAACAACAATACTTACCAGATAAAATAAAATATGCCACTTACTACGAACCTGTTCAAACAGGGAAATACGAAATGGCTTTAGGAAAACAATGGGAATGGCTAACTTCACAAAAGAAACGTCAGCCCTAACAATTGAAGAATCTAATTTCCTGTGATATTATATAACTATAATATCTGTGATGTACGCAGTATCCCCATTAGTGTTGACCGAACAAATCGTTTTACTTTGGGAATCAACGAGTATTTATTAAAAACAGGCCTTTTCATTTGGTAGTTTGAGATATTTACAGCGATTCCCACCTGCATTTTTTAGCGGGTTCAACCATCAGGGATACAAAACGGCATCGACGGATATTTTTTTGCGTTTAAAATGAAAAGGTTGTGATACGTTGTATAAATTTATCCTTATAATTTTTGCTTTTATTTTATGTATAATCAGTTATTTTTTATCAAAAAAACAAAAGGCTTTGTTAGTTGTCTTTACAGAAAAAAATCAACCAATATTAAAAAAATTTTCAATATCACTTCTTTTATTAGCAATTATTGGCATAATTATTGGATTATTTTTTGCAACAAAGTTAACTAGCTTAGTTTTCATCATTATTGTACTTTGCGTATCGGCTGTATTTAGTGTAATATTATCTCAAAACATTCACTAAGGGGAGTATGGATTATCATGCAAAAAGAATACAAAAAAATATTGGTCGCAATGGATGGATCAAAAGAATCAGAACGTGCACTAAAAAAAGCAGTGCATGTAGCCAAACGAAACGATGCCACCCTTTATATCGCTCATATTGTTGATATGCGCGCATTTGAGACTGTTTCATCTTATGACGAGACACTTGCAACAAATGCTAAAAAAGAGGCTGATGAAGCCTTAAAACAATATATTGAGTATGCTCATGAGCATAATTTTGACAAAGTGGAAACAGTGATTCGCATCGGTGTGCCCAAAATCGTCCTATCAGAAGATTTACCAAAAGAATTAGGAATCGACTTAATTATGCTAGGAGCGACTGGGTTAAATGCTATGGAGAGAATTTTACTTGGCTCTGTATCAAGTTACGTCTCTATCCATGCCAAAAGTGACGTTTTAGTTGTTCGTACAGATATGGATAATAAAACAATAAAATAAATTAATTAAACAAAAAAGCTGGGATCACCTACTTTAGGATCCCAGCTTTTTTGTTTAATTAATTTATTTTTTTAACGCTTCAACATCTCTAGCAATCATTAATTCTTCATCCGTTGGAATTAAAAATACTTTAACTTTAGAATCATCTGTCGAAATAACACGTTCTTCCCCACGAATATTATTTTTATCAGCATCGATTTCACAGCCGAAAACACTTAAGCCGTCAATAATATTTTTACGAATTTCGATAGCATTTTCACCAATACCTGCTGTGAAGACAATAGCGTCAACACCATTCATTGTTGCAACATAACTACCAATATATTTACGGATACGGTCTTCAAAAATTTCAATCGCTACTTTAGCTTCTTCTGTTTCAGATTGTTGTAAGTCACGCATGTCACTTGAAATACCTGATAAACCTAATAAACCAGATTTTTTGTTTAAAATCTCAACCATTTCTTTAATATCAGTAATGTTTAATTTACCCATTAAATATTGTAATAAAGACGCATCAATATCACCTGAACGAGTTCCCATTGTTACACCAGCTAGTGGAGTGAATCCCATTGATGTATCAATTGATTTACCACCATCAACTGCTGTAATAGATGCACCGTTGCCTAAATGACAGGTAATAATTTTTGTTTCTTCAATTGGTTTGCCTAACATATCTGCCGCACGTTCTGCTACATAACGGTGACTAGTTCCATGGGCACCATATTTTCTAGCTCCATATTTTTCATAGTATTCTGTTGGAATGCTATATAAATAGTTTACTTTAGGCATTGTTGTATGGAATGATGTATCGAATACTCCAACATTTAATGTGTTTGGTAATAATTTTTGGAATACACGAATAACCTTTGCTTCTGCTGGATTGTGCAATGGAGCAAACTCTGCTAAATCATCTACTAAAGCAAGAGCTTCATCATCAATAATTGCTGACTGTTTAAAGTGCTCTCCACCTGCTACAATACGATGTCCTGCACCGGTAATTTCTTCAAATGAGTCAATAATATTTAATTCAGTTAATTGTTCTAATAACATATTAATGGCAATTTCATGATCTTCAATATCTTTAATCACTTCATATTTTTTATCTTCACCATATTTAATCGTAAAAATTGAATCATTTAATCCAATTCTTTCCACAATTCCTTTAGCGATAACTGTTTCTTCCGGCATTGTATATAATTGCCATTTTAAACTTGAACTTCCAGCATTAATTGCGATTGTTTTTGACATGTTTATTTTCTCCTCTATTTTATATTCGATTCGCACCATTGACGAAACTGATTGACAAAGTTTAATACACTTTTATTTTCCTTTAAAGATGGTAACTCTGCTAGTAATACCTCTTGGGCTTGCTTAGCTTTATTTCCTTTGTTTTGGACAAGTACAATCGATTTTCCTAAACTTTTTTGACTAAAAAGAGTTTTTGGTAACTGTAATATACCTTGCAGATAAACTTCTTCAACTAACCATTTTTTAAGAGAATCAGCTTGTTCAGTTTCTAGGAAATTATTTGGCACTAAGAATAGGCCAAAGCCGTCCTCTTTCACATACTTCATACTCTGTTCCATTAATAAATGATGTGCATAACTGTGTTCAGTAGCAAAAGATGTCATGAAGTCTTTTGCTACATCATCTTTTGGGTAATACCCAATCGGTAAATCAGCAACTGCTACATCTAATGGTTCCATAAGCAATGGCTCTAAAGAATCTTGATGAAATAACTCTGCTTCTAATCCTAACCAATTTTTATTCACAGCAGCTACTTCTAATAATAACTCATCGATATCAACACCAATTCCTTTAATATTAGTATAACCGGCTACGCTTAAATTGCTTAAAATTGTATAAAGTAGATTACCCATACCAACAGACAAGTCCCCAACAACCATATCGTCTTGCTTATCTTTCATCAATTGTTCAATCATATAAACAAATAAAAAGCCAATACCATCTGGTGTTAGTTGATGATTTGCTTGAAGTGGTTCCACTTTTAATCCACTAAGTAATGTTAACTGAGTGATTTTTCTCTTTTCTTCAGTTGACAACGTCATGCCTAATAACTCTTGATAATACGCTTCAAGCTGTTTAACTGCTACTTGATTTGGAACATTATCAATAACACGAACGCTACCACCATCCAATAAATTCTCTCCGTTTTCGACATAAGCATCAAAAAAAGATGTATCCAGTTCTTGCTGAAGCAATTTCACAGATTCATGCATATTTTTAAAGCCCATCTCCACATTCGTTTGAGACAATTGTGTCACCTCTTCCTTGTCTTAATTCACAAATCCCTTACTTTCCTATTCTATCGAAAGCACTTGGATATTTCAAGGTATTAAAACTGAAAATGATAGGGTTTTTTGGAAGTTTTGATAGCCTTTACTTAATCTTTACAAAAACCTGTCGTTTAAAACCTGTATTTAAATCAATAAAAATAGTAACATACGCACCATACTTACTTTTTTCAAGTTGCACTGTTCCAATATTATATTCAATTATTTTTGATGTATTATCTTCCATTTCTAAAGCGTAATTTCGATATTTTTCTTCTAGAATATCTGCTAAATAAGCATCTGTTGCTTGTTTTATAACAAATTGTTTATGTTGATAATCATCGATAAAATATAATGTCGTTATTGTAAATAATAAAAGGACTGCTAAAAAAGGAAGAGCAATACTTCCTTCTTTATTTTTTAAGAAAGTAAACATATCGCTCCCCCTGTAATGTAATCAGTGTCATCTCAATTAAAGAATCAAGTTCGACAAATGTTGCTGATTTCAAACCAACTATAATAGGCTGAAATCCTGGTTTTTTTCGTAACTTGTCCTCATACATATCAAAAATAATCCGTTCATCTGCTTTTCCATCCACTGCTTTTTTATAAACTAATTCAGTTGGTTTTACTTCTAACAACGTTAAAGACTCAATTTCATGCTCTAACTGTCTCTTACCAATATGTATTTCTAAATATGAAGCATTTTCTTGATAAGCCCATAATTGATTTATTTGTTTAATAAACGGCATTAAAAACAATAACAAACCCACCAGAAGACTTAATGCTATTAAACACTCTAACAAAGTAAAGCCATCATTTAATTCACATCTAAAATCATTATCTCTAAAATTGTTCCTTCTTTTTCTATAATAAAAGAGTCCTCACTACTTTCTATTAATTGAATCTTTTGTCTAACTGCTTTCTCTTGTAATCCTTGTTCATCAATTTTAGTTTCTATATATTCCCATTCTTTAGCAAAAATCGCTAACTCTAAATATAATTGATTTTGATTTTCTTGTTGCCTTACAAATAATATTATTTGTATCATAAACAAAATACCAACTGTTAATATAAATAAAGCTAACAAACTCTCGAATAATAAAAAGCCATCATTGCCTTTCCACATATTTAAACACCTTACTACTTCCTAATTGAACAATATAGTCAATCTTTGTTTGTGTTGATTGATCAAAAAAAGTGAACGTTTCCAATTTACTAGGACTTGCTGTTCCAGCTTGTAACTCAAGAGAACTTTCTCTCATAATGAGTAATGGTTTCTCTATGTAAAGAAACTCTTCCTTCTTTTGGCCTTTTAATGTGTAATTAAATATGATTCTCTGTGAATCTTTATCTGCAAATATTTTACTACTTTCCTTTTCTATCACTGCACTATGTTGACTTTTTTCATATAGTCTTTCAAACATTATTAATTGTGAAGCAATCGTCTTTTGTTCTTTCCACTTTTCTATTTTGATAATTGGTAGTAATCCAAAAATACTGATAATAAGCAACACACATAGGCATTCCCATAAAGTAAACCCATCATTACTCAACTTTAATGCCTATTTTTTCTGCCTTATCTTTTTGGTCTTTTGAAATATACCCACCTTGTACTAACTCATTTAAGTCTTTTGGTCTTTCATTATTATCTAAATAATACATTTCTGTTTGCGTTTGAATGACTTTACTTAAAGCATCATCACCTTGTTTATTAATACTAGCTTGTTGTTTAGAAAGATTTGGTACAAATAAAATAATTAATACAGCAATAACTAGTAATACGATCAACATTTCCAGTAACGTAAATCCATCATTCTTCTTTTTTAGTTTCTGTAATAGTTTCAATAAAAATCCCCCATTCCATTATATATTGGCAATAATAATGAGCCATAGACGGACACAATTAATATGGCAATGATTAAAAAAGTTATTGGTTGAAGCAATTGAATCTTTTTCTCACATTCTGTCATAAAATTCTCCCACTCTCGTTCGCCAAAAATGGTTAATTCTTGTCCAAGTCTCCCATGAATTTCACCTTGTCTAATAAGCCACGTCAGTTCTGGTTTCAAAAAACGCCATTGGCTAATCGGCTCATCAATAAAAATACCTTGTTCCAATTTTATTTTTATTTCTTTTGACATCTCTTGCATTAATTGTGAATACCCTTTTTGTTGCATAACCAATACAACCTCTTTAAATTCCATTCCTTGTGATAATAAGTTCCCCCATTCAGTTGCAAACAATGATGTATAGTAACTGGTTAAAAGTTTTCCAATAACAGGTAATCGAGCATAAAGCATCAGTTTCTTTATTTGCGAATATCGATTTAACTGGTTTACTACTAAATACCCAGATAATATCAAAGTACTAATGAAAAATAGGCCATATTTCAATCCCTTATCAATCAAACTAAACATCGATGGTGTCGCAGGATCTTGTGATAGTTCTGAAAGCTGCGGCAATATCACCCACTTCATTCCAATAATTATCCCTATTAAAAAGATTAATAACAAAATAGGATAGCTTAATACTTTTATCATTTCTTTTCGCTGCTTTTGTCGTTCTTTCATTTGTGAAGACATTCTCTTTAACGTTCCAACTAAATCCCCATGAACTTCTGAGAATTTAATTGGCGCTAACTGTTCTTTTGAAAAACCTACTCCCAGTAAACACTTCGCTAAAGACTCACCTTTTAGTAGTTTTCTTTCAATATAATTCAATTGTTTTCCTTGTTTGAAAGAAATAGTCTTCATGAATTGAATACTTTGTTCCAAACTAAATCCATTTTCTAACAAATTACCTAATAGATAGATAAACTCATATTTTTCTTGATGATTATACGGTTTAATTTTTATAGATTTGATAAGTTTTTTGTGTGATTTTCTTTTCATAATAGGCTTTTTGTAAACTTTTTTCCCACTCATCTTCTCCTTCTTTATAAAACATGTCATATAACACTCCATAATTTTTTCCTGATGTTAACGGTAACATCTCTTGATAGACAATTCCTTGTACACTTTGATTCACTTCTTCTCTAGGAATCCCTAATTCGATTAATCTTTCCTCAACTCCTTTCCTGTTTTTAGCATGTATAGTTGAAAAGACTAAATGTCCCGTTAAAGCTGCTCTCATAGCCATTTGTGCTGTTTCTGTATCTCTTATTTCTCCTATCATCAAGCAATCTGGTCGATGTCGTAAACATACCTTAATCAGCTCCTGATACGTTAAACCGATTTTTTCATTGACTTGAAATTGGAGACAATCTGTATCCTCTATTTCCACTGGATCCTCTATCGTGATAATATGTTTTTTTTCCTGATGAATTAAGTATTGCATCAATAAATGCATCGTAGTTGATTTTCCCGAACCTGTAGGACCAGAAAATAAGAATAAGCCATTGCGTGTAATTTGTTTTTTTATTTTTTCAATTTGATTATTATCAACAAACTGAAGACTTTTACTCGACATCGGGTATAAAAAACGAATCACAAGTGTTTCACGATTCAAGAAATCACCTACAACAGATAATCGAATCCGAAAGGTTTCTTTTTTAACTTTAATAGTCGTTCCACCCATCTGAACTTTACGCTTTTCGGCAATATCCATTCCTGCAAGATATTTAAAATATAAAATTAATTGTTCAGCTGTTTTATAAGATAATAAATCATAACTTGTCATATCATGATGCTTCCGAAATGATACGTCATACATTGATGAAGTTTTAGGGAGAATATACAAATCACTCACTTGGTTTTTATAACCAACTTCCAATAATTTTTTAGCTAGTTTTTTCATATTTTTTTCCTTTCTCATCTTTAATATTTGCTTTTTTAAAAAAATACTCTGAAAAAACCAAAAAAAAACAACCAGAATTTTTTCTAGTTGTTTTTTGCTTTATTGCTACATGTCTGCAGATGTGAATACCTCTGAAACATCATCATCATCTTCTAAAATATCAACAATCTTCTCTAATGTTTCTTTATCTGATTCACTCAATGCAACAAGTGTTTGTGGCACCATAGTTAATTCTGCTTGTGCTAACGTATACTCTTTTTCTAATTCATCTCGTACTGCTGTGAATGCACTTGGATCAGTATAAATTTCAAATACTTCCTCTGATACTTCTATATCATCACCACCAGCTTCTAGCACACTTAGCATCATAGTGTCTTCATCTACATCTAGTCCTTCTCTTTCAATCACAATGTAGCCTTTTCGATCAAACATATAAGAGACAGAACCAGATTCCCCTAGAGAACCACCATTTTTATTAAATGCAACACGTACGTTAGTTGACGTTCGGTTACGATTATCTGTTAAAGCATGAACTAAAATGGCCACACCTGCTGGGCCATAACCTTCATAAACTACTTCATCATAATTTTCACCTTCACCAGCACTTGTTGCCTTTTTGATTGCACGTTGAATATTATCATTTGGCATATTCGCAGTTCTTGCTTTATCTAACACTAATCTCAGCGAAGGGTTAGAAGACGGATCTGGACCACCACTTTTTGCTGCCATATAGATTTCACGTGATAATTTTTGAAACACTTTACCCCGTTTAGCATCCTGTGCTCCTTTTCTATTCTTAATGTTATTCCATTTTGAATGTCCTGCCATTTCAATTCCCCGCTTTCTAGCATAATATTAAACATATAATACCATTTTATCATAAGTTGATTAAAAAAGAGACCTCACCTATTTTGACTGTTTGCGACCAAATTCAAAATAAATTACTAACATCACACAAGCTGTTAATGCTCCCATGCTATCAAGCATCACATCTTGAAACAACGGCGTTCTATCACCTGTTAACATTTGATGAAACTCATCCATTGCTGCATAACCTGTCGCACTAAACCACGCAAAAAACAAACTCCAAATTGATTGCTTTAATTTAGAATGTAACACTAAAAACAAACTTCCCCCTAGAATAAAAAATGTAAAAAAATGAGCGGCTTTTCGGATAAAAAATTCAACAAATTTAAAATAACCCATTGCTCGAATACTGACTTCACTGTCACCATAATTAAACATTATTCCTTGAAGTTTTGATGCAAATGGCTCACTTTGCAACCACTTTTGAAGTAGCGGAACAGAACTTTGCTCTGTATAGGTTTTTGATGAACTATAAAATAAAATAATCATAATCACAATCGCGATTGCAGTATACACTTTAGGTTGACTTAATTTACTTTTCATAATGAACTTCTCCAATCTTAGATTTTTTTGCTTTTTTATCATTGTTTTTTAATAGTATAGGGTATAATATAACCATAATGAAAGGAGTCAGATAAAATGACATATTCAATAACATGGGATTTAGATTCAATTTTTAACGGAGGTATTGACTCAAAAGAATTAGAACAACGCCTATTATTACTAGATGACGAGATTACAGAATACCAATCACTTGTCACAGACTGGAATCCAGAAACAGATGCGCCTGATTTTCAAACATTTGAGGCAATCATGACTGTTCAAGAAAAACTATCTAAAGGATTTGGGCAAACAATTAGTTTTGTCAATGCCATTCAATCTGCAGATGTAAACAATAAAAAAGCTGGTAGTGTATTAGCTGGTTTATTGACTAAATTGACTGGTTTTAAAAACGCTAATGTCTTATTTAATAAGAAACTAACTAACCTTTCAACTGATACTTGGAACACACTTCTTCATTCTGACTTTGCAAAAAAACAAGGCGTGGCTTTTAATTTAACAGAAGCTCGTGAACAAAGCAAACGCTTATTAAGTGAAAATGAAGAGTCAGTTATTAACCAATTATCAACAGATGGATTCAATGCTTGGAGCTCTCACTACGACACAATTGTAGCAAACATCCAATTTCCATTTGAAGAAGATGGTAAAACAACGTATCTTTCAGCAGGTCAAGCTTTTAACCGCATGATGGGGGACGCTGATAAAGATGTTAGACAACGTTTGTTTGATACATGGGAAACAACTTGGGCAAATTATGCACCACTTTTTGCAGATACCTTAAATCATTTAGACGGATTCCGATTAACAAATAACAAACTACATGGTATCACTGATCATTTGCAAATTCCATTAGAGTATAACCGTATGAAAAAAGAAACATTGGATGCTATGTGGGGAACAATCGCTGCAAACAAACAACCATTCGTTGATTTCTTAACTCGTAAAGCACAATTATTTGGTAAAGAAAAAATGGATTGGCAAGATCAAGATGCACCTGTTATTTTAGGTGAGTTTGAAGAAAAACGTTACACATTCAATGAAGCAGCTGATTTTATTATTGAAAATTTCAATAAATTTAGTCCTAAAATGGCTGACTTTGCTAAAATGGCCTTTGAAAAAAGTTGGATTGAAGCAGAAGATAGACCAGGTAAACGTCCAGGTGGTTATTGCACTGGATTACCAGAAAATGAAGAATCTCGTATCTTCATGACATACGGTGAATCAATCAACGAAGTCTCTACATTAGCTCATGAATTAGGACATGCTTTCCATTCACACGTGATGTGGGATTTACCATCCGTTAGTCAAGATTACGCCATGAACGTAGCCGAAACAGCTAGTACATTTGCCGAACTGATTGTCGCTGACGCAACGCTGAAACAAGCTAAATCAGCTGAAGAAAAAATCAATTTACTTGATATTAAAATGCAAAATGCCACAGCGATGTTTATGAACATTCACGCGCGTTTCATTTTTGAAAATAATTTCTATACTGAACGAAAAGAAAAAGTCTTAACAGATACAGAAATCACTGATTTAATGGTCGCTGCTCAAAAAGAAAGCTACTGTGATTCATTGAATTCTTATCATCCACATTTCTGGGCAAGTAAACTGCACTTCTACATTGATGATGTGCCATTCTACAACTTCCCGTACACATTTGGGTACCTGTTCAGCTTAGGTATTTATGCCTTCGCTCAAAAACAAGGAACATCATTTGAAGATGACTATATCGCTTTATTACGTGATACAGCGTCAATGACAACTGAAGAATTAGCTAAAAAACATTTAGATGTTGACTTAACATCAAGTGAATTCTGGCAAGCTGGAATTGATATGATGATTCAAGACGTTAATACTTTCTTAGAATTAACCGAAGACTACGTTAAATAAATTAAAAACCTCTATGATTGAGCAATATCAATCATAGAGGTTTGTTTATTTAGTAAAATCAATTTTTTTACTCATCCAGTATATCATAACCCCACCAACTATCATGGAAAATAGTTCTCCTAAGCCAATAATCAGCCAGTTATAGAAAAATGGTAAATTATATAATATTGTGAGTTGTCCTGCAACAGTAAACATAGATATCGCAAACGTCATAGCTGTTATAACCATTTTTATTTTCATATTGTTGATACGTTTCGTGATGACATAATTGATGACCAATACTAGAAACGTACTAATACTTCCAACCAATACATCAATAATTCCTAATGGTGAAAAAGCATTGGCTATCGCCACACCTAATGTCACAGCAACTATATAGCGTTTGTTATAAAGTGACAAATAATTAAACATTTCAGATAATCTTAACTGGATCGCACCAAAACTAATGACCGATAACACTAACGTCACTACAACATACAATCCTGCCACAATGGCCATTTTTGCTGTATCTTGTGTTGTCCAAGACGCCACAGCAGATTGTTCTTTTTTATTTTCCATTTACATTTCTCCTTTACAAGGAATTACCTTGCTAATAACTACAACCAAAGGATGTGAGAAATATTTCCCAACGAAGTGTTGTAGTGCGAAAACCCGCTAATTAATAGGATACACTTTTTCTACAAAAAAACAATCCTATTGTGTCATCCATCCACCATCAATTGGAACTATACTTCCTTGTATATAAGATGATGCTTGACTTGCTAAAAAAAGGGTTAACTGAGCCACTTCTTCAGGAGATGCCCACCGTTTACAAGGTGTTTCATCTGCTACCCATTTAGCCATGTGTCCATCCCCTGAAAAATCAGCTGCATTCATTGGCGTTTTGATTGCTCCTGGTGCAACCCCAACCACATGAATCCCTTGTTCAGCATAATCTAAAGCCAATTGTTTTGTAAATCCAACGATAGCATGTTTTGACATGGTGTAACTAACTCCACCACCACCACCAATTAACCCAGCGATAGACGCCATATTGATAATCGTACCACCTTGTTGTTCTAACATCATTGGTAATATTAATTTAGTCAGTCGAAAATAACTTTTCACGTTCGTTTCATAAATATTATCCCATAGTTCCTCAGATGTTTCATTCAATGGCTTAAACTCATCCAATTTACCAGCAGTATTTAATAATATATCTATTTTGGGATACTTGGCTAGGCACTCACTAACTGCTTGCTCCAAATCATCTTTTTTAGTGACATCACCTTTAAAAAAAGTAAAATATTTTGAGTATTGTTTTTCTATTTCTTCTTTATCAAAGCCAAACACATATGCTCCTTGTTCTAAAAATAAACGAGCTTGTTCTTTACCTATACCAGATGCCACTCCTGTGACAAAGACTACTTTTCCTTTAAACTCTGTATAATTAATAGAATTCATTAATCTACTATCTCCCAATCATCTGCTAAGATATCGCACACAGTTGGCGCAAAACTTGAAAAACCTTCATCACTTGTTTTAATTAAAAAATAATCAGTCACGGGACAGTCATCATATGTTTTTCCTGACACAAGTGTGACATATAACTCAAAACCGCCCCAACCTTTTCTAATCACTTTTTTTCCTGTTTTTAATTCTGGTAGTATTTTTTCAAATGTCATGTTGTTCTCCTTATTTATTTACTATTGATATTATACGTTGTAATTCACTGATTGCATCCACATCTTCTGAATAACTAAACTCTTTTACATTAATTTGGCTTCTTGGAATAGTTCCTTCATCGCTTGCTTCATTAAAACCAGTTGATAATGATACATTACTTTTTAACTCATAAATCATACCATTATCACATAGAATATACTTAACAATTGGTTTAGTGGTATCAGCTACTTCACTAAATCCAGCTGCAAATGAACTTTGTTGACGCTCATTTGTGGCTCCAAGAATACCATTAGTCGAATAATAAAATGTTACACCACCTACGACATGAAGCGGGAAAAAATCATAGCCAGGATTTTCCAGATCTTGTGCCATAGCTAGTCCATCTGGTGTTACAGCAAACCAATCTCCTCGACCTGCTGCTCCGTGATCAAAAAACTCAGATGTAACAGCCATACCGCCCACCTTCGCTCTATCACTTGCCCAATTTAAAAATTGCTGATTTATGTTTTGTAACACGCCAGTTTGATAAAACATCTCTTTTGATAGAGTTGTTTCACCAGAACCATTTTGGTTTGTCTCTTCAGATGTAGTTGAACTCTGTTCAGATATTTCTGTCGTTGAACTTTGTTTTGTTGTTGATTGACTAGCTTCTTCACTAGAACTAGTTTGACTAATTTCCGTCTCGTCATTATTTGAGTTTTGACTACAACCAACCAACACTAAAGATAATAACAATAATGCTACCCATTTTTTCATCATACTCGCCTCATTTTTTATTTTGATAGACTAAGTTTAACACGAAATGATAACCGACTCGATAAAAAAACTAGCATAAGTCAAATAGACTTATGCTAGTGATAGAATTTATTCTTGATTTTTTAACGCTTCTGCAGCGGCCATTTGTGCTTCAATATCACTGATACTATACACATTTTCACTTGCTACACCCACTTCTTTTGGTTCCATGTTACGGTATTTCGCCATACCAGTACCAGCTGGAATGATTTTACCAATGATAACATTTTCTTTCAATCCAAGTAAGTGGTCTTTTTTACCTCTAATTGCAGCATCTGTCAAGACACGAGTTGTTTCCTGGAATGATGCAGCAGATAAGAAACTGTTTGTTTCAAGTGAGGCCTTAGTGATACCTAACAAGACTGGACGTCCAGTTGCAGGTGTTCCACCAGAAACAAGTGTGTTGTAGTTGCGGTCTTTAAATTCACTAATATCAACTAGTGTGCCTGGTAAGATATCTGAATCACCTGGATCCATAACTCTTACTTTACGTAACATTTGACGAACCATAACCTCAACGTGTTTATCTCCGATTTCTACCCCTTGCATACGATAAACTTTTTGTACTTCTTTAAGCAGATAATTTTCAACAGCTAATACATCTTTAACTGTTAATAATTGTTTTGGATCAATTGATCCTTCTGTTAATGGAGTACCACGGTCAATAATATCACCTTCAGCAACTTTCATACGAGAAGTATAAGGCACAGAATATGTTCTTGTATCTGTTGTACCTTTTACTATCACTTCTTTTGTACGATCCGCTTGATCTTCTGTAATTTCGATGACTTCACCAGCTACTTCAGAGATAACAGCTTGTCCTTTAGGATTACGTGCTTCAAAAATCTCTTGGATACGAGGTAAACCTTGAGTAATATCGTCTCCGGCAACCCCACCCGTATGGAATGTACGCATGGTTAACTGAGTACCAGGCTCACCGATTGATTGGGCAGCAATTGTACCAACTGCTTCTCCAACTTCAACTTCAGAACCAGTCGCTAAGTTACGGCCATAACAATGTTTACATACACCATGTTTTGTATTACATGTGAAGACTGAACGAATCGTAATTTGTTCAATACCTGCATCAACTATTTGTTTTGCAATGTCTTCTGTAATGATTTCATTCGCACCAACAATCACTTCTTTTGTTTCAGGATGAATCACTGATTTACGTGTATAACGACCTAACATACGCTCTTCAAGAGTCTCAATGACTTCGTTTCCTTCTTTCATCACCGAAATATCTAAACCACGGTCAGTTCCACAGTCAGTTTCACGAATGATGACATCTTGAGCCACATCAACTAAACGACGAGTTAAGTAACCTGAATCGGCTGTCTTAAGGGCTGTATCGGTCATACCTTTACGAGCACCGTGAGTCGAGATAAACATTTCTAAGACGGTTAACCCTTCACGGAAGTTAGATACGATAGGTAACTCCATGATACGACCATTAGGAGCGGCCATAAGTCCACGCATACCAGCTAACTGAGTAAAGTTGGAGATGTTACCACGGGCCCCAGAATCACTCATCATGAAGATTGGGTTACGTGCATCTAAACTTTCCATTAATTTTGCTTGAATAGCATCTTTTGTTGCATTCCAAATACCAATAACTCGTTCATAACGCTCGTCATCTGTGATTAAACCACGACGGAATTGTTTTGTTACTTTTTCTACTTGGTCATGTGCTTCTTCAATCATTGCTTGTTTTTCATGTAAAACAACGATATCGGCAATCCCTACAGTCATACCTGCATAAGTAGAATGTTTGTAACCTAAGTCTTTCATTCTATCTAACATTTTAGATGTTTCAGTAATTTTGAAACGTTTGAAGACTTCAGCGATAATATTACCAAGATTTTTCTTCTTGAATGGTCCAACTTCTGGTTGTTCTTTGATGAATGCAGGAATGTCTGATCCAGCTTCAACAAAGTATTTATCAGGTGTTTGAACTGTCAAGTTATAATCAGTTGGTTCATTTAAGTAAGGGAATTCTGGAGGCATAATCTCATTAAAGATTGCTTTACCAACAGTTGTTGTTAAAATACGTTCACGCTGCCACTCTGTAAATGGTTTCTCAGGCATTGAGCTTGTTTGTAAACCAATACGAGTATGTAAGTGGACACAACCATTTCTCCATGCTAAAACAACTTCGTCTAAATCACGGAAAATCATTCCTTCACCAATTTGTCCTGACTCTTCCATTGTTAAGTAGTAGTTACCAAGGACCATATCTTGAGATGGTGTAACAACTGGCTTACCATCTTTTGGATTAAGGATGTTTTGAGCAGCAAGCATTAACATACGTGCTTCAGCTTGAGCTTCTTCATTTAATGGAACGTGAACCGCCATTTGGTCCCCATCGAAATCGGCATTGTAAGCCTCACATACTAATGGGTGAAGACGAATTGCGCGTCCTTCAACTAAAACTGGCTCAAAAGCTTGGATACCAAGTCTATGTAGCGTCGGTGCTCGGTTAAGTAATACAGGATGTTCTTTAATAACATCTTCTAATACGTCCCAAACAGCGTCTTCTTGACGTTCGATTTGGCGTTTTGCATTTTTTATGTTGCTTGCAATTTCACGCTTAACTAATTCATGCATCACAAATGGTTTGAATAATTCAATTGCCATTTCTTTTGGCAACCCACATTGATACATTTTTAAGAAAGGTCCAACAACGATAACTGAACGGCCTGAGTAGTCAACACGTTTACCTAATAAGTTTTGACGGAAACGACCTTGTTTCCCTTTCAACATATGAGATAACGATTTAAGTGGACGGTTACCTGGTCCAGTAACTGGACGGCCTCGACGACCATTATCGATCAACGCATCTACCGCTTCTTGAAGCATACGTTTTTCATTTTGAACGATAATTCCTGGTGCATTTAAGTCTAATAAACGTTTCAAACGGTTATTACGGTTAATGACACGACGGTATAAGTCGTTCAAATCACTTGTTGCAAAACGTCCACCTTCTAATTGAACCATCGGGCGTAAATCTGGCGGGATAATTGGTACAACATCCATTACCATCCAGTCAGGATCATTTCCTGATGTACGGAATGCTTCTAAGATATCTAAACGACGAATAGCACGCGTTCTTTTTTGTCCAGACGCTTTTTTCAATTCTTCTTTTAATTCAGCGACTTCTTTTTCTAAATCAACTTGTTCTAATAAACGCTTGATTGCTTCAGCACCCATACCAGCTTTAAATGCTTGGCCATATTGCTGACGTTTTTCACGGTATTCACGTTCAGTTAGGAGTTGTTTTAATTCTAAGTTAGTGTCACCTGGATCTGTTACCACATAAGAAGCAAAATAAATGATTTCTTCTAGCGCTCTAGGACTCATATCTAATACAAGACCCATACGACTAGGAATCCCTTTAAAATACCAAATATGTGTTACTGGAGCTGCAAGTTCGATATGACCCATACGTTCACGACGAACTTTAGAACGTGTTACCTCAACCCCACAGCGGTCACAAACGATTCCCTTATAACGGATACGTTTATATTTACCACAAGCACATTCCCAGTCCTTAGTAGGACCGAAAATACGCTCGCAGAAAAGACCATCACGTTCTGGTTTTAAAGTACGGTAGTTTATTGTCTCTGGTTTTTTCACTTCACCATATGACCAGCTTCTAATTTTTTCAGAAGAAGCTAGTCCAATTTGCATACTTTCAAATTTATTTACATCGATCAAAAGATGTCCCTCCGTTTCTTTGTCTGTCAGAATAATTCAGCTGGATTATTCTTGGTTTTCTTGTGCATCTTTCAACGATTTTTCTGCTAATGCTTTTTCTTCTTGCTCTTTCGCATATTTTGCTAAGGCATCAACAGTAATCAAATCATCGTCCTCATCATCCATATCACGTAATTCAATCTCTTGATCGTCTGCATCTAATACTCGCATGTCTAATCCTAAAGCTTGTAACTCTTTAACAAGTACGCGGAATGATTCAGGAACACCTGGTTTTTGAATTGGTTCACCTTTAACGATAGATTCGTAAGTTTTCACACGACCTACAACGTCATCTGATTTATAAGTCAAGATTTCTTGTAAAGTGTAAGCAGCTCCGTATGCTTCAAGAGCCCAAACTTCCATCTCTCCAAAACGTTGTCCACCAAATTGTGCTTTACCACCAAGTGGTTGTTGTGTAACTAGTGAGTAAGGTCCAATAGAACGAGCATGTAACTTATCATCAACCATGTGAGCAAGTTTCAGCATGTACATTACACCTACAGAAATACGGTTATCGAATGGTTCACCTGTACGTCCATCATAAAGAACAGTCTTAGCGTCGCGAGCAAGTCCTGCTTCTTCAACAGTACTCCATACATCTTCTTCATTTGCCCCATCAAATACCGGTGTTGCAACATGGATGTTTAATGAGCGAGCTGCCATACCTAAATGCAACTCTAATACTTGTCCAATGTTCATACGAGAAGGTACCCCTAATGGGTTTAACATGATATCAACTGGTGTCCCATCTGGTAAGAATGGCATATCTTCTTCTGGCATAATACGAGATACTACCCCTTTATTACCATGACGACCAGCCATTTTATCCCCTTCATGAATTTTACGTTTTTGAACGATGTACACACGAACTAACATGTTAACCCCTGGAGATAACTCATCTCCGCCTTCACGAGTAAAGATTTTAACATCATGAACAATACCGCCCCCACCATGTGGAACACGTAGAGATGTATCACGAACTTCACGAGCTTTTTCTCCGAAGATTGCATGTAACAGACGCTCTTCTGCTGATAATTCTGTTACCCCTTTAGGAGTGACTTTACCAACAAGCAGATCACCATCTTTTACTTCAGCACCGATACGGATAATACCCATTTCGTCTAAGTTTTTAAGTGCATCTTCCCCAACGTTTGGTAACTCACGAGTAATTTCTTCAGGTCCTAATTTTGTGTCACGTGCTTCTGATTCATATTCTTCAATATGAATGGATGTGTACACATCATCTTTAACTAATCGGCGACTCATAATAATCGCATCTTCATAGTTGTAACCTTCCCAAGTCATGAAAGCTACTAAAACATTTTGTCCTAACGCCATTTCCCCTTCTTCCATAGAAGAACCGTCAGCTAATGTATCGCCTCTTTCAACGATTTCACCTTTTCTAACAATTGGGCGTTGGTTATAACTTGTACCAGCATTTGAACGGTGGAATTTAATCACATTATATTTATCTAAAGCACCGTCATTACGACGAACACGTACTTCACGTGCATCAACGTACTCAACGACACCATCATGTTTACATAGAAGTGCTGCTCCTGAGTCATGGGCAGCTTTGTATTCCATACCTGTTCCAACAAGTGGAGAACGTGGTTGAATCAAAGGTACTGCCTGACGTTGCATGTTCGCTCCCATAAGCGCACGGTTAGAGTCATCGTTTTCCAAGAAAGGAATGCATGCTGTCGCTACTGCAACTACTTGTTTAGGTGAAACGTCCATGTAGTCCACTTTATCTACTGAAACTTCCAAGTTTTCACTTTGAATACGGGCCATTACAACATCTTCAGCAAATGTACCATCTTCATTTAATGGAGAGTTCGCTTGCGCTACCATGTAATGGTCTTCCTCGTCAGCTGTTAAGTAATCAATATGTTCTGTAACACGTTTCGTTTCACGGTCAACACGACGATATGGTGTTTCGATGAAGCCGTATTTATTTACTTTCGCATAACTTGATAAACTATTGATTAACCCAATGTTTGGTCCCTCAGGCGTTTCAATCGGACACATACGACCATAATGTGAGTAATGCACGTCACGAACTTCATATCCAGCACGGTCACGTGTTAAACCACCAGGTCCTAAAGCTGATAGACGACGTTTATGCGTCAACTCACCTAATGGATTAGTTTGATCCATGAATTGTGATAACTGAGAAGAACCAAAGAATTCTTTCATTGAAGCCACAACTGGACGAATGTTAATCAATTGTTGTGGTGTTAATGTTTCGGTGTCTTGGATAGACATTCTTTCACGAACCACACGTTCCATACGAGATAACCCGATACGGAATTGATTTTGTAATAACTCACCAACCGAACGAATACGACGGTTTCCTAAATGGTCAATGTCATCTACTTTTCCAATATCTTCCATTAAGTTTAAGAAATAACTGATTGTAGCCACGATATCAGCAGGACGAATCGTACGAACGTCTGCATCAAGTTGGCCATTTCCAATCACGTTTACAACACGTTCAGGATCTTTTGGTGACACAACTTTAATAACTTGAACAGTCATTGGTTCAGTGACAACGCCATCTTCACTTGGATAGTATGTTTCGTTGTTTAATCCGTTGTCTAAATGTTTTTCTAGCTCGTCCATCACTGTATGCGTGATAACTGTTCCTTTTTCTACAAGGATTTCTCCTGTTTCAGGATCAACTAATGTTTCAGCTAACGTTTGGTTTAACAAACGTGTTTTAAGGCTTAATTTTTTATTTACTTTGTAACGACCAACTGCTGCTAAGTCGTAACGTTTTGGATCAAAGAAACGAGAGTTCAATAAGTTTCTTGAACTTTCAGCAGTCTTTGGCTCGCCTGGACGAAGTCTTTCATAAACATCTTTTAAAGCTTCTTCCGTACGAGAATCGCTAGAATTTTTATGAATATCTTTTTCAATTGTTAATTGTAAACTTTCGCTTTCACCAAAAATTTCTGTAATAGTCGTATCTGAACCAAATCCTAATGCTCTAACTAATACTGTTAAAGGAATTTTTCTTGTTCTATCAATACGAGCATAAGAAAGGTTTTTCGCGTCTGTTTCAAGTTCTAACCATGCACCACGGTTAGGAATAACAGTTGTTCCAAACCCCTCATGTCCATTTTTTTCTTTCTTCTCATTGAAATAAACTCCGGGTGATCTTACTAACTGTGATACCACTACACGCTCAGCACCATTGATAATAAATGTTCCCATCTCTGTCATTAGCGGGAAATCTCCAAAGAACACTTCTTGTGACTTGATTTCTCCTGTCACTTGATTATCCAAACGTAATGTTACGTGGATAGGAGCTGAGTAGTTAGCATCATGCGCACGAGCTTCCTCAACTGTATACTTTGGTTCTTTCATTTCGTAATCGACAAATTCTAATGATAATTTATCACTAAAATCTGTAATTGGCATAATGTCCTCAAACATTTCGCGCAAACCTTCATCTAAAAACCACTTATAAGAATCAGTTTGAATTTCAATTAAGTTTGGCAATTCTAGTACTTCACTAATCCTAGAATAGCTACGTCTTTCTCGGTGTTTTCCGTATTTCACTACGTGTCCAACCAAATTAGTCACCCCTCTGAGTTTTTTCAAAAATACCTTATGTTACAAATGTTAAAAAAATATAACAATTTCATTACTTATCTGTTTTAAAGTAAAAAAAAACCAAAAATAGATGGTGAACATATCTCGATATGGTCGATCTATCTTTGTTTTCCTATAAAATAAAGGCTGATGGACAATATTTCATCACCTTTCACATTTAAAACATAAAGGTTTCTGCAACTAATCATTTTAGCCTATAAAAATACAAATGTCAACATTAAAATAAAATAAAAAAGCTAGAATTTCTTCTAGCCTCTCCCCCATAAAACAATCCCTCATAACAAACTTACCCGTAACTATTTTCCCCTACAAAAAATAGTTACATGAGTTAATTATTCAAGACTGGCGTTCCAATATGCTTTCTAAATGCATTCCCCTTAACAGACATTAGATAAGCCATTAAATGTTATTTTGTTTTCATTATATTTAAACCATTAACTTGTATGCCCTTACCCATACTTGTATAGTGTTTCAAACACTTGGTCTTCCTTATAAACATAAAAGGTCAATAAGTTTTATAATAAACCATCACTAAACGGAACTGCAATTTCATTATAATGATTTTCTATACTTTTTTTATCCCACTTTTTTCCTATGCATATGCAAACCGTTCGTTTAATCGTTTTTGAATACTGGTTCTTATAATTCAACGTTCGTGTTTTAGTTTATAATTTATAACTTTTGAAAATATAATATCCTTTCGAACTCGTCACTACTTCAACATGTCCAAAGACTTCTTCCATCTTTTTCTTTGCACTTGGTGCGCCTTGTTTTTTCTGAATAACAATCGTTAAGGTACCTTTTTGTTGTAAATGTTCCTTAGCTCCTTCAATAATACTATGAACAATTTTTTTTCCAGCACGTATTGGTGGATTACTTACAATCGCTGCAAAATCTTTTTTTGTTACATTCTCATAAACGCTTGATTCATATACTTCAATATTTTCAATTTTATTTAAACTAGCATTTTCCTTAGCTAATTCCATTGCTCTTTCATTCACATCAACCATATGAACAACTCGTTTGGTTGAATGAGCCAAAGATAAACCAATAGGACCATATCCACAACCGACATCTAAAATTTCTCCTCTAGGGATATCTTCATCTGAAAAAGCTTCTATTAAAAGACGTGACCCAAAGTCCACTGTATTTCTTGAAAACACATTACTATCCGTTACAAATTGATATGTTTCACCTAATAATGGGTATGTCCAAGTTTTTCTATCATGAGCCGTTTCTGGTTTATGCGTATAATAATGGGCACTCATTTTTTCACACTCTTTCTTTAATTGTTTCTACTATTAATTTTGCTAACAAATCATAACCCTCATCTGAGAAATGAAGCCCGTCTGATTCTAAAAAATGCATTGGAGCTTCTGAAACAATCATCTCTTTTAGTATATCAATATAACGAATATTAAATGTTTTCGCAACACGTTGAGCCGCATTATTATATTGCATTAATTCAACTAAAGGACGTTCATCACGGTACATCATTTGATGGGCATAAGGTGGGCCAATCAGTACGACCTTTTTTGCCCCAATCTGTTCCACTAAATAAGTTAAATTCTCTTCATATTGTAATAATGAAATACCTGAACGTTTTTCAGCATCATTAGCACCAAAAAAGATGGTCACAATATCTGGTTCATAAAAAATAACATGTTCTTTAAACCGACTTAACGCTCCTTTAGTTGTATCACCAGGAATACCAGCATTAATAATTTCTATTTTAGTATTGAGTAGTTGCTTAATTTTAGTATTCAATACAATATCAATTTCACCATTTCTATAGCCAGCTGTGATACTATCACCAAATAATATGATTTTTTTCATCTTTCAAACCTCATTTCCTTATCTCAGCGTTTATCTATGATATAATCAGTTAGACTTTATAATATCATACCACGAAAAAGGAGTTTTTAACGTGTTTGTACCATTACCTAACGAAAAAAAATGTAAAGAGTCTTACGCTATCCAAACACATCGCGTTTTTCCAAATGATCTTAACTCGTTTGGTGCGTTATTTGGAGGTAAATTGATGGCGTTAATTGACGACACGGCTTCTATCGCTGTATCGCGTCATTGCCGTATTCCAACAATGACTGCCTCAACAGATAGTTTAGATTTTTTACATCCAATCTATGAAAATGATGCTGTAACGGTTGAAGCATATGTTTCAGGTACAGGAAAAAAATCGATGGAAGTTTTTGTCAAAGTAACTGGCGAAGACTTAAACACAGGACAACACTATTTAGCTGCAACATGTTTTATGACGTTTGTTGTCGTAAAAGTGGATGAGACATTTACAAGCGTTCCTGCGATTATACCTGAATCTATTGAAGAAAAAATGATTCATAAAGGGTACAAAAAAAGACGCGAAAATAGATTAAGAGAATTGTCATTTAATAAAGAATTAGGTCAATACATCACTCAACAATTACCCAATTTGATTGAAGATAATAAGTAGAGGATACTGTTTATGGATGAAAAAACGAATTTCTATCATTTAACTCGTGAGGAATGGCAAAGCTTTTATCGTAATGGAACAGCGCCTCTAACAGATGAAGAACTACAACAAATTAAAAGCTATAATGACACTATCTCATTACAAGATGTGCAAGATATTTATATTCCGCTAACTCATTTAATCAATATTTATATGAAAGAGTACGAATCCCTCCATCTTAGTAAAGGATTATTTATGCAAAAATTTTTACCTTCCTCTCCCTTTATTATTGGGGTTGCTGGTAGTGTAGCTGTTGGAAAAAGTACGACGGCTCGTTTGTTACAAATGATGCTCTCCCGTATTTTTAAGCGACGTCATGTCCAACTGATTACAACAGATGGATTTTTATATTCAACGGATGAACTAACCAAACAAGGTATTTTAAATAAAAAAGGTTTTCCTGAGAGTTATGACATGGAAAAATTACTATCTTTTTTAAATGCTGTTAAAAATGGTGGAGATAATTTAAAAATTCCTATCTATTCTCATGAGATTTATGATATTATTCCTGGAGAATTTGAAACAATTTCGCAGCCAGATATCTTAATAGTCGAAGGGATTAACGTCTTGCAATCACCAGCCAACCAACACATTTATATCAGTGACTTCTTCGACTTTTCAGTCTATGTTGATGCCGATCCAAAACTGATTGAAAGTTGGTATTTAAAACGCTTTGAAGATTTATTGGTTCTTGCAAAAAATGATAAAACTAATTATTATTATGAATATGCTAATGGTCCGCGTGAAGATGCATTAGCAATGGCTCGTCGTGTGTGGAAAGATGTCAATCTAAAAAACCTCAATGAGTTCATTTTGCCAACTCGTAGTCGTGCAGATGTTATTTTACATAAAGCACTAAACCACGAGATTGATGAAATTTATTTACGTAAGTTTTAATAAAATTAATATATAGAAAGAAAAGGTGAAGTAAGTGACGAAAGTATCTGAACTTAAAGATATGGAAAAGATTATAGTGTTAGATTTTGGTAGCCAGTACAATCAATTAATTACGCGACGTATTCGTGAATTGGGTGTATTCTCAGAATTATTGAGCCACAAAATCACTGCAGCAGAAATCAAAGAAATTGCTCCTAAGGGAATTGTTTTCTCTGGTGGGCCAAATAGTGTCTATGATGAAGGAAGTTTTAACATTGATCCAGAAATATTTGAATTAGGGATTCCTATTTTAGGTATTTGTTATGGTATGCAATTAATGACGCACAAATTAGGTGGCGTTGTATCTGAAGCTAACAGCCGTGAGTACGGTAAAGCTATGTTGTCTTTAACAACTGAATCAACTTTATTTGATTCTTTACCAAAAGAACAACAAGTTTGGATGAGTCATGGTGATTTAGTGACAGAAGTTCCTGAAGGATTTACTGTTACAGCGACAAGTGAAAACTGCCCAATCTCCGCTATGGAAAATCATGCGAAAAAAATGTATGCTGTTCAGTTCCATCCAGAAGTTCGTCATTCAATCAATGGTAATGACATGCTACGTCAATTTGCTTTTGACATCTGTGGATGTAAAGGGGATTGGTCAATGGATAGCTTTATCGATATTGAAACTGCTAAAATCCGCGAACAAGTTGGCGATAAAAAAGTCTTACTTGCTTTATCAGGTGGGGTTGATTCAAGTGTTGTTGGGGTATTATTACAACGCGCGATTGGGGATCAATTAACTTGTATCTTTGTTGATCATGGTCTATTACGTAAAGGTGAAGCAGAACAAGTAATGGAAAGTTTAGGTGGAAAATTTGGCTTAAATATCATTAAAGTGGATGCAAAAGATCGCTTCTTGGATAAATTAAAGGGTGTATCTGACCCTGAACAAAAACGTAAAATCATCGGTAATGAATTTATCTACTTATTTGATGATGAAGCAGCAAAACTTGATGGGATTGAATTCTTAGCTCAAGGAACACTTTATACAGATGTTATCGAAAGTGGAACTGACACAGCTGAAGTGATTAAATCACATCATAACGTTGGTGGACTTCCTGAGGATATGGCGTTCAAATTAATTGAACCATTAAACACATTATTTAAAGACGAAGTTCGTGCCTTAGGTACTGAACTTGGCATGCCTGACTCAATTGTATGGCGTCAACCATTCCCAGGTCCTGGTTTAGGAATCCGTGTCTTAGGCGAAATTACTGAAGAAAAATTAGAAATCGTGCGTGAAAGTGACGCTATCTTACGTGAAGAAATCGCAAATGCTGGTTTAGATCGTGATATTTGGCAATACTTTACTGTTTTACCAGGTATCCGTTCTGTTGGGGTTATGGGAGACGGTCGTACTTATGACTACACTATCGGTATCCGTGCGATTACATCTATTGATGGTATGACTGCTGACTTTGCTCGTATTGATTGGGACTTACTACAAAAAATCTCAGTTCGTATCGTAAATGAAGTTGATCACGTTAACCGTATCGTGTATGATATTACAAGTAAACCACCTGCAACTGTAGAGTGGGAATAGTATAAATAAAAAGCCTAGACGTTGATAATACAGCGTTTCTAGGCTTTTTAATTGGTCTTCGGCACCCTTTTTAGTAATTATTGATTGTTTTGCAACTAAAATACGACCAACAACTTGACTCATTAAGTAACTCCCTTTTTGGTTTACTGCAACCATTTTGTCAAAAATCGCGTCAGATAATTCATAGTCGCTATGTGATTCTTTTGCATCAACTAACAATCTAGGTATATTAATCCCTGCATTATTCACTAAACAATCTACTGGTCCAAATGTTTCAACTACTTTGGCTACTGCAGACTCAACTTGTTCTCTGTTTGACACATCTACTGGTAAAAATAACAAGTTTTCATGTTTTTCTTTCCCTTCAGCTAAGTCAAAATTGGTAACCTTTACACCTTCAGACAATAACGCTTTCACGATTGCTTCTCCAATGCCTGAAGATCCCCCTATAACAATTGCTACTTTTCCCATTGTGTTTAACCATTGACTCATCTTTACCACTCCTACTTCTTTGATAAATAAAGTATAGAACGATTTTTTAAATAAATTAATACAACATTTTTTTCACAAAAATAAAATAGTCGATACTAATTTATACAAGACAATAAAAAGATAGATTTTAAAAAATAGGTAAAGACAACAAAAACGCCTCTCTTTTTTACTAACAAGAGGCGCTTTTGGCTAACTTATTATACTAGACTCTCTATGAAATAAAACTTATACTGACATTTTTTCTAACATCTAATCTTTTAACTTTCTATTCATTCCAACTTAAACCTTGTGAAAAATAATAACCTAAAAATAGGTAAGTATTTTTAGGTTATAGTCAGATGATAACTATATATAATATTATTCGGCTAAATAATGTTAGTTTATCAATTTTTATTTGATTGATATACTTTGGTAAAAGTAACCTCACCAAATATTATGAAAAAATACTGAACCAATTCATTCTACACTATACCTAAAAAAAAATAAATAAGAACTAGAAAAATTGTTACAAAGTCAATTTTTCTAGTTCCATCATACTTACACTGTTTCTACATATTTAATCGCTTCTCGAATCATATGATATGACTCTTCCACAATGTTTTTATCCTCTAAAGTCATTGTTGGTAAAGGATGTCTTACATTTCCAATATTAATTCCTCTTTTTTTCAAAATAGCTTTCATCACATTTGCTAGAACTTCTTTTCTTTCCTCTACTGTTTGATAGATACACTCGCCTGAGCTTCCGCATATTTAGCATCTTCTAAAGAAGCTGTATCAGCCATCAAAAGTGTCTTGGGGTATTCTTGTCTGATAGCTGTCACGATATCACTAAGCTTTTCACTATTTGATCGTTCTCGTGTTGTTCCATCTATCGCTACAATTTCTACACCCGTTGCACAAACATCTCTCACTTCTTTCAATGTAGGAGTAATAAATACCTCACTATCTTCATAAATTTTTTTAATCATCCCATTTATCGGTAAATCAACTGTGTCTTGTATGGCTTGAATATCCACCACCGAATTAGCCCCAATCCCGACAGCTCCTGATTCTTTCGCTGACGTGACATAATGAACAAACTGTGTAAAGGGTCGTTTTCTAATGCCTGACAAGACACTATCAACCCTTTTTCTATTTGCTTACTAGTATCCATACTATTGTTCTCCTATCTTGTCACCGGTAATCAAGTTCATTATTTTATCATGCATAAATACATTTATTGCTTCATGTCCATATTCTGGTAAGATAATATATTCATATGATATCTTCAAATGATTAACAATCGCATATTGAGTCGATGGTAAACAAATATCATCTCTTAATCCTGTCACTAATTTCACGTCATCATTAATTAAACTAGAAAAGCTTTTAACATCTATATAATCCAAACTAGACAGAATATTCTGTTCAGTCATGTAAAAATAATCCTTAAATTTAAAATATCGGAATAACTCATCATAAGGTTCACATGATAGCTCTAGTTCTAACACACGAGAAAAGTTAGACAAAAATGGATAGATCGTAATAACTTTTTTTATTTTATTATTCAAAGCCCCACCTACTAATGCTAATGCACCTCCTTGTAACGCACCTAATGTTGTTAAATTATACGTACCTACCCAATAAAAAGTTGATACTAACTCTATGACACGATACACATCGAGAAAAATGTCTTTAAAAAATAAATCGTTTGGAGTGTCAGACATCCCGCGAACAATGTGACCTTTCACTGTATTTCCTTTAAAGTAATTACCATCAACTGACTTGTCTACTTGTCCCCTAACATCCATCGCTACAACGGCATACCTTGCTAATATATATTTGAAATATTCTGATCAATCACTGCTTTGTCCCTGATAACCATGAAAATGACACACTACTGAAAATGAACCTTTACCAAGTGGTTTTAATACCTTGCAATAAGTACTTGAATTATTCTCCATTTGTATTGTTAAATCGTAACAGTCAACATAATCAATCATAAAATGACATTTATATAATGTATAATCATTTTTAGAATTTAAGTGTCTAATCTGTTTTTCCAAAAAATAATCAAAATCATTCGGCTTATCTCTACTACCCTTGTATAGCTTCATTTCATTTAACGACATTATTTCCGACATAAAAACGCTCCTTTGAAATCATTCGCAATTATCAATATATTAAAAGAAAATAATTTTCAGTATTTTATACTTTATTATCTATTTAACTTCTATAACTCTGGTAAAACAACTTTTCTATAGTCATTCAGTATTTTCACATGTATCTCTTTTACACTTTTAAGTTTATTAGCTTACCAAACGATTTGACCTGCCTTGAGAAAGATATTTTCAATATTTTTTGATTTTTCAAAGTTAGAGATAATTTGACTAAGCGATGATTAAGAGATATTTGCTTTTTTGAAGCCAATGTCAAGCTTCCACTTGATTCTACCACTCTCATGAAATAACTAAATTGAAAAATATCCATTTTTACCTATCCAATCTTTTTGCCTCTGCCTTTAATATAAAACCTATTTTTCTATGCGTTTACCTTTTTAAATAACGCATCCCTCACGTGAATAATTAACGTAAGGGACTATAACGATACCTTATTTATCTAAGCTAATTCTTTTTTATCGGACAGTCCGCCGAAGAACAATCGCATGTTTTTTCTTTTTTTACACCATACTTATATACAACCCTAGCTACTCCTAAAAAAATAATTCCAGCTAAAATAATTGTGCCCATACTATCACTCCTATAATATACTGATACCTTCTACACCGACTAATTTTTCTTTTCTAGGTTTTCTTGTTATTAATATAATCAGACCAATAACTAACATACTTGCTACAACTTGTCCTATACCAAATGTGCCATCTTCAAATAGGAAATGACCAAATTGATAAACAACTAAACTAACGACATAAGCTAATAGACATTGATAACTTATCGCCAGCGTTGTCCATCTCCAATCATTCATTTCTCGACGTATGGCCCCAATCGCAGCAAAACATGGTGCACATAATAGATTAAATAATAAAAATGAATATCCAGCTACTGGTGTTAAACTAGCACTTAATAATGGCCAGTATTCCTTTCCAGTTTCTGATACTTCTTTCATGTGACCATATAAAATACCAAACGTTCCTACGACGTTTTCTTTTGCAACAAGTCCTGTTATCGTTGCTACTGTTGTTTCCCAACTTCCCCATCCAAGTGGAGCAAAAACAAATGCTACTGATTGACCTAAAAAGGCTAAAATACTTTGATCTGTTTCTACCATTTGTCCTCTAAAGTTAAATGAAGATAAAAACCAAATAATAACGGAACTCGCAAAAATAATCGTTCCTGCTTTTTTCACAAAAGATTTTGAGCGCTCAATCATTTGTCTAAAACTGTTTTGAAATCTTGGCATGTGATAATCAGGTAATTCCATAATAAATGGCGCTGTGTCTCCACTGAATAATGCCGTTTTCTTTAATATAATACCGGATAAAACAATGGACCCTATCCCTACAAAATAGGCTGATGGTGCAACCCAAGAACTATGTGGGAAAAAAGCACCTGCAATAAGACCAATAATAGGTAATTTAGCTGAACATGGCATAAACGTTGTGGTCATAATCGTCATACGTCGATCTTTTTCATTTTCTATTGTTCGACAAGCCATCACTCCTGGAACACCACAACCGGTTGAAATCAACATTGGAATGAATGATTTGCCAGATAAACCAAAACGTCTGAAAAATCGGTCCATGACAAAAGCGATACGTGACATGTATCCACAATCTTCTAGTAGTGATAAACATAAAAACAGGACCATTAACTGTGGTAAAAATCCTAGTACCGCACCTACTCCGGCAATAATTCCATCACGAACAAGCGATTGTAGCCAGGGGGCAATAGCCAGCATCTCCATTAACTTGGTGACATTATCTGGAACAATTTCTCCAAATAATACATCATTTAACCAGTCAGTCCCAATCGTTCCAATGGTTTGGATGGATAAATAATAAACTAACCACATCACAAACGCAAAGATTGGTAAAGCGAGCCATCTATTCGTTACTATTTTATCAATTCGATCACTCATACTTAATTTGTAATCTATCTCTTTCACACAACACAAACTGACAATTTGACTGATATAATTATATCGTTCATTGATAATAATACTCTCACTATCGTCTCCAATAATTTCTTCTGTCATACTGATAATGTCTTCAATTTCTTTTTTCACGTTATCAGTCATGATGTTTCGTGAACAAACTGTTTGATCTCTTTCAAATAACTTGATACTGTACCATCTTTTTTGATGAATTGGTATACTCTCTGGTAACAATTCACTAATTTCAGACAAAGCTACTTCTAATCGATTGTCATATAGAGGAAAATCGGGAATTCTTCCATGAACAAATAGCTTGTCTATTTCTACAAGGGCATTAACCAATCCTTCTTTTTTAGTCACACTCATTTTTACTACAGGGATCCCTAAAGAATATGACAGTTTTTCTTCGTTTAATCGAATGCCTTTTTTCTCAACCACATCCATCATATTTAATGATAGAATCATGGGAATGCCTAATTCTAACAACTGTGTCGTTAAATAAAGATTTCTTTCTAAGTTACTTGCATCAACGATATTTAGTATACCTGAAGGGTTACCTTCCAACAGATAATCCCGTGCCACCACTTCTTCTGGTGTATAAGGTGATAAAGAATAAATACCTGGTAAATCTTGTAACACGATATCTGTATTCTTTTTTAGTTTACCTTCTTTTTTTTCTACTGTCACACCTGGCCAGTTCCCTACTGATTGATTAGCCCCTGTTAACTCGTTAAACAAACTCGTTTTTCCACTATTAGGATTTCCGACTAATGCGATTTGTTTTTTTGTCATAGCTACACCTCTTTAACCAAAATTAGTGATGCTTCTTGTTTCCTCAAGCTGAGTTCATATCCTCTGACCGTCATTTCAATCGGATCACCTAAAGGAGCATATTGTTTTACCTGAATAAGTACACCCTTTGTTAATCCCATATCCATTAATCGCCGTTTTAATGCGCCGCTTGCAGTAAAATCAATTACTTGTGCATGTTTTCCAATACCAATTTCATCCAATGTTTTAAGATTGGTAGAATTTTTTTCTATATCTTCACTAACTTGGATAAATTCTGCAATAGTATCATCTATTCCTATTTTTGTCCCTTTAAATAGAACAATAAATGGTTGATTTTTTTTATTCGATAATAATACCATCTCTGTTCCTGGTAGTAATCCCAAATTTTTTAAATGTTTTCCATGAGATTCTTGACCATTAAACGCAACAAATTGATAGACTTTATTCATCTGACAATCCTTCAATTTTTTCATTTTTTCACCTATGTTTATTTTTTCTATTAATCAATAATGAAAACCATTCTCATTTAATAAACTAATCATACACTTGTCAGGAATGAGCGTCAATCTATATTGTGAAAAAAATCATTTATATTTTTTTTAAATAACAAGCCAATAAAAAATCCTACAACATGACTACTTAAAGCAATCATGTCATAGGATAATAATGAATTACTCAAACAAACTGGCACCATTTGTTTTAATCACTTTTTCATACCAGTAGTAACTATCTTTTTTATATCGTTTTAAGCTACCACCCTTTTCGTCACGATCAACATATACAAAACCATAACGTTTTTGATAACCATTTAACCAACTTAGTAAATCTGTAAATGACCATGTACAGTACGCAATCACATCACAGCCTTCATCAATGGCTTTAATCACTTCTTTTACATGTTCTTCTAAGAATGAAATACGATAAGGATCATGAATGCTACCATCACTTTCCAATGTATCAAAGGCACCTAATCCATTTTCCGAAATAACAATTGGCAAATTATAGCGACTTGTAATTTCTTTACATGCATAACGTAACCCTTCAGGATCAATCGTCCAATCCCAATCTGTTGTAGCTAAATAAGGATTATTAGCTGTTTTATATACCCCTGGAATACCCGTTTGCTCATTCGTTCCTTTGACACCTGTTGTATTCATTTTCGCATATGGTGTTACACCATCTAAATCATTGTATTCACAAACTGTTGTCTGGTAATAGTTAACACCCATAAAATCAATTAAAGAAGCAGCTTTTTTAAATAAGCTTTCATCTTCTTTTGTGACAGCTGGGGCAACACCTTGTTTTTCTAGATAAGTCATAGCATTTTTAGGATAACGACCATACGCATAAACATCCATCCACCAAAAGTTTTTCAAATTATCAAAGTCAACTTTTGACATAGCGTTATCAGGATTACAATCTAGAGCATAACTGGGACTATAAGCAAAACTTGCCCCAATTTGCCCATCAGGAATAATGTCTTTGAACGCAATAACAGTTTTAGCATGTGCTAAAAAAGCATGGTGATTGACTTGGTAAAATGTTTTTTGATCATCAAATTTTCCTGGTGGATGTAATGCAGTTAACCACCCTAAAGATGTAAAAATATTTTGCTCGTTCATCGTAATCCAATAATTAACTTTTCCTTTAAACTGTTCAAATAAAAATGTTGAGTAGTTAACAAAATCATCAATGACTTTTGGATTTTCCCATCCACCATACTCTTCAACTAAGGATTGAGGAATATCCCAATGATACAAAGTAATCATGGGCTCAATGCCGTATTTTAAGCACTCGTCTACGATATTTTGATAAAATTCAAGTCCTTTTTTATTTACTTCGCCACGTCCTGTTGGAAATATTCTTGTCCAAGCAATAGAGAAACGATAGGTTTTTAATCCCATGTCAGCCATTAATTTAATGTCTTCTTTGTAGCGGTGGTAATGATCCACTGCAGTTTCACCAGTAGATCCCTCAAAAGTTTTTCCTGGAATTTTAACAAATTCGTCCCAGTTTGACACACCTTTTCCATCTTCTAAATGTGCCCCTTCGATTTGATAAGCTGCCGATGCGCTACCCCATAAAAAATCTTTTGGTACTTGATACTTTGTCATGTTTTCACCTCATTAAATTATTGTCAATATTTTATCTGATTCATTAACTGAACCAGTTTTATCTACGTTAACTTCTTTAAAATCATTTGAATTAGTAATTACTACAGGGGTTGTTGTATCATAGCCTTTTTCTTTGATTTTTTCTAAATCAAATTTAAGTAACACGTCACCTGTTTTCACTTTATCACCAACATGAACTTGTGGTGAAAAATGTTCGCCATTTAAGTTGACTGTTTCAAGTCCAACATGAATTAATATATCCAATCCTGTTGTTGATTTAAGCCCAATCGCATGCCCTGTTTCAAAAAAGACATCAATCGTCCCATCGCACGGTGCTACGACTTCTCCCTTTTCAGGAATAATGGCTATCCCTTGTCCCAATAGATTATCTGCAAATGTTTTATCATTTACTTTCGCTAATTCAATTGCTTCACCTTGTAAAGGGCTATAAACATCTTTAATTTGGTTTAATGGTTCAACCGTTGCTTCTTCTACTTCTTCTTCATAAGAATCGTCTTTAATGTCTTCAAACCCGAGTAAATAAGTAGCGATAAATGAAACTACGATAGTCACTCCCATCGTAATTAAAGCGTAAAAGATTGACGCACTATTGCCTTTTTCAATATATTGAGGGAACGTAATGATAGCTGGTGTGGCAATACCATAAGCTTTTAATTGGAACAATCCACCAATAATCCCACCAGTTGCTGCTCCAATACAAGCTCCTAGCATTGGACGTTTTAATCGAACGGTTACCCCATACAAAGCTGGCTCAGTAATCCCTGCAAGTAGCGCCGAAAAAGCTGAAGAACCGGCAACTTGTTTCAAATCTTTATTTTTAGATTTAATCGCAACGGCTAATGATGCCCCACCTTGCGCTAAGTTCGAACATAATTCAGCAATACACATAAAGGCTTCATAACCTGTTGTGGCAATCATACTCAACTTAATTGGTGTAAAGACATGGTGCATTCCTACCATAACGATAAATGGGTAAATTCCTGCAACTAACCCTACTGCAATAAACCCTAGTTTATCATGGATAAAGTATATCACGTCTGATAAAACATTACCTATAATAGCCCCAATTGGTCCAACAATAACTAAAGCAATTGGTGCTGCAATCAGTAATACTAACATCGGTTTTAAAAAGTTTTTCGTAATAGTTGGTGTAATTTTATCCACGAATGGTTCAATATAAGATAATAACCACACTGTTAAAATAATTGGAATAACGGAATACGCATAGTTTGCATAAGTGACAGGAATAATATTAAAGAATTTAACAGTTTCACCAGCATCTTTTGCTGTATTCATCAAAGTAATAAAATTTGGATGCAACATAATAGCAGCTAGTGTTGCAGCATAATAAGGATTGGTTTTAAATTTAGATGCCGCTGACATACCAATTAAAATTGGCATGAAGAAAAACGCTCCATCTCCAATAACAGATAATAATTGGTAAGTCTGACTTCCCTCACTTAACCAACCAATCATTGGTAACACAGTTAAAAGCACTTTAATCATCGCCGCACCAATCAGTGCAGGAATAACTGGTGCCATACAGCCAGAGATAACATCTAGTATTTTAGAAAAAATCCCTTCATCATTATCTTTTTTAGGTGTATCGTCACTGTTTTCTGTTTTAAAGTTTCCTAATTTAACCACTTCTTTGTAGACAGCACCCACTTCATTTCCAATAATAATTTGATATTGTCCACCTTTTTTCATAATACCAAGAACGCCTTTTATCCCCTCCACTTTAGCATCATCTACAATCGACTCATCTTTTAACACAAATCTTAAACGTGTCATACAATGTACTACACTAATCACATTTTTCTCCCCACCGACTTCTTTCAAAATATCCGATGCTACTTTTTGATAATCCATTTTCTTAACCTTCCTCGCTTGTTATTTTCGCATTTTTTGTAATTTTTTCTATATGTAACAACAAATACAATTGTTCATCCGAATTAAGATGATAATGATAGTTTTTAGATAAATAATTATCGATTTTAACCACACACTCATAACTTTCCACATACTTTTCTTTAAACAAATCAAACATATCGTCATTTTCACTAGTGTAAACTTGCTTATCAATAACCCGTTGTGCAAAGAATTTTAAATGTGTCACAAATCGATAGTAATAAATCGATTCTTCATTAAACTCAATCCGAAATGTAAACTTGATAATATTAATAATTTCTTGCATGAGTTTTGACATATCATTAATATCGACTAAATTATCTAATTGTCCGTTTATTAAATGTTGTGCGATATAGGCAGCTTCATCTTCTGAAAATGCCACTTCAAATCGTTGATTAACTTCTTTAACACCTAGCATGCCCACTTCAAATTCATCTTTAAATAAGCGTTTGATATCCATCAGCAATGGATTAGCAACCTTAATCCCTTTATTAATACGTTCGACTGCACCATGAAGGTGTTCTGTTAAAGAAACATAAATGATATCGTCTATTTTTTTACCATATTCTTTTTCCATAACAAAAATAAGTCGCTCAGTTATTTCTAAATAATCTTCTGGCATATCTGAAAACACATTTTTAAAGCGATCAATAATCTTGGAATTAATATTTGAAAAGATTTTGTATCGATTACTTGGCTCGACTATTTGACCATTCTTTTTACCAAATGCTATGCCAACACCCATGACAACCACTTCATTCCCTGTATCATCTTGAGAAATGAAGGCATTATTATTTAGTATCTTGATAATTTTAATGACTATCACTTCCTTTCTGAAAAGAAAAAAAACAAAACCTCAAACAAGCCGTCATCTCCATTTGGAGAACACGCCTTAGTCTGAGGTTTTGCCTGCTTGACCAGTTACAATCCTTATTTGATTTCATGATACCATGTGTTTTTATTTGCTTCAACACATTTTTAAATTTTTCATACAATATTCAAACATATATAATATTATATTCATTAATGATTCAATTCATTTATTAAAAATAAAACGTCCCTGATACGATTTGAACGTACGACACCCGTCTTAGGAGGACGGTGCTCTATCCAGCTGAGCTACAGGGACATCAAAGCTATTATGATTTTCTCACTTTTATTGATAAAAGTCTAGTCACAATATCTTTTTCATTCACTTATATCTTCTAACAATCTTTCAGCATATGCAAATACTTTAGATCCATCCATCAAGCCATAATCTGTCATATCGATATTTTTAACTGGAATACCTGAATTATTTAATGCTTGTTTGATGTCATTTTTTAAATACCTAACTTGTGGTCCTAAAAGATAGATATCTGTTTGTTCATTTTGAATATCTTTTTCAACTTCTGATGCTGATATTGCTACGATATCGACATCTTTTTCTTTCATATCTGCTGCTCGCCTCATACGATTTACTAGTAAATTAGTAGTCATACCAGCTAAGCAGACTAAAACGATCCGTTTTTTCATGCCTTCCCCCTCATAAAAAAATTATTTCCACTTCGCTCCTTTATTCTTTTGCTTTTTGGTGCGATTTTTTTTCTTTTTCTTTTTAGGCGTTTCTTGTTTATCACGAACAGTTTCTTCTTTAACAACTGTCGCTTTAACTTTTTCTTCTTTAATCGGCTTAAGCGTTTCTATTTCTTCCTCATCAGAACGTGAATCAGGTTTTTCCGTTACTAATCTCCCATGCGTTGCAAAAAATTCCGTTCCTGTTTTTCCGACTTCTTTATACAAACGATTTAGTTCTCGTTTTTCTCCATCATTAACTAAACTAATCACTGTTCCTTGTTTTCCCATACGTCCTACTCGTCCTGCACGGTGAATGTAATCTGGAACACTTTGAGCTAAGTCATACTGAATGACATAATCCAAATCAGAAAAATCTAATCCTCTAGCTCCTAAATCAGTTGTTAATAACAGTGATACTTGTCCTGTTTCAAAGTCATGAATTGCACGTTTTCGTTCTACTTGGTGTTGATCAGAAGCGAGTGTTTGATGTTTAATACCTAGATAATTTAATCGCTCAGATACTGCCCCTAACTCACTCACTTGATTAAAAAAGACTAACCCTTTAAATCCCTCTACATGAGCCAATCGACGCAATACTTCAGAACGTTTTCTAACTGGAGTCATAATAAAGCCATGTTGAATGCTTCCTTTAGTGTTATCTTCTTCTGTCACATCAATCACACGTAACGCTGTTCTAAATAACGTATCCATTCTTGGTAATATTTGCTCACCTGTAGCAGAGGTTGCCACAATTTGTGTATCTGCTTGTACACTTTTGATAATACCTTTAGTTGAGTTAAAATCGGCATCACTTAATAAATCATCTACCTCGTCCAAGACTAATGTTTGGATTAAATGTGCTTTAATTTTTTTTAGTTTAATTAATTCAAGTACTCGACCTGGCGTCCCAACTAACACTTCGGGACGTTTTTTTAATCGTTCGATTTGTCGCTTAACATTTGCACCACCGATAATGGCTTGAACATTTAATTCCAATCCTTTAGCCCATACTCTTGTGACGTCAGCCACTTGACTTGCTAATTCTTGTGATGGCAAAATAATTAAGAGTTGATTCCCATTTCCTTGAATCACTTTTTGTAGTAACGGCAACAAATAAGCCACCGTTTTTCCTGATCCTGTCGGAGAAATACCTAATACACTTTCACTTTCTAATAACAATGGATATAAGGTACTTTGAATTAATGTTGGTTCCCCGTAGCTCTGTTTATCCCATTCTTTTTGCCAAACTTCTGGCAATAATTCTAACATACTCATACGTTTACCCTCTAATTTCTTTTGCGTCTGCCGCAAATATAATATCTGATTCTTTTCTCATCGTTTCCATCAATCCATGAACATCTTTGGCAAGTTGTACCCAATCTTGGTATATTTTTTGTTGTTTAATGCCCATTGGATTAACCATAATATTTGCAAATGCTCTTGCTTCTTCTAACATCACATCTTCAGATGGCTCTGTTCCAAAATTAATTTCTAACAAGTCATTATTTTCTCGTTTCTTTTGAATGATACTACCAATACTATTGACTGCATCTAAACATAATGTACTATCGCTTAGATACACTTCTGATGGTAAAAAGCTATCCGCGTTTTTTCCAACAGTCATCGTCACATCAAACGTATCATAACGGAAAATCATTGTTCCTAACCCATCAACACCTGTAGGTAATTTTTGGTTAAAATAGTAGACAGAGTTTGGCTTACCAAACCAAGCTACTGCTGTATAAACTAAGTATACGCCTAAATCCATTAAGGCTCCACCCGAGTATTTAGCAGAAAAAATATTGGGTTCTTCTCCTCGTAAAAGAGCATCATAACGTGATGAATACTTCATAAACGTTAAATTAGCCCCCAGTATATCTTCTCTATTTTTCAAAAATGAAGCAACTCGTTGAAAATTATCTTCATGTATGTGTCTTGCCGCTTCAAAAAAGAACACTTCTTTTTCTTCAGCCAAATCAATTAATTCTTCTAATTCTTCTAGCGTCGAGACTGCTGGCTTTTCAACAATGACATGTTTACCATGTGTCATCAATAATCTTGCTTGCTCGTAATGTAAACTATTAGGAGACGCTATATAAACTACATCAATGTCTTCTGACTCACTTAACTCTGATAACTCAGTCATAATATGAATGATCTCTGAATGATCGTATTTACTAGCAAATTTTTCTGCCTTTCCCTTAGTTCGTGAGTATACTGCACGAAGTTCATACTCTTCACTTTTTATGGCTGCATTAACAAATGCATGAGTAATCCAATTCGTTCCAATAACACCTAGTTTCAACATGACATATTCCCCTTTATTTTCTTTTATCGCGCAAATCATTTTAAACCCTGATACTTCGTAGTCAAAAGTATATCATTTTTCCTTCATTTATGTCTGACTAAATTAAAAATAAACAACCACCTGTACTATAATCATACTGACTAATAGCCATTACGTCTACTAGTAACGATTGATTATCTGACAAAGTGGTTTAATTTTTATTCGTCTAACTCTTCTGCAAATTGACTGTTATATAATTTTTCATAAAACCCCTTTTTCGCTAGTAAGCTCTCATGTGTTCCCTGCTCAATAATCTGTCCTTGATCCATCACTAAAATTAAATCAGCTTCACGTATCGTGGATAATCTGTGAGCAATCACAAAACTTGTGCGCCCTTCCATTACTTTTTCCATTGCTGTTTGAATGAGTCCTTCTAATCTTGTATCAACCGAACTAGTCGCTTCATCCAATATTAAAATTTTAGGATTAGAAATCACCGCTCGAGCGATAGTAAGTAGTTGTTTCTGACCTAGCGAAATATTGTCACCTTCTTCGTTAATGACCATTTCATAGCCACCAGGCATGGTTCGAATGAAATGGTCTACGTTAGCTGTCCTAGCTGCATCAACTACTTCAAAATCAGTCGCATCTAATTTACCAAACCGAATGTTTTCAGCAATCGTATCGTTATAAAGCCACGCATCTTGTAATACCATTCCAAAGAGTGACCGAACATCACTACGATTCATTTTTTTCGTATCAATGCCATCAATTTTAATCGCTCCATCTGTCACATCGTAAAAACGCATCAACAAATTAATTAAAGTTGTTTTCCCTGCACCTGTTGGCCCAACAATTGCCACTGTTTGTCCACTTTTAACAGATACACTAAAATTTTGAATCAGTGGTCTATCTGCTTGATAACTAAATGACACATTATCAAACTCAACATCTCCACGAATCACATCAGGTAATGGAATATCTACTTCATTGTCGATTGATTCTGGTTCATCTAATATCGTAAACACGCGTTTTGTGGCAGCAGAAGCACTTTGTAGCATGGAAGACAATTGGGTTATTTGTCCCATTGGCTGACTGATTTGCCACACATATTGAATGAACGCTTGTAAGTTACCCAAAAGCAAGGTGCCAGAAATCACATAAAATGACCCTAATACAGCAACTCCTATATAAGCACTGTAAGCTGTCAAATTAACTAATGGCATCATCAACCCAGAGATTGCTGCTGCTTTAAATCCATTGTTTGTTAAACGTTGATTGACATCTTTAAAATCTATAATGGTTTCTTCTTCTCGGCCATATAACTTCAATACATTAAACCCTGTTAAATTTTCCTGAACAAACCCATTCAACTCACCCAGTGAATCTTGCTGACGTTTAAAGTAGGGTTGAGACCACTGAACAACTAATTTAGAAATAATCATAGATAATGGAATAATCAACATAACCAACAATGCTAACTTTACATTGATAGTTAACATTGCCACCACAGCCATAGTAATTCCAAGAAGGGCATTAACAATAGCGATTAATCCTTGTTGCAACGCGTTACTTACCGCATCAACATCATTAGTCACACGAGATAAAACATCTCCAAATTGATGTGTATCGAAATAAGAAACTGGTAATCGATTAATCTTTTGTGAAATATCTGTTCGTAAATCTCTCATTGCGTGCTGAACGACTTTTGTCATAAACCATTGAGCAAAAAAACTTGCTAAACTATAAATTAGTCCTATTAAAAATAAGACAACGAGTACATTTAAAATATATTTGAAATCAAGCGACTCACCATTTTTTATATTTTCAGCTATTTTAGTTGTTGGTAAACCCGTTACAAAAGGCAATAAAGCATTCATAATTACTGCAATAACTGCTAAAAATAGTGCTCCAATAAAACCAAACTTATAAGGAGAAATATATTGATACAGTCTTTTTAGTTGTTTCAATGAGTGTGTCATTTTAATTCCTCCTCTGTCAATTGTGATGAGGCAATATCGTAATAAACTTGACAAGTTTTCAACAACTCTTTATGTGTTCCCATGCCAACAACGTCACCTTCATTTAGCACAATAATCTTATCTGCGTGCATGATGGTGCTCACACGTTGCGCTACAATTAAAACGGTGGATTCTGTTGTTTCTTTTTTCAAGCGTTGACGAAGCATGGCATCTGTTCGATAATCCAGTGCTGAAAAACTATCATCAAACACATAAATAGCAGGCTTTCTAATGATTGCTCGTGCAATAGCTAGACGTTGTTTTTGTCCCCCTGAGAAGTTAGAACCACCTTCTGTTATAGGTTCTAACAACCCTTGTGGTTTTTGAGAAACAAATTCCGTTGCTTGTGCGATGTCTAGTGCCTCTTTCATTTCTTCTTCTGTTGCCTCTTGCTTACCAAATCGTAAATTATCAGCAATTGCCCCAGAAAAAAGCACTGCTTTTTGAGGGATATAACCAATTTTTTCTCGTAAACTTTTTAATTTATAATCCCTCACGTCTACCCCATCAATTTTTATAGAACCTCGACTCACATCATAGAATCTAGGAATTAATTGGATTAAAGTGGATTTACCGCTACCTGTACTTCCAATAAATGCTATTGTTTCTCCTGGATTAGCTGTAAAACTAACGTCTCGTATGACTGGACTTTCACTATGTCCTGGATAAGCAAAAGATACCTTATCAAATTCGATGACACCTTGTGTTTTTGTTTCTGTGATGCCAGATTGATTATCTTGAATAGCAGGTTCAACATCTAAGACTTCTTGTACACGAGCAGCTGAAATGGCTGCACGTGGGTACATCATGAAAACAGAAGCAAACAACATAAATGAGAATAAGGCATGGAATATATATTCTATAAATGCGATTAAATTTCCCACTTCTAAACTACCATCATTAATTTGGATACTCCCAAACCAGATAACCAACACCATAATAATATTAAATAGAAAGAAAAATGCTGGTTGAGCTGAAGCCATTAATTTAAATAACTTCATTGAACTTGTTGCGTAAGCATTGTTGACATTATCAAATCGTTTCTCTTCAAATGTTTCATTAACAAACGCACGAATCACTCTTAATCCAGATAAGTTCTCACGCAATATCAGGTTTATGTTATCAAGATTTTTTTGTTGACGACTTGACAGTGGTTCTGAAAACTTAGCAATCACTAACATACCTAATATTAAAAATGGTAACCCGATAAACACAAATATAGTTAACGAAGGACTCGTCCTAACAATCATATACAAGCTTGCAATAAACATAATTGGGGTAATAAATCCCATTCTTAAAATCATACCCATAAAATTCATCACTTGAAACGCGTCGTTAGTTGTTCTAGTAATCAGTGACGACATACCAAAATCTTCATATTCTTTATGAGAAAATCGTTGAATATTTTCCATCATATCCTCACGAATATGTTTAATGATTCCCGTATTAAGTTTTGCACCTACCACGGCTAAACTAATATTTAGAATAATACCAACTGCTGTTACTAATACCATTTGCCAACCAACTTGTTTCACTACTGACATATCATTATTTGCGACACCCTGATCTAACATCTTAGCTAGTAAAGTTGGCAACCCTAGCTCTATTAAAATAAAGCCAAATACGCACAAAAAATTTAGTAATAATAACTTTTTTTGTTTCATAGCGTAATTCCACATTGTTTTCATTTGTACACCCTCTTTTTCATTTAATAGGCAATTAATGCATTTCATTTATCATAACTGATTTTCGGCTAAAATGTCAGTGATTTATTGCGAATTATCTTATTTTTTCGATGTAATCGTTATCCTTTTTTTGTCATGATGAATGTTTCTATACAATTATTTGCAATTATGATAAAATAAACCTAATTGTTGGAGTAATATGCTCCAAAATACGACGGTGAAAAAGATAGTGAACATCCGTGGAATGAGACAAGATTCCATGTTATTTTAAATCAAGTATTTAGGATAACTATTACTTCAAAAAGGTGTCTACTTGCACCTAATTTTGTCGTGTTTTTACAAATTAATTAGAGATAAAAATTTCATTTATATAAAGGAGAATGTCAAATGATTTATAAAGTATATTACCAAGAGGACAAAAAATTTAGCCCACAAAGAGAAAAAACACAATCTCTTTACATTGAATCTGATTCACCCGTTACAGCTCGTCGCTTAATAACTGAGCATACTAACTACAATATTGAGTTTATCCAACCCCTAGAAGGAAACCATTTAGATTATGAAAAAGAACATACTAACTTTGAATTAGTGGAGTTTAATTAATCATGAAACCCCAAATAAAAAACAATGAGACAGGTGTATTTGGAATAGGTGGACTAGGGGAAATCGGTAAAAATACTTATGGTGTCCAATTTCAAGATGAAATCATCATTGTTGATGCTGGAATTAAATTTCCAGAAGACGATTTACTGGGTATCGATTACGTCATACCAAATTACCAATACATTGTTAAAAATATCAAAAAAGTCAAAGCGTTAGTCATTACTCACGGGCATGAAGATCATATTGGTGGGATACCATTTCTATTGCGACAAGCAAACATCCCAATCTATGCTGGCCCTCTAGCTCTTGCATTAATTCGTAATAAACTAGAAGAACACGGCTTACTTCGTGATGCCGTTTTACATGAAGTAAATGAAGACACTGTGATCAAGTTTAGAAAAACTCAAATCAGCTTCTTTAGAACCACTCATAGTATTCCTGAAGCCAATGGGGTGGTTGTTAAAACGCCATCAGGAAATATCGTGTACTCTGGTGACTTTAAGTTTGACTTTACACCAGTTGGAGAACCGGCCAATTTACATAAAATGGCTCGTCTAGGTGAAGAAGGCGTATTATGTTTACTTTCAGATAGTACCAATGCTGAAGTACCTGAGTTTACCAAATCTGAAAAAGTGATTGGCGAATCCATTACAAAAATTGTGGAAAAAGTTGAAGGTCGTGTCATTTTTGCGACGTTTGCTTCAAATATTTTCCGTTTACAACAAACAGCTCAAGCAGCTGTTAAAACTGGACGAAAAATTGCTGTTTTTGGTCGTAGTATGGAAAATGCGATTGTAAACGGACGCGAGTTAGGACATATTACCGTCCCTGATGATACCTTTATCGATGCTCGTGATATTAATAAATACCCAGCTAACGAGATTATGATTTTATGTACTGGATCTCAAGGTGAACCAATGGCTGCCTTAAGCCGTATTGCTAATGGAACACATCGTCAAATTTCGATTCAACCTGATGATACAGTTATTTTCTCAAGCTCACCTATTCCAGGAAACACAACTAGTGTGAATCGTTTAATCAATTTATTATCCGAAGCTGGAGCTAATGTCATTCATGGTAAAGTAAATAATATTCATACATCTGGACATGGTGGACAGCAAGAACAAATGCTATTTTTACGTTTATTAAAACCAAAATACTTCGTTCCAGTTCATGGAGAATATCGTATGCTAAATATCCACTCTAAATCAGCTCAAGCAACAGGTGTCCCTAAAGAAAACTGTTTTATTTTAGAAAACGGAGATGTCTTAGCCCTAACAAATGACAGTGCAAGACGTGCTGGACACTTTAATGCTGAAGATGTGTATGTTGATGGTAATGGGATTGGAGATATTGGCAGTATCGTTTTAAAAGATCGCCGAATTCTTTCCGAAGATGGTTTGGTATTAGCCGTTGCCACAGTTGACTATCAATCAAAAATGATTGTTGCTGGTCCAGATATTTTATCTCGTGGCTTTATTTATATGAGAGAGTCTGGTGAATTAATCCAAGAGACACAACGATTATTATTTAACGCTATCAGAAAAGCATTAAAACATCCCGAATGTGATGAAATCATGTTAAATGAAGTCATTGTGAATACCGTTCAACCATTTCTAATTGAAAAAACCGAACGTCATCCAATGATTCTGCCAATGATACTTGAAACATCCAGTAAATAATAATCTAAAAACCTGTAAATGTCTAAAAATAATTAAGCATTTACAGGTTTTTTCATATTTTTTTTATCCATTCCATATCAATATGCGGAATATTATCTTCTAGATAAACATCAGATATTGCTTCAAAACCAAATGATTCATAAAATGATTTTAAATACTCTTGTGCTTGTGCTTTTATTAATTGATTAGTTGGTACACAAGACAGACCGTATGAAACTAACTTCCTTCCATAATGAAGATGTCTATCACTTTTTCGAACAGTTACTCGGCCAATATGCCAAGATTGGTTTTCTTGAAACAACCTCATATAAGCAACTAATTCACCTGCTTCATTTTTTCCCAAAACATGTATAGCTGATAGATCTATCTCATCTACCTCTTGGTAAGGACACTTTTGTTCCACAACAAACACAGCAATTCGTAGTTGATACATGGAAAACAATTCTTGTCGGGTTAAATGATCAAATCTTTTTTGTTCAAATGTAATCATCTTCTCTTGTTCCTTTCACGTACTTTTTTCGTCCAGAACCCTCCAGAAATGTACTTAGGTTCATATGAGATGATAAATGCTTTATCATTAAAATCTTTAATATCTTTATATAAAGAACGCTCCGATTTTCTAGCAGATAAAATTTCTAGTACTAATCGTTCTCCTTCTCGTCCATGAGCAATGGTTTGTGTCACACCATATCCCTCATCTCTTAACAATTCTGGAAGTACCTTATTTTCTTCATTTAATGGCAAAATAGCCGTCACCATAATATAACCTAATGCTAAATAATCTTCAATTTTTATCCCTAAAACAATTCCACAAGCATAACCTAATGCATATACAAACAGATTAACTGGGTTATTAATTTGATTTAATACTAAAGATAAACCAACAACATAGATGGAAATTTCCACCATACTAAGTAACGGGGCAATAACACGTGACCCTTTCATTGTTAACATAAAACGGATAGTATTTAGTGTAACATAACAAAAATTAATTAAAAAAATTATTAGTAATGTTTTCAATTCCATTTATTAAACTCCTCCTTTTATATAACTCTGCTTCCTCATATTATCCGATAACTTTATACCATGCAATAAATTAATCAAAAAAAGTGTAAGTGGATTAACCACTTACACTTAAAATTTTAATTAGATTTAATTACGCTTTTACAACGTTTGCTGCTTGAGGTCCACGATCTGTTTCTTCGATTTCGAATGTTACAGCTTGACCTTCTTCTAAAGTTTTGAATCCGTCGCCTTCGATAGCTGAGAAATGTACGAATACGTCATTTCCTTCTTCTTGTTGAATAAATCCAAATCCTTTTTCTGCGTTAAACCATTTTACTGTTCCTTGAGCCATGTTACTTCCTCCTCGTGCCGTAGCACATGTTAATTTTTGTAATACTTGCTTTCGGTCGATAGAGGGTGTTTCATACAACATCTATTGAAATCCAAAACCATATTACATATTCATGATAACTCATGTCTCTTTTAATTGCAAGTAAAGACCCGTTTTCACAATGATAATCTCTTAGTTTCTCTAAAACTTACGTAACCGGATTCTCCTACAATTATATGATCTAAAATCTCCATCCCCATCATTTTACCACAAGAAACCAAACGTTCTGTGAATATTTCATCTTGATCTGACGGTTCTGGATTTCCAGACGGATGGTTGTGAACTAGGATAAGGCGAGAGGCCGAATACCTCACGGCTAGATGAAAAATTTCACGTGGATGAGCAATTGATTGATTTAACGTGCCAATAAAAATCGTTTCTTTTTTTATGATTTCATTTTTAGCATTTAAATAAAATACCATAAAATGTTCTTGTGTTAAATCCTTCATTTCTTCAATTAATCGCTCGCCAATTTGTTGACTAGAATAAATTTTTCCATATTTTTCTTGTGTTGATAAAGCTAATCGTTTTCCTAATTCCACAATAGCTTTTATTTGTATCGCTTTTACTGTTCCTATTCCATTTAAATTCATCAATTCCTCTATTTTAACGGTTTTTAATCCGTATAACCCATCCACTTCTTTTAATATATTTTCTGCTAACTGCATGACTGGTATTGACTTATTTCCTGATTGTAACACAATAGCTAATAACTCTTCATTTGATAAAACCTCTGAACCATATTGTAGTAATCGCTCACGAGGTAACAATTGATCTTTATACTCTTGCTCTCGACATTTAATTTTCAATAAAAAAACACTCCCTTCTTCACCCAAAACATACGTGAAAAAAGGAGTTTTTGATTTAAACTGATTTTATGTAGTCTAACACATCATACAAACTATCTTTAATAGTCAGTGTTTTTTCTTTCGCTTCGTCATTTGGTAAAATCAAATCCGGTACCATGATGACTGGTACATTGGCAGTGAAAGACGCTCGAATGCCATTCAATGAATCTTCTAGCATTATCGTTTCTTCTTTTGGTATACCTAATATTTCGACAGCTTTTTCAACAATTTCTGGATGTGGTTTAGCATGTGTCACATCATTGCCACTGACAATCCCACTAAACTTATCCATAAATCCAGCTTTGTCTAATAACATATCAATCGCTTCACGGTTATTACTTGAAGCAACGACACACTTTACGCCGTGATTGTTTAAATACGTTAACAATTCTTCCACACCTGGTTTAATCGGTGCTCCCACTGTCGAAAATTCTTCCCATGTACTAGCTCGACTTTCTTTAAAAAATTGGTCAATCTCATCTTGTCTCAACATTGGAAAATCGTTGACATATTTTTGGTAAACTGCCTTCTCACCTAAACCAACTTCAGATTTATAATATTCCTCATCGTAGCCAGGCATCTTGAATTTTTGTGCAATTTCAATATTATTTTTTGAATAGACTGCTTCTGTATCAAAGATTAGGCCGTCCATATCAAAAATAACGCCGCTTATTTTTTTCACACGTCACTCTCCTAATAAAATTTGTCTTACTTGGGAAATAAAATACAATGATCCGGTAATTAAAATCAAATCGTCCCCTGACACTTCTTTCAATGTATCTGATAGTGCTTCTTGCCAGTGATCATATGCTGTTAATCCCATCTCTTCATATAATTCTTTCGTACAAGCTTTTGGGTAATCAAAAGTGGTCACTTTCAAGTCTAGATTATTTACTGACTGCAATAACCCAATCATCCCTTGAATGTCTTTAGTGGTCAACGCCCCAAAAATCGTATGAATTTTTTTATCTGAAAATTCTCGTCTTAGATTGTCTACTAATACTTCCATCGCGTGATCGTTATGCGCCCCATCTAATACAATAAATGGTTCATCAGAAATTTTTTCCATACGACCAGGCCAAAATGCTTGTTGTAATCCTTTTTGATAATCACGATTAGACACTGGTAAATGAAGCATATCAGCCACCTCATTAAATGCTTCAATGGCGACACTTGCATTATCTACTTGGTGTTTTCCAACCATATTTATGGATAATTGTTTTAAATCAACTTTATCTGATTTAAAATGGAATGTTTCTCCCCAATTATCAGTCGGTTGTAAGTATTGACTATCAAAGTCAACCCCATAACGTTTGATTGGAGCATGTAATGAATTTGCTTCTTTACTAATCACATCAAATGCTTCATCTGAAACATTCCCGACAATAACTGGCCTTCCTTCTTTAATAATCCCAGCTTTTTGACTAGCAACTTGTTCAATCGTATCTCCTAAAATATCGACATGGTCTAAACCAATTGTCGTAATTACTGACACAAGTGGAGTCATCACGTTCGTACAGTCAAAACGTCCGCCCAAACCAACTTCAACTAGAACAATGTCAACTTTTTTATCAACAAAATAATCAAACATCATAGCTGTTAATACTTCAAATTCAACAGTATGAGCTAAATCAGGTACCTCATCCATCTTATCCACGATAGGTATCACTTTTTCACATAATTCAACCAACTCTTCATTAGGAATTGGTTGACCGTTAATCGCAATGCGTTCGTTAAATGATTCGATATACGGTGAGGTAAAGGTTCCAACTGTTAAGCCTTGTTGCTCCAACAGGCAACGTAAAAACGTTGTCGTTGAGCCTTTCCCATTTGTTCCACCGATATGAACAATTTTTAACTTATCTTGCGGATTGTCTAATTGTTCTAATAAATAATTGATTCGTGTTAACCCCGGACGAATACCAAACTTTGTGCGTTCATGTATCCATGAAATGATTTCTCCATACTCCATCTTGTACAGCCACCTTTATTTATTTTTTCAAAGAAGCCAGTCTTTCTTTTACAGAGGCTTGTTTTTCTAAGTAATCTTTTTGTTTCTCACGTTCTGCTGCAACAACAGCCTCTGGTGCATTTGAAACAAAACGGTCATTGCTTAATTTCTTCTCAACAAGTGCTACTTCTGACGTCCACTTATCCAACTCTTTTTCCAAACGAGCAATTTCTTCGTCAATATTGATTAAATCTTCTAATGGTAAATAGATTTCAGCTCCAGTAATCACTGCACTCATGGCTAAATCTGGTACATCAAATTCTTCTTTAATTTCTAACACTTCTGGATGACAGAAACGTTCGATATAATTAGTATTTGCTTCAAAGAAGTCTTTAACTGAATCTTTTGATGTTTTGATTAACAATGTAATTGGCTTAGACATTGGTGCATTCACTTCTGAGCGAATATTACGAACTGAGCGGATTAATTCTTTTAATACTTCCATACCTTCTGCCGCTTGTTCATCTGTCCAAGCTTCATTGACAGTTGGATAAGCTGCCACTACAATTGATTCACCTTGATGTGGAATTTTTTCCCAAATTTCTTCTGTCACAAATGGCATGATTGGGTGTAGTAAACGTAAAATGTTATCTAATACATGTACTAAAATGCTACGAGTCATTTGTTTTTGTTCTTCATTTTCTCCGTAAAGGACTTCCTTACTCATCTCAATATACCAATCACAGAAATCATCCCAAATAAAGTTGTATAAATGACGACCGGCTTCCCCAAACTCAAAACGGTCAAAGAAGTTCGTTACTTTTTCAATCGTTTCATTTAGTCGAGTTAAAATCCATTTATCTGCAACAGTTTTATCACCATCAAGAGAAATATCATCATATGTCATGCCTTCAACGTTCATTAATACAAAACGAGAGGCATTCCAAATTTTATTAATGAAGTTCCAAGCAGCATCCATTTTTTCATAACTAAAACGCATGTCTTGACCTGGTGTAGAGCCATTTGATAAGAACCAACGCAACGCGTCTGCTCCGTATTGATCAATGACATCCATTGGGTCGATACCATTACCAAGAGATTTACTCATTTTACGTCCATCTTCCGCACGAATTAATCCGTGAATCAACACATTTTCAAATGGTCGTTCTTCAGTAAATTCTAAACTTTGGAAAATCATACGACTTACCCAGAAGAAAATAATGTCATAACCAGTCACTAATGTATTCGTTGGGAAATAACGTTTGAAGTCATGTGACTCCGTATCAGGCCAACCCATTGTTGAAAATGGCCAAAGAGCTGAACTAAACCAAGTATCTAATACATCTTCATCTTGATGCCAGTTTTCAACGTCTTTAGGTGCTTCTTCTCCAACATAAACTTCGCCTGTTTCATTATGATACCAAGCTGGAATACGATGTCCCCACCAAAGTTGACGAGAAATTACCCAGTCATGTACATTTTCCATCCATGTTAAGAATGTCTGATTAAAACGTGGTGGATAAAAATCAACGGCGTCATCTGTTGCTTGGTTTTCAACAGCATTTTTCGCAAGTGGCGCCATTTTAACAAACCATTGCGTTGATAATCTTGGCTCAACCACGACTCCAGTTCGCTCAGAGTGACCAACACTATGAGTCATTTTTTCAACGCCTTTAAGTAGTCCTAACTCATCTAAATCCTTAATGACTGCTTTACGTGTAGTAAAACGATCCATACCGGCATATTTACCAGCTAAATCATTCATTGTCGCGTCATCATTCATCACGTTAATACGAGGTAAATCATGACGATTACCCACCTCAAAGTCGTTAGGGTCATGGGCTGGTGTAATTTTTACGACACCTGTTCCAAATTCCATATCAACATAATCATCAGCGACAATCGGAATTTCTTTATCCACTAATGGTAAAATCACTGTTTTACCAATTAAATGTTGATAACGTTCATCCTTAGGGTGAACGGCAACAGCTGTGTCCCCAAGCATGGTTTCTGGACGTGTTGTCGCAATTTCTAATTTTCCACTGCCATCAGCTAATGGATAATACATATGATAAAACGCGCCTTCGATGTCTTTATGAATGACTTCGATATCAGATAAAGCGGTTTTTGCTTGTGGGTCCCAATTAATAATGTACTCACCACGATAAATAAGGCCTTTATTATAAAGTGTCACAAACACTTTTTTCACCGCATCAGATAGTCCATCGTCTAAAGTAAATCTCTCTCTTGAATAGTCTAAAGATAATCCTAATTTTGCCCACTGCTCACGAATATGTCCGGCATATTCTTCTTTCCATTCTTTCGTCGTTTCGATGAATTTTTCACGACCTAAATCATATCGTGACACACCTTCACCACGTAATTTTTCTTCAACTTTCGCTTGAGTTGCAATCCCAGCATGGTCCATACCAGGTAACCATAATGTATCAAAGCCTTGCATTCTCTTTTGACGAATAATCATATCTTGCAGTGTCGTATCCCATGCATGACCTAAGTGAAGTTTTCCTGTCACGTTTGGTGGTGGTATGACAATAGAATACGCTGGTGCACTTTCATCCCCACTTGGTTTAAATAAATCTTTTTCTAGCCACTTTTTATAACGCCCTTTTTCAACAGCTTTTGGGTCAAACTTTGGCGCTAAGTTTTGTTGTTCATCTGTCATATACATTTCTCCTTATTTTTTATTTTTCAAAACAAAAAGCCCTAAAGTTATTTCTAACTTTAGGACGATTATCTCGCGGTACCACCTATCTTATAAGCATACGAATACGCTTATCTCTCTAGGTCATATAACGTTGACAATACGGTTCCCACTCCTAGGCTACCTTCATACTTTTAAATGGAAAACCTTTCAGCCAATGGATTTTCTTTCTGCAACATATCCAAGTATTACTCTTCCTATTCTTTATGGTTGTTTATGCCATTCATTTTACCTTGATAGCATCATTTCGTCAAACTTAGATTAACGCTTTTGCAGCTTCTAATGCTTTAACATAATTTGGTTCACTTGATACTTCTGGTACGATTTCTTCATATGTAATGACGCCATCTTTGTCTAACACAAAAATTGAGCGTGCTAAACGATTAATTGATGGAATTAAAATACCATATTCTTTTCCAACCACACCTTCTTCATCTCTTAACATGGTCATGTCAACTGATTCAGCTGCACACCAATTAGCTAATTGTTCTTTTGTGTTATTTGAAATCGTTAAAAAATATACGTCTTTAATTGTTGCTGCTTCTTTATTAAAGTGTTTTGTCTGTAGTGCACAAACACTAGTATCAATATCAGGTACCACACTAATAATAACTGGTTTTCCTTTTAATTCCTCTAATGAGATTACATTATCTGACAAATCTTTTAAACTAAATGTTGGAGCTTTTTCTCCCGCTTTTGGTGGTGTTCCTACTAATTCAACTGGGTTACCTTTTAATAATACTTCCATGTTGACACATCCTTTATTTAACTTTCCTTCATTATAGTGAAATAAAGTTAAATACACAAAATAGATGCTTGGAAAAACTAGATTAAATCAAGGTTTGCATGATTGTAATTTTCATCATAATAGATCAACGTTTGTAACTCCGTCGTTAAATCAATGTATTGCACTTGAACATGTGAGGGAACTTTTAACCGCTTAGGAGCAAAATTTAAAATAGCCGTCACTCCAGCTTCAACAACCTCATCAATTACTTGTTGTGCTTTGCTACTAGGCACAGTCATAATAACTGTTGTAATACCTTCTTTTTTTACAATGTTTTTTAACTCACTCATATCTTTTACAACAATTCCATTAATTTTTTCACCAACAATTTCAGGATTTGCATCAAATGCCGCCACAATATTTAAATTTGTATCTCGTCTAAAATTATTTTTTATTAATGCTTTACCTAAATTTCCAGATCCAACTAATGCAATGCGTTTTTCAATATCTGTTTTTAATATCTCACTAAAAACTTCTATTAAGTATGGCACATCATAACCATAGCCACTTCGTCCCAACTCCCCAAAGTGAGAAAAATCTCGCCTAATAGTTGCTGATGGAATTTGAATCATTTTACTAAACTCGTTTGATTTAATACGTTTTACACCTGTTTCATCTAATGTTTTTAAATACCTAAAATAAAGTGGAATACGTTTTGTTGTTGCTTTAGGGACCATTTTCATATTTTTGTGTTCTTCCACAGTCCATCCCTCCTAAAGAATTGTGATTATTTTCACATTTAGTGTATCATTTTTCACAATCTTTTTCAATGACTATCCAGCAATATTATTCCAAACCTTGTTCAGTATTTTCGATATTTTTCATTAATATACTATCTATTGAACGTTTAATAGCTTCTAATCGATTATTTTCAATAACGTCATCTACAATAATTACATTCTCTAAGTCGTGATAAAAGAGATGGTTCGTTATCACCATATCTACTTTATTCAAAGAATCTCTTGTTTCTTTACTATTAAATAATGTCTTTTCATATTCTAATCCTACAATTTTAATTTTAGCTTGAAATGTTCAATTTTAAAATATAGCTTAAAATCTTGGCATGATTTTTCTCTAAAGTTGTCGAGACCACGATTGAAACAGCTTTAATTTTAGTAAGACTCTCAAATACCTTATAATTACAATACCTAAAGGCTCGACTAATCAATAAAGGGGCATAAAAACGAATCCAAGGAGTATTTATTTCTAATTCTTTTAAACTCTGGGATACAATATCATAAAAAATTGGATACTGTAATTTAATAGATTTATCATTTAATTCACTTCATAAATTAACCAAATTTAGTTGATAAAGATAGACATCATTTATAAAAGAAACGTAGGCTAATTCTTTTTTATTTCCTCCTGATGAGCATTGTGACGATCTAAAGCAACGACTGTTGCTGTTGTACTTAATCTTAAAATAGCAACTAAAATAGCTGCTATACTCAATCGTTTTTTAACGACTATTTTCCCAGTTTTTATGACGTTAGTTGAACAGATGGACTGACTAGATGATTGTCTATGTTTTCTTTTTTTACGTTTCTTTTTTAATTTTATATTATTTAAATTTTCTGGTTGTATTTTATTAGTCATCCTTATATGCCCCTTTTTTGAATTTATTGTTACTTACAAAATGAGTATATGGTGCTTTTAATTTGTTTAATGTTCAAAAATAACTAAAAAGGTAACCAAAAATTGACTAAAAATAAAAGTCCAGCTCATTTATCACCAATGAATCTTATTGTACACAAGTTTCTAATTTATCCCATATTAGTATCGTCATCTTTTATTTTATTGAAACAAAATTTTGACCTATTTATAATCATGTTGTCTATACTTATGAATTTTTCACAAACTATCTCATTAAGATCAAAATAAAAAGAGTTAGTAACGTTTAGCTCCTAACTCTTTTTATTTTATACTATTTGACAAAATTAACTCATTTCCTGTTCAATTTTTTCTAACCATTTTGTTGTTCCCTTATTTATCAACTCATAAGTTAAATCAAAATCTCCGGTGTAATAAGGATCTGGTATCATTTTTTTATCCAATCCAACTTCTTCTGATAATAATAAATGAATTTTATGTAATGATTCAATATCAGGTGATAATCCTTCTAAATCTCGAATATTATTTTCATCCATTCCTATAATGTAATCAAACTGATGAAAATCATCAGAAGAAATTTTTTGAGCATGTAATCCCTCACATGATAAACCGACTTCTTTCAATTTCTCTTGTGTGCCTTTATGTGGAGCGTCTCCATCATTCCAGCTCCCAGTTGCTCTGGAAGAAACCTCAATAACATCAAACAACCCTTTATTTTTTACCTTATCTTTAAATATTACCTCTGCCATAGGTGAACGACAAATATTACCTAAACAAACAAATAATACTTTTTTCATCCTTTGTCCCCCTTATTCAAAAATAAAAAGCCTCAGGTCTACTAGGCTCTATATCTTTCTTATCCTATTAATTCTTCTTCATTTTCATGAAATAATACTTCTACTGAATGTGTTAAAATATCTGTATAACTATACGACACACGTTCAAAAGCATTTTCATCTTGATCTAGTTGTACAATAAAAACTGATGGATATAACTCAGCTAATACTCCATGACGCTCAGTCTGCTTTTTACGACCCGTTTGAGCGACTAACTTTATTCTACTACCGACTTTATGTTCTAATTCTTCTTTTATGGTGGAGATACTTAAAGACATTTTATTCACCTCTTACGTCAAGTATATCATAGACGAACAAAAAAGACAAATTTTACCATAATCGTTTTTATTTATCAATAGTATTTTCATTTTTTCAAAGAATAATTAAACATTTTTAATAAGAGAGATAAGCACTTTTATTTTTTTATGAGTTAATATAGTGATGAACAAACTTTTTCTTAATTCGAGTTAAGGCTCTTTTTTCTTTTAACATCTTACATTCCTGTTCTAATGTATATTTTACGAACACTTGACGTTCATAATCAGATAATGATTCTGCAAAAAGAAACACATTTTCTTTATAAAATATATATTTGATGGTTTCTAGTGGGCGATTTTCAATCACATGAGATACCATGTCAATATCCCCTCCACAAGTGATGCACTCTTTATCTACTCTTCTTTTATGAGCTTCTTGTCTCCTTATCAATGAAAATATATGATTTTTAAAATTCATTCGAAAGTAACTACCAAACGTTGCTCCTCGTTTAACGTCATATGTTTGTAAGGACTTGAAACATACGATTCTTCCTTCTTGCAACCAATCATCTGTCTCATAATGGTATAAATGATATACTTTCTTCGAACGATAAACAATAGGTTTGTATGTTTCAAAAATATAGTCAAACGAATAGGAACATCCCTTTACGGCACGTTCCTTTAATAAGTCAAAAATATCTTCTCTCATAATCATAAATCTCCTTATTCTTTTGAAAGCGTTATCTCTCCTCCTTGTTATTATAACACCCCTTATTTTATAATAATTTGTTATTTTTATTAAAAAAATATGAATTTTTTGTTATCATTTAGATATTTTTAGAGCTATTCATCCATATTATTCCTCTATTTTTTTTATTTCATAACTTAATGTATTATTAACTGAATCATGCTTAATAGTTATTTTTTCATTTGTCTCACTAAATGGACCAATTGTAAATATTTCATACTGATCATCTAAAATTTTAGCATCTTTAAAGTAATTTGAAAAAACGTCACGAAATCGTTGCATTTTAGATAATTTCGCCATTGCTTTTTCATGTGCCATGGACAATTTATATCCACTATCCAGATATTCTTTAATCAGTTCTACTTTAATAATCTCACTTAGCTTATATGACCTTGGGCTATTAGGATCCGGCTGAATGGATTGGATGTATCCTTTTTTTTCCCAATATCTTAACTGTCTAGTCGTTGTCTCAGTTTTTTTTGTTAATTCACTGATTCCCATACGAATATCTTCTTGTTCTATCCAGTCTTTAAATTTAGATACCATAATAATTACCCTACTTTCCATAAAAAGGTTAACTACATCAATATACACGCACTTAACAGATGTGTCAACATTGTTGACAATGGCGTCAGAGACGTGTATATTGTTTTACTGTTATAAAAATAATTTTTAGGAGGATTATTATATGGAAAACTTACAACCCGTTGATATTCATGGGAACACATATAAACGCAGCTTACTCGTTTCGGTACTTTTAATTGGAACTTTCTGTACTGTTTTAAATCAAACTTTACTAACAACAGCCTTTCCAACTTTAATGAAAGAATTCGATGTATCTGCTGCTACCATTCAATGGCTCACAACTGGATTTTTATTAGTTAATGGGATTATGATTCCTATATCAGCTTGGTTAATGAATAAATTTAATTCAAAAAATTTATATATTGGGGCTATGAGTATTTTCTTAGTCGGGACCATTCTTTGTGCGATTGCACCAACTTTTTCCATGATACTGACTGGTAGACTCGTTCAGGCTGCTGGTGTTGGCGTATCTATGCCTTTAATGCAAAACATTATGCTAAATATTTTCCCACCTGAAAAACGTGGAGCGGCCATGGGTGGCGCTGGTATTGTTATTGGGCTAGCTCCTGCTTTAGGGCCAACTCTTTCAGGCTATATCATTGATCATTATGTCTGGCGTGATTTATTTTATATGGTTATTCCTATTGTTTTATTAGTTATTATTTTGTCGTTTTTTGCAATGAAAAGCGTATTGGAGTTATCAAATCCTGCTATTGATGTGTTATCTATTTGTTTATCTACTTTAGGGTTTGGTTCACTACTTTATGGATTTTCTAGTGTTGGAAATGATGGATGGGGTAGTACTAAAGTATTAAGCTTTTTAGCAGTCGGCGTCATTACTTTAATTATTTTCACTTGGAGACAATTAACTATCGAGACTCCTTTCTTAGAGCTAAGAGTATTTAAATCAAAAACTTATACGATTGCTACCATACTTGCAAGTTTAGCTAATATGGCAATGATTGGAGCCGAAATGGTTTTACCTTTATATATTCAAAATATTCGAGGTGAATCAGCTTTTCACTCTGGTTTAATGTTACTCCCTGGCGCATTAGTTATGGGAATTATGATGCCCGTAACTGGTCGTATTTTTGATAAACATGGAGCAAAACGTTTAGGTATCATGGGAATGTTTTTACTGACAAGTGCGACAATTCCTTTTATGTTCCTAACTGAAACAACTCCTGTAATTTATATTATGACGTTATACGCGGTACGTATGTTTGGTATTTCTATGGTAATGATGCCTCTCACTACACTAGGTATGAACTCTTTACCAAAACATCTCATTACACATGGAACAGCTGTTAATAGTACACTACGTCAAGTTGCTAGTTCTGTTGGAACGGCTATTTTAATCAGTGTTCTTACAAATAAAACTAAGAATGCTTTACCTGATAAATCACTTTTAAAATCAGCGCCTCTTGAGTACAAGGAATTAGCAACTAATGCCACTTTAACAGGTTATCATGCTGCATTTTTAGTAGCAGTTCTATTTGGAATAATAGGTTTATTGATTACTTTCTTCATTCATGAAAACATCAAAAAAACTGCTCAAAGTCAGGAGGTTATCTCATGATAGTTATCTTAGTTATTCTTAGCGCCTTATTATTTGCCTTTACATTTATTTTTGCCAAATCAACATGGCACTATACCTTGGCTGTCGTATTTGGGATCTTATTTATTGGAAGTATCACTCTAATGGGAATGAACTATTCACATCATTTTGGGATGAAAGAAGAAAAAACACTAAAAGAAATTTCTATTGTAAGTTCAACTGACAATGACCAAATGAATATATTACTTTATCAACCATTAGGAACTAGTGATGAAAAAATTTATTTATATAAAACAAACCCCTCTCAAAAAAAACTTACCCAAACTGGGACTAACCATGTAACCAATATTGTTAAAACAAGCGACGATAATAAAGCCTTACTGAAAACTGAGACTACTCGTTGGGTATATAAAAGCTCTATGTATCAAATGCTTTTTGGTATGTCTGGTAATAACAGGGAATATATTTCAAAAGAAAATATTTTCTACATTCCAAAAGACTGGTTAGAGTTAAGCACAGATCAAGCAAAAAAACTTGGAGAAGAGATGGCTAGTAAAAAAGACTCATTAGAAATCGAAATGACAAACTATGTTTCTTCTAGATTAAAAGAATCTATCGCTAAAGATCCTACTTTAGCAACAAATAAAGACAAACAATCTAAGTTATCACAAGCCTATGCAGCAGAATATCAACGAAAAATAATGTCTGATATGATTAAAGACATAACCAAATAAAAAAAAGAACGATTATCTTTAAACAGATAATCGTCCTTTTTTGGTCTATTACGATTTAATTTTTCCTCTTTACTTCAAATTGAAATCTATATTATGATAATAAAAATCATATTGTTAAAGGAGATATATTATGAAAAAATTTTTTAATAATCAAGAAAACAAACAATTAACTGTTAATGCTATTATTTTTTTATTTGCTGTTATTTTACTTAGTTTAAGCATTATTTTTTATTTGATTGGCTTATTTGCTCACCCACAATTAGAAAACTTTTTTGCAGACGTATCTAGTATTCTTTTTACTGGCTCAGTCGCAACTGGTATATTATATTTGGTTAAAATAACGTTTGATTCACTTATGCGTTCTGCCAAAAAATAAAAAATGACCCGTTACCATAATAAAGGTAACGGGTCATTTTGTTTAATGATACATTAACTCATCAAATAATTCTTTTAATGTTTGAACTTGTTCTTGATTCCATGGACTATTTCGTCTTAAATTTTGGTACTTATAATCTTGTGTATCAGTTTTAATTTCTTTTTCCATTTCTTTAATTGAATTAAACAGTTCCCTTGCTGAAACACGTAACGCACCTTGAGAAAAAACCACCCACTGCTCTGCCAAATCACTTGTTGCTACACGAACAGTTGATAAAGCATTCATTTTATTGGGAACTTCCCGTTCAATGTATGTGTCTGCTGTTTCTTCTTCTTTTGTAAAAATAACTGTTAAACCATACTTATCATACGTCTGTTGAATACCTGGAACAAGTTGGGCATCAAATACAACGATGATTTCGATTCCTTTATATTTAGCATAATTCGATAGAATAAATAATAACTGATCTCTCGCATCTCCTAATTTATCTAGCTTTTTTAAGCGATTTAATTCAGGCCAAGCACCAATCATATTATAACCATCGACAAAAAGGACTTGATGTTTTAATTTTCGTGTCATATGATGCCCTCCATTGTTTATCTTCTCTTTCTGTATACTTCATACATTAACAAGCCAGCTGCAACACTCGCATTTAGACTTTGTACGTGACCTTCTATTGGAATAGTAATCATTTCATCGACCTCTTTTTTGAGCGCTTGTCCCATACCTTTTCCTTCATTACCAATAATTAAAGCAATGTCTCCTGAAACATTCCAGTGGGTGTAGTCTGTCCCTTCCATATCGGTTCCAAATACCCAAATATTTTCTTTTTTAAGCTCTTTCACTGTTTGAGATAAATTTGTCACACGTGAAATGGGAATATGCTCTACTGCTCCTGTAGACGTCTTAACCACAACTGGTGTCACACCAACTGCACGGTGTTTTGGAATAATAACGCCATCAACATTTACCGCATCAGCTGTCCGTAAAATAGAACCTAAATTATGTGGATCCATAATACTATCTAAAATTAAGAAAAAACGATTTTCTTTTTCTTTTGTTTTTTCCAATAATTCTGATAACGATAGATATTCATATGGGGTGATTTTTAAGACAATCCCTTGATGATTTAATCCATCTACCATTTCATCTAATTTAGATTTTGGTACCCATTTGATAGAAACTATTTTTTCTTGAGCCAACTGTTTAATTTCTTCAATTTTATTTCCTTTAATGTCTTCTTGTAAAAATAGTTTATTCCCTCGATTAGCTTGCAGCGCTTCTATTGTCGCATGTTTTCCTAACACCACATCATCCATTTCTGGTGTTGGTACATCTGCTTCTTGTTGATGTTTTTTATCAAATTTTGGGCGTTGTCTGTCTGGTTTGCGTTTATTTTGTGGTTTTCTCATTATTTTTTTCTCCTATTGTTTGAATACACCATGCAATGACTTCTTCTAAACGTTTCTTTTGTTCTGTTAGGTGTAAATATCCCATCAATGCTTCAAAACCTGTAGATGATCGGTACACAGCAACCGACGTATTTTTGGCACTTGTGTGGCTTTTGGCATTGCGGCCACGTCGATACATATCTTGTTCTTCATCATTTAAAAGTCCTTGTTCCATCATTTGTTCAATCAAATAATGTTGCGCTTTGGCTGATACATAGTGTGTTGCTAAACGGTGTAATTGATTCGGGCGAGTTTGCCCACTTTTCACTAAATAATCACGGATGTATGTTTCATATATAGCATCCCCCACGTAAGCAAGAGTTAATCCACTTAGTAAGGTATAATCTTTTTCATTTGTCATTCACTTCTACTCCATCTTGTTCCTTGAGGGGTATCTTCTAAAATAATCCCTTGTTCTTTTAATAAATCACGTATCTCATCACTTCTAGCAAAGTTTTTTTCTTTACGTGCCGTATTTCTCTCAGAAATTAACGCATCAATATCTTCATCTAATAAATCCTCGCTACTAGCTAGTTCAATACCAAAAATAAGCACTAATTTTTCTAGCGTTTCTTGATAGGCAGATATAACTTCTTTAGAAACCGTCTCTTCTTCTAAGTAACGATTTAAGTGTTTCACTAACTGATAAACTACTGTAATACCATTTGCGGCATTAAAATCATCATCCATCTCTGTAACAAATTCCATCATCAAAGTAGATAATTCTTTTAACCAATCATGATCGTTTTCTAAAGAATCAACTGACGTTTCTAATCGGAAACTCGCATTATTGTAACTACTTTTAATACGTCCTAAATTAGTCGTTGCTTCTTTAATTGTTGTTTCATTGAAAGGCATTGGTCGACGATAATGTGTCGTTGACAAAGCGAAACGTACCACTTCTGGTGACACGTCTTTCATCAAATCATGTGCGGTAATAAAGTTACCAAGTGATTTACTCATTTTCTCACCTGATTCACCGACTGTTAAATAAGCGTTATGCATCCAATAATGAGCAAATGTCTGATCAGTTTTTGCTTCACTTTGAGCAATTTCATTTTCGTGATGAGGAAATTCTAAGTCTTGACCACCTGCGTGGATGTCTATTGTATCACCTAAATGTTTTGTTGCCATCACAGAGCACTCAATGTGCCATCCTGGACGGCCTTTTCCCCATGGAGAATCCCATGAAACCTCATGCTCTTTTGCTTCTTTCCATAAAGCAAAATCTAATGGATCTTCTTTTTTAGCTGATTCATCACCAGTTCTTTGACTAGCCCCAATTTCCAATTCGTCAATGCTTTTATTACTTAACTTTCCATAAGGTTTAAATAGTCGTGTGCGGTAATACACATCTCCTTGTGACTCGTAAGCATAACCTTTATCAATTAAAACAGAAACAAAGTCAATGATATCATCAATATGGTCAACGACACGTGGGTGCAAGCAAGCTGGTTGCACGTTTAATTTACCCGTGTCTTCTTTAAAAGCCTCTATATATTTATCTGCTAATTCTTTCGTTGAAATTCCTTCTTGGTTAGCCGTCTTAATGATTTTATCATCCACATCTGTAAAGTTTGAGACATAATTAACCTTATATCCTCTAAACTCAAAATAACGTCTAACTGTATCAAAAGCGACTGTACTTCTAGCATTTCCTATATGAATGTAATTATAAACAGTCGGACCGCACAAATACATGCTCACTTCATTTGGTTTAATTGGTACAAAATTTTCTTTTTTTCGACTTAATGTATTATATATCTGTATTCCCATATACTTGCTCCTCTCATAGATAAAAAAGAACGTCTTTTAACAAATTGTTTGTTAAAAGACGTTCTCACGTGGTTCCACTTTTCTTCATTCACTTGATACAGTGAATCTTTTTGATAACATAACGTCTATCACACGAGACAAGCTACTTACTTCACTTATCCTACTCAAAGAGGCACTTCACTGATAAATTAACACTTGTTCGCACCCACCACAAGCTCTCTAAAGACAATTTATCACTTACTTTTCTTATCCTTGTATTTCTTTTAATGCTAAATTAATATGTTCTGTTGCTTGCTCTTTACCTAATAAAAGAATCGTTTCTGCTAATTCTGGACCATGCATTTGTCCACTGACTGCTACACGAATTGGCATAAATAATTTTTTACCTTTAGCTCCTGTTTCTTTTTGTACAGCTTTAATCGCTTTTTTAATAGTCGGAACATCAAATTCTTCTAATTCTTTCAATTGAGTTTTAAATGCTTCTAATACTTCTGGCACTTGTTCATCTGATAGGACTTCTTTAGCAGATTCATCAAATGACAATGTATCATTAAAGAATAAACTTGATAATTCAACGATTTCTTTTGCATAACTCATTTGTGGTTGGTAAAGACTCACTAATTCTTCAACCCAAGCTTGTTTTTCAGCGGTTGGATTTTCTTCTACTAATCCTGCTTCAATTAAATAAGGTAAGGCCATTTCTGCCATTGTTTTTCTATCAAGTTGTTTCATGTATTGGTTACTAATCCATTCAAGTTTTTTGTTATCAAAGGCTGCAGGTGATTTACCTAAACGATCTGCATCAAAGATTTTAATCAATTCTTCTTGGCTAAAGATTTCTTCTTCACCAACTGGAGACCAACCTAATAAACTGATAAAGTTAAACATTGCTTCTGGTAAGTAACCTAATTCACGGTATTGTTCGATAAATTGTAGAATCGTTTCATCACGTTTACTTAGTTTTTTACCTGTTTCTGTATTAATGATTAATGTCATATGACCAAATCTTGGTGGTGTCCAACCGAAAGCTTCATAGATCATTAATTGTTTGGGTGTGTTTGCAATATGATCATCCCCACGTAAAACATGCGTAATTTTCATCAAATGATCATCCACGGCTACGGCAAAGTTATACGTCGGCATCCCGTCACGTTTTAAAATGACAAAATCGCCACCTACACTATCAGATTCAAATGTAATGTTTCCTTTTACAATGTCATCAAATGTGTATTCTTCGCCTTTTGGTACTCTAAAACGAACCACTGGTGTGATACCTTCAGCTTCTTTTGCTGCTTGTTGTTCTGGTGTTAAATGAGCACACTTTCCATTATAACGTGGAATTTGACCACGGCTACGTTGGCTTTCACGTTCTGCTTCTAATTCTTCTTCTGTACAGTAGCATTTGTAAGCCAAGTTACTTGCTAATAATTGATCAACTAATGGTTGGTAAATATCTTTTCTTTCGGATTGACGATAAGGACCATATTCACCTGGTTTATCAGGTGACTCATCCCAGTCAATATTTAGCCATGCTAAGTTATCTAACTGACTTTTTTCTCCGTCTTCAATATTACGTTTTTGATCTGTATCCTCAATACGAATAATAAAATCGCCATCATGATGACGAGCAAATAAATAATTAAATAATGCTGTTCTGGCATTTCCTATATGCAAATGACCTGTTGGACTTGGTGCATATCTGACACGTACTTTATTTCCCATGGTATTACCTTCCTTGTTCACGTATTATCGCTTCCTATGCTTTTAGTTTACCTTCATTTACTTAAATAGTAAAGGCACTTTCTTAAGACTTTTTTAACAATTAGTCAGCATTTATCGTTGTTTGAGAATGACTTGGTTTTGCAAAAATCATTCGACCAGCAGCCGTTTGTAATGCACTCGTTACAATAACATTTATTTTCTTGTTCATAAAGTGTTTACCATCTTCAACCACAACCATTGTGCCATCATCTAAATATGCTACACCTTGTTGGCGTTCTGTTCCATCTTTCATTACAACAACATCCATTGTTTCACCAGGTATGACAACTGGTTTAACAGCATTTGCCAAGGCATTAATGTTAAATACTGGGACATTTTGAAATTCACAGACTTTATTAAGATTGTAGTCATTTGTCACGACAATACCATCTAACAATTTAGCTAACTTAATCAATTTACTATCAACTTCTTGAATATCTTCAAAATCGCCTTCATACATTTCAACCGAGATATTTTCTTCTTTTTGTAAGGCGTTTAAGATATCTAACCCTCGACGTCCGCGAACGCGTTTCATACTATCCCCTGAATCCGCAATGTATTGTAATTCATATAAAACAAAATTTGGAATTAATAATGTTCCTTCAATGAACCCAGTTTTAGCTATATCATAAATACGCCCGTCAATAATAACACTGGTATCTAATACTTTGTATTTATGAAAATAATCATCAACTCGACGATCTAAGATGTCCTCTGATACCTTTTTTGATTTTGGCATAAAGAGCTTTTTAAAATCTTCCGTTTTCATTGTTCCAACTCTAAAACCTAAATATCCTGTAATTAACATAATAATTGCCGGAACAATTAAAGGGAGTGAATAAAATGGAACAGAAATAAGTGCCCCTAAGAGTAATCCAATAATTGTACTAATACTTCCGAATAACAAATCTGATAGACTTTGTTCTGTAATAAATTTTTCTATTTTTTTTAAACCTGATACTAAGTATCGCTCAGTTAAAGTCGCAATAATTGCAAAAATAATCGCACCAATAATTCCGTTAGTAATATCGTTATTTAACCAACTAAGTGTTTCTTGATTTGTGGCTTTCCATAGTAATGGGAATAATGCCACACCTAAACTAAATCCAACAATAGCCATCACAATCGCATATATTTTTTTCTGCATACTTATCTTTCCTCCTTTACTTAGGAAAATACTTTAAATAATGTTTCAGATAGTGTTTCAACACCAATCACTTCAATTCCAGTTGGCGGTGTCCACCCTTGCAGATTATTAATAGGAATAAAGACTCGTCTAAATCCTAATTTCTGTGCTTCTCCTACCCGTTGCTCGATACGATTTACTCGTCTAATTTCACCAGTTAACCCAATTTCACCAATAAAACAATCTTGAGGAGAAGTCCCTTTATCTTTGTAACTTGATGCAATACTCACTGCGATGGATAAATCAATCGCTGGTTCATCAAGTTTCACTCCCCCAACTGCTTTTAAATAAGCATCTTGGTTTTGTAATAATAATCCAGCACGTTTTTCTAACACAGCCATAATCAGTGATACACGGTTATAATCAAGACCTGTTGCTGTTCGTTTCGCATTTCCAAAAACAGATGGCGTTACAAGTGATTGAATTTCAGCTAAGATAGGTCGCGTTCCTTCCATTGAACAGACAATCGCTGATCCAGTTGCCCCATCAATTCTCTCTTCCAAGAAAGCTTCAGATGGATTTAACACTTCCACTAAACCAGCTTGTCTCATTTCAAAAATACCTATTTCATTGGTTGAACCAAAACGATTTTTTACAGCACGCAATATTCTAAATGTATGATGTCTGTCTCCTTCAAAATAAAGTACTGTATCTACCATATGTTCAAGCATCCGTGGCCCTGCAAGTGAGCCTTCTTTGGTCACGTGTCCTACAATGAAGATGGCAATATTGTTTGTTTTAGCAATTTGCATCAACTCAGCCGTATTCGCTCGAACTTGACTCACACTTCCAGCAGCACTTTCCGTTTCCGGATGAACCATTGTCTGAATCGAATCAATAATCACATAGTCTGGTGTCAATTGCTCGATAACTTGTTTAATGCGACCCATATCCGTTTCTGGATAAACATAAAAATCATTTGTTCCATCAGCCAACCGTTCTGCACGCATTTTAATCTGTTGCGAACTCTCTTCACCAGAGACGTATAATACATTTCCTTTTAACAGACTAAGTTGTTGAGATACTTGTAGTAATAGTGTTGATTTTCCAATACCAGGATCCCCACCAATTAAGACCATTGAGCCTGGAACAACCCCCCCGCCTAATACTCTATTTAATTCACCTAATTGTGTTTTTATACGCCGTTCTTTTTGTGTAGCGACTTCTTTTAACTTTTGCGGTTTACTCATTTCACCCGTCAAACTTACTCGACTATGCCTAGTGGGGGTATCTGAGGAAATTTCTTCCACTAATGTATTCCATTCACCACAATTAGGACAACGACCCAGATACTTTGGAGAGATATAACCACACGTTTGACAAACAAACTCATTTCTCTTTTTTTTTGCCACAAAATCATCCTTATCCTACAATTTTTAGTTCCTTATAAAATAAAATACTTATAAACGTATTTTAACATAAATTGTCCGATTCTAATAAAAACTGCGACTCTTTAGAAAATTATTTACCAGACGACCCAAATCCACCTGTCCTCTGCGTTTGTACTAAATCATTGTCTGCTTTTAAGAATGGTAAAAAAATGCCTTGAGCGATACGATCTCCTTTTTTAATCTGCTTGTCAGTTAAGCCAAAGTTTAGTAGCTGAATCATGATATGCCCTTCATTATCTGGATTATCATAATAGTCACTGTCTATAACTCCCACACCATTTGTCAAAACTAAAAAATTTTTTAACGGGTTGCTTGAGCGATTGGCAATCTGTAAAAACTCATCATCCCCCATATAAGATTTCACACCTGTTGGAACAAGTGTTGATTTTAACTCTTTTTGCATATCAGCATCAACCAATATATCTTCTTTTGATAATATAGCCTTTAATACTTTCGCAATTCCTTGTTTCCAAATACTTGGAATCACAATATCAACAGCTGATTCAAAATCATATCCTGCTGCATTTTTTGTTGCTCTTTTTGGTAGATTGATATTCTCAAATGTTGATACTTTTTCAAATCCTCTTACTTTATTCATGTGTTACCTTCCTTTATCTTTTGATTTCTTTAATCCTAACCGAAAAATAGACAAATAAAAAGAGTAAAAATAAATCTTACTCTTTCTTTTATAAATTATGTAATTCATCATCATCTTCATCAAATTCTTCAACTGGCACTTGTTTTAATGTTACTTTGTTTCGCTTAGGTTGAATAACAAGTGGAACATATTCTGTAATCACATCACTATATTCCAACCCATACCATTTAGCAGGGTCAACTGCTCGTCGTTTGATTCCTAATTTTGCTTGCATCACTAAAGTATCTAACCAATTCAACTCTGTTACACGGGATAATTCTTCACGTATTAAAACAAATGAAAAATCTCCTGTATCTCTTCCTGGTGTAATAGAATATTTTTGTGGTTGTTTCGGTAGTTTTCCTTCGTTCATTAAATCATGTACAATTTGTCTTAGATAGACGTTAACTTCCTGTGGCATTTTAAATCCTAAACGAAGTTGGACATTGACAATATAATCAGTATCCATCATATCCACATAATATTCTTTGGTATACGGTTCATCTGTCACAAAGACATTAACGAACCAATAAACTTTCGCACGTTTTGGGCTTTTGTCTAATATTGAATACATAATTTCTCTACTAATCAGGTGCCCCTTTATTTTAGAAGTTAAAAAGACTAAATTTGTTTGTAACTGTGGCCAATCCGTGTCATCTCTTAACTCACCTAATTGTCCTTTATAATCATATAAAGAGATACGTTTTGATGTTGCCTCTGTAATCATATTACCTCGATGCCAAATTAACATGATCAAGAAAATAACTAACGCCATACCTAAAGCAACGTAACCTCCGTGCATAAACTTAGATGCACTAGAAACAAAAAAGATACTCTCAATCGTTCCAAAAAAGATAAAAATCAGGTACGCTAAAGATTTTGGTGTTCCCTCTTGTAATAAATATACAAGCAACAAAATAGTTGTCATTAACATCGTAATCGTAATAGCTAAGCCATAAGCTGCTTCCATTCGAGCAGATGTTCGGAAACCAAAAACAATGGCTAAACAACCCACCATTAACATATTATTAATAGCTGGAATATATAATTGTCCTTTTTGATCAGTCGGATAAATAATTTTCATTCTTGGTAATAGACGTAACTTAATTGCCTCAGAAGCTAATGTATAAGAGCCAGAAATCAATGATTGTGACGCAATAATAGCAGCTACTGTTGCAAAGATAACACCAATAATAGTTAATGATTGTGGCATCATTCTAAAAAACGGATTCAACATACCGATATCTTGATATTCCGGTAAATCTTTCACACGAATAATCCAAGCAGCTTGACCAAAGTAATTTAATACCAAACATACTTTAATATACGGCCAACTAACACGAATATTGTTTCTACCGGCATGACCTAAATCAGAATATAAAGCTTCGGCCCCTGTTGTCGCTAGAAATACACTACCTAAAATTAAAATACCTAATTTATTTTCTTCAGAGAATAGTAGATGAACAGCATAATAAGGATTTAATGCACGAATCACAGATAAATTCCCCATAAAATTAGATAAACCAATCAAACCAATGAATGTAAACCAGCCAAACATAATTGGACCAAAAGCTGTCCCCACTTTTTTAGTACCTAAACGTTGAACCATAAAAAGGGAAAAGATAATAATAACTGTTATAATCACAATGATTTGCTGGCTATCACCAAACACATTATGGAAAGAGGGAATTCCTCGAAGGCCTTCAACAGCTGTTGTAACCGTTACAGCAGGAGTTAATATACCATCTGCCAGTAAAGTGGCTCCTCCTAGCATAGCCGGATATAATAAATATCGACTATTTTTTCTAACTAATGTGAAAAGTGAAAAAATACCACCTTCACCGTGGTTATCTGCATTCAATGCAATCATGACATATTTTATTGTGGTTAATAAAGTTAATGTCCAAAAAACTAGTGATACTGCACCTAAGATAAAAGTTTCTGAAACATGCTCTAACCCACCATTACCATCAACAATGGCTTTCATGACATATAATGGACTAGTACCAATATCGCCATAGACAACTCCCATTGCAACAAGCGTTCCACCTAGCGTAAATCGATCAATTGCTTGTGGATTACATTTTTGACTCACCTTTTTCACTCCTTTTCTCTTTAAAAAGTTAGTATTCATGACAATCATATACTCATTTTTTTTAAAGTCAACACTAATTTTCAAAAATCATTTTCTATTAGTGGAAACACAATTAAAAATGCGTTATTATAGCAAGCATAGGCACTTAAAAAATAGCCATTAAACAAAAAAGAGGGATTATTTTGAGCAGAAAAACATTATTAAAAAAAAGTAAGCGACTTGTTATAAAAGTTGGAACAAGCTCTCTTGTTCTACCCAATTCCGAAATAAATTTACGTGCTATTGATCAATTAGCTTTTACCTTATCTTCTTTAAGACAACTTGGATATGAGGTTATCTTGGTTTCTTCAGGTGCAATTGGTGTTGGAATGAACTTATTAGGATTAGAAAAACGACCTGAGACTATCGCTAAACAACAGGCTGTTGCAGCGATTGGTCAATCTGAATTAATCAAGATATACACTCAACGATTTACTTCTTATCACCAACAATCAGCCCAAGTCTTACTCACTCGTGATGTCATCGATTTTCCAACAAGTAGACAAAATGTTATTAATACATTTGAGGAGTTATTAACTATGGGGGTTATCCCAATCGTAAACGAAAATGACAGTGTCTCCGTAGATGAACTTGATCACTTAACAAAATTCGGTGATAATGATCAACTATCTGCTATTGTTTGTAAATTAGCTCAAGCAGACTTACTCCTAATGCTTTCAGACATTGATGGTTTTTATAGTGATAATCCTCATACTAATCCAGATGCTATACTGTACTCTCATATCACAGAAATTACAGAAATGATGGAAGACGCGGCTAGAGGTAAAGGGAGCGTTTTTGGAACTGGTGGTATGACAAGCAAATTAAAAGCAGCAAAGCGTGTGTTAGATAATCAATCACAAATGATTTTAGCTAGCGGTAAAGATCCTGCTATTTTATTCGACATTTTAGAGGGAAAAGAAGTAGGTACACTATTTTCAAATTAACTAGAACTTATAAAGGAGGGGTTTTAAATGACACTATTAGAAACATTGGGTAAACAAGCAACTAAATCGGCCTTTTTCTTGAATAATGCCACAACAAAAGAAAAAAATAATGCACTAAAATCTATCATCGAAATGCTAGATAGAGATATGGAAATTATCTTAGCAGCAAATGAAAAAGATATTGAATTAGCTAATAAAAATGGGATTCCTGAAACCATGATTGACAGGCTACTTCTCACAAAAGAACGAATTAATACGATGCAACACGACATTCAGACAACTATTGATTTAGACGACCCAATAGGAAAAGTTGATCATATGTGGCGAAACGAAGATAATTTATTAATTGGAAAACAACGAGTTCCATTGGGCGTTATCGGTATGATTTATGAATCAAGACCGAACGTTACAACAGATGCATCAGCTCTTGCTTTAAAATCAGGTAATGCCATCATCTTACGCGGAGGAAAAGAGGCTTTTTACTCTAATCAAGCACTTGTTCAATCGATTCAACAGGCTTTAGAGTTAGTTGATTTTCCAAAAGATTGTGTTCAATTCATTGATGATACTTCAAGAGAAACAGCAACAAAATTCATGCAATTATCAGATTATCTAGATGTTCTAATCCCTCGTGGTGGTGCGAACTTAATTCAATCTGTGGTTAAAAATGCCACTGTCCCTGTTATTGAAACTGGAACTGGAAACTGTCATGTATATGTTGATAAACACGCCAATTTAACTATGGCAAAAGATATTGTAATTAACGGTAAGTGTCAACGTCCTTCAGTATGCAATGCGACAGAATCACTTTTAGTGAACGCGACTATTGCTAAGAAATTTTTTGAACTGGTGTCCCCTGAATTTGAAGCCAATCATGTTAAATTAAGAGTAGACCAAGCATCTTTGGTTTACCTACCTTCTGCTACACTTGCAACAGAGGAAGATTTTGCCACAGAATTTAATGACCTAATCTTATCAGTAAAAATCGTCAATAATCTAGATGACGCTATCCAGCATATTAACCATTACGGAACGAAACATTCCGAAGTGATTGTAACAGACAGCTATCAGCACTCTCAAAAATTTATTCAACAAATTGACGCAGCCGCTGTTTACGTCAACGCATCTTCTCGCTTTACTGATGGTAGCGTATTTGGATTTGGTGGAGAAATTGGCATTAGCACACAAAAATTACACGCTAGAGGTCCAATGGGCTTAAATGAATTAACTACCACAAAATATATCATCTTTGGGGAAGGTCAAACTAGACGTTAAAATCTTATCTAGGAGGATAAAAAACGACTATGTTATCAAACATGAAAAAAACATTTAAAACAAGTGGTAAATTCGGACTTCTTGCTTTTATCGTCCCAGTTTTGGTTATGATAGGCGTTTATTTAAGTTTAGGTATTTATCCTGGCAGTACTAGAAGTGTCTTGGCTAGCGATGCTTTTTCACAATTTTCTAATTTTCATGCTAGTTTTAACAACGTTTTACATGGTAAACAAAGTATCTTTTATACTTGGAATGCTTCTTTAGGACTCAATTACTGGTCTCTTATTTCTTACTATTTGGGCGGTATCTTTACACCGATTGTTTTCTTTTTTAATAATCAAAATATTCCAGATGCTCTTTATTTATTAACTTTATTAAAAATAGGAACAGCTGGATTATCCTTTTGGTACTACTCAAAAGAAACTTATAAATTACCAAATCTATCACATGTTACATTAGCTATTTGTTATTCGCTCATGTCTTTTGCAACCGCACACTCTGAGTTGATTATGTGGTTAGATATTTTTATGTACATCCCTCTAATTTTTTTAGGTATCAACCGAATACTAGATAAGGGAAAATCTGCTTTACTGTTTGTTTCTTACTTTCTTTTATTTGTATCTAATTTTTACTTTGGTTTTATGGTAGGATTATTTTCGTTCCTTTATTTCGTTGCTCGTGTTGCCATAAACGCATCTTTTTATAAAAAGCGAATCATCCCTTATCTGACAACCTCTATCTTAGCTGGGATAGCTTCGATGGTGATGATTTTGCCAGCCGTATTTGATTTAAGATCTAATGGTGAGACACTATCTGCTATAGGTCATCTTAAAACAGAAGCAACGGCTTTTTGGGATATTGTGATTAAAAATATGATTGGGGTTTTTGATACCACAAAATATGGCTCAATTCCTTTTATTTATGTCGGGCTATTGCCATTAATTTTTTGTCTCTTTTATTTTTGTAGCGAAAAAAATAAAACAAAAAATAAAATAGCTTATGCAGGTTTATTTATTATTCTAATTTTAAGTTTTTATATTGAACCTCTTAATTTATTTTGGCATGGTATGCATGCTCCTAACATGTTTTTATTTAGATACAGTTTTTTATTTTCATCCCTTGTCGTCATACTTGCTGGCTATGGTTGGGAAAAATTTTCTAAATCAGATATGCCCTTAATGATTGTCATCGTCCTTTCTTTAGCAGTGTTATTTTCTATCGCTTTCTTTGCATCAAGTAAAGATAGTTACACTTATGTAACTCTAGGACAATATATCCTAACTATTCTATTTTTAGGATTATATTTAGCAAGCATGTATTTTTATTATGGAAATCAGTTACCTAAACACACATTCGTCTTTTTGCTTCTTTTAATAGTAGCTGGTGAAGCTTATATTAATACATCTTTTATGTTAAATGGCATTTTAAACGATTGGAATTACGCTTCTCGTAGCTTGTATTCAGAACCTTACCCAGATTATAAAGCACTAGTTGACAAAGCTAATAACTCTAATAAAAAATCATTTAGTCGTTTAGAATCTCTTTCACCCATCTCAAGCAATGATGGCTTTAATTATGGATATAGTGGTATTAGCATGTTTTCTTCTATTAGAAATAGACATTCTTCTGCCTTACTAAATGAACTAGGATTTCGTTCTCGAGGAACTAGTTTAAACATACGATATCAAAATAATACACTGTTAATGGATAGTCTAATGGGAATTAAATATAATATCAGCAATCAGGATGTCTTAAAATATGGATTCAATCCAACAAATAGCCAAGGAAAATATACCCTGTATACAAATGATAATGCTCTACCTTTAGGGATACTAACAAATGATGATTTGTATAAATTAAAACTGCCAGCAAGAGATAATTTAGGTGCTCAAACAACATTGATTAACCAGTTAGCAGATTTAAATGATGTCTACTACACTTTTACTAATCCAACAGTTGTCAGTACACAAAATGCTCAAATAACCAATTTACCAAATAATCGTGTGGCGATTAAAGAACAAAAATCAAATGAAGCAAAAGTAGTCACATATCAAGTCAGTGTACCAGCTGGTAAACAAGCTTACTTTAGCCTTTTTCCAAATAATTTTGGCGATTTAAAAAGTTCTAATGCTAAAATTACTACGCAAAACGTTAGCTATGAAACACAAATTGGTATCACAGGTCAATATTACAATTTAGGGTATTTCAAAGAAGATGCCATTGTCGAATTCTCAGTTTCTTTTTATGGTACAGATACCATTGAATTAATCAATCCACCTGTTGTCTTACTAGATATTCCTAAATTTGATGCTGCTATTAAATCTATGGAAACAAAAGGAGTGGATTTCAAAGTCAACGGTAGAAAAGCCACAGCTCATGTAGAAACGCCTGAAGAACAAGTTGTATTTACAACTATCCCTTATGATAAAGGTTGGACAGTAAAAATAGACAACAAGAAAGTAGCCATAAAAGATTTTCAAGACGGTTTTCTGACATTTACTGTACCAAAAGGTAACCATGAAATTGAGCTAAGTTTCCTACCTCCAGGCTTTATAATTGGTGTCATATGTTTTATTAGTGCTACAGGAGCATTTATTTTATACTATCGTTTAATGAAAACAAAAAAAAGAAAAAAGACTTTAATTAAATAGGGTAACAAAACATCCTGTCCATTAGTTTGGAGAGGATGTTTTGTTATCTTTTTCTTTTTCTCTAGCAACGATTTGATTAATCTCTTCTAACATACTTTTCTCGTAATCTTCATCGTGAACTTTTCCTGTCATAAAGACAAATAACAAATTTTGAATATCCGTTCCATCCGTTTTCTTATTGTTAATTAACCACTTTTTATCGTCATCTTTTTTAAAGTAAATGTTAATGCTTATAGGTTCTATAATACTCATTGATTGCTCTAATGATTCGTAATAAGCAGTCGTCACTAGATGTTTCGCATTAACTGAACCTATATCAATGTTATCTTGATTATCTAATAATTTAGCCATCATCATTGCAACAAGTCGAGCATAATCAAATCCTTTAATATGATACGTCACTTTAAGCTCACCTTTTGATTGTTCATCAAGAGTATATGTGTAACTTGTTGTTTCCCTCACCTTATCAATTAATGATCTCGATATATCTTCTCTTTCACTTTGAGACAATTTTCCTGATATTGGTTCAAAAACTGTTGCAAAATTTTTTTCTAAATCTTCTTCAACTTCTTTTGATCGTTCATTAAATCGTTTGCTATCAGAAAATTTTTCTTTATATTCGTCCAAATCGGTATTGTATAAAAGTCGATTAGCAAATAAAGTAGCTATTTCGTCTATATTATCCTTATTAGAAGAACAACTGGAAAGAAAGAATAGCAATAGTGTACTTAATAATAAAAACCAGCATCTTTTGTCTTTCAACATGATTTTTCACTCCTATTACTTACATTCTTTTATGGTTAGTTTACCATATATCTTCCAAAAAAGAATTTTTTATTTAATTCGTATCTTTTTAAAGGAGGTGCTTATATGATATTTTTTTTAATTTTTTTATTCAATATAATGTCGTATATCTTTTTAACATACGTATCATTTTTACCAACTGACAAAAAGATAAACCTTTTTAATAAACATCATCGCTACTTATTTTTTATTGGAAGTTCGATTATTTATCTACTATTGTTAACAACAAAATTATCTATGGTAATGATTCTACTTATCATTATGGGAGTTTATTTATCTATTATTGATTTTTACTACTATGTTGTTGATCCATATCTATCTGTCTTGTTTATAATAGGTCTACTCACTCTTTATCCATCAATAAATAAGTTATTACCTTTATATGTCTTATTGTTCTTTTTATTACTTAGTTATTTGATGCCAAAAAAGTTAGGATTTGGTGATATCAAATTACTTGTCTACTGGTCAGTCTTTCTATCTCCAATACAACTTCTATGGTTAATATTTATTGCTTCGTTTATAGGAATACTCTATATTATGTTATATCAATTATTAACAAGCCATCCCCTTACAAAAATAGCCTTTGTCCCATTTTTAACCATCGCTTTAACTATTGTACTATTAATAATTTAATACGTTTTACGCCATTTGTTTGTTCTATTTTCAGCAAAATCAATCATTTGAAATAAGATAAATGCCACCAAACTTAGCGCTAAAATTCCACTATACATGTCTAAATAATCTAACCTTCCCCATGCATCCATAATGAAAAAACCTAATCCGTAACTTGTCCCATATACTTCTGTAAAAAATAAAATAGCAATCGCTGTTCCTAACGCTATCCTTACGGCATTTAAAATGGCAGAATATGCTGCAGGTAACGTAATTTTACAAAACTGTTGAAATTGACTCGCACCTAGTACATACAAATGATGATAGTAACTTTTTGGAATCGACTTAACACCATCTCTCACAGATAAAATAACTTGAAACACAATAATCAACACTAATAAGATAATTTTAGAGGCATTTCCTAATCCAAATAACAACATAATAATTGGCAACAAGGCAATCTTAGGAATGGGATAAGTCAAATAAACAATTGGATCCAACAATTGATTTATTTTGGGAAAACGTCCCATCAAAAGCCCTATAATTAATCCTATCAAAACAGCAATCAGCATAGCCCAAAACAGACGAACCAAACTATTATATGTATGTAGCCATAATACTTGTGGCTCGATAACCATTAAGTGTCGATACACCGCAAACGGTGTGGGTAACATGTTTTTATTTAATATCACACTTGCTAACCACCATAAAATAGTTAAAAAAATAAATGCTAGAATCGCATGTGTCACTTTTGATACACTTTTTCTCATGCTTTTTCCATTGCTCCTCTCACTTGTTTAATGGTGTCATAAAATAGTGGTGATAACCTTTTTTCTTTCAACGGGATCGAAAAGCTACTATTCTCTATAACAGCTGATACTCTTCCTGGTTTACCAGATAATAAGACTATCTTACTTGCCATAAATACAGCCTCTTCTACATCGTGAGTAATTAAAATAGCCGGGGCTTTTTCTTTATCCCACTGGGTTAAAAATAAACTTTGCATGTGTTCTCGTGTTAGTGCATCTAAAGCAGAAAAAGGCTCATCTAATAAAAAAATGTCTGGTGTCACAAGCATCGCTCTAGCAATAGCAACGCGTTGTTGTTGTCCACCACTCAGTTGGTTAGGGTAACGTAATAGTAATTCCCCCAGTCCTAATTCGCTTACCAAATGATCTAACTGATTAGATATTGTTTTTCCAGATAATTTTCGAACAGATACTCCAAGTAATATATTCTCTTTTACTGTTTCCCAAGGTAATAATCCATAATTTTGTGGTATCCAGGCTATTTTATGATGTTTTGGATTAATATCTGCCCTATCCAATGTAATCGTTCCTTGATACTGTTGGTGCAACGTTGTAATGGCATTAAGTAACGTCGATTTTCCCGTCCCACTTGGACCAATTAACGCGACAACTTCTCCCTTAGAAACAGTAAAAGAGATGTCATCTAAAATCAACGGTGCTCCTCCATAAGACGCACTGACGTTTTCAATGGTTAACATCTCTTTCACCTCTATACTTATTTAACGAGTAAATCACTCATAACATCTGTTTGATTGTATTTTTTTTTATAAATACCTTCTTTTTTTGACCAGTTAAATGCCTTTTCTACTTGTTTACCATCTATTTGTTCGGCATGAACATATTTAGGTAATGTCACATCTTTTTTAATGTCATCCGTAAAACCAATTTTTTCTTTTAACACATCATAATAATCATCCAAATCATGATTATTAACATAATCAACACCTTTATTATAGGCACGGTAAAAAGCTTCAATGGCTTCTTCATTATTGGTTAGTGATTCATTTGTAAAACCAAAAACAGTTGACTGAATACCTAACTCATTACTATTCGTTAATTCTTTTAATCCTTGCGACAACCCAATCGTTCTAAAAGGTTCAGGTACCACTGTAGCATCTATTTTATGATTTAGTGTTAACTCAACTCTGACTGGAATTTGCGGTACTTCTTCAAACCCGACTTCATTAACAGATAAGTCATGCGTTTTTAATGCTTCATCTAAAAAATAATAAGGTGCTTGATTTTTAGCGTAACCCACTTTTTTTCCTTTTAAATCATTTATTGTGTTAATACTATCATTTCCAGTTAAAACAGAAAAAGTCCCGATTGATTGACTAACCACTTTGACATCCATATCACCTTGTCTATATGTGCTCAGCGCAATCAAATCTGTATTAGCTCCATCTAGATGACCACTTGTTAAAGCCGCATCACGGTCTTTTGGTGACTTAAAACTACTTAATGCTAAATTAAGACCTTCATCTTTGAAGTATCCTTCTTTTTCAGCAATGTAAACTGGTAAACTATCAACTGCGGGCATAGCGCCAAAACTCAAAGTCAATAATTCTTTTTTAGCTGATTCATCTGTTTGTTTTTGATTTGTGTTCTCTTTTGTGCCACAACTTGCCAATAGACCAATTGCCATAACTGATATTAAACTAATCCAACCTAACTTCTTCTTCAATGAAAAAAACTCCCTTATACTATTTATCTACTAGTATAAAATATCACAAAACATCATAATACACCATAGTATGACTAGTTTCCTTCAACATCTGCCCAATACACGCTCGCTTGTTTTTCCCAATAAGTTTTATCTTCGTCTGTAATGGGACGGAGCACTCTACAAGGATTTCCTGCTGCTACAGTGTTAGATGGAATATTCTTTGTCACTACTGCACCCGATCCTATGACACAATTATCTCCAATCGTCACACCAGGATTAACAATAACCCCGCCACCTAACCAGACATTATTTCCAATCGTGATAGGCGAACCTAACTCTAATCCAGATACTCTTACTTGTGCATCAATTGGGTGTGAAGCAGTCAATAAACTAACTCGTGGTCCAAACATCGTATTATCCCCAATAGTAATAGGACAAACATCTAACATAATGCAATCAAAATTAGCGTAAAACCTTTCTCCAACTGAAATATGTTTTCCATAATCACATTTAAAATTAGGTTCTATATAGACTTTTTCTCCTGTTTTTCCTAACCATTCTTTCAGTAAAGTGGCTCTTTTTTCTGCTTCGAATTCACTTGTTTGGTTGTATTCACGCATTAAACGACGACTTCTCATAAATAACTCTCTTAACTCTGTCTCGCCACTACCAGGATAGTACAGTTCTCCATTAATCATACGCTCTCGTTGTGTTTTCATATAAACCTCCGTAATTTTATTTAATAAATTTATTTAAACAAATTATAAAAGATAATTCAATTAACGAATAATTAATAACGGTTTTTCAGATTATTTTCAAAACTATTCTTCATAATTTCATCACATTTTCATTATATAATGTTAGTGTACTAACGAAGTAACCCTAGCAAACTTTTATTTACTTATTTAATAATAAGTAAACAACTCCTTTTAACCACTATGTATATGTTAAAAAAGAAGCTAAACAGTATGATTCTGTTTAGCTTCTTTTTCTATATGTTGATAGAAATCTTTCAAGTCGTTTACAACCATCTACTAATTCTTCCATTGTGCATGCAAAAGACAAACGAATATGCCCTTCTCCATAAATAGAAAATGTTTTCCCAGGTACTACAGCTAAATGTTCTGCTTCTAATAATTCTGTTGCAAATTCAAAAGAATCATTATTGTACTCAGAAATATCAGGGAAAATGTAGAATGCTCCCTTAGGTGATTCAACTGATAATCCCATCTCTTTTAAACGTTTATAAACAAAATCACGACGCTCTTTATAAGCTTCATTCATTTTCGATAAGATTACTGGCCCTGTTGCATCTGTAAAAGCTGCAGTTGCTCCATACTGTGATGGAGTAGCTACACACACAGAGTTGTATAAATGGACTTTTGTCACATGTTCTGTTGCAAGAGGTGGGGCTAGAATATATCCAATTCTTCCTCCAGTAATAGCGTGGGATTTTGATAATCCATTGATAACAAATAATTGATTTCTAACTTCTGAAAACTCCATAAAAGAATGAAACTCTCCACCATACACATTATCAGAATAAATTTCATCAGTTAAAATGAATATATCTGTCTCCTTCAATACATCAACTAATTCCTTCATTTGTTCCAATGATGGAATCATCCCTGTTGGATTTGTTGGGTAATTAAAGATAATGGCTTTTGTTTTCGGTGTGATAGCATCAACTAATGCTTCTTTTGTCAAAACAAAATTTGTTTTTGTTGTATCAACCAAAACTGTTTTTGCACCTTGAAGTTTAGTAATTGGCTCATATGCTAAATACGTTGGGCAAGGAATAATTACTTCATCCCCGTCTTCAAGAATTGTTCGTAACACACTATCGATCGCTTCAGATCCACCGTTAGTCACAATAATCTCTGTCTCAGCGTCATATGTCACATTAAATCGTTTCCTATTATATTGCGAGATAGCTTCCCTTAATTCAATTAAACCTCTATTGTGTGTGTAACGTAATTTATTTTGATTAATGGCTTCAATCATAGCTTCTCTAATGTATTCAGGTGTTTCAAAACCTGATTGTCCCAATGTTAAATCAACACCATCATCGTATTGTTTAACTTGATTAGAAAACTTTCTCGTCCCTGGTACCTCTAAATTGGTTGCTCGTGTATTAAATCTTGTTTCTTCCATTATTTTCTCTTCTTTCATTTATCTTACATCTTGTGCGATAAGGTGTTCTAGTGTCTGACGTCGCACCACTAAACGAACTTTTTCTGGTGTCACAAATACCACGGCGGGTTTTAACATCTGATTATAATTCGAACTCATGCTGTAATGATAGGCACCAGTTGATAATACCACAAGTAAGTCCCCACGGTGAACACTTGACGGTAATTTTATGTCACGTCTTATGATATCACCTGACTCACACAGTTTTCCAGTCACTGTCATCAATTTATCATATTCTTCCGCTCGGTTTGCTAGCAGTAGATCGTAGGTTGCTCCATAAAGTGCCGTTCTGATATGATCACTCATCCCACCATCTATCGATACATAATAATTCGTTTCAGGGATATCTTTCACCGTTCCTACTTCATAAAGTGTAACACCTGCTTCACCAACAATAGATCGCCCAGGTTCCAATGAAATAGCTGGAATGGGGTAATCATATTCGTTACAAGTTGATTTTAACGTATTCGTAATTGTTTTGATACCATCTTCTATCGGATAGCTGATATCATCATCCGTATACTTAATACTGAACCCTCCGCCTATATTTAATACACTAATTTTTATTTGATTTTTTGAGAGCCATTTTATAACTTGTTTAATTGTTTCAACTGTCCCAGTGGATTCAAAAATTTGAGAACCTATATGAAAATGAACACCCATGAGTTCAATATTTTCAGCATCCTCAATTTTTCTTACACCGTCAAGTGCTAAACCTTTTTTAATACTTAACCCAAATTTACTATCTTCTTGTCCTGTTTGAATAAATTCATGCGTATGAGCTTCAACACCTGGATTGATTCTAAGCAATGCTTTAACTTTTTTAGTTGTTAGCTCGTTTAGTCGTTCAATTTCTGATAAACTATCTATCACAAAATACTCTACTCACTAAATAACTGGCTATATTTTTAATTTTTGAAAAATCTCCGACCGATGTTCCACCACGTTTAATGACACTTCGTTTTGTCATTTTGTTTTCCTCCTAATCGGCATCGAAAAATAAAAAAGACAAGTTCACCGACATGAAGTGGTCAGGTTAAAACATTTTTTGGAATGGAATTTCCATTTAGCGAAAAAACAGCTTATATTAAAGGAACTTTTGAAGCTAAACTTGGTTTTGATGGCAATCATGTAACCATTAATAAGGCAAGTAATTCTTCAAATACTTATAATATTTCTATTCCATAATTTATTGTTGTTGGTATTAGCAATCCAAAGTTTGAGGTGGTTAAATAGCAAAGGCGAGTTTTTGAGTTTTATTACTGAAGACATCGACACTAATGAGTTAGCAAACAACGCGATGAGTGATAAAACATTAATTAAATATATTGATACAAATCGCGATTGGTTACAAGAACAAGCAACTGATTATTATCAAAAAATACTAACTAGTATCGACCCCGAAGCATCCCTGTCTATTACCTTTTCTAATAAAAAATAAAAGAGCGCCACCTTTATTTGGGTGACACTCTTTTATATTGCTATAATTTTCTTTTAATCAATACACTTACTAAGAACAATGAAGCAACTAAACTTAATTGTAGCCCAACACTAGATTTTTTTTCACCTGTTTTAGGTAAACTAGCTGATTGTTTATCACTAGAATTAGGTATTTTAGCTACTGTTTCTGTTTTTTTATCATTTTCTGTTGTACTCGTTTCTGTTATATTCGTTTCTGTTGTACTTGTGGCTTTTGTTGATATTTTATCTACTGCTTTTTCAATCTCAGCCCATATATCATCTAATGCATCAATCGTTTTACAACTATCAACTTTTGCAACAAATTCATCCGCTTGTTTCTGTGTTAATCGACCAGCTTGAACTAATAGCTCTATTTGATGTTTTGTATTATATACTTTTTCATCAAATGATGATTGATACAAATCTTTATTTTGTTTTGCTAAATCATTTGCATCTGAATAAACAAGTGTAGCCTCTTCTACTGTGTTAACTTTCTCTAAACGTGAAATCAATCCTTCATATTGAAATTGAGAGAGCTTCCCCTCATTTACCATGTCATTCATTAATAAAAAAATATCAGATTTCGTAATCGCTAATGCATCCGGAATTGATTCATCTGTTGTTGTTTCTGTCGTATCATTTACTTCGGAACTTAGTACTTTACTCGATGAATTATCTGTACTTGATGTAGAGGTTGATTCAGATGCATAACCCATTTGTCCTACCAACAAACTAGCCATAATCACTGTACCTAATACTAACTTTTTCATATGATCCCCTCCTATAAAACAAGATGTTACAACACCATTACTCTTTGTAATATAATTGTAACATTTATTCATTATACAGACAATAATAAACATTCTTTTGAAAAATAGTTAATCAATTAAAATATCTTGTGCAGGTATTGCCCAATGATTTGTTGGCCCATGACCATGACCAACAAAAATTTCTTGTTCAATCGCTCCTTGAATAAAACTTTTCGCAATTTGTATGGCTTCTTTAACCGACTTTCCTTTTGCTATTTCAGCTGCTATGCATGATGAAAATGTATCGCCCGTTCCGTGCGTTTTAATCGTTTCAATTCGTTTTGAACCCATCCAAAATGTCTCGCCATTTTCTAATAAGACAAAGTCTTTTGCCAAAATATCAGATGAGTGGCCTCCTTTTATTACTACATTTTTGACACCCATTTCTTGTAAAACGTGTGCTGCTTGAATCATATCTTCGCTTGTTTTTATCTCTTGCTGAATTAATTCTTCTGCTTCTGGAATATTTGGGGTTAACACCGTTGCTAGTGGAAGTAATTCTTCTTTAATGCAATCTACCGCTTCTTTTTGTAATAGCGAATGCCCTCCTTTAGCAATCATCACAGGATCTACAATCAATGGGCCAAAATCCACTTCTTTTAGTTTTTGAACAACGATTTGAACATGTTCTTTATCGGCAAGCATCCCTGTTTTACATGCTCGAATATGAAAATCAGCTGATAGAGAATCAAATTGTTCCGCAACAAAGTCACATGGTATCGGCAGACTACTTTGTACACCTAATGTATTTTGTGCAGTCAAGGCAACAACAATACTCATACCAAAAACATCTCTTGCTTGAAACGTTTTTAAGTCGGCTTGAATGCCTGCGCCACCACCTGAATCACTTCCAGCAATGGTTACTACTTGAGGGGTTTGATTAATTGTCATGATGATTTTTCTCCTTTATGCTTACAATCTGTTTCTTTAAGACTTGTGTTTTTTTCGCTACATCATCAGCTTGCATAATATCACTCACAATCGCGACACCAGAAATATCAGTTTCATTTAATTTATGCATGTTACCTTCTTTAATGCCACCAATCGCTACAACTGGTAACTGAGATGTGTGAATAATCTCTTGTAAGATGGAAATGTCTGTTGTTGGGGCATTTTCTTTCGTTTTGGTAGGGAATATCGCGCCAACACCCAAATGATCTGCCCCTTGCTCTTTTGCTTCAAGCGCTCTTTTCACTGTTTTAGCCGAAACGCCTAACCACTTATCAGGTCCAATCAAACGGCGTGTTACATCCACCGGCAACTCATCATCTCCAATGTGCACGCCAGCTGCATCTACTGCCAAGCACACATCTACTCGGTCATTAATAATAAGTGGGACATGATATTTATCTGTCACTTTTTTTATTGCCAAGGCTTTTTGATAAAACTCTTGTGTACTGGCTTTTTTCTCTCTCAGCTGAACTAACGTGACGCCATTTTGACATGCTTGTTCGACTTTTTCTATAAACGCTTCATCAGATAAACCGTCTGAATTCGTTACTAAATATAACGTTAATGCCTCTTCTATCATAACCAATCTCCTCTTATGTCGTTTTGCCACAACTCATTTTGTTTTAATAATGATAATTGATTCAATGTTTCCTCTCGAATGCTTGCAATTTTCGCGTCATTTTGAACTATTTCTAATGCTTTTTCACCGCATAAATTAAAATAACTCACTGCCTGTAGAACACTTTGCAACACATCAACACCACTACCTAACAATGTCGCGATTAATGCACCTACGACATCACCCGTCCCCGTGAATTGGTCTAATGCCTCAATGCCATTTTGTAATAGCACAACTTGTGATTGATATACCACTAAATCACTTGGTCCTGTCGCTAAAAAACATGTATTGGGATGGATTTTTGCTAGTGCTAATAGTCCTTCTTCCAATTCTTTCATCGCTGACGAATCTTGGTCTTCTTCGGCTGCATCGACACCTTTTCCATGACTGGCTAAATTGCACAACGTTCGCATTTCTGACACATTGCCTTTGACAACAGTTGGTTCAAGAGACAATAATTTGTTGGCTACTTCTTTTCGTATTCTTGAGCTTGAGATGCCGACATTATCTACAACGATAGGGACGTTGTGCTTATGAGCCTCTTCCATGGCTAGTTCCATAGCAGTTTCTTTTTCTTCTGACAAATGGCCAATATTGATTAACACGCCACCTACTTGTTCATATAAATCTGAAAAATCTCGCGTATCTTCTGTCATAATTGGCTTTCCTCCAATGTATAACACACTATTTGCGACCGTTTCACATGTCACTGAGTTCGTAATACAATGCACTAGGGGAGAAGGTATTAGAGGAAAGGGAGTTTGAAATTGATTAACTCGTAACATGTTGCTCTTCACCCACTTTCACATTAAAAAACATCGCTTGAATTCGTTGAAACGTTGGAACATTCGCTAATTTTTTCATCACAATAAAGGCTACAAATGAACCAATCACCGCGCCACCGATAAATCTTGGTGTATAGAAAAACCAGTACATACCATTACGACTTCCGGTAAACCAAGCCATTACAGGATAAGATAATAGCGAACCAATAATTCCTGTTCCTAAAAATTCACCAAACATTGCACTATATACGGTTGGATAAATTTTGTAAAAAATGCCAGCAAGTAATGCGCCAAAAACAGCACCTGTTAAGGCTAGTGGGGGAATCCCTAGAAGCATCATTCGGAGTACACCGCAAACAAATGCCATGATGGTACCGTAAAAGGGTCCCATTAACATCACACCAATCACGTTCATCACACTAGACATTGGAGCCATCCCCTCAATACGAAAGAGTGGCGATAACACCACATCCATCGCAATCATTAGAGATAAAATCAATAGTTTTTTTAAATTAGTAGTTTGAGACGGCATCTTTTTCTCCTTCCGGCCATTTTTGATGTGTGTATGCCATTTCCCAAAACAGGTATTCCATTTGAGCACTCACATAAAATGCCTCAATCATTTTTTCTTGTTCTTCCTTGTCGCTTTCTTCATACAGTCGATTCAGCAAAGCACATTGATGAGCGACTTCTTCTTTTGATTCTTCACCAGAGTATGTTTCAATCCATCGTTGATACAACTGATGAGGAGAACCTGTCTTAATTAATTCAGTCCCGATTTCTTGATATAACCACGCACATGGTAGTAAACCCGCAACAGCACTATTTGACGTCCCATCAATTAATTGACGATACATGTGTGACACATAATGATAAGCTGTTGGAGCAATATCAGTATTAGCGATTTCTTCATCTGTAATACCTAGCTCAGTAAAGAAATCCTCTCTAATACTCATCTCACCTTCTTTAAGGTGGTTAGACCCTGTTAGCAACATCTCTTTTACTTCTTCGTCTTCTACTTGTTCTGCTATCAAACGGTGAAGTTTGCTAAAATGCTCTAAGTAGTACCCATCTTGAATCAAGTAATAGCGAAACGCTTCATCAGATAACGTTCCTTCTTGAAGTCCTGCGACAAATGGATGAGTAAAACTTCCTTCCCAATAAGGTGCTGATTTCTCTCGTGCAATTTTTGTAAACATCTTTCTTCCTCCTAAGTAATGATTAATATAAATTGTGATATAACCGTTAATACGCCTAATGTAGCTAAACTTTTAGGACACACTTTATATTGTATGTAATGCGTCCTTTCGCCTTCTTCATCAAATCCTCTTGAAAACATGGCTTCTGTGTAACTATCCCGCCAATGGTTGGCGACAAAAATAACTTTTAAATACATCAATGGCGAATAAAAATGTAATTTTTTCCCACGAAATAAACTGGCTTCTCTTAGTGCCATAATCTCTCGTTGAATCACAGGCATCGCATGTAAAACAACTAAAATGCCATAAACAAATGACGTTGGTAATTTTTTTTGCTCTAAAATTAAGAGTAATTCTTCTAAGTCGACCCCAAATGCAAACACCATGCCAATCGCAGCAAAAGCAAAGGTTCGACTCACTAAAACAAGACCATAATCAGGATTATTTCCATATAGATAAACTGACCAATACGTTCCTAAAGCTGGAATTAATGGAAAAAAAACTAAGCCAAACAACCCAAACCATTTTTTCTTACTAAGAAGATACAAAGCACTGACTAACACAACAAACCAGTTTAACGTCACAGATGAGGTAAATGATAATTCAATAGTCAAAAGTAGTAGTAGTCCGCTTAGCATTAAAGCAGAACTTTTCGTCACTGACATCCTTTATCTCCTCCTCTACCGAATAATCTTGTTGCCATAATTGTTTCTTATCTAAATGCACATGATGCTGACTAACCCCATCAAGCGGTGCCAATCGATGCGAAATAATCATCATATCTTGTCTGTTTGCTTGCCTTTTAAACCAATTAGCAAAATAGCTTGCAGCACGTTCATCTAAACCTGAAAACGGCTCGTCTAATAATAAAAACGGCACATCTAAACTCAACATCGTTAATAATTGAATACTTTTCTTCTGTCCTTCACTTAGATGAAACACGCTTCGATTAAGTAGTGGTTCCAATCCTAAAAACTCAATCGCTTCTTGTCTTTGACGTTTAGCGTCCTCCCACTGATACACACTATAAGTAAATTCTTCAGCTGGTGTGAGTGTCACAAATTGTTTTTCCGCTTCTTGAGTAACTAAGGATAACATCTGATATAGCGTACGGCTTTTTTTAAGCTTTTTATCGTATAAAAACATCTTGCCTTTATAACGATGACATTGTGCTATCGAACGAAACAACGTTGATTTTCCCGTTCCGTTATCTCCTGTAAGTGTCGTGATTCCTTTAGAAAAATGAAAAGAATCTTGACTTAGTAGCTCGCGCTTATTCTGTTTGTATCTGACATCCTCTAATCTTAAAATGCCATCCATAGATGCTCTATGATCCGTCAAGAGCACATTTGTCTGCTCTTGCTTTAAAAGAGCTACTGGAATTTTTTGTAATACTTGATTATCTAGTGTCACCCATGTATCAACCACACCAGCATAATCATTAAAATCATGGTCGCAAATAATAATTGTCTTACCTTGATGTTTTAATTGCTGTAACTGTTGAATTAATAATTTTCTTGTTTTAGGATCAATACTGGCAAACGGCTCATCTAGTAATAAAAATGGGCTTTTCATCGCTAGTAAAACAGTCAATGCTGCTCGTTGCTTTTCCCCACCTGATAAAGTTGATAACTGTCTATCTAATAATTCTGTCGTATCTGCTAATAAAACAGCCTCGTGCATTTGTTCCGTGATATCACTAGGTTTTGTTTGCAGATTTTCTAACACAAAAATAATTTCACGACGTAGTGTTTTCATTGTAAATTGTTGCCCTGGATTTTGAAACATCATGCCAATCTGTCTAGCCTTATCAGACATACTCGCTTGTGTTAGACTCTTGCCATCAACGGTGATTGTACCTGAATATGGCACATCAGCAAATCCAGCAATGGCTTTTAATAATGTTGATTTACCACTACCACTGGCACCAGATAGCAAAATAAATTCATGAGGAGAAAAAACAAAGTCAACCTGACGTAACACCTCTTTATCGCCACGTTTAATCGTCAACTCACTTAATTCTATTCCTCTCATTTGTTTACTACCGAAAGCTCTTGTGAACGGTTATAAAGCTTCATGACCATTGACACCACAACAACACCAAAGAACGTCACCGATAAAAACCGCACAGCAAGAAGTGATAAAATCATTCCAATTGAATACGTTCCATAACCAAATTTAAAAAATTCATACACAAAACTTAATAAGGTTGTTCCAATCGCCCCGTAAAATAATGGCACGATATCATACCGTTTGTATCCTGTAACCATAAATCCTAGTTCTGTCCCTAGCCCTTGGAAAAAACCTGAAATAAGAACACCTGGGCCAAAATACGTGCCATATAACATCTCTGCTAGTGCAGCCAACATTTCTCCTAAAATTGAACTTCCCTTTCTAGGAATTAATATCCCTGCCATTGGTGCTGCCATTGTCCATAAACCAAATAATAGTTCATTAGCAAAAGGGCTTAACCCAAGGGGCGTTAATACAGCTGATAAGCCAGCATATAAAAACCCAGCTCCCATAAATACACCACCAAATAAAAAAGCTAATAATGCTAATAATACAACCTGACGCAATGTCCAATTTTCCTTCATTTTACTCATCCTCCTATATTCTTACCTACACCTTATTATTGTGTTAAATTAAACGACAAAAAACCTCCTTTTTCTCATTAAAAGAAACAAAGGAGGTAGGGTTAATCTGATTCATTACAACATTTATCGACACTCATCCAAATAAAAAAGCCCGTCCAAATAAATTGGATGGGCGTAAATAGACCTAGGTTCAATGTTTTGTCATAAATGACACATTTCTCTTCGCCAGTACTAACTGGAGCAGATTCCATGGGTATAATCTCAGCTTTACGCACCCCAAATGTTTCTCGTATTCAATTCCACTCAAATATAACACGCTTTCATACAATAGCCAACCATTCTCACAAATCTTTATAAATATGGTTGGATAAAAAAAGACTGGGTCAAGTAGACTCAATCTTCTAATTCTCTGGTATATCTGTGACAAACTCAATTGCATCAAGTTTAAATAAATCTGTTAACAATCCATTTACCACTTTAAATACTTCATCATCTGATTCATAAGTAGGTTTGACTTCTTTTTCGATTCCTTGATTTTTAAAACGTAGTCCTTGATATGTCTCAAATACATCGACACTGTTGTTTGATGTTTCAAACACATCATAATCACCTGTTACATCATATTCTTGACGTTCTTTATAACCATGCTCTCTCACAATTGGGCGAAGAAGTGACACAACATCTAAATTCGGAATCCCAATCATTTTACCTGAGAATTCTACCTCATAAGTAGCGGTAGCAGTTGTTGGGCAGACATTACATCCACCATGCACGATTTCAGTTGTACAATGTATTATTGCTTTTTCCATCTTTATCACACCTTTGAGTTTACTGTTATTTAACTAACTCAATTATAACATATCCTTCCATTATTTTAACGGAAGGCATAAATAATTTCAGTCATACCAAACATCATGAAATAAAAACCGACTAAAAAGCTTAATGTTAAAGCAGATGATACTGGATTTGCTAAAAGTATGAATCCTACAATCACACCTAAAATATTAATAACGATTGAGAACCAATAGTAACCTGTATTCAAATTTTTTAAAGCATTTGAACTAAATAAACCGACTAATGAATCAATTAAAAACCAAATAGCAAACACAAATGGTAGAGCCACAACACCTGCAGAGATATTAAATAATAAAAAGATACCAACAATGATATCAAAAATACCAACTACTATTGGCATTGTTGCAGAAAAACCTATAAGTTCTCTCACTTTCTTTCTTAAAAATAATTCAAAAATACCTTTAATAATAGCAAACATTCCAAAAACTACAACGATTGCCACTAAATTTCCAGCAGGATCTTGAAACGACGCCAACGATGCAAATATAAACAAAATTCCTAATAAAAATGAGGACCAATCAAAACCATTTCGTTCATTTGACATAATAACTCTCTTCCCTTCTTAAAATATTATTCTCAATACAATATTATTCTTTAATCATATAAATCGCAAGAAATAGTACCTTATTTATTAATAAATAATATTTTTCTTCTTAATTTAATCACTAATAGCCACTAACCTTATTTCCCGTACATTTGAGTACATAGAAAGCTCTTCTATCACATCAGCATATGTAAGAGTTTTAGGTAAATCAATCGTATAAACATTTTTATAATATTTTTCACCTTCGATAATTTGAACTTCAAATGTAACATCTTCTATTTCAATTTGACGTACTTCAAAATATTGATGAATAAAATCTTTTGTTTCTTTTCTATGCACGTATTGAATTTCTAAATTATTTACTTTAGAAACTGTAATAATTTGCTTCACTAATGATAACGAAAACATGATTGATATAAATCCTAATATTGTGACCAAATAAAAACCCATCCCCAAACCAATACCAATTGCAGCACATGACCATAATGATGCTGCTGTTGTCAAGCCTGTAATACGTTGCCTTGTTACAATAATCGTTCCTGCTCCTAGAAAACCTATACCACTTACCACTTGTGCAATTAATCTCGACTGATCAAATTTTACAATATGCGCAATATCTGGATTTTCTTGCACAAGTCTTATGGCTTCATGAGCTATCTCTTGTTGAATCAGTGCAATAATAGTTGCCCCTAAACAGACTAATATATGTGTCTTCATCCCAGCTGGACGGTTTTTTTGTTCTCTTTCATACCCAATAGTACCCCCCATTACAATGGATAGCCCCAATCTTAAAACTGTTTGAGCAAGTGACAACAATGTCATAACGACCCCTCCTTTTTCATCTTACTTTCTATTATACCATTTCAGTATCCCCTTTCATTTTTAATAAAATAACAAAAAATATTATTTAAAATGACAACAATATTTTCTACATTTTTTCTTTTATACCTGTCTTAATTAACCACCAATTCATTGGATATGCTGTACAGAATCCAACCAACATAGCCACTTGCATCATTAACCAAAAAACAGGAGTGGTTGGTAATACTTCTCCTCCAAAGAAATGAGGAAAAAGACTTAATTGGCACAACGCAACAGTAGCATACATCCCTATTTGCCAACAAGATAACGATAAGGTATCTGCTTTTATCGCAGCTATAATCCCTTCTTTTCTACTTAAGTGCTTCATCGGAACAATCGCAAAGTACTGGAAACTTACTCCAATAATCAGAGCCAAAATAAAAGCTAGAACAAATCCTGAAAATAATTTATGAGAGAAAATAGTTGGGTACCCCCCCACAACATACAATGCTGGAAAAAAATATAGCAGCCACTCAATAATTAAATCTGCTAAACTACATCCAGCTCCACAATGACATGTCCCAATAAAAACAGATACTGCCATTGACTTACTTGATGAATCCATATTCATAGAATCACCCATTTTCATTTTTTCTAACGAGTGGTTTTCACCCCACTTTTTATAAGCCAAGACCCAGATAAACGACCCAAATAAAGCAGTTAATGGCCAAACAATCGTCATTATTTTCATTTTTTGTGGGTGTTTTTTCACGTCTAATGCAATATAAATAAAAGAAATACCTGCTAAAAATAAACTAATCCAAGCCAAAATAGTTAACCAATATGGTATAGCTACCATGATACTACCTCCTTAACGTGATTTAATTTTAGTATAGAAAGATTCCTCGAAAAAAATGTGATGTTCTAATGATTTTAATTATAGAAATGTCAAAATATTATTTCATAATAAACTAAACTGTTTTATAATAAACCCTAGTCATTTACTGACTTGGAGGAGAAAATATGAAAAAATTATTAATGATTATATTAGGGATTGTCATAAGTTTACTAAGTACCGTATTATTACTTATTGGCTATCTTTCAATCAAAGAATATAAACCTAGAGAAGTTGAAACAGTGACAACTACTAAAGGGAAAAACATGTTGCAACAACAGACTGACATCTCACTGCTCACACTAAATATTGGTTATGGTGGCTTATCCAGCTCTGAAGATTTTTTTATGGATGGCGGGAAAAATATCCAACCTAAATCTAAACAACTCGTCGAAGAAAATTTAGCTGGGATTACAACAATGTTAAAAGAGCATCCTTCTGATATGTATTTATTACAAGAAGTGGATTTAGATTCAAAACGCTCATACCATATAAACCAAAAAGAATCGCTGTCTAATGCGCTTCATATGCCAAGTACATTTGCGTATAATTTCAATGTACCATACGTCCCATTCCCTATCCCACCGATTGGTAAAGTAGAAAGCGGAATCGTCACGATGACTAACGCAACTATGAGTGAAGCCAAACGCATTGCGCTACCTAATCCTTTTTCTTGGCCTATTCGTATGGCTAATTTAAAACGTGCACTACTTGAAACAAGATTTCCTATAGGTGGCAGTGATAAAGAGTTAGTTGTCTTTAATTTACATCTGGATGCTTATGATAATGGTCAAGGAAAAATTGAACAAAGTAAACTTCTAAAAAAAGTACTTGAAGAAGAGTATGATAAAGGAAATTATGTCATTGCTGGAGGAGATTTTAATCAAGTCTTTGAAGGTACTCAATCATTCCCTCAAACAGGGCAAAAAGGATGGAAGCCTGGAAGTATTAGTTCAACTGATATTCCTGATCATTTCTCTTTTTCATATGATGATACCCATCCTTCAGTCAGAGTATTAAACCATGCGTTTACTGGTGATTATGAATCCTCTCAAGTCTATGTAATTGATGGATTTATCGTATCAGACAATATCAATACTAAGCAAACCAATACCTACGATTATCAATTTAGATACACAGATCATCACCCTGTTCAGATGACCTTTCAATTAAAAGAAAAAACCAACTAGTTCCGGCTAGTTGGTTTTCTTTGTCGTTTTATCTAACTCTCTCTAAAATGCGTTCAATATTCATTGTAACGAATTCGTCATCTTGAATCCCACTCACATATGACTCATGCGATTTTTCTTCAAGTAAGCTTCTTAGCTCTTTTTCATAACGTTTAATTTGTGGTGCAAGTAAAATCACATCATAATGTTGTTGTGACAATTTTGCTTCCACACGTTGAACTGGTGCATAATCAACATCATAGTTTAAACCATGCTCTTTTAAACTCTCTAACATTTTTGAAACAAATAACGAGGCACTAATACCTGACTCACAGATAAATAAAATACTTTTTTCCATGTCATTCACCTTTTATAATTTTTTAACTTTAACAGGCTGACCAGTTTTCAGAGATTCGTTTGCAGCAAAAGCTAAACGTTGTGCCATGATACCATCTTCGTACGTCACAACAGTATCTGTGTCATCTTTAATCGCTGTTAAGAATTCTTCAACTTCTTTAATATATGCATCATTATAACGCTCTAAGAAAAAGTGAAGTGGTTTTTGGCTATGAACACCGGACTCATCTGATAACACAACATTATTCACTAGCTCATTTTCTGCTTGAGACGCACCTTTTGAACCAAATGCTTCTAAACGTTGGTCATAGCCATACACTGCTTGACGACTGTTACTAATCACACCTAGACACCCATTTTCAAAGGTTAATGTCACAATTGCTGTGTCAACATCAATACCTTCTAATTCTGGATTAACTAATGCATCCCCTGTAGCATAAACTTCTTTTACTTCACTACCTGTGATAAAACGGGCCATATCAAAGTCATGTATCATCATATCAAAAAATAGACCGCCTGACGACTTAACATAAGACAAAGGTGGTGCTTCTGGATCACGTGAGTCAATACGTAATAACTGAATATCTCCAATAGATCCATCTTGAACGTGTTTTTTAACTTGTGCAAAATTACGATCAAAGCGACGATTCACTCCTAATTGAAATTTAACACCAGCTTCTTTCACAATATGATAGGTTTCAACTGTTTCTTCATCAGAAAAACTAATTGGTTTTTCACAGAAAATATGTTTTTTCGCTGCCGCAGCTTTTTTAATTAACTCAACGTGTGTATCTGTTGGCGTACAAATAAATACTGCATCTATTTCATCATCATTAAAAATTGTATCAAAATCCGACACTAATGGTACACCATATTCTGCTTCAAATGTTGGCATGTTATCTGCAAAAATATCTGCGACTGCTTTTACTTTCACACCTGGCATTTGTACCAAGTTTTTCGTGTGAAGTTTTCCAATACGTCCGCCACCAATTACACCTACAACTAATTCTTTTGTCATATCATTCATCCCCTAATTCTTTTATCTAGCAATCCCCAATGGAGAAAACATTAAATATGTTAAAACAACTACTAAAACGGTAATCACACTCACTAATTTTGTATGTTTCCAAGGTGTGATATCTACTTTTGTATTAAAGACTTTCAATTCAAAATCACCATCTGGTTTCAGTTTTGAAACCACAAACATAACAAGCATATCTAAGAAAAATAGCACACTTAACACATATAGAAAATGCACATCTTTTAATACAACTTTTGATAACGCATACAAGATAATATGTAAGTAAATCGTTACTTTTGCTGCAAAGGCTGTTGCTTTTTTAGAGTAAAATGCTAATAGAATAATTACCAACAAAGGCATATTATACAATCCATTAAACTCTTGTACAAATTGATACAATCCTGCTGGTGCAAATGAAATCAATGGTGAGATAAAGATAGATAATAACCCAATTGCAATCGTAATTTTTTTCCCAAAACGCGTGATATCATGATCTGTTGCTTGTTTATTGAAAACAGGCTTATAAAAATCAAGCGATAATAATGTTGAGGTCGCATTTAACGCTCCTGAGAATGACGATAAAATCGCCCCAAAAATAACCGCTGCAAACACGCCATAAATCATCTCTGGTAAGACATGTGTCACAAGTGTTGGGTACGCCTCATCAGGCATCCCCATTAATGCATCACCAAAAATATTTCTCGCCACAATTCCTGGAAATACTAAGAATAATGCACCAAATACTTTAAAGAATCCTACAAGGAATACGCCTTTTTGTGCTTCAGCTAAGTTTTTTCCAGCTAACGCTTTTTGGACAATCATCTGATTGGTACACCAGAAATATAAATTATTAAACATCATGCCTGTTAATAGCGTTGGCCAAGGAACAATCGCTGAATCAATTGAACCAACAGAATTTAGTAACCAAGGTGTGTTATCCACAATGTGATCAATTCCTGCAATGAAACTACCATTACCAAGCATTGTAACGCCAATTGTCGGAATCAGTAGACCACAAGCTAGTAAACCAAAGCCATATACTGTATCACTGTAAGCACTTAGGCGTAACCCCCCAATAAGTAGGTACAAAATCCCAATAACACCAATAGCTAGTGAAACGACAATGATTGACGTAATAGGACGAATACCCAACAGTTCATCAATCCGAAAAATTTTATTAAATACTAATGATCCTGAATACAACACTACTGGTAAAAAAGATGTGATATATGTAATAATAAATAATGCTGAAATAATTCGCTTAATTTGTGTATCATAACGTATTTCAATAAAATCAGATACGGTATTAATCCCATATTTCAAATACTTCGGTAAGAAAACGGACGCTAACATAACGATTGCGATGGCTGAAGTGACTTCCCATGCCATAACTTCCATTCCCGCGACATAACTTTGTCCATTCTGACCGACAATTTGCTCTGTTGATAAATTTGTCATAATAATCGAACCAGCAATCGGTAGGGCAGTCAAACTTCGACCACCCATAAAGAATCCTTCTGCCCCATCAACATTGACGCCACGTGAGCGTTTATAAGCAAATAACCACACACAACTAATAATGACAACAAAACTTAAAATAGAAAATAGATTCATGACCGTCTCCCTTTATTACAGTTTCGTAACTGATTTGATGTATTCACGAGCATTTTTGGCATAAATAAACGGATTCGCTTTGGCTGGATCTTGTTCTGCCTCTACGACAATCCATCCTTCATAACCATCTTTTTCAATTTCTTGCCAAATTGGTGTAAAATCAATCATGCCATCTCCTGGAACAGTGAACACACCTTCTTTAACACCTTTTAAGAAACTAAATGAGTTTGTTTTAACTTCTTCCATTTTTTCCTTACGAATATCTTTAAAGTGAATATGTTTAATACGGTCTTTGTGTGTTTGATACACTTCAATCGGATCTTCGCCTGAGAAAA
>NZ_JALAHP010000004.1:0-100712 GCF_022604695.1 Vagococcus sp. CY53-2
AAGGAACCGTAGCGGAAGATGGTACGTTTACTGTTAAAACCGATCGACCTTTAGAAAAAGGGGAAGAATTAACGGTGATCCCAACGACCGATGGCAAAGAAGGGACCCCAGGGACCACAACGGTGGCTGAAAAACCATTCGATAAAGACGCCCATAAACCAACCGTCAACCAACCAATAGAAGGAGAGCAAGTAGTATCCGGCAAAGGGGTTGGTGGCGATAAAATCACGATCAAAGATAAAGACAATAAGGTGATTGGAAAAGGAACCGTAGGTAAACAAAAATTACCATCTACAGGTGAATATGATAATAAATCATTATTAAGTACAGGACTATTATTATTAACGTTAGCAGGAGGATTGTTAGGGTGGAAATTGAAACGGAATAAATAAACTAAACAGCTATGAATCTATTTTTATTGATTAATGGTAATAATCAAGTTTGCTGCAATTTAAGTTGACAAGTAAAAAATAAATGGCTGTACACCAAATCATGTTGATGGACAATAATGTAGATAAAAAAGTCTCAAACATGAAATGAGATTAATTAGTGTGTTGGAAGAAAATTATTATTCTCACATTATTAAATGATTTAAATTCGTAGTATACTCGTTCCGTCTAAGTTTTTTTAAAAGTCTCTAAAATAAGGATTTAAGAATGAAAATATCATCTCTTTGTCAACTACTGTTGTTGAGAGTAATACGTTAGAATTTAAGATCTAGAAACCATTTGGTTTTCTAGATCTTTTTTGGTGATTTAAAGACAGATTATTTTAAGTAAATTGAATTTATAGTCGTAGTCGTAGCTTAAAATTATAAAAACTTCTTGAATAAGATGTTTCAACTGTATTTTTAATTTCTTCTCGATGCTTTTTAAATGTCGCCGATTGTAACATTGAGCTAGACAACTAAAAAACATCATTTGTGATACACTCAAATGGTCTTTCCACCCCAATAAAACAAAGGGAGTGATCAAAAATGACCTATACACATCTGACTACAGACGAGCTAGTTTTGATAGCATCTTATTACCATCAAGTTAAAAAGGAACATACATTGCGAAACAATTGAAACGAGCAAAACAGACTATCTATAGCGAATGGTTATAAAGAAAAAAATGACAAACAAGCCTTTAAAAGAACCATACATCAACGTCATAAGGATTATCAACTCTTTAATAATGACTTACGTCACCTTGAAGGTGACACAATTGTTGGGAAAGGGCATAAAAGTGCTGTTATCACACTCATTGAAAGGCTGTCGAAAGTGATTATTACGTTAAAACCAATAGGTAGACGAGCATAGGTATCGAAAATAGTTTAAATAATTGGTTTAAAAAGTTTCCATGCCATGTATTTAAAACAATCACATTCGATTGTGGTAAAGAGTTTTCTAATTGGAAATCAATCAGCAATCTAAATGATATTGATAGTTATTTTGCCAATCCAGGAATATCCTCACAACAAGGCTTAAATGAACACTCTAATGGCTTATTACGTAAAGATGGATTGCCTAAACAAATGGATTTCAACAAAGTTGAAGAATTTTTTATCCAATCTATCGCATTTAAAAGAAATAATATTCCTAGAAAATCATTAAATTATAAAACACTATTGGAAGTAGTATTTTTGAGTTATGTAGACAAACGATATTTTATCTAGCTTCATTAATCAATGAAAATTTTAAAAAATACCAATAAAATATCGTTAAAAAAACAATTAATCATTCTGACTAAAAACCTGCTTGTATTTCTAGTTATTTTAAATTATAAAGCTTTTTATATAAAAAAATCTCTTGTATTCACCTTAAACTACGTTGTTTTAAATAAATCATACTAAAGTACTATATATTATTTTTTTTATTTAGTGTAAGGTCTATATATATCTTTGGTTTTATTATTTAAATCTAACTTTAAGGGGAATGTATATGGCATTAGTAGTAAGTGTAAAAAATTTAAAAAAAGTATATGGAAAAAACAATGAAAAACAAACAACTGCTTTAAACGATGTAACGTTTGATGTAGAAGAAGGGGAATTCATTGGGATTATGGGAGCATCTGGTTCAGGAAAATCAACCTTATTAAACATTTTGTCCACTCTTGATAAACCAACTAACGGTGACGTAAAAATAGCTGGTGAAGACGTTATGAAACTAAGAGGAGATAAATTAGCTGATTTTAGAGGACAAAAGATTGGGTTTATTTTTCAAGATTTCAATTTATTAGAAACCATGACTGCTTCAGAAAATATTGCGATTCCTCTATCATTACAAAATTTAAAGCCTAAAATCATTAAAAATAAAATAAATACTGTAGCACATCATTTGGGAATTAGTGACATTTTAGACAAATACCCTACTGCTCTGTCTGGCGGACAAAAACAGCGTGTCGCTGCAGCGAGAGCACTAGTCACTGACCCCAGCATTTTATTAGCAGATGAGCCAACAGGTGCTTTGGATTCTAAAAGTGCAAAAGATTTGCTCGATATGATGAATGAGCTAAATTATGAGGATAATGTATCGGTTTTAATGGTAACGCATGATCCATTCTCGGCTAGCTACTGTAAACGTATTTTATTTATAAAAGATGGTGTAATACACCAAGAATTAAATCGTGAAGAAAAATCGCGCGATGAATTTTACCGAGAAATTTTAGTCTCTTTAGGTAATTTAGAGCAATAGAAAGGAAAGAAAAAACGATGATTTGGAAGTTATCTATGACAGGTATAAAGAGTCGATTACGAGATTATATGATTCTCTTTTCGGGTTTAACTATTGCCTCAGCTATTTTTTACATGTTTCAAAGTCTTGCAACAAATAAAGCTTTTTTAGAAGGAAATACCAGTATCAGTATGGCAACGATGATTTTTCAACTAGGAACTATTTTATTAACTATTATTACAATTGTATACATACTCTACGCCAATTCTTTTTTGATGACATTACGACAAAGAACGTATGCCATGCTCATGATGTTAGGTGCAAAAACTAAAAAAATTGCTCAAATAATCTTTTTAGAGACATTTATTATAGGATTATCTGCTACATTAATCGGTATTTTATTAGGCGTGTGTCTTACTTATGTTGTTAATTATTTTTTAATGAGTCAATTAGATATAGTGGTTACAGGATTTTCTCCATTTAACTTACTAGCTATTGTTTGGACACTTTCAATCTTTAGTATTTTATTTATCATAACATCACTTATTAATTCGAGTTCTGTTATGAGTAAACAAATTTTACAATTATTAAACGAACAATCAACTACGAAAAAATTAGTGAGACGTCCAATTCTCTCTATACTTGAAGCAATATTCGGATCTTTAAGTTTAGGTCTTGGATATTATATGCTGGATAATATTCAAACATATAAATTATTTTCAATTGAGGTAGCACTTGTCACTATAGTAATAGGAAGTTATTGCTTGTTTCATGCGATTGCTATTGTTGTTTTGAGTTTAATGAAAAATATTGATTCCATATCAATGAAAAAACTAACAAACTTTACACTATCACAATTAACTTTTAGAATTAGGGAATACACTCAAATTTTAACAATGGTGTCTATCTTATTTGCACTAGCGATGGGGGCTATTACCGTTGGTCTGGCATTTAGATCTCAGCCAATTAAAATAGCTAATAATAGTGAAACATATGACTTGGTATTAAATAATTCAGATAAGATAAATCAAAAACAAATAAATGATTTAGATATAAATTTTGATGCAAAATATAGTCAAAAAGAAGATTCGAATACTTTATATTATAATTCAGATGAATTTAATAAGCAGCCATTACAAGATAAAAATGTAGATAATCAAAAAATTAATGAATACACTGGAAATCAATTAAAGGAAAATCAAGATGGGATTACCATTTTAAAAAAATATATGACACCCGACCAAAGAAATAAAGAGATAAAATTTGTCTCTAATGCGGAGTTTAACATACTAAATCTACCTAAGACAAACCTAGAACTAATCAAAGTAGTTAACTTTAAAGACAGTTTGCCACAAATCAAAAAATTAGTTTTAGAAAATAATCGTAATAACCCAAGTATGAATTCGAATAATGAAATGGATAACGTATCACAAAAATATGAAACATATCAAACAATAAATTCTATCTCTGCTGGATTTCAATTTATGGGATTCTTTTTAGGATTAGCATTTTTAACGATGTTAGCAAGTTGTTTAATGTTTAAAATTTTATCATCTGCTAACACTGATAAAGCACGTTTCCAAATGTTACGTAAAATAGGAACTAGACAATCACTTCTAAAAAAAGCAGTCATACAAGAAATCGGTGTTTTATTCTTTTTACCTGGCATTTTAGGTATTATCCATGTACTGTTTGGTTTACAAATGTTCAAAGAGTTTATAAGTAATCCATACGAAGGAATTTGGATACCTTTTTCTATATTTATATTTTTATATACTATTTATTATGTATTAACCGTAGCTTTATATAGCAGTATCGTTATACCTAAAGAATTAGATGATTATTAAAAAAATATAGATCAATCAAATATATTTTATTATTAGAAAATACTACACGTTATTATGTAATATCGGTAAGAAATGGGGAGAATTCAATGAATGCTAACTATGTAGATAATCCTTTAGTTATTTTAGGAGTCTTTATATTTTTAATCGGTGTTTTTCTGTTTGTTTTTGGTAGGAAGTGGTTCCTTTTTCGTTTGTTATTGGGTGACATTTCCATGATTTCTCAGATGTTTTATGGAACTATCCTATCTATCATAGGATTAATACTCTTATATATGTCTGGAAGGTTTAATTAATTTAAAAAAATATTTTATATGAATTATAAAGGAGCGATAGTTTATGATAAAAAAAGTTATTTTAAGTATATTACTAGTAGTAATGGTATTTGTAGGATATAAAGGTTATAAATATTATGCTGAAACATATAAAAGTGAGGTTGCTTACGCCAAAGTTTCAGATAAAATTCCAGAAATAAAAGACGCAACATATCAAGATGGAAGTGTAGTTGCTGGAAGCAAAACTTACAGCTATGATTTTTATTTTGTTAAAGAAGATGGAAGTGTACAAAAAATGGAATACGATTTAACTGGAGAGAGTGATCAATTAAAACCACTAACACCTGGTTCATATGTAAAAGCTGAAATAAGTAAAAAACGTGTTACTAAAGGACCTAACGAGATATCAAAAACTAAAATCCCCAAAAATGTATTAAATAAATTACATGAATAACAAGAGTGTTAGTTAATTTTGTTTATTTGGTAGATGAAAAACCTATTATTTAATCTGAATAATAGGTTTAAATTTGTATTTACTACTGAATTTGTTATATATTACACTCATGATTTTTTAGGAGGAATTAATTTGAATAATGTTTTAAAGACTAAGAGGTTATCCATTTTTGATATTAAAATTATAGGCATTATACTGATGTTTATTGATCATATACATCAAATGTTTGTACCATTTGGTATTCCAAACTGGGTAGATTGGTTTGGAAGACCAGTAGCAACTCTGTTCTTTTTTGTAAGTGTTGTTGGTTTTTCTCATACAAAAAGTAAAAAAAGATACATGCTAAGACTTTATATTTCAATGATTTTAATGTCTTTCCTTACATTCTTTTTGGAAAAAATTGTACACTACGATCAAGTGGTTTTAATAAATAATATTTTCAGAGATTTATTTATCGGAACTTTAATGATGGCGGGGATAGATTTAATTATTTCTGGAAAGAAACATAAGAAAGTATTAAACATATTGTGTGGCTTTTTATTGATTTTGTTACCATTTATTTCTTCTATTCTAGTAAGTATTGCTTTATCTAATCCAACCATTTTACAAAATTCTAGTATCATGACACTCATTATGACGTTTGTGCCTGCAATATTTTTAGCTGAGAATGGTATTAGGGTGTTATTGATACCGTTGTTATATATTTTTAGAAACAAGCGAAACATACAAATTTTGATGATTATAATAACAGCGTTATTCTATTTATTTATGGGGTCTACACAATGGATTATGATATTTGCTATTATACCTATTATGATGTATAACGGACAAAAAGGTAAAGGGATGAAGTACTTCTTCTATATCTTCTATCCTGCACACATTGCTTTACTTTATCTAATATCTGCTTTTTTATATAATCATTAACATTTCAGTTCACGAAACTTAAACAAAATAAAGAAATTAAAAGACTGTTAGATGTATTAATATACTAGCAGTCTTTTTTGATTAAATTTAACCTTTTTATCACGTTTCGAAAAACAAAGAGTATTTGAACCTCTCATGACAGAAGTCAGGAGAGGTTCAAGAGATTCATTATCTGTAGAAAATCTAACTAATAACATTTTGTAACATAATTAGACTACTTTCTAATTTTAGTCTATTAACACAATTTAGTGTACAGCCTATTTATGTAGTACCGAAACAACCTCAAATCCTTTAATCGTTGCTGCAACAGTATAAAATGACTCACTGTTTAATCAAGAATACTTTTTTCTTTTAGTTCTTTAATTACCTTGAGTGAAGAAAATCCCATTTATCCGTCACAATATAATAGGGCTGACCATAATCTTGAATGATTTGCTTCATAAAAGTTTTAGTAGAGACTATATCGCGATGATTTCGCAACCACATATCTAGAGAGTTTCCATTTGAATCAATCGCACGATAAAGGTAATACTCCTTCCCTTTCATTTTGACATACGTCTCGTAAATTCTCCAGGAATCACTAAACCTTTTACTTCTATTTCTTTTTTTCCAAATATAATACAACAATTTACCATGTAATAAATCGTTGTTTGTTTAATTTTAATGCTGCATTTTATTTATTATAATGGAGCAATCGTGATAACTTAAAGGAAAATGGCAGTATAAGCCAATGACTTCAATAATAATTCGATAGTCGTTTTATTTTCCCTTAAAATGTTTATTCATCGTCGTTCCTCCAGTAATATTAGTTAAATTATTATATCGAAAAACAACCCTTAATTAAACTGGGTAACACAACCATCAATTGATCATCTCTATTGTCATTATCACTTAAATTACTTTCTTTTTTTTTTTAAATATAGTACAATTAATTAAACAATTACATTTCGAAAGAAGGTGAGTAGTTTGAAAACTAGTATAAAAATATTCTTGACTATTCTAATTTTGACTTTAATTATTCCTTTATTTTCTGCTGTTACTATCTCACAATATGCCGTTAGTTTACCTTTCTCTTTAATTAAAATTCAAAACTATCCATATTTTAACACCTATCTATCAAGTGTTATTTTTTGGTTAAGTATTTTTTGGATTGGTATGTCTTTGGTCTCCATAGTCGTTCTTCTTTTTATCCCTATTAAAAAGAACCAAATAAAAATTAAAGAAAGTTCTGGGTATTTATCAGTTCAAAACAAAGCAATTGATAATTTTGTATTAAATGTTTTAAAAAAGGAGTATTTTTTAAATGATCCGAAGGTAACATCTATTCTTAAAAAAAATAAAATTATCGTTAATATAGAAGCCAATATTAACGAATCCACTAATGATTTAGTTAAGAGAAAAGAAAGTATTTCAAAGACTATTGAACATAGGTTGTTTACCCTATTTGGTATAGAGGAAAATATGACAGTTCGAGTAAATTTTCAGAACTATAAATCTAGCGATTCTAATAAAAGTCGGGTTATTTAAAGGAGGGGATAACTTTGTTACAAGAACTTTTGAACGATTACAAACTTACTGTTTTATTTGGTATTATAGGGCTATTTATTAGTTTATCAATTATAATAGTTGGTTTCTTTAAAACATTATTTGTCCTAATATTCACATTACTTGGATGCTATATCGGTTTTTATTTACAATCTAAAATTTTTTAGGTTGATTAATATAATTAATACAATATAAGGAGGAATTACAATGAGTAATAAAAATGAAGACAAAAAAAGTAAAGTAACAGATACTAAAGGACAGAATCAAAATCAAACAATAAAAGGAGATTTGACGTTTGATGATAAAGTAATACAAAAAATAATAGGTATTGCTTTGGAAGAAATTGAGGGGTTATTAACTGTTGATGGCGGTTTTTTATCTAATTTAGCAGGAAAAATTGTCAATACAGATGATGTTACATCGGGTATTGATGTAGAGGTTGGTAAAGAACAAGTCGCTGTCGATTTAGATGTTGTTTGTGAATACGGTCGAAATATGAATAACATTTATGATAGCATAAAAGAAATTACTACTAGAGAAGTCAAAAAGATGACAGGTCTAAATGTTGTAGAGGTAAATGTAAATGTTGTGGATGTAAAATCCAAAGAACAATACGAAGAAGAGAATACAACAGTACAAGATAAGTTATCAGAAGCTGCAGAAAATACGAGTAATTTTGTTTCTAAAAAGACAGATAACGTAAAAGAAGCTACTTCAGATGTTAGAGATAAATTAAGCGATCAAGTATCAAATATTGAGGATAATGTTATGGGTTCAAGAGTAAAGTAGATGATTAACTTCAGCAAGTAGTAAGAATTAGAAGATAGTATAACGATATTGAATTAAGAACAGGAGGTTATTATTATGACAAATAATGGAAAAACAGATAAATTAGTTGGCAAAGCAAAAGAAACTGCTGGTGATGTTACAGACAATGAAGAATTAAAAGGTGAAGGTGTTTTAAAACAAGTTGAAGGTAAAATTACAGAAGTTGGTTCTGATATAAAAGACAAAACAGAAGAAGTTATTGGTGACGTTAAAGAAAAGTTTGATAACAAATAAATTAAAGCTAAGTAGAAGTGTCAATAAATTGATAGTATTTGTGTTGCAAAGTTAAAAAATTAGACAGACGCATCCCAAATTTGTTTAATGGGCTATGCTGCTTTAAGCAGAGCTCAATTTTATCCCACGTGAAAAGTCGAAGAGGTTAATTTCTCTTCGACTTTCTTTATATAGTGCCGAAACAACCTCAATTTCTTTAATCGTTGTGTGGCTAACTTCATTATTATAATAGAACAATCACGATAATTTAAAGGAAAATGACAGTATACGTCAACGGGCTCAATAATATTTCGATAGTTGTATGGTTTTCTCTTAAAATATTATTTCACCATCGTTCCTCCAATCATTTTAGTTAAAGTCATTATATCGAAAAATCACACTTCATTAACCTTTGCAACATAACCATATTTTTCGCTAGCCTTTGGGGTATTGACAGGGGCGTTTTTAAAATTACTAGTACAATTTAGGTATATATAATTCTAAACTTAAACTAACGGATGTAGGTAGGGAAAAGGAAATAATATCATGTTGATTAGAATAGCACACTAGGAATGACAAAAGGACAATCATCAACTTATTGCGTCTTTTGGTAGTAAAATGTCTAGTTTTACAATCTAAAATTGGATATATTAAGAAAAAAGACGTGTGTTACTTTCATTCTTAGCTGCGTGTCCATTTTACTAACTAAATTGTTGGGAGGAATGTTCGCTAACTCATTTGTAGAACGCTTCGTAAAAAAGTGACCAATGATTTTAACAGATGTTGTACAAGGAATTTGGATATTGCTATTACTGCTTTTATTCATAGATCATCCTTTAAAAAATATTCATATCAAAGTAACTATTAAAGATTCAACTTGAATCAAATGTGCAGAGCATACTAGAGAATTGAGAGGATAATAAATTAGTGGAAAGACTATGTTTTAAAATAAGTGCCCATGCATCATGAACAATTTTTAGAAATAAGTTAATTTTATGAAGGAGGGAAATTTTTATGGATTTTTACAGTGTTGATATTCTTGAAAATCAAGTAAGTATAAATAACATTATTCGATACATAGGTATGTTTTTGCTATTTGGCCTTATTATTCTTATTATTGTATTCTTAAAAAAAAGATTTGAAACAAAGTATAGAGATCTAGCAGTTATAGCTTTTTTGTCACTATTATTAATTTCTTGTATGCAATACATGGATTATTCTCAATCCTTAAATCAAAAACATCAAGTTTCTGAAGTTCTAAATTTTATTAATGTTTTATCAGAAAAGGAAAAAATTGATAAAGATAATATATACATAAATTCATATCAATTAAATGATAACACGATTATAAAATTGAATGAATCCTATTATTCGGTTGAACTAAATGCTGATAAGTCTGCATTTAGTTTGAAAAAAGTTACGTTGTTAAACGGAGAAATTATCAAAAAAAATTAGGGAGTTGAAAATAAATGAATGTGAATGGAATTGTTATTAAGTTTATTTTAGGCATTATTTGTCTTGTATTTCAGATTAATCTTATGGGAAAAAGTAACTTAGCTCCATCATCTCCAATGGATCAGATTCAAAATTATGTATTGGGGGGGATTATAGGAGGCGTTATTTATAATGAATCTGTTACAGTACTACAATTTCTAGTTGTTTTATTAATTTGGACAATACTGGTTATGATAGTTAAATATTTAAAAGAAAATTTTCATTTTATGAAAGTAATTGTTGATGGAAAGACCTCAGTACTAATTAAAGATGGGATGATTAATGTAGGTCAATGTATGAAGCAGGGAATACAGGGGCGTGAATTGATGTTAAAGTTGAGAGAAAATGGGATTAGTGACGTGTCTCAAGTTAAACGAGCAATTATAGAGCAAAATGGACAATTAACAATTACAGAATACGGTGATGAATCAACTAGATATCCTGTGATTATTGATGGACAACCTGATATGGATATACTTGAAATGATTCATAAAGATCTAGATTGGCTAAACTCAGAAGTAAATAAGGCTGGATTGAAAAATATTAATCAAATATTTGTTGGTGAATATGTTTCTGGCGAATTAAAATTTTTCCCTTATCCAACATAGATAGTATGGATGTGTTGCAAATCTAAAAACTAGATAAAATCTCGTTAATCTGTCAACCTACTTCATCAAAATACGGAAGTCAAAAGCTGTTAGCTATATTAATAGCCTAGTAGTTTGTTTTGATTAAATTTCAACTTTTGATGGTAATAAGAATCTATCAAAACTAGCTCGTCTGTAGTCAGATGTGTATAGGTCATTGTGATCACTCTCCTTGTTCACTTTGGTTGGAAATCCAATTTGAGTGTATCACAAATGATTTTTTTTAGTTGTCTAGCTTAATTTTATAATCAGCGTTTATAAAAAAATACAATAAAAAACCGTTTTAAAAACAAATCAATGCTATAAAATAAAAAATCCCTTTTTATTTTTAGCTAAGTTTAAAAGATTTTTTTGCTTTATACGATTCTGTTGCAATGTTAAAACAATAGACAGACACATTCTGATTTTGTGTAATGGTCTATGCTGTTTTAAGCAGATTTTCAATTTCCTCCCATTGAGAAATAGGCTAACTCAAAAGTAACTTTTTAATAAAAATTACTTAACTATAAAAATAAAAATCCCATGAAACCAACGTTGTAATTAACGGATTTCATGGGACTTTTTTTATTCTAATACTTTTGAGGAAGCCCCTTCTGAGTTCATTCATACTTTTCAACTACCTATAGCTAGTTGATTTTCTTATGTTTATTGTCATTAATGTAAAAACTAATTCATTAACTACCTTGTCTTTTCCTCTAACAGAGAAACGAGTGAACGGCAAATTAGTCTTCAGATTTCTAATGGCTGGTTCTATATCAATTTTTCTTTGTTTATAAAGTTTATCTGTTTTCTTTTGTGTACCATTGTTTATCTGTTGAAGCAGAAGAATCAGCCATTTTGTATATCTTTTTTCGATTTATATTAGCATAAAGAGTTCATGAATACATATTCTTGATGAAAATGGTTGCATTTTTTTGGTGAAGTCGCTATAATCAGGTTATAGATTTCTTAATAAGAAATATTATTTCCAAATAAGAAAAGGGGTAATTTGGCATGAAGATGGAAACAAGATACGGAAGCAGTCCAGAAATGATTCGTCATTTTTCAACAGAACAATTAAGAGATGAATTTTTAGTTGAAAAGTTATTTGTCCCAGGAGAAGTATTATTAACTTACACACATAATGATCGTATGATTTTTGGTGGGGTAACACCAACCAATGAAGCATTAGAAATTAAATTATCAACAGAATTAGGTGTTGATTACTTCTTAGAACGTCGTGAGTTAGGTGTCATTAATATTGGTGGACCTGGTTCTATTATTATCAATGGAACAGAAGAACCTATGAAGAAACAAGATGGTTACTATATTGGAAAAGAAACAAAACAAATTCAATTCAAATCAGATGATGCCAGCAATCCAGCTAAATTCTATTGTGTGTCAGTACCAGCACATAAAATTTATCCAAATGTGAAAATCAGCATTGATAATATCACACCGATGGAAACTGGTGAATCAACAACATTAAACAAACGTAAAATCTATCAATATATTCATCCAAACGTTTGTGAAAGCTGTCAATTACAAATGGGATACACTATTTTAGCAGAAGGTTCTTCATGGAATACAATGCCATGTCACACACATGAGCGTCGTATGGAAACTTACCTATACTTTGATATGGATCCAGATACAAAAGTTTTCCATTTTATGGGTAAACCTGATGAAACAAAACATTTAGTTATGGGAAATGAACAAGCAACCATCTCACCAAGTTGGTCAATCCATACAGGTGTGGGAACAGCAGATTATACATTTATCTGGGCAATGTGTGGCGAAAACATCACATACGGTGACATGGATATGGTCGCTATGGATGACTTAAAATAATAGGGGTGTAAGAAAATGACAAAATTTTCAATGGATTCATTTAGATTAGATGGCAAAGTGGCATTAATAACTGGTGGGATTTATGGTATTGGCTTTGGTATTGCTCAAGCGTTGCATGAAGCTGGAGCAACGATTGTCTACAATAGTATTAATGAAGAATCAGTGGCTCAAGGAGCAGAAAATTATAAAGCAGCAGGAATTGACGCTAAAGGATATGTGTTTGATGTAACGGATGAACAAGCCGTAAATGCAGCAGTTAAACAAATAGAAGAAGAGGTTGGAACAATTGATATCCTAGTAAATAATGCTGGAATCATCAAACGTATGCCAATGTTAGATATGTCAGTAGAAGACTTTAGACAAGTTATTGATATTGACTTAAATGGCCCATTTATTATGTCGAAAGCTGTGTTACCGGGCATGATTGAAAAAGGTCATGGAAAAATTATTAACATTTGCTCAATGATGAGTGAATTAGGACGTGAAACAGTTAGTGCTTATGCAGCCGCTAAAGGCGGACTAAAAATGTTAACGAAAAATATCTGTGCCGAGTTTGGTGAACATAACATTCAATGTAATGGAATTGGCCCTGGTTATATTGCAACACCTCAAACAGCTCCATTACGTGAAGAAGGTCATCCATTTAATGACTTTATTATTGCCAAAACTCCAGCTGCGCGTTGGGGAACGGTTGAAGATTTACAAGGATCAGCAGTCTTCTTAGCATCTGAAGCATCTGATTTTGTTAACGGACACATTTTATATGTAGACGGTGGAATTTTAGCGTATATAGGAAAACAACCTTAATCACGCGAGTAGCACGATTCTCGTGCTACTTTTTTATTTTAAATAGAAAGATGGTAGAGAGTAGAAAAAATGTCGTTTTATAAACAATTAAATGCAGTAGATAAATATATTTTATGGTGTTGTTTCTTTATATTTTTTGTTAATGGATTGTACTCAATGGTATTTGGTTCGATTTTACCGTTATTGAGTGACGCTTATTCAGTAAACGAAACAGTCAGTGGGATGTTGTTATCAAGTCATCAGGCTGGAAATTTGATTGCAGGTTTTGTGGCCGGAATATTACCGCTGTATTATGGCCGGAAAAAATCGATTTTGTTTTTAAGTAGTTTTGTAATTATTGGTTTTTTATTAATAATTGGTGTAGGAACACCGTGGATACTTTTATTTGCTTTTTTCTTTACCGGAATTAGTCGAGGAAGTATTTCAAATTTTAACAATAAGACGGTCAATGATATTACAGATAGTAACCCTTCAGCATTAAATTTTTTACATAGTTTATTTGCAATTGGGGCATTGTTATCGCCATTTTTAGTGATGCTATTTGGTCAGTTATTTGGGTTAAATGGATGGCGTTGGTTATTAGTCGGAATTATAGGATTGATTGTAGTCTCTCAAATGATGTTTTTTAATATGCCAATTGAAGGAGACAGCTTAGCAAAAGATCAAACAACTAAAGAAAAAGATTATACGTTTTTTAAAGATTCACTGTTTTGGAATACGATTATCATTATTTTTTTCTATCTGTGTGCAGAATCTGCTATCACAGGTTGGTTGGTGACATATTTTATTCAGTCTGATTTATTAACTATCCAACAATCTCAAATGATTTCGTCGTTATTATGGGTAGGAATTTTAATTGGTCGATTAGGTTGTGTTTTCTCAGGTAGTCGCCTGTCACGGGGAACATTGATTACTCTTATTAGTATTGGTAGTGCCATTTTTTATGGGCTATTACTTGCCAGTAACAGTATCACCATGATTTTAGTATCAGTATTAGGTTTAGGTATTTCAATGGGTGGGATTTACCCAACAGCTATGACAATAGCAGGCTCATCCATTAAAAAACATCCAATGTCACTAGGTTGGATATTAGTGATTGGTGGATTAGGTGGTATCACTATGCCAATCGTTACAGGGTATCTTGCCCAAACATTTACCATATTCTGGGGCATGGTAGCCATTATATTGGCCATTTTTATGATGTTATTAGGTGTCTTTTGGTACCAATTTGTTAATCAAAGAAAAGAGGAAATTTGATGAAAAAAGTACAAGTATTATCAAAATTACAACAATGTGGGTTAGTAGCCGTGATTCGTGGAAACTCAAAAGAAGATGGTGTTAATATTTCAAAAGCAACAGTTGCAGGTAATATTAAAGCTATTGAAGTGGCGTATACGACACCAAATGCGAGTGGTGTGATTGAAGACTTAGCACAAGAATACAAAGAAGATGATTCGGTTGTAATTGGTGCTGGTACCGTTTTAGATGTGACGACAGCTAGATTAGCTATTTTATCAGGTGCCGATTTTATCGTGAGTCCATCATTTGATGCCGATGTAGCTCAAATATGTAATTTGTATCAGATACCTTATTTACCTGGATGTATGTCTATTACTGAAATTAATACAGCATTAGCTTATGGAGTTGATATTATTAAAGTGTTTCCTGGAGATATTGTGGGACCACGCTTTATTAAAGACGTGAAAGGACCACTTCCTCATGTGAATTTAATGCCAACTGGTGGTGTGAGTTTAGATAACATGCAAGAATGGTTTGATAATGGTGTGATTGCAGTTGGAATTGGCAGCAATTTAACTAAAGGATTAACTGGAGATAATTATGACGTGGTGACTGAGAATGCTCAGACTTACGTGAGAAAACTAAATGAAATAAGAGGGAACTAGCATGGGAAAAGTTGTCACATTAGGTGAAATATTAATTCGTTATTCAACTGAGAAAGGTCAACACTTAGAAGATAGTTCACGCCTTTTTTTCCATTATGGTGGCAGTGAAGCCAATGTGAGTATTGGTCTAAGTGGGTTATCTCATGATGTGTCACTTTTGTCGGTGGTTCCCAAAAACCCATTAGGTCAAGGAGCATTACAGCATTTTCGTAAATATGGTGTGGTTACCTCAGATGTTTATTATTCTGGAGACAGACTAGGTGCTTATTTTGTTGAAGTAGGAGCAGGTCCTAGAGCAACAAGTGTGGTATATGACAGAAAGCACTCAAGTTTAGCAGAACTAAAAGAAACGATGTGGGCAGATGATACGATATTTGACGGAGTAGACTTGTTCCATGTGTCTGGTATCACACCTGCTTTAAGTGAGGATCTAGTGACTATAACATGTGATTTGATGAAACGAGCAAAAGAACGAGGGGTAACAGTTTCTTTTGACAGCAATTATCGTGCAAAATTATGGTCGTTAGAAAAAGCATCAGATGTTTATAAAAAAATCTTACCATTTGTTGATATTTTTTCTGCAGGTAAATTAGATGCCATTAATCTACTCGGTGTCACACCGCTTGAGAACGCAGCTTCAACTGTCGATGAATTGACTTATTATAGTCAAAAAATGCAAGAGATGTATCCAAATATTTCAGTGATTTATTCGACAACACGTGACGTGGTATCAACTGATGAAAACTATCTTCAAGGTAATTTGTGGCACGATGGTCAGCTGTATCAATCAAGAAATTTCCATATACCATATATTGTTGACCGAATTGGTGGGGGAGATGCATTTTCTTCTGGTATGTTACATGGGTTACTCACACAAGATGACCCACAACACAGTATAGAGTTGGCTACGGGTATGTCTGTATTAAAGCATACTTATTCAGGAGATTCGCTATATATTTCAAAAGACGAAGTCGAGCAGTTTATCAATAGTGATTCAAGTAAAATAAATCGTTAATCGAAAGGATGAGAACATGTTAACTTTATCGTTAAAAAATAAAGAAACAATAAAACAAGAACGTTCTAGAGAAGGTGAGACGTACTTAGTTTTTAAGAATTATCCCTATCAATTAGGAGATTATTTTGAGTTGACTTTAAGTGAGCCAAATCAACTAGTGTGGGTACAGATGGATGCAGCAATTGAGCCTAGTTTGATTTATGTAGAGGGTACCACGTGGCGCTATCAAGTGATTTTAGATGAAAAGTTAGGTTTAGCTTATTCGCCAAACGTGTTTAAAGGAACCAGACATTTTGTTAAAGCCTGGTTACCGACAATAGATGAAATTAACGCCTACAGAAATTTAGCTAAAAATTCGCACGATCAGAAAGATGATTCAAAAGGCTATCCTCATGCCTATGCAAATGTTGAAACACGAAATGATTCAACTTTCTTTGCTAGAAATGCGATTGATGGCATAGTTGCTAATGAAAATCATGGGTCATATCCGTACCAGTCATGGGGCATCAATCAACGTGTCGACGCTCAAATTACCATTGATTTTGCGCGTGAAGTATTAATTGATAAAGTAGCACTTGTGTTACGTGGAGATTATCCACATGATAGTTACTGGACACGTGTGACTTTAGAGTTATCGACAGGGGATGAGTATGTGCTTGAAACAACGAATGCTCTTGATCGTCAGTTCTTTGACATTCCATCAACTGCTGTGACGAGTGTGACATTAAAAAATCTCATCAAACATGAGGATGACTCACCGTTTCCAGCGTTAACACAAATTGAAGTATTTGGAAAAGAATATAGTCAAGAGTTTGATTTGTAATTTACAAATAGATTGAGATGAACTATAATTTTTTTACCTAATGTTATATCCGCAAGATAACCATCTTGTGGATTTTTTCACTAGAAAGTCAGAGTATAGGATGATAGGGATGAATAAAGTAAATTATTTACTGCTTTTAGAACAAGGATTTGAATTAGTCGATATATTAAATGAAGAATCATGTGACTTTGCAACAACTCATCATATATCTGAGGTGACCGGAAAGAAAACAAATATTGTCAATCACCACTTAAATAATTTATTTAAAGAAGGTGAATTAATCAAAATTAATTCTAAACCAGTCTATTATTTACCAAAACAATTGGTCTCAGATTTTTTAAATCAAGAATTATCCAAATCTGTTTATGACTCTTTTGAGGAATTATTGGCAGATAAAACCGACGTATTTGATCAGTTGATTGGCAGTCAAAGTAGTTTGAATCATGTGATTAAGCAAGGGAAAATTGCTTTAAGTTATCCACCAAAAGGAATGCCGTTTCTTTTAACTGGGCCAACAGGTTCTGGGAAAACATATTTAGTTAAGCGCTTTTATGATTATGCAAAACAAATGGATTTATTAGATGACACAGCCCCATTAATTACGTTTAACTGTGCAGAATATGCAGATAATCCAGAATTATTATCTTCTAAATTATTTGGACACAAAAAGGGAAGTTTCACAGGGGCCGATGAGGATAGTAAGGGACTATTAGCATTAGCTGATAAAGGTGTGTTATTCATAGATGAAGTCCATCGTTTAACACCAGAAAATCAAGAGAAATTATTTTATTTTATTGATGAGGGAAAATACAAGCCAGTAGGAGAAAATGAAACATGGTCACATGCAGATGTGAGATTAATGTTTGCGACAACTGAAACATTGGATGATTACTTGCTTGATACATTCACAAGACGTATTCCGATAGTAGCGAAAGTACCGTCACTAGAAAGTCGTGGTATTAGAGAAAAACGTGAATTCTTGTATCATTTTTTTAGACAAGAAGCTTTGTTACTGAAAAAAGATATTTTAATTGAAGATGCCCTGTTTCATTTTTTATTAGCTTATAAATTTGTTGGAAACGTAGGAGAATTACAAAATTTAATCCGTTACATTTGTGGTAATGCCTTTGTTCGTCAAGGGTTAGGGGAAGAATTAACGGTTTCGATTAGTGATTTACCTGATAATATGAAAAAAGAAGCGTTTCGAGCAATTGATTTAACGCCAAAAGATAAAATAAAAATCACACCGACTGGGACGGTAATTGACCCAAGTTATCGATCGATTGCGACGTTTTTTGATGTGTTATATGGAGAGCTTGATAGCATTGGTAAGCAATATTTGAGAGAAGAACTTAACTCGCATTACTGGATTAATGTGTCGTTTGAAAAAATAGAGGAACAGTTTAAATCAATTAATAACCGAGTGTTGATAGACAAGCCATTAAAAATCAAGTTAGTCTCCATGATTGATGAGGTTTGTCGTGTGATGTATGAAACGCATCAAATCGAAGTATTGCCAGAAACACGTGACATTTTATTATTATTTATCGAGCTGTTGTTAGCTAGAGAATCAGACAGTGAGTATGCAGTCGATAGAGCAAAACAGTACAATCAATTGTTTAAAGAAAAGCTAGAGTATGTTACGAATACCGTTGATTTATTTGTTTATTTGTTTAAAGAGATGTCAAATATCGGCCATATTGAATTAAATGAGTGGGACTATTTGATTTTAAATATGATTTTTACTTATTATCGTCGTTTGAAACATAAAGAACAAATCAATGGTGTGATAATTTGCCATGGAAAAAGCACGGCATCTAGTCTAGCGGAAACAACGAACGCTATGATTGGTCAAAAGGTGTATCAAGGAATTGATATGTCATTAGATGTGAGTTTTAATGAGATTATCGTGAAGCTGCAACGTTATCTTTCCTTGCATGAAACAGCCAATGGCACGATTATATTGATTGATATTGGTCATACACAAGACTTAAAAGAAGCGCTCGAGCATCGTGTGGACGGATCAATTGTGATTATCAACAATGTCTCAACTCAACTAGCGCTAGATGTTGGTTTTAGAATTGTGAATAATGAACATATTGAAATGATTGGAAAAGAATCTTCTCGTCAGCATTTTTCAACTTATTCTATGTTCCAACCGGATAAGAAAAAAGTCCCAGCGTTAATTATTTCGTGCCAATCAGGTATGGGGACAGCCAAGAAATTACAAGAAGTCATTTCTGAAAATTTACCTAAAAATACGCCAATTCAACTTGTTTTATCCGATTATGCACATCTGAAAAAAATGAAAACCAATACTACGATGTTTAATCGTTATGATATTATTGGCATTTTAGGCACAGCTGATCCACAAGTTGACGGTGTGAAATATATTGGGATTGATGATGTGGTATCTGAAGATGGGTACAAGCATTTGGCAACCATATTTGAGCGTTATTTAGACCCACTGGACATTCAATATTTGAATAATGGTGTCATGAAGACCTTGTCATTAGAGAATTTGGTTACAATGTTAAGTATTTTAAATCCAGAAAAAACCATTGAGTTAATTTCAGAGATGATTGATTATTGGGAACAAGCTTTTGATATAAAAATTCCCAATAATTTGAAGACAGCGTTATATATTCATATCAGTTGTATGATTGAGCGTGTGATTACTAGAGAGTATGTTCAAAACACTTTAATGGATGAAGAAGAGTTTAGTAAAAATCACTCCTATTTTATAAATGTTATTAAACAAGGGTTGGAAAAGTTTGAGTCAGTCTATCATGTCTCGGTTGATTTAGGGGAAATATCCTACTTGCATCAATTGTTTCAAGCAAATCTAATTGGATTTACTTTTTAATAAAGTAAATCCAATTTTTTTGGTTATACATCCAATTTATCGTTTTTAAAACGTTATAAATAAAGCGTTTTAAAAAGTTGGCACGTGACTTGCTTTATATAAAGTGAGACTAATAAAGGAGAGAAGTGGCGATGATAAAAGAAGATTTATTAAATGCACAACGTTATTATGGATCAGGATTACTATCTAAAAAAGACATTACCGATGCACTGGATCATGCAGTGGCTTTAGTAGATGAGAATATTAAAAAATTTGGTGAGACGTATCCAAGTCCTGCTACTAAAAATGGTTTTTATGAGAAAATGAAAAACATTGAGTGGACAAATGGCTTTTGGACTGGAATGTTATGGCTGGCTTATGAATACACCGGTGATGAAAAATATCGTCAATTAGCTGACAAACATGTCACAGATTTTTTACATCGTATTGAAGAAAAAATAGAAGTTGACCATCATGATTTAGGGTTTCTTTACATCCCGTCTTGTGTGAGCGCATACAAATTAACAGGAAATGAAGAGGCTAAAAAAGCTAGCATTTTAGCAGCAGACCAACTGATTTCTAGATACCAAGAAAAAGGTGAATTCATTCAAGCTTGGGGCGAGTTAGGTGCAGAAGATAATTACCGTTTAATCGTTGATTGCATGTTAAACATCCCACTTCTTTACTGGGCATCAGAAGAAACGGGAGATATGACGTATTCAGATATTGCGGACAAGCACTATCAAACAACATTAAAAACAGCGATTCGAGAAAATGCTTCAAGTTTCCATACATTCTACTTCGACCCTAAAACAGGTGAACCATTAAAAGGCGTGACTCGTCAAGGGTATTCAGACGATTCAAGTTGGGCACGAGGACAGGCATGGATTGTGTATGGTATGGCACTTCAATATTATCAAACACACAATGATTACATTGTAGAAGATTTTAAAGCTGTTACAAACTATTTATTAAATCGTTTACCAGAGGATTTAGTTCCATATTGGGATTTAATCTTTACTGATGGCAGTGGTCAATCAAGAGATTCATCATCTGGAGCGATTGCGGTATGTGGTATGAATGAGATGTTGAAATATTTACCAGAGTCAGATGAATTGGCAATGACGTATCGTTACGCTTCTCACGCTATATTAGGTAGTTTGATTAAGAACTACACGTACACTGATTTAGCAAAAGAAAATGGGTTATTAACTCATGGTGTTTACTCATGGCATTCAGGAAAAGGTGTGGATGAGGCAAATATCTGGGGAGATTATTTCTACATGGAAGCACTTCTTCGTTTTTATAAAGATTGGACATTATACTGGTAGGAGGAAAAAACAATGACAGAACCAAATATTAAAATGGTGAGAATTGACGAACGCTTGATTCATGGACAAGGACAATTATGGATTAATTCACTTGGAGCAAACTTAGTAATTGTAGCCAATGATGAGGTATCAACAAGTAGTATTCAACAAACATTAATGAAATCACTAATTTCAAAATCAATTGGGATGCGTTTTTTCAGCATAGAAGAAACATGTGACAAAATCCATAAAGCATCACCTAAACAATCGATTTTCCTAGTAGCTAAAAATCCTAAAGATGTTTTACGTTTAGTTGAAGGAGGCGTGCCAATCAAAGAATTAAACGTTGGAAACATTCACTTTACAGAAGGTAAAAAACAATTAACTAATTACATTTCACTTGGTGAAGAGGATTTAGCTGCCTTGAAAACATTACACAATGAACACGGGATACATTTCAATACACAAACAACACCAATGGGCGGCGACGCTGGTGGTGGATTAGATCTAAACAAATACGTTGAAGAAAATTAATCGTTGGAGGTAAAATAAATGGATGCAACATTCGTACAGGCATTATTAGTAGGGTTATTTGTTTCATTTTGTTTAATCGGTCAGTTAATTGGTATTTATACTAACCGTGCAATCTTTTTATCATTTGGTGTCGGACTTATTTTAGGTGATGTTCAAACGGGGTTATTAATGGGAGCGACAGCTGAATTAGCCTTTATGGGATTTGGTGTTGGGGCTGGAGGAACTGTTCCACCTAACCCAATCGGACCAGGTGTTGTTGGGACTATTATGGCAATTGCTTTAAAAGACACAGGAATGGACGTGCCAACAGCATTGTCTTTATCATTCCCATTTGCTGTGATGATTCAATTTGTGATTACATTTATCTATTCATTAAATGCCGGATCACTTTCTTGGGCAACAAAATCTATCCAAGAAGGAAATTACAAATCATTTAAATTAACATCAAACTTAACATTTATCGGTTTTGGAGTATTTGGATTTATCATTGGTTTAGTTGCAACAATGAGTATTGAAGTATTACGTGCTTTTGTTAACATTATTCCTCAAGCACTTATTTCAGGATTATCTGTTGCAGGTGGCTTGTTACCAGCTATTGGTTTTGCGATGATTTTAAACGTTATGGTGAAAAAAGAATTCATTCCAGCTATTTTATTAGGTTATGTATGTATTTCTTATTTAGCAATGCCAGTTATTGGGTTAGCATTTGCCGGCGCAATTCTTGCATTAAACAACTTCTATAACAAAGGCAATGGACAAGCAGACGAACAAGAGGAGGTAATCGAAGATGGCATCTAACCAACAACCAGTATTAACGAAAAAAGATTATTTTAAAGCAAGTTTACGTTCATATGTGTTACAAAATGGATTTAACTATGGAAATTATCAAGGAACAGGATATGCTAATATTCTTTTCCCTTCTCTTAGAAAAATTTACAAAGATGACGAAGAAAAATTAAAAGACGTTACCATTTCTAACTTAGAGTTTTATAACACAAACCCTCAGTTAGTTCCATTTATTACAAGCATGCAATTAGCCATGTATGATAGTGGACAAAATGAAGAAGACACACGTGCCATTAAGTTTGCGTTGATGGGACCTTTATCAGGGATTGGGGATTCATTATCTCAATTTGGTTTAGCACCATTATTCTCAACCATTGCAGCAGGTATGGCATTAGATGGCTTAATAGCTGGTCCTATCTTCTTCATCGTGTGTATGTTTGGTATCACATTTGGTTTACGTATGTTGATGGGTTACTTAGGTTATAAACTAGGAACAAATGTCATTGATACATTGAGTGAAAAAATGGCAAGTATCGCAAAAATTGCGACAACAATTGGTGTAACGGTTATCTCAGGATTATCTGTATCATTTGTTAAAGCTAATTTAGCACTTGAATATGTGACAAAAGTTGAAGGTAAAGATCAAGTAGTGGCTCTTCAAACAGTGTTTGATAAAATTGCACCAAATCTTTTACCAGTTTTAGTTACAGCAGGGGTATATGTCTTAATCAGAAAATACAAATGGTCAACATACCGTTTGATTGCATTGCTTATTGTATTAGGTATCGCTTTATCAATGCTAGGAATCTTAAAATAGTAGGGTGGAATAAAAATGTTTAAAGTATGCATAGTCGGTCATGGGAATTTCCCGTCAGGTATTTGTTCAGCTTTAAAATTATTATCAGGAAGTAATGAACAGTTACACTATTTTGATTTAGATCACAATTTAACTCATGGAGAGTACGAACAACAATTAACAGCCTTTTTAACAGAAAATGACAATGTCTTGATTTTTGCTGATATGACAGGGGGCGCGCCTCATCAAATCGCAACACGTTTGTTATTAGAACTAGGCAAAAAAAATCAATTTATCTTATCTAGTGTGTCCTTAAATCTAATTTTAGATTTATATATGAAAAACAGCATGGGTATTTTAACGACAGATAATGTTTCTGTTGAGCTGTCAAATAGTATGGCTGAAAGCAAAGAAATGTTGATGGTAATGCCTGATATTTCTGAAGAAAAAGTGGAAGATGTATCGGTTACTGAAGAAGAAGGTATCTAAAATATGAAAACATTCGGGATTATCTTACTCATACTGCTTGTCATACTTTATGTTGTTGTTTTACCCCTTGCAAAGAAAAAATATCAACAAAAGCAATTAGTTGATATGCAATCTTTTTTAAATGAATTATCAGTTGGTGACCAAGTCATGATGAATAGTGGGATTATTGGAAAAATTAGTCGAATTGACGAACATATTGTTCATCTAAAAATAGCTAAAGATACCATTATTCGAGTGGATAAACACTCACTCATTGGTCGATACAACGAAGAAAAATAATCAAGTAAAGAAGTCACGATAACTCTATTATATAGATGAACGTGGCTTCTTTTTGTTAGAGGAGACGAGAGAATGAAGAGGACATTTTTTGATAAACAAGAGGCAAATATCATGTTGATGCATACGAATAGTCAGTTATTACTAGAAAACAAATTTCAATTTATTCACCCATATGATATGGAACCATGCCGTGACATTATTGCGTTTGTTGATGGCATTGACTGGACACATGTCCCATTTGAAGATGAAGAGTGGAATTATATGCTTAATCGTCAAGAATATTTACTAGATTTGTGTCTAAGTTTTGATATCACAAGGGACAGTATTTATTTACAAAAAGGGAAAAATTTATTGCTAGATTGGATTACTCAAAATCAAACGTCCGAAAATTGGCGAACCATTGATACAGGAATTCGTTTGATGTATTGGGAGATTATGATTCGCTATTTGGACCAAGAATTGTTACTCAGTGTACCTGATAATGAAAAAATAAAACAGAGTATCTATCAACAATTAAACTATTTGGATGATGACTATATCGAGAAGTATGATTTGAGTAATTGGGGGATATTGATTGTTGCTGGATTTTTTATCATTTCTCATCGTGCGAGTGACATGTGTGAGTCAAGTGTGTACCGACGCATGCTTAGTCGTTTAACACATCAATTACACCTACAAATCCAACCATCTGGTAATCACTGGGAACAGTCGCCATTATATTTTATGGAAGTGCTACGAAGTATTGTGTGTATCCACCAAAGTGATGTACTAAAAGATTATCCCGTACAAATATTATTAGAAGAAAAGATTTTGTCTATGTATCATTTTATGCCACATTTTGTGACACCAGAAGGGACGACTATTCTACAAGGGGACACAGATGAGATGAGAATAGATGATGTGATGCAAACTTTATCGCTACTCTACCAACAATCTTTGCCGCCGCTTTTTGCCAATCATGTAACGGTTGATTATTTACTTCTTTACTTTAGTCACCGTGAGATAGATTATTCAACATGGGAAAAAAATATAATTCAGTGTGTAGATGAGGAATTTCCTAAGACAATGACGGATGATTTTACAGGGAATTATTATTACCACAATGATTGGGATTCTATGTCATCGTACGCCCATTTATACAATGGCCCATTAGGGAGCGGGCATGGGCATCTTAGTTTATGCCACATTGATGTCACACTTGGTGGTGATAATATCTTGGTAGATAGCGGACGTTTAACTTACGTCGAGTCACCGCTTAGATATTTATTAAAAGAAGCACCGCAACACAATACCGTTGTGATAAATAGTCATCCATTTGGTGAGGTCGTGGATTCATGGGGATTTGAAGCTGTTCCAACAAGTTTATCTAACCGTGTCTATGAAGATGATCGTTTTTGGTCCGTAAGAAGTGCGTACATCGACACTCAAGTTAATGGAGATTTTAAAGTCGTGCGGACAGTATTATATATAAAAGAATTAGATAGTTTTATCATTTTAGATCAGGTTGTTGATATAGGAGATAATGCATTTTCTAATATGACGCGCTATTTTAATTTAAATCCAAAGATAAAAGCACGACAAGAACAGGATCATGTTAGCTTGGATATAAAAAATAAGCGATATTATGCCTATTTCAGTGAAGAATCAATACATGTAGAAGAAAGTTTTTTTGCCCCAACATACAATGATTTAGTTGTTAATGAAAAAATTATGGCAACAAGTAGTCAACCAACTCAATATACTGTTCTGACTAAATACAGTAATGTTGTAGTCAAAGAAACCACAGTACAAAAAACTGATAATAAGTTATGCTCAGAGGAAAAATGTTACGGAATGGCAATCACAATAGATGGACAAGAGTGGTTGATTTATTCGATGATTGAAGATACTTATTCAGGCCACAAATTATATAAAATAGATGGACATCCAGTCTATGGACAATTCGGTGTTGTGAAAATAGATAGAAACAATGAAGAGAATTATATGAGATTGTTTTAAAAATGAAGTCACCACTTTACTATGCTTTAAGCCGTAAAGTGGTGGTTTTTAGTATTGTTTTTTTGAAATAGATAGCCCGTAATCAAATAAATACATGGGTATTAACACAATGAAGACACTGATAAGAGTAGTAAGTAAACGGTAAGGTACGATTAATAGGTTGACAGAGGTAGAGTTCAAGGTACTTAATAATAAGATTTGTGGATTAGTAAAAAAATTGGCGATGGCATAATTTCTTGGTATGAAAAATACAACACCAATATTTAGTAACACAACCGATAAATAGATAATGATTTTTGGTAAATATAAGTTAATTAAAATAACACCTAGTACTAAACCGACAATACTACCAATTAATCTTTGGTGAGAACAGATTTTGATATCACCCATGTTTTCTCCACCTAAAATAGCGACAGAAGTAATTAAAATCCAATAGCCGTTTTGCTCATTATACAGAGTTGAAAGGTAAGCTGAATAGAAAATGATAGAAGAAAATTGCAATGCTTTTAATATAATATCAGGGTCTTTATAGATCATAATATAATACTTGTCTTGTACACTCAGTTTATTATTAGTTTTTAATTGTTGGTTGAATGGTAATTTTAATAATAACGAAATAATGATACCAGAAATAATAGCTCCTAAAATACCGTATCATAAATAATGACTTGTTTGTAATACATTATGAGTATTCTTTAAGTTAGTTCCTGTAGCAAATAACATTAAAATAAAAAAGTAATCAGGTTTTGGAACATTAAATAATTTCGTTGTAATGAAACAGATAAAAGAGATATTGCTTATTAAGAAGGGAATCATTTCCGTTTTATAACTAGATAGTATGCCTAGTGTAAATGCTAAGTACAAGCTAACACCGTGTCCTAATATATAAATAAAATTTTGTTTAACCAATGTATATTGAAAATACAAATAAGAGAAGGCCCCTATAATGCCAATTGTCGCAATCAAAGTATTATCTAATACGATAGCAAATAAAAGTGTGATAAACATGGCCAATCCAGCTCCTAAAAGACGGAGAAAGGAATCATTTGTTTTTCTTGTGGTAAATAGATGTTTAAAGTACGTCATTAAAACACTCCTTTTCATGGTTATATTATAGCAGAATAACCAGTTTTATCCCCTATTTAGAGTAAATAAGTCTGTTTTAAATCCATGTCACCCTTGACATTTAATAACAAATAATTGATAATATAAGTGGTTACTACCAGTTGGTATTAAAAGTGGTATTAGGAGAAGAATATGAAAAATAAGAAGCAACCATTATATGGTCAACTAGTTGATGAATTAAAAGAATCTATTGAAAAAGAACATCAAGCGCATGATTTATTACCATCAGAAAGAGAGTTAGCAGAGATTCACGGTGTTAGTCGAACAACCGTTAGATTAGCTTTACAAGAATTGGAAAATTTAGGGTTTATCTATAAAAAACATGGCAAAGGAACGTTTGTTTCTGGTGTATCAGATAGCATTTTAAACCTAACAGGAGCCTACAGTTTTACAGAACAAATGAAGTCTTTAGGAAAAGAACCCTCAACAAAAATTTTAGAATTTTTAGTTGTTGAAAGTAATAACTATTTAAGTGAACAACTGGGAGTACATAAGGGAAGTCAGTTAATTAAAATTAAACGATTAAGATTAGCCGATAGGGAGCCAATGATGTTAGAAAGAACGTATTTACCATACAAACGTTTTGAAGGGTTAACAAGTGAGATGTTGGAAGAAAAGCCAATGTATGATGTGTTTTATGACACATATAATCAACGAATAAAATACGCGGAAGAAGAATTTTATGCCAGCATTGTGAGTGATAAAGATGCCGAATACATTGAAGTCCCAATAGGTTCAGCTGCTTTAAACTTAGTCAGAAAAACAGTGAATCAAGAAAATGAAATCATTGAATACACATTAAGTGTGGCAAGAGCCGATCAATTTAGATACAAAGTATTACACCATAAAAATTAAATGAGAAGGAGTGCTTTACATGTTAGATTGGACTAACCAACAGTTAGAAGAGATAGGTGCAGTGATTACAACAAATGAAATTAAGCAACAACCAGAATTATGGAATGAAACACTTGAAATTTTTAATTCTCATAAAGAAAGTTTAGAGGCTTTTTTAGAAGGGTTTAAAAAAGAAACAACTGAAAAAATTCGTGTGATTTTTACGGGAGCAGGAACGTCTGCATACGTGGGAGATCTTGTTAAACCCCATTTAACACGTTATGGGAATACATCTGATTTTATTTTTGAAGCTATCCCAACAACTGATATCGTGTCAGCGCCTTTAAATTATTTTAAAGAAGATTCTCCAACGTTACTTGTGTCTTTTGCAAGAAGTGGGAATAGTCCTGAAAGTGTCGCGACGATAGATTTAGCCAATCAAGTTGTAAAAAATGTGAAGCATTTGATTATTAGTTGTGCTCCTGAGGGAAAACTTGCAGTTAATGCTAAAGATGATAAAAATTCTTTTGTTATGTTAATGCCAACTCGTTCGAATGATCAAGGGTTTGCTATGACAGGAAGTTTTTCTTGTATGACCTTGGCTGCTTTATTAATCTTTGATTTGGTTCACACTGATCACGAAACGATTGTATCGACGATAGTAAATATGGGAGAACAAGTAGTCACGATGGAAGATACGCTGTCTAATATTGTAGCGCAAGATTTCAATCGAGTTGTTTATTTAGGATCTGAGAGTCTATCAGGCTTAACAAGAGAAGCTCAGTTGAAATTACTAGAATTAACAGCAGGAAAAATCGCAACAGTATTTGATTCTTCATTAGGGTTTAGACATGGCCCTAAATCATTTGTGGATGATAAAACAGTATTATTTGGGTTCATTAGCAATGACACATACACTAGTCAGTATGATGTGGATATTTTGGAAGAAATTAATGGAAACGCTATAGCAGTCGAAACAATTGCTTTATCACAAAATAAAACACAATATAGCGGAAAAAATATATCGCTCACAAATGATTATCAATTGGCAGACGGATTTTTAGCGTTGCCTTTAGTGATGATTGCACAAATCATTGCCTTATTAACATCAGTGAAAGTTAAGAATAAACCAGACACACCATCACCCACAGGAACAGTTAATCGCGTTGTTCAAGGTGTTACGATTCATCCATTTAACTAATACGAAAGAGGGATTATTATCATGAAAAAAATCAGTGAAAACAAATTAGCGCGTATGACTCATTTATCGACAAAAGACGGCATCATCGCGGCTCTTGCTATTGACCAACGTGGGGCATTGAAACGTATGTTGTCAGAACAAGGATTTAATGGAGATGTTAAATCGGCGATTGTCGAGTTTAAAGAACTTATTTCTGAATATTTAACCCCTTACTCCTCTTCGATTTTATTAGATCCAGAATACGGTTTGCCTGCTTCAAAAGTAAAAGTAGATGATGCAGGATTGTTATTAGCTTATGAAAAAACAGGATATGATGCGACTGAACCAGGACGTTTCCCTGATTTATTACCTGAATGGTCAGCGCTACGATTGAAAGAAGCTGGAGCTGATGCGGTGAAATTCTTGCTTTATTATGATGTGGATGAGTCTGATGAGATTAATGAGCGTAAACAAGCATTTGTGGAACGTATCGGGTCAGAATGCGTGGCTGAAGATATGCCGTTTTATCTTGAATTATTAACTTATGATGCTCTAATAGATGATGCAAAAGGAAAAGATTACGCAAAAGTTAAACCGCATAAAGTCAATGAGATGATGAAAGAATTCTCACAAAATCGTTATCAAGTGGATGTATTAAAAGTAGAAGTGCCAGTGAACATGAATTATGTGGAAGGATTCGCTAAAGAGGCAACTGATGTAGTATATACAAAAGAAGAAGCGTTAAACTATTTCAAAGAACAAAGTGACAGCACACACTTGCCGTTTATCTTTTTAAGTGCAGGCGTGAGTGCGAAATTATTCCAAGACACGTTGTATTTTGCAAAAGAGGCAGAGTCAACATTTAATGGGGTTCTGTGTGGCCGTGCAACATGGAAAGACAGTGTCGAAGTATTTGTCAAAGAAGGAAAAAAAGCCGCTATTGAGTGGTTAAACACACAAGGTAAACAAAATATGGATGAGCTAAATGATGCTCTAAATGCGACAGCTTCATCTTGGCATAATAAATTATCATAGTGGGTGAAAAAATGATTGTATCAGTTACGATGAACCCATCAGTCGACATTTCGTATCCATTAAGTACATTGATAATTGACGATGTCAATCGTTGTGATCAGGTAAAAAAACAGCGGGTGGTAAAGGATTAAAGGTGACACGAGTGATTCATCAAATGGAAGAAGAAGTTATTAGTACTGGACTGTTAGGTGGTGTGTGAGGTGATTTTATTCGAGAGAAACTCTCCAAGGAAGGGATTAAGCATGATTTTTCCAATATACAAGGTGACACACGAAATTGTATTGCAATATGGCATGATAACCATAAACAAACAGAAATGTTGGATTTTGGTCCGATTATCACTGAATAAGACCTTGTCGCGTTTGAAACCATTTTTTAAACTTAACTAAGACATGTTGTGACATTATCAGGAAGCTTACCAAAAGGTGTGTCAGAATATTACTATTCACAATTGTTGGATGCTATTATCTGACAGTCAAATAAAAGTAATCTTAGACACGTCAGGAGATAGTATTTAACAAGGAAATATAAACCTCATGCCATCAAATCTCATAATGATGAATTACAGGCTTTAATTGGAGAAAAAGTAACAGAAGATTATGCCAATGTACCAGGTTAAGGCATCCCTTATTTAAGGCTGTGATGTTAATCACTTTGTCACTAGGTAAAAGTGGGGCGTTTGTGAAATACGAAGACTCATTTTACCGAGTTAAAATTCCTAACAAATCCGGCAGGAAGTGGCGATTTAAATTTATCGGGGCTTACGATTGGGTTAGCTAAATAGTTATCCATAGAAGACATTTTAAAGTATGAAATGACTTTATGAATGTTGACTGCAATGGAGGAAACGACAGGTTATGTTGATGAGACCCAATTTAATCAAGTTTATGATAATATTTTTATCGATAAATAATAATAAAGACGATAAGGTTTGTTAAAACAAAATTTATTGTCTTTTTAAACGTTTATGAAAATAAAGTAAAAAGGAAAAGTTAGGTGTTTTTTTGATATAATGTTTGTATGACACATAACTATATAAATCATAGATATAGTGTTAAGGTGAAATAAGTATCTAACTAGGAGGATGTCTATATGACAGAGTTAAAACGATTACAAAATGGTTCTGATATTCGAGGTATAGCAATTTCTGCTGAGGGGTTTGAAGCTAATTTAGAAGCAAAGCAAGCAAAACAAATTGCTAAAGGAATAGTTGTTTGGTTAAGAACAGAGAAAAAAGTGACACATTCACCTATTAGGATTGCTATCGGACAAGATAGCCGTTTGTCTGGAGACTTGATAAAAGAGGGACTGATTCAGTCGTTATTAACAGAAGATGTTCATGTGATAGATACAGGATTATCAACAACTCCAGCTATGTTTATGGCTACGCAATTTGACTCATTCAATGCAGACGCTGGTATCATGATCACAGCAAGTCACTTGCCTTTTTATTATAATGGGATTAAATTATTTACCAAAGATGGTGGAGCAGAGCATGAAGATATCGCGTTCATTTTAGAACATGCTCTCGCACATATGGAAGACAATGAGATAAAAGGAACACTTGAAAAACGAGAAGTGATATCAGCGTATGCAAATGATTTAGTAGAGAAAATACAAAAAGAAACTGGAAGCAAAGAGCCGCTTAAAGGATTTCGCATTGTCTTAGATGCTGGAAATGGGGCGGGAGGTTTTTTTGCTGAAAAAGTATTAGAAGTATTAGGAGCAGACACAACAGGTAGTCAATTTTTAAATCCTGATGGTCATTTTCCTAATCATATCCCAAATCCAGATAACAAAGAAGCTATGGAGAGTATTAAACAAGCTGTTTTAAATCAACAAGCTGATTTAGGTGTGATTTTTGATACGGATGTTGATAGAGCAGCTGTAGTGGACAAAACAGGTGAAGTGATTAATCGTAATAATTTAATAGCGGTATTATCTCATATTGTGTTAGAAGAGTCTCCTGGGGCAACAATTGTAACGAATTCACCGACGTCTAGCCACTTAAAAGATTTTATTGAAAGTTTAGATGGAAAACAAGTTCGTTACTTATGTGGGTATCGTAATGTTATTAATAAAGGAATTGAATTAAATAATCAAGGAATCAATGTACCGCTATCTATTGAAACAAGTGGCCATGCTGCGTTTAAAGAAAATTATTTCTTAGATGATGGAGCTTATGTTGTAGCAAAAATCTTGATGTTATTACCAAAATTAAAAGAAAACAATCAAGAATTGAGTAACCTGATTGCCAACTTAAAACAACCTGAAGAAACAACTGAAATTCGATTTAAAATTAGCGGTGAAGATTACCGAATATCAGGAGAATCGGTTATTGCTGCGATGCATGATTTGGTGTCAGAAACGCAAGGTTTTAGTATTGATATGGATAATGAAGAAGGAATTCGCGTCAATGTGAGTGGAAAATTTGGTCTAGGATGGTTTTTATTACGTATGAGTTTACATGAACCATTATTAGTTCTTCAAGTTGAAAATGATGAAGTTGGAAAAAATCAATTAGTATTAGAAAAATTGTCTTCATTCTTCTCACAATATGATTTTTTAAATACAGATAAATTAACAAATAAATTGAAGGTATAGGCTTAATTGAAAATAACCTTTAAATAAAGATTGATGACTTAAATTTTATCTAGTAAGATTAGTATTGTAACTGGGTTAAGTTATCTTAGTATGAGATTTTTATAAAAATATTTGAACTGTTATTTGGAAAAACTAATCATCAAGGAGGATAAAGGTGAATAAGCAAACACGTCAAGCCGTTTTAAAAAAAATTATCTCCGAACATAACATAGAAAAACAATCAGATTTAATTAATTTATTGAAACAACACGATGTAAATGCTACGCAATCAACGATATCTAGAGATATGAGAGAGTTAAATATAATAAAAAGTCATAATACCAATGGCAGTTCTTACTATCGTCTGCTAAACAACTCGGTTCTGACTTCTAAGAAATTAACCAATGAGGAACGTTTGATTAGCGCCGTTTCTGAAACAGGTGTCTCGCTAAATCAGATTGAATTTACAAATGTCTTAACAGTTTTACCTGGTAATGGACAACTAATTGGTGTGCTGATCGATAGTGTTAGACAATCATTTGATGAAATTGTGGGATGTATTGCAGGAGATGATACGATTTTGATTTTATCGAAGTCCCCAGAAGATGCAGCAGTTGTAAATGAATATTTTGAACGCTTCCTTTTTCCAGCATAGTATTTTTAATAATTAAGCGTCAATTGATAAAAGATTCACATATTTTTTAAAATAAGCTGATGTTATGTTACTTTTAAATAATATCGGCTTATTTATTTTACTATAACTATATTAACGACATATATATAGATTAACAATTTATGTAAATGTATTAATGAAAAAAGTGTTGTATAAAATTAAAAAAACAAGCGCTTACATTTTTTGATATTTTTTATGAATAAAAAAAATAAATATGGGTAAATATTTATCTATAATGGGAAGTTAGTGGTGTTTAATAGGTTTTTGTGTATTTTATATCCAGTGATTGACATAATGATGCATACTTCGCATTTATAATTCTAACTTCAAGATTGTTCAAAAATAAACTATTTGTTAATCTATGAATGTAAACAACGTAAGGAGGTTTTTGACATGGAAAGTCCAATCAAAGTTTTTTCAGAAATCGGTAAATTGAAAACGGTTTTGGTGCATCGACCAGGTGGAGAATTAGAAAATTTAATGCCTGATTATTTAGAAAGGTTATTATTTGATGATATTCCTTATTTGGAACAAGCACAAAAAGAACATGATGCATTTACTGACTTGTTAAGATCCAAAGACGTGGAGGTAGTTTATTTAGAAGATTTAGCGGCGGAGGCGTTGATTAATGATGAAGTTAAAATGAAATTTGTTGATCAATACCTAGAAGAAGCAGACATTAAGAGCACAACTGCTAAAGAAAAAGCAAAAGAAATTCTATTATCATTACCAACTAATCGCGATTTAATTGACAAAGCAATGGCAGGTATGCAAAAAGTTGAGTTGCCAGATTTTGAAATGAATAACTTAACAGACATGGTTGAATCATCTTATCCATTTGTTATTGATCCAATGCCTAACTTGTATTTCACTCGTGATCCATTTGCTACTATTGGTAACGGAGTATCAATTAACCATATGTATGCAGAAACACGGAATCGCGAAACAATATTCGCTCAGTATATATTTGATTATCATCCAAGATTTGCAGGAAAAAATGTTCCTCGAGTATACAATAGAACAGAAACAACTCGTATCGAGGGTGGAGATGAATTAGTTTTAAGTAAAGATGTGTTAGCGATAGGTATTTCTCAAAGAACAGATGCAGCGTCTATCCAAAAAATGGCAAAAAATATTTTTGATGAAAATATTGGATTCAAACATATTTTAGCGTTTAATATCGGTGAGTATCGTAAATTTATGCATTTAGATACAGTGTTTACAATGGTTGATTATGATAAATTTTCAATTCACCCAGAAATTGAGGGGGAATTGACAGTTTACTCTATTTCACAAGATGATAATGGTGAAATGCAAATAGTTAAAGAAGAAGATACATTAGAAAATATTTTATGTAAATATTTAGGATTAGGGAAAGTACATTTAATCCGTTGTGGTGGCGGTAACTTAACTGCTGCTGCTAGAGAACAGTGGAATGATGGTTCGAACACATTAGCTATCGCACCAGGTGAAGTAGTTGTTTATGATAGAAACCTAATTACAAATAAATTATTAGAAGAAGCAGGCGTTAAGTTGAATTATGTACCAGGAAGTGAATTAGTCCGTGGTCGTGGTGGCCCAAGATGTATGAGCATGCCATTAGAAAGAGAAGAAATTTAAAAAAATTAAATTAAAGGGGAGAACTAAAATGACATCATCAGTATTTCAAGGACGTAGCTTATTAGCTGAAAAGGACTTTACGAAAGCAGAATTAGAATATCTAATTGACTTTGGAATTCATTTAAAAGATTTGAAAAAACGTAATATCCCTCATCATTACTTAGAAGGAAAAAATATTGCATTATTATTTGAAAAAACTTCAACAAGAACTAGATCGGCGTTTACAACAGCTGCAATTGATTTAGGGGCTCATCCTGAGTATTTAGGAAAAAATGATATTCAATTAGGTAAAAAAGAATCAGTTGAAGATACGGCAATTGTTTTAGGAAGCATGTTCGATGGAATCGAATTTCGTGGTTTTAGCCAAGAAGTAGTAGAAGGACTAGCTAAATATTCTGGTGTCCCAGTATGGAACGGTTTAACAGATGAATGGCATCCTACACAAATGATCGCAGATTTTATGACAATAAAAGAAAATTTCGGTCGTTTAGAAGGTATAACATTAGTATATGTTGGAGACGGACGTAACAACATGGCAAACAGTTTATTAGTAACTGGAGCTATCTTAGGTGTTAACGTAAGAATCTGTGCACCAGAATCATTATTCCCAGCTGATGATGTGGTAAACTATGCAACGAAATTTGCTGAAAAATCAGGAAGTCAATTAATGATTACTGATGACGTAGATAAAGCAGTAAAAGATGCGAATGTTTTATACACAGACGTATGGGTATCTATGGGTGAAGAAGATAAGTTTGAAGAACGTGTTAACTTATTAACTCCATACCAAATTAATATGGATATGGTAAATAAAACAGGTAATACAGATGGTGAATTAATTGTTCTTCATTGTTTACCAGCATTCCATGACACAGAAACTGAATATGGACAGATGGTTGCAGAAAAATTTGGAATCTCTGAGATGGAGATTACTGACGAAGTATTCAGAAGTAAATATGGACGTCAATTTGAAGAAGCAGAAAATAGAATGCATTCAATTAAAGCTATTATGGCTGCTACTCTAGGTAATCTATTCATACCACGAGTATAAAAAACGTTTAAGCAGCATGTTTTACATGCTGCTTTTTTTAAAAGTAAATTTAATTGATGGAGAGGAGTTTTTCTTTATGGAACAAAAAATCGTTGTAGCTTTAGGAGGCAATGCGATTCTATCCGATGATGCTAGTGCACAAGCACAACAACAAGCATTGATTCAAACATCAAAATACCTAGTAGCTTTAGTTAAGCAAGGTTTTAAATTAATTATCTCACATGGTAATGGTCCACAAGTAGGAAATCTGTTATTACAACAACAAGCAGCAGATTCACCAAGTAATCCTGCATTACCACTTGATACATGTGTGGCAATGACTCAAGGAAGTATTGGATATTGGTTGTCAAATGCTATGGCAAATGAATTAAGAGATGCAAATATTCAAAAAGATGTGGCAGCATTATTAACTCAAGTTGTTGTAGATGAAAATGATCCAGCATTTAAAAACCCAACAAAACCAATTGGCCCCTTCTTAACAGAAGAACAAGCAAAAGAAGAAGAGGAAAAAACTGGTTCAGTATTCAAAGAAGATGCTGGTAGAGGTTGGCGTAAAGTGGTTGCTAGTCCGAAACCTATTGATATTTGTGAAGCAGACTCAATCAACACTTTAGTAAATAATGATGTTATCACAATTTCTTGTGGTGGTGGAGGAATTCCAGTTGTTGGAAGCAACTTAAAAGGAGTTGAAGCAGTTATCGATAAAGATTTTGCATCAGAAAAATTAGCACATCTTGTCGAAGCTGACATGTTTGTTATTTTGACAGGTGTCGATAATGTTTATATTAACTATGGTAAAGAAAATGAAGAAAAATTAACGAATGTCACTGTTGCTGATTTAGAAAAATACAAATTAGAAGGTCATTTTGCACCGGGTAGTATGTTACCAAAAATTGAAGCGGCTATTCAATTTGCAAAAAATAATCCAGGTAAACAAGCAGTGATTACCTCATTAGAATGCTTAGGCGAGTTTAATGGATCAAATTCTGTCGGAACAATCGTTACACTATAATATTTGTAAAGGTTGGTTAGATGAGTGTAGAAAAAGAAATTAGTACGCAATATAGAGAATTTCAATACTTATCAGCACAAGATATAACGAAATTAAATGATGTCTGTTTAGTTCGCCATTATAAAAAAGGACAAGTTTTATTTTATCCAGGCGATGAACGTAATCATGTTTTCTTCTTAAAATCAGGTGTTATACGGTTAGAAAAAATAGATAACACAGATTCTTTTTCTTGTTTAGATTTTGTGAAGCCTAAAACCATAATCCCTAAGATTGGTTTATTTAGCGATGCAAAATATTTTTTGTCCTGTGTCGCCTATTCAGATATTGATATTGTCTTGATTCCAACTAAAACTTATGAAGAGATTATTGGGAAAAATAGTTCGCAACTTATCCAATTAGTAAATGATCAATCAGAAATTATGAAACTTCAAATAATTAAGGTACAAAAAAGTAACATGAGTAATTCGTATTACAGAGTAGTTACTACACTGGCTATTATTTTTAAAAATTTAGGTGAGGTTCAGTACCCTATAAAAATAGTGACTGTTCCTTATCCTATTACAATTAGTGATATAGCAAAGTCAAGTGGAACGACCAGAGAAACAGCCAGTGGTGTCATTAAACAATTGATAAAAGAAAAAAAAATAAAATATAACAGAAAGTATTTTAGTTTCTTAGATATTGATTTCTTCAAAAAGATTCTAACCGATTAATAATAATTTATGGAGAGGAGAGGTATAACAACGACAAGCTGTTATACATAAAAAGACATGGCTGAGACAAAACAGAAAAAGCAAAAAAAACAACTAACTTCATTTAGTATTTTGTTTATTATTATCATTGTATTAGGTATTATCACAAAGTTATTAAATGGCCAAACATTTACGCCACAAATGATTGATGGCGGAAAAGAAATGATTGATCATGTTGTTGGGGCAACAGTGTCAGATGTTGTCATGGCACCATTTAATGGATTTAAAGAAGCAATTGACATTTGCGTGTTTATTTTAGTATTGGGTGGTTTTTTAAATATTGTAACATCAACAGGGGCTCTTGAAGCCGGAATTCAAAATGTTGTAAAAAAATTAAAAGGTAATGAAATCGTTATTATTGTTATTTTGATGATATTATTCTCAATCGGTGGATCAACTTATGGTATGAGTGAAGAAACGATTCCATTTTATGCTTTGCTTGGAGCAACGATGGTTGCTTCGGGGTTTGACTCCATTGTGACAGTAGGAACGATTCTTTTAGGATCTGGCTCAGGAGTAATTGGATCAACTGTCAACCCATTCTCAACCGGTACAGCGATGGATGCGTTAAAAGGGATAGGCATTCAACCGAATGTCGGTGTTATCCTAGGCGTGGGTACTGTTTTGTGGATTACAACTACTGCGTTTTCTATCTATATTGTGACTGGTTATGCGAAAAAAGTAAAAGCAGATAAAGGTTCTTCCATTTTATCTCTTCAAGAACGAGAAGAAATGGAAGAAACTTATGGTCAAAAAGGAACTACTGAATTAGAATTTACCAAAAAACATAAAACTGTTTTGATGTTATTTGCTGTAACGTTTGTTGTCATGATTGTATCATTAATTCCTTGGCAAGACTTTGGTATTAAGATTTTTGATGGTTGGACAGCGGTTCTTACAGGTAATAGTTTTGGTGAATGGTACTTTGGTGATTTGGCAATGTGGTTCTTTATTATGGCAGTCATCATTGCTGTTGTTAATAAAATTCCAGAAAAAGATATTGTTAACGAATTTGTTGCAGGGTGTGCAGACATGTTATCTGTTGTATTAATCATCGTTGTTGCTCGTGGAGCGTCAGTATTGATGTCTACTACCCACCTAGATTTATTAATTTTAGACCGTGCGGCAAATATGTTAAAAGATTTATCTCCAGTATTATTTGTCATTGGGGCATTTGTATTGTACTTATTCTTGTCATTCCTTATTCCATCTACCTCAGGATTAGCGTATGTATCAATTCCAGTTATGGGAGCGTTAGCTAAAGAAGTTGGATTAAGCCCAGATGTTATGGTAATGATTTTTGCTTCAGGGTGTGGGTTGGTTAACTTAATCACACCAACATCAGGTGTTGTTATGGGAGGATTGGAAATCTCTAAAGTTAATTATGCAACTTGGGTGAAATTTATAACAAAACCATTGATAATTATGACGATTATAAATCTAATTATTTTAATTGGGGCAATGCTTATTTTTAGTTAGATTTTTATGATAATTCTTGATACAATGAACACAGTAGGAATGATGTTCATTAATAACTATAAATGATAATAAAATAAGTTTTAGTCAATCGAATCGTAGACTGTTTTTAAGGATACTATATTGAATAAAAAACTTGATTTATGAATATTTATGACGTCTCCTATTAAGATATTAACTTAATAGGAGACGTTTTTTTATTAAAACGAGGGGGTTTATTTATGGATTTTAAAGAAATGATTGCTAAAGATTTAGCAGCAGTACTAGGTGAGCAATTGAGTTATGAGGAAATCTTAAACCTAATTGAAAAACCTAAAATGAGTAGCCATGGGGATTATTCTTTCCCAGTGTTTTCTTTATCTAAAATTCAAAGGAAAGCACCAAATGTCATTGCAGAAGAATTATCAAAAGAAATTGACACAAAAAATTACGAACAAATTACTCCAATGGGAGGGTATATCAACTTCTTCCTTAAAAAATCAGAAGTGAGTAACGCAGTGTTAAATGAAGTAGTATCTGAAAAAAATCATTATGGTGATTCAACTTTGGGTCAAGAGAAAAATGTTGTCATTGATATGTCTTCACCAAATATTGCGAAACCAATGTCAATGGGGCATTTACGTTCAACAGTTATTGGAAATTCATTAGCCGAATTAGCTGACAAAGTGGGTTATACACCTGTTAAAATCAATCACGTTGGTGACTGGGGAACACAATTTGGTAAATTAATTGTGGCTTATAAAAAATGGGGAGACGAAGCAAAAGTCAAAGAAAACCCAATTAGTGAGTTACTTGCTTTATATGTTCATTTCCATGAAGAAGCCGAAAAATACCCTGAACTTGATGACCAAGCACGTGAATGGTTTAAAAAGCTAGAAGATGGTGATACTGAAGCTATCGAATTATGGACATGGTTCCGTGAAGAATCACTAAAAGAATTCCAAAAAGTATATGATATGTTAGGGATTGAGTTTGATTCATATAATGGTGAAGCCTTCTACAATGATAAAATGCAACCAGTTATAGATAGGTTACTTGAGAAAGAATTATTAGTTTCTGATGATGGTGCAGATATTGTAAATCTTGAAAAATATGACTTGAATCCAGCGTTGATTAGAAAATCAGACGGCGCAACACTTTATATTACACGTGATTTAGCGGCAGCTATGTATCGTAAAGAAAATTATGATTTCGACGAATCAATTTATGTTGTAGGAAACGAGCAATCTATTCATTTTAAACAATTAAAAGCTGTGCTAAAAGAGATGGGTTACGAGTGGTCAGATGACATTAAACATATTCCATTTGGCTTGATTACATCAAATGGTAAAAAGTTATCGACACGTAAAGGAAATGTTATTCTGTTGGAAGAAGTGTTGAATGAAGCCATTAATGCAACACAAAACATTATCAATGAAAAGAATCCAACATTAGAAAACAAAGAAGAAGTAGCACATCAAGTGGGTGTTGGGGCAGTTGTGTTCCATGACCTTAAAAATGATCGTCTAAATAATTTTGACTTCAACCTAGACCATATTATCCAGTTTGAGGGAGAAACAGGACCATACGTCCAGTATACTCGTTCAAGATGTGAAAGTATTTTAAGAAAAGCCGACTGGATCGCTCCAACTAGTGAGGCAAATTACTCACTATCAGATGATGAATCATGGGAAGTTGTGAAAGCTTTATATAATTTCCCAAATAAAGTACAAGAAGCTTATCGTAAATATGAGCCTTCTGTAGTGGCTAAATACGTGATCGATTTAGCTCAAAAATTTAATAAGTATTATTCAAAAACAAAAATCTTAGAAGATAACAGTCAAAAAGATGCACGCCTTGCTTTAGTCTATTCAGTATCCGTTGTACTTAAAGAAGGATTGCGTTTACTTGGTATTCAATCACCAGATAACATGTAATAAAAAAGAAGAGGGAAACCTCTTCTTTTTTATGGATTTTTTTGACGGTTTTTGATTGATTTTGACAGTTTTTGATTGTATAATACAGGTATGGAGTGAGAGTTATGTTGACTGAAGAAAGACAAGAAAAAATTTTAGATGAATTAAAAGCAAAAAAGGTCATAAAAGTTCGAGAATTAATTGAAGAACTTGGGGTGTCTGAATCCACAATTCGTCGAGATTTACAGGAATTAGAGGCAGAAGGTTGGCTAATCCGAATTCACGGTGGGGCAAAGTTAACATTTCGTTTAGAACCAGAATTAACGATGAAGGAAAAATCTTTCAGAAACGTTCAAAAGAAACAAGAAATTGTTCAGTATGCGGCATCATTAATAAAAGAAGGCGATGTTGTTTATATTGATGCTGGCACGACAACCTTGGAATTATTATCACTTATAAAAGTAAAAAATGTGTCAATCGTAACAAATTCCGTGCATCATGCGTGCGTTTCGACTGATTTAGGTTTCGACACGATTATAATCGGTGGAAATATTAGAAAGAACACAACAGCATCAGTGAGTCAGCTTGGTGGCGAGCAATTGAAACGGTATTTTTTTGATAAGGCTTTCATGGGTGCGAATGGCGTTCACCCAGTTTATGGATTAACGACAGCTGACCCAGAAGAAGCCATGATGAAACGAACAGCGATTCATCAAGCACAACAAGTTTATTTTTTAGTTGATGATACAAAGTTTGATAAGCTAAATTTTTCTCAAATCGAGTCAATTGATACAGGGATTATCATAACGAATCAGTTAACAAAGAAACAACGCTCACGGTATCAAGGGGTTGCAACAATAAAGGAGGTAATAAAATGATTTATGCATTAACATTAAATCCAGCTATTGACTATGTGATTAGCGTACCAGGATTTGAAGAAGGTAAGTTGAATAAAACGACGAAAGAGTACAAATTTCCAGGTGGTAAAGGAATTAATGTCTCAAGAGTATTGTCACAACTAGGTGTCCAATCTCAAAATCTTGGTTTTATTGGTGGGTTTACAGGTAAATTTATTGAAGAGCAGTTAATCAATCATGGTCTGCAAAATAACTTTATCCATGTATCAGGTGACACACGAATTAACATCAAATTAAAAGGTGAAGAAGAGACTGAGATTAATGGTTTAGGACCTTCTATTAAACAAGAAGATTTAGATGATTTGAATGTCCAAATCAGTAGTTTAACACCAGAAGATTGGTTGATTTTATCAGGCAGCTTACCAATGGGCGTGCCAAAAGATATTTATGTCACATTATCAAAAATGGCACATGAACAAAATGTTCCATTTGTAGTAGATATTAGTGATGCTAGTCTGTTCGATGTATTACAGTACAAACCATCATTAATTAAGCCAAACGAACATGAATTAGCCGATTTATACAATGTTGAGTTTAAAACATTTGAAGACATGTTGCCTTACGGGGAAAAATTAGTTCAACAAGGTGCTAGAAATGTGATTATCTCAATGGGTGCCAATGGAGCTGTCTTATTTAATGGAACAGGTATTTATCGTGCCAAAGGATTAACAGGAACATTAGTTAATTCAGTAGGATCAGGAGATTCTGTTGTTGCAGGGTTTGTTAGTCAGCTAAGTCAAGGTAGTGATGCTGTAGAGGCATTTAAAACAGGGATTGCGTGTGGAAGCGCGACAGCATTTAGTGCCGATTTAGCGACAGCTGAAGAAATTAAACACCAGTTATCACGTGTTGAAATTGACGTTTTAAAAGAATACTAGGGGGAAATAAAATGAAAATTAATGACTTGTTAGTTAAAGATTGTATGATCTTGGACTTAAAAGCCACTGATAAAAAAAGTGCCATCACAGAGATGGTAAACAAATTGTATGAAACAGGCCGTATTGATGATAAAGAAGTGTTTGAAGAAGGGATTCTAGCTAGAGAAGCACAAACAACAACAGGTTTAGGTGACGGAATCGCCATGCCTCATGCTAAAAATAAAGCGGTAGTTAAACCAACTGTTTTATTCGCTAGAAGCAAAGCAGGCTTAGATTATGAAGCATTAGATGGGCAACCAACTTATTTATTCTTTATGATTGCGGCTCCAGAAGGCGCAAATGATACCCATTTACAAGCATTAGCTAGTCTTTCTCGTTTATTACTAAATCCAGGAATGATTGCTGATTTGAAAGAAGCCAATACACCTGATGAAGTATTATCAATTGTTGATAAAGCAGAGAAAAAATTAGACGAAGAAGAAAAAGAAGTCGTTGAAGAAGTAGAAGATGCCCCATTTGTTGTGGCTGTTACTGCTTGTCCAACAGGTATTGCTCATACTTATATGGCAGAAGATGCATTGAAAAACAAAGCAAAAGAAATGGGTATTAACATTAAAGTTGAGACAAACGGTTCTGAAGGGGTTAAACACAAATTAACTGATGAAGAAATCGCAAGAGCAACAGGTGTTATTGTCGCAGCTGACAAAAATGTTGAAATGGCTCGTTTTGAAGGTAAAAAATTAGTTAACCGTCCAGTAAGTGATGGAATCAAGAAAACAGAAGAATTACTTCGTTTAGCAACTGACGGTAGTGCCTCTGTTTATCACCACTCATCAAGTAGAAATGAAGAATCCAGCGAAGAAACAACGTCAGGTTCAGTTGGAGCTAAAATCTACAAAGATTTAATGAACGGTGTTAGTCACATGTTACCATTTGTTATCGGTGGTGGGATTGCGATTGCTTTAGCCTTCCTAATCGACCAAATGATGGGTGTGCCACAAAATCAATTAAGTCAATTAGGGACGTATCATCCAATTGCGGCTTACTTTAAAACTATTGGGGACACTGCATTTGGTTTCATGTTACCAGTTTTAGCTGGATTTATTGCGTCAAGTATTGCTGATCGACCAGGTTTGGTTGTTGGTTTTGCTGCAGGTGCTATGTCAGCAAGTGGGGTGGCATTTGGTCAATTAACTGACACTATTCCTTCAGGTTTCTTGGGAGCTTTAGTTGGTGGTTTCCTTGCCGGTTATGTAATTGTTTTCTTGAAATATATCTTTAAAGGCTTACCAAAAGCATTAGATGGGATTAAATCTATCTTGTTCTATCCAGTGTTTGGGTTATTGATTACCGGATTTTTAATGTTATTTATTAATATTCCAATGTCTGCTATTAATAATGGATTGAACAACTTCTTAGCTAACCTTTCAGGTGGAAATGCGGCGTTATTAGGAGCGTTACTTGCAAGTATGATGGTTATTGATATGGGTGGACCAATCAACAAAGCAGCTTACTTATTTGGTACAGGAACACTTGCAGCAACTGTTGAAAGTGGTGGTAGTGTGGTGATGGCATCCGTTATGGCGGGTGGTATGGTTCCACCGTTAGCAATCTTTATTGCGATTATGTTATTTAAAAATCAATTTACTAAAAAAGAACAAGAATCAGCATTACCAAACTTAATCATGGGATTCTCATTTATAACTGAAGGAGCTATTCCATTTGCTGCATCTGACCCATTACGTATGATTCCAAGTTTTGTGATTGGAGCTGCTGTTACAGGTGGTTTAGTTGGGTCATTAGGAATTAAATTAATGGCGCCACATGGTGGTATCTTCGTTATTGCATTAGTAAGTAATCCATTAATGTATCTATTATTCATTATTTTAGGAGCGTTCATTAGTGCCCTTGTTTTAGGAACATTACTTAAGAGAAAACATGCAAAAGCAAATGCTTAATGTTATAGTCAGTCATCACATTTGATGGCTGGCTTTTTTATGTGGGATAAACAAAAAATTATGGTTTCAAAACATAGAATGATATAATATTTCATAGAAATGACAAAGGGAAAAGGTCAATAACAATGAAAAGTTTACAAACATATTTAACAGATGAAAGAATCCAATCCGTTCTTTCTGGTTTTAAAATAGGATTAGAAAAAGAAAGTCAGCGTGTCGATGCTAATGGCGAATTGGCAACAACTGATCATCCGTCTTCTTTAGGAAGTCGTAGTTTTCATCCATACATCCAAACTGATTTTAGTGAAACACAAACTGAATTAATCACTCAAGTGTTTGATACAGATCAAGGTGCTATCGAGCAATTAGAAGCCTTACATGACGTTGTGATGCGTTCGATGGAAGATGGCGAGAGATTGTGGCCAATTAGTATGCCACCTGATTTACCAGAAGATGATCGTGATATTAAAATTGCAAAATTAGAACATCAAGGAGATATTAACTACCGTCGTTACTTAGCGAAAGTCTATGGTAAGAGAAAACAAATGGTGAGTGGTATTCATTATAATTTTGAGTTCTCACATGATTTATTAATGAGTTTGTTCCAATTGCAAACAGATTACACTGACTTTGTGGCGTTTAGAACGGATGTTTACTTAAAAGTATCTCGTCAATATTTACGCTATCGTTGGCTAATTACTTATTTATTTGGTGCAAGTCCGTTTGCTGATAAAAGATATTTTACAGATAAAGAACCAGAACAACCTGTTCGAAGTATTAGAAATAGCGAGTATGGTTATACAAATCGGCCAGAGATTGCTGTGTCCTATCAAACAATTGATCAATATGTATCTGATTTAGAAGAATTAGTAGATAAGGGTGAGTTAATCGAAACGAAAGAATTTTATTCGTCTGTTCGTTTACGTGGCAGTGATAAAGTAGAGGAACTTTTAACTCGTGGTGTAAGTTATATTGAAATTCGAAATATTGATTTAGATCCATTTGAACGTATTGGTATTTCAAAAGAAACATTGAGGTTCTTGCACTTGTTCTTACTAACACTATTGTTCTTAGATGAAGAATCAACAGATGCGACTCATATGTTAGATTTAGGAACTGAGTATAACAATAAAGTGTCATTAGAGCATCCTTTAGATAAGACCTTTTTACATGAAGAAGGGTCTTGGTTGCTAGAAAAAATGACCGAATTAAACGAGCAATTAACGACACCATTTGACTGTACGGATTTACTTAATGAAATGAAACATGTTATGGATTATCCGACTAAAACATTAGCAGGACAAATGTTAGAATTAATGGCAGAAAAAAGTTGGACAAACGAAGACTTAGGTCGTTATTTTGCTGATTTATATTATGATGAAGCATTTGCTAAACCATATCAGTTAGCTGGTTACCGAGACATGGAATTATCAACACAAATTTTTATGTTTGATGCGATACAAAAAGGTGTCAAAGTTGATGTGTTAGATAGAACAGATCAGTTTTTAAAATTATCATTAAACGGGCAAGTTGAGTATGTTAAAAATGCGAATATGACGAGTCGTGATTCTTATGTTGTCCCTCTTATGATGGAGAATAAAACAGTCACTAAAAAAGTATTAGATAAAGCAGGATTTCATGTTCCTTTAGGAAAAGAATTCTCAACAGTAGATGAGGCGCTTATTTCTTATCCGATTTTTAAAGATAGTGCGATTGTTGTCAAACCTAAAACAACGAATTATGGTTTAGGTATTTCTATTTTCAAAGATGGTGCGACAAAGGAAGATTATGATGAAGCGGTTCGAATTGCATTTAGTGAAGACAATAGCATTTTAGTTGAAGAATTTCTTCCAGGTACTGAATATCGTTTCTTTGTATTAGATGGAAAAACACGTGCGGTTATGTTGCGAACACCAGCTAATGTCCTTGGTGATGGGGAACATACTGTTGAAGAATTGGTAGCTGAAAAAAATAAAGATAGTCTACGTGGGACGCACCATAGAGCGCCTTTAGAAAAAATTCAGTTAGGTGATATTGAACAGCTGATGTTAAAAGAACAAAAATTGACTAAATCAAGCATTCCTGAAAAAAATCAACGTGTCTACCTTCGTGAAAATTCAAATGTCAGTACAGGTGGCGATTCACTAGATGTGACAGAAGAGATGAATGAACATTATAAACAGATAGCTGAGTCTGCTGTAGAAGCATTAGGAGCTAAAATATGTGGTATTGATTTAATTATTCCTGATAGTTCAATCAATGGGAATAAGGAAGATGGACAAACGTATGGGATTATTGAAGCAAATTTCAACCCAGCAATGCATATGCATATTTACCCTTATGCCGGTGCAGGACAACGACTCACGATGGATGTGTTGTTGTTATTATATCCAGAACTAAAAAAATAACTACTATCTTCAAAAAAATCTAGATTCAAGTCTAGATTTTTTTATCTTTTATATTCTAAATCGCTTTCTAATGGTGTTGTAGTTTATTTATAAAACAGACGGAGTGTAACTGATACGATCAGGCACCATCAATCCATTGTAGAAGAACTACTTTGGTTTGGTGTTTTTTTATTTCTTAAATGAGGTGATTTAAATTCTACCGATAGTGCCTATGAGGATGGTATTGCAAACAGCTTAAAGAGAAATGGTCAGCTATAATTAAATAACGTTTAAAGAAAAAAACTGTTTTTCGTTTTTTTCTTTTTTATTTGCTACACTGTAAGTAAGCATCATAAAATGAGGAGAATGAGAATGATGATTAAAACGATTCAAGCAGTCTTACAAAACCAACGTGCTTTTTTTTATTCACAGCAAACTAAAGAATTAAGTTTTCGACTAGAACAATTAGAAAAATTAAGATTGGCTATATTATCTTATGAAACAGAAATAATTGAAGCGTTACAACAAGATTTAGGGAAACATCCATTAGAGACTTATGCGACAGAAATAGGATTTGTTTTAAATAGTATTCGTACAACTCAAAAGTCATTAAAAAAATGGATGAAAGAAGAAAAAAAGCCAACTCCTTTATTCTTACTTCCTTCCAAAAGCCGAGTTATTAGTGAGCCTTATGGTGTCGCTTTGATTATTGGTCCATTTAATTATCCATTTCAATTACTAATAGAACCATTAGTAGGAGCGATAGCTGCAGGTAATACGGCTATTTTAAAACCATCTGAACTGGTACCAACTTTTTCGCAAGTGATAGAAAAAATGATTCATCATTTATTTCCTTCGTCTTATGTGGATATTTTTTTAGGTGAAAAAGAAATCACGATTGAACTATTAGCTCAACCATTTGATTACATCTTTTTTACAGGAAGTACCACCGTTGGAAAAAGTGTGATGAAAGCTGCATCAAATCATTTAATCCCTGTAACGCTAGAACTTGGAGGGAAAAGTCCGACCATTGTCACAGAAAAAGCTGACGTTTCGTTAGCGGCAAGACGGATTATCTATGGAAAAATGATGAATGCAGGACAAACATGTGTCGCCCCTGATTATGTGGTAGTGCATGAATCCGTTAAAAATCAATTTATTCATGAGTGTCAAAAAACAGTGACACGATTTTATGGAAGGAATATTAAACAAAGTAAAAGCTTTTCACGAATTGTCAACGAACGACATACAAACCGTCTGATTCGTTTAATGGAAGAATCAAAAGCCGATCTAATTAGTGGTGGGATGTATGATGTTAATTCTTGTTATATTGAACCGACATTATATGATTCTACTTGGGAATCACCATTAATGACCGATGAAATTTTTGGACCACTTTTACCTATTATTTCTTATCAGTCATTAGATGATGTGATTCATCAGATAACTACTCGACCTAAACCGCTAGCACTTTATTTATTTAGCCAAGATAAGAAGGAACAAGAAAAAATAGTATCTCATACCTCATCAGGTGGTGTTAGTATTAATAACACCATTTTTCATCTTGTCTCTGGTCATTTGCCTTTTGGTGGGGTAGGAGAATCTGGTATAGGAAACTATCATGGAAAATATAGTTTTGATACTTTTTCACATAAACGAGCCATATTATCTTCCCCTAAAATAGATACTCCGTTTATTTACCCACCTTACACAACTAACCATTTAAAATGGATTAAGCGTGTTCTGAAATGAAAAATCCTGTAAAATTCGTTGTCTAGTAAACGGATTTTACAGTTTTTTAAAGAATTTTTTTTAAAAATCACGTTTGGTTTAACTTAAATATTTAAACAGTTATATTTAAATACTTTGTTACTTGTTCCATTAAGAGAGTACTTCTAAAAAAGACCACACCGTCCTTGTATTGACGGTGTGGTCTTTTATCTATTTTAAAGATAATCACCGACATAGATGCTTTTAGAAAGTAATCTAAAAGTTGCATCTATGCCAAATGTAGCATACACACAACTTCATCTTTGCCAGTTTTGCCATGTTTTTGTGTGATTTGCTACTACCATGATGATCATCCTTTCGTTTTTATTATTGTTAGTAGTATTAACACTACTTTTTTTATAAAGCAACTAATATCTTATTTTTTTGAAAATAAGGACTTAAAAAAACTTTCAGATTTTGTTGTAGTCGGTGCTTTTTTTATATCGTGAGTGGTGTTTGAAAATTTAGTTTGTAAGGGTAATTCAATATTTTCTTTATTAACAGCATGATTGAGAGTATAAACCACCACGATAGCTTGATCAGCTAATAGGGTGTTTTCTGTGTCCACTAATTTTAGAGATACGTGATTGGTTTGTGTGAGATGGATTAACTGTTTTTGAATAGCTGGTTTTAATAACGCATTAACAAGCAATGTCCCACCAGGATATTTTTGAAATTGACTGATTGCAAAATTTTCGTAAGAAGCAGAGGTTAAATCAGACAAGGATAAAATAAAGACAACTCTTTCTCTAAAAGTACCTAGAAACTTCCTTTGTTCATCAGGTTTTAATTTGGGACTACCATATAGTCCTTTATCTAAATAGTCTTGAATATCTTTTCCCATCGTTATTCACTCCTTTATTGGCCAATTACTTTTAGTATAACATATCATCTCATGGGAAATTTGTGAAAAGATATTGCAATTAAGTTAAAATTTGGATAAAATTAACTGTAAATGAAAATCATTATCAATTAGGAGGGTTTTGGATGAAAAAATGTATACCGATAGTTAGTTTATTATTACTAGCTACCTTGTCTTTGTTTATTGGCGTTCAAAGCATTCCTATTCAAGATATTTTTCAGCTAAGTGAAATGCAGTCACTAGTGTTATGGACCACGCGTGTTCCTAGAACAATTAGTTTAATCATAGCAGGAGCAACAATTAGCGTGTCGGGATTAATCATGCAACATCTGACTCAAAATAAATTCGTGTCTCCAACGACAGCTGGAACAATGGATAGTGCACGTCTAGGTATGTTAGTGGCCATGTTATTTTTTCCAAATGGCACTATTTTGACAAAATCGATAATAGCCTTTGTTTTTGCTTTTTTAGGAACGATGTTGTTTATACAATTAATTCGTATATTACCAGGAAAAAATCAATTGATGGTACCACTTATAGGGGTTATGTTTGGAAATATTATCGGATCAGTTGTCACTTTTTTTGCTTATCAATACCAATTGATTCAAAATATGACATCTTGGTTACAAGGCAGTTTTTCAACTATTTCAAAAGGAAATTATGAATTGATTTATGTCACTGTACCAGTTCTTTTGATTTGTTATACGTATGCTTATCAATTTACGATTGTGGGAATGGGAGAAGAGTTCTCTATTTCCGTTGGTATGAATTATAGATTTGTTCATTTAATCGGTCTATTATTAATTTCTATTGCTAGTAGTGTAATTTTAGTAACAATTGGTGGATTACCATTTCTGGGTGTGATTATCCCAAATATTGTTTCTGTGTTTCTAGGTGATCATATGAAAGAGACGTTGTGGTTGACGGCTATTACGGGGAGTATTTTTTTAGTGATGGCAGATATTTTATCTCGTGTAGTTTATCCGCCATATGAAATACCTGTTAGTTTAATTGTTGGTGCTTTAGGGAGTATCATCTTTGTCGTATTACTTGTTAAGGGGGCAAAGAGATGAGCCAAAAAAGTCTTTATATAAGGGTGATTTGCTTAGTTATTATCGTATTAATTAGTATCGCTTTCTTTATGACTTATCAAACATATGGTAATTGGCAATTTGCGTTATCTATTAGAGGGAAAAAATTACTAGCTTTTATTATAGTGGGATTATTAACCAGTTTATCGACTATTAGTTTTCAAACCATTACACAAAATCATTTTTTAACGCCTAGTATTTTAGGATTTGATTCATTGTATGTATTAGTTCAAACTATTTTATTCTTTTATTTTGGTCAATCACCATCACATCCCTTATTAATGTTTGCGGTAAATGTTAGCCTAATGGTCATTTTTAGTGTTACATTGTTTGGTTTTTTATTGAAGAAAGAAACTCAAGATTTATTTTTACTACTCATGATAGGGATGGTTTTAGGAACATTTTTTAAAAGTGTTAGCACGTTTTTTCAAGTATTAATGGATCCAAATGAATACGATAAATTACAAGGAAAATTATTTGCTAGTTTTTCTAATGTTGACGTGTCTTTGTTATATATTGTCATTCCAATTGTGATTGGAATTGTTTTGTTATTTTGGTTAGTAGCACCTATTTTAGATGTCTTTCATTTAGGGACTTGTCAGGCAATAAATTTAGGGGTTAATGTCCAAAAATTTCGTTGGTTTATTTTAGTTTTAATTAGTTTGAGTGTAGCTTTATCAACTGCTTTAATTGGTCCTATTACTTTTTTAGGTTTTATAGTGGCTAACATGACGTATCAATGGTTGCCTGTATACAAACATTACTGGCTGTTTACATTAGCCGCTCTACTTAGTATATTAATGCTTGTGTTAGGTCAGTTTTTAGTGGAACATGTCTTTCATATGAACACAACGTTGAGTGTTGTGATTGAGTTTAGTGGTGGCATGTACTTTATATGGAAATTGCTCTCTGAAAGGGGGAAAACACGACAATGAACATTGAAAAAGTGGTTAAAAAATATGGTGAAAAACGTGTGGTTGATACAGTTGATTATGATATTGTGCCACAAACGTTGACAGCTTTTATTGGGCCAAATGGTGCTGGGAAAAGTACACTATTAGGTATGATGAGTCGGCTTCTTGATAAAGATCAAGGTGGCATTTATTTAGATGGAGAGGAGGTGAAGGCGTGGAATCAACATGAACTTGCTAAAAAGTTATCAATACTAAAACAAGCAAATGGGATTCAGTTACGTTTAACAGTTAGAGAACTGGTAGCCTTTGGTCGATTTCCACATAGTAAGGGTCGATTGACACAAATTGATGAAAAAAAAATAGATGAGTCTTTGTCTTATTTAGGATTAGATGATTTGGCAAGTGATACAATTGATACATTATCGGGTGGTCAATTGCAACGAGCTTACATTGCGATGGTGCTTGCTCAAGATACAGAGTACATTTTTTTAGATGAGCCACTAAATAATTTGGATATGAATCATGCTGTTATGTTGATGAAAACTATTCGTCGGTTAGTTGATGAAGCAAATAAGACTGTGGTGATTGTGTTGCATGATATTAATTTTGCAGCGAGTTATGCGGATAACATTGTGGCGATGAAATCTGGGAAGGTATTTAAAGCAGGACCAACTGCTGAGATTATCACAAAAGAAGTATTAGATGACTTATATGATATGAACATGCGTGTGTGTGAATTAGAGGGAAAACGATTTTGTTTATATTTTAATGAATAGATAAAAGGAGATAGATGGATGAAGAGATTAAAAAAATGGCGTTTAGTTAGTTTAGCCATAATAGGGTTAGTGATGTTGGGGGCATGTGGGACATCCAAAACATCCGATACAACAACCAACACTTCCAGTGAAAAACAAGAAGTTGTTAAGGTGACAGACAGTAATGGAAAAGCATTAGAGTTAGCGTCACACCCTAAAAAAGTGGTTGTGTTTGATATGGGAGCATTAGATACGATTAGAGAATTTGGAAAATCAGACGTTGTTGTAGGTGCACCACTAAAAACATTACCTAGTTATTTATCAAGTTACAAAAATGTGGAATCATCAGGTGGTATTAAAGAACCGGATATGGAAAAAATAAATGCTATGCAACCAGATTTAATTATTATTTCTGGACGTCAACAAGATATGCAAAAAGAATTAGAAAAAATCGCGCCAACATTGTATCTTGCTGTAGATAGTAAAAAAGCGTGGGAATCGACAATGACGAATATTGAAACATTAGGAACAGTATTTGATAAAGAAGATGTGGCTAAAGAAAAAGTCGACGCATTAAATAAACAACGTGAAGCATTAGAAAAAACAGCAAAAGAAAGTGGTAAAAAAGGATTGATGAGTCTAGTGAATGAAGGATCATTATCAGTTTTTGGACCTGAATCACGTTTTGGTATTGTTTATGAAGGCTTTGGTGTGTTACCAGCAGATGAGACCATAAAACCGTCTCCCCATGGACAAGAAGTATCCTATGAATATGTTTTAGAAAAAAATCCAGATATTTTGTTTGTAGTGGACCGTACGAAAGCTATCGGTGGGGATACAAGTAAAAATAATGTAGCAGAAAATGCTTTAGTAAAAGAAACGACAGCAGGCAAAGAAGGAAAAGTGATTAGTTTAACACCAGATGTTTGGTATTTAGCTGCAGGTGGAATTGAGTCAACAAGAATCATGATGGAAGATGTAGAAACAGCATATAAATAAGATAATTTGCTAGATACTTAGGTAACATCAAGTATCTAGTTTTTTGTTTGGATAGTTTTATCTATTTAATGATAGTATAATAGAAGTAAATAACTTATGTAGGTTGGAGGGATACTTATGAAAAGCAAACATATTCATCAAAGAGTCAAGAGTATCTATAATGATTTAACACAATCAGAAAAAAAAATTGCCAACTTAGTGTTAGAAAGACCAGAAGATGTCACAAAAATGACAGCTAGTGAGCTGGCTAAAGAATCTCAGACCAGTCCTGCATCTGTGATTCGATTTTGTAAATCCATTAATGTTCCAAGTTTTCCTGAGTTAAAAATTGCGTTATCTGCAGAGAGACAGTGGGATGTCCCAAAAGAATATTCAGATATTTTACCAACTGAAAAAATGGCTGATGTGAAGGCAAAATTATTAGGAAATGCTTATCAATCTATGCAAGAAACCATTCAATTAGTGAATGAAGAAACTTTAAAAGAAGCGATAAAATTGATTTCTAAAGCACCGTTCGTATATGTTTATGGGATAGGGTCATCTTATCTTGTAGCTGAAAATATCGCTCAAAAGTGGAATCGTATAGGGAAGGTGTGTATTTGCATAGCAGATATTCATTTGTTAATAGCCAGTTTAACATCTGCTGCACCAGATTCGATTTTTATTGGCATATCGCATTCTGGTGAAACTTCTGAAGTATTAGAGATAAACCGTATTGCAAAAGAGCAGGAGATAAAAACGATTGGAATATCTCAATTTGGGATGAATACATTAAGCAAGCATGTGGACGTTTCTATGCAGACAGTGAAATCAAAAGAAGCAGAACTTCGAAGCGCTGCGACGAGTTCGTTGATGTCTCAATTTATTTTAATTGATTTATTATTCCATGTTTATGTATTAGAAGAATATGATGAAAATATGGATAATATCCGAGAATCAAGAAAATTAGTTGATGAATATAAAAAAAGAACATCCAAAAAGTAAAACCATCCAATTAGGTTTATAAGACCTAGTTGGATGGTTTTTTAAAGATGATGAATTTACTAAATAGATAATTGGCGATTAATACGACAATATTGCTAATAATTTTTGCGATAAGTGGTTGTTGGTTGAGCCATTGGACTAGTACAAATAATACAACTGTATCAATTCCAAGTGATAGAAAGCGAAATGAAAAAAAGGACATCATCTCTTTCATATTAATGAATGATGTATTATCTTCATGAGCGAAGACATATTTTTTGTTTGATAAGTAAGCAAATAAAACGGAAAAAACCCACGCAATCACGTTGGAAATAATGTAATTAACATGAAGCAAATTTTCCATTATATAGAAGATGACAATATTGATGATTGTTGTAAAGACTCCCATCACAACATACATAAATAATTCAAATAATGTGTCAGATAAACCTAACGTTTGGGTAAAAAAATGTTTTAGTTTAATCATAAGATCTCTCTTTTCTTTTTATCGGTAAAATATTGATAGCTATATCTTGCACAGTATAGGAGAACAAGCAATGTTGCCGCTATTTTAATAAAGATAACATAAGTCATATTAACAAATGGTTTGTAAGATAAAATGACAGTATTTTTTCCATTCTTAGGTGTGATAATCAAACTTCCTATATCTGACGTTTCATAATCTGATTTAGTTAATAATTTACCGTTTAGTTCAATGATGCTATGATCATAAACAATTAAAGGAAGTTGTTTCTTTGTAGTCACATTTTTTTTATTATCCCAAGTAAGTTTTATGGATCCATTCTCCAGTACAGTCGTTGTGATATTTTTTTGATTGTTGAAGATTTCCTGTTCATATACTTCGTAAGGGTCCATTTCACTATAAATAACTTGGCTAGATGTCTCTTTTGGTATAGGGAGATAATCAGGTGTTCCTTTTTCAATCGTCTCAAATATTTTTGTCAAATCAGCTCCTCTAAGATTATTTCGAATCATATCAGGGTCTTTTTCAATTAGATTGGGACGATTATTCCCCATTGCCACAGGATCATCTTGCCACCTTTGAGCATTTTTTACCATGATACTGTTTGCTTCAAACAGAATAAAGCTAACGAGAATCATCAAGGAAAGGGAAATAGCTTTAAATTGTTTAATAGAAATATGTTGTTCGATAGAATGAATGGTTTTTAAAAAAACCGGAATTAATAAAATATAAGAGATAACTGAAAAACGAAATGGAAATTGAATGATTGATAAAAAAGGAAAGGTATCTATGATACTATCCCATGGAAATAAGGAAGTTGAAAGTAATAAAAATCCACCGCCTATAGTAGTCATTAATCGATCTAGTGTATCTGTATATTTTATATGTCGTATAAAGTAAATGAGTTGAAATAAAAAAATGAACCCAAAAAAGATACCAATATTTCGGTTGCCATACATTTCAGTAATAGATATGTAAGTAGAATTTTTCATGAATGAATTTGGGATAAAAGGTTGTAAGATGTTATTTGATAAAAAAACATCAATGTAAGCCGCTAAAGTGTTTAAAGATAGTAGAGTAAAAATAGTGATAGATAGGGATAATTGTTTTATCCAATTTAACTTTTTATCTGACTGAATAAAACTAACTAGATAAAAAGGGATAATAGCCAATATAGCTAATACAGCACTAAGTATATGTGTATTCACTAGTAAACTCATTGATAGTCCCAAAAAAATGGGATTAATTGGTTTTTCTTTATTTTTTATCGAGCGAATAGCTTGAATAAAAATACAAGGAAGAAATGCCGCTCCCCAACCAGAGAAACCTAGTGCTCTAACGTAATACATAATAGGAGAAGATGCCATATAAATTACTGAACCAACTGTTGATAATCGTTTGTCACAGTCAAATGTTCGCATTAAAAAATACATGGTTATCCCCGCAATCACAAGGCAAATAAAGGACGAGATGAGTTGAAATTTTAACCATGACTGTGTAAAGAAAAGTATTAGCCCATTTAAAAAGGCGATATCATACCCATATAAGGCATTAATAATTCTCCCACTAGTATTGAAACCATATAATGACATGAAATAATTGTAGTTGCCACTTCTTATTTGTTCTGATAAATCATAGAATCGATTGTAATGAAAGGAAATATCAGAACCAATAGGAATGAAGCGAATATTAATTTGAGGTGACAAAATAAATAGTGCAATTAGTACAATAGTGATAAAAGGAAAACATTTTTTTCCTATATTTTTAAACCTCAGTAGCACCATCAATCCTCCTTTAAAGATGATATTTTTTTATCTTTTATGATGTATATAGGACGCTGTTTTGTTTCTAAAAAAGTTTTCCCTAGATATTGTCCTACAACACCCAAACAAAGTAATTGTAATCCGCCTAAAGCCAAAACAATACAGACAAGTGATGGCCAACCAGAAGTTGGGTCACCAAATATAAGTGCACGAATAACAATAAAAATCAGTGCGAAGATGGAAGCAACGAAGGATATAAATCCTAAAATCGTCGATAATTTTAGTGGAAATTCAGAAAAAGAGATAATCCCATCAATTGAATATTGTAATAAATCCCAGAATGACCAAGACGTTTCACCGTCAACGCGTTCAATATTTTCAAATTCTAAATAATATGTATTGAAACCAACCCAGCTAAATATACCTTTAGAAAATCGATTATATTCTTTTAATTCGAGTATAGCATCTACCATTTGACGTGACATTAAACGATAATCTCTTGCGCCATCTACGATTTCAATATCTGAAATTTTATTGATGATTTTATAAAATTTTTTAGCAAAGAAAGAACGAATCTTTGGTTCTCCTTCACGAGTGACACGCCTCGTCCCAATGCAATCATAATCATCTTGTTGGAGTAATTCTACCATTTTAGGTAGAAGTTCGGGAGGATCTTGTAGATCAACATCCATCACCGTAATGTAATTCCCCCTAGCATGTTCTAGACCAGCATAAAGAGCAGCCTCTTTTCCGAAATTTCTAGAAAAAGATAAGTAATTATATTGTTCAGACTGCTTACTGATTTCTTTCAATACATTTAGTGTGTTATCTTTAGACCCATCATTAATAAACCAGTATTCAAAAGTTAGCTCTGGTAATAATGCTTCTATATCAGTCATCTGACTGATATAAGGGTGAATGGTATCTTGTTCGTTGTAACAAGGAACAATAATGGATAAAACTTTTTTTGACATGATAATACTCCCTTTTTAATAATAACGAATCCCGTCATAATATATACATTCTAAATGAAAATAAATTGAAAAGATAGTCGTATCTATTTCAATTACATAAAAAAGAAACACCTTAACCTATTATAAGGCTAAGGTGTGTAAATTAAAAATCATGAATTTCTTTAAGAGTACCATCTTCCATTTGGAAAACACGATCACTCCATTTTATCATACGAGTATCGTGAGTTACCATTACTGTTGCTTTTTTCTTGTTATGAGCCTCTTTTACCAGTAATTTCACAACATTATACGCATGTTCTGTATCTAAACTAGCCGTTGGTTCATCGGCTAAAATTAAGCTAGGATCGTTATATAATGAACGAGCGATTGCTACACGTTGACGCTCCCCACCAGATAGATCGCTTGGATAACTGTTTCTTAAATGGTCTATATCCAAAGATTTTAGTAAATTATCCAGCTTATCTTTGTTGACTTTCTCTTTTTTTACTTTAGCGACTAAAGTAAATTGATCTTCAATTGTAAGAAAAGGAATGAGATTTGATGTTTGTAAAATAAACCCAATCTCATCAAAACGTATTTTTGCACGTTTTTTTTCTGGAAGAGAAGTAAAATCAATATTATTTATACTGATATTTCCACTTGTTGTACTTTGTAATCCACCAGCAATGGTTAAAAAGGTACTCTTACCAGAACCAGACGGTCCGATAACACTGATAAACTCTCCTTCGTTCACTTGAAAATTTAAATCATTTAAGGCTGTCACTTCATTGTGACCTTTACCAAATTTTTTTGTAATATGTGACATATTTAAAATAGTTTTCATTTTATTTAACCTCCAATGGCATTAATAGGATCAACTTTATTAACAGTAACAATTGAGAATAATCCACCAATTGTTGAGACAATGACTAAGATAATACCATAAATGCACCATTGGGTAATGTTAATGGCAAATGGCATAGCCTCAGGTAATACTAAACTTAGAAAATAAGTTGCAACCCCAGAAAGAATGACGCCGAATACCCCAACTAAGAATGATTGGGCTAAAATTGATTTTGAAATAAACCAAGAATTAATTCCTTGTACTTTCATAACACCAAAAATAGCTGTTTTTTGAAGTGTGATGACATACATGAAGATTCCAATAACAGCCGAAGCAATAACGAATAGAACATAAATCATTGAATCGAGTGTCAAACTTTGTTCTGTATATCCTGGCAAGTTATCGATAAATTTTTGTGTAGATAGCTTAGTGAGTGAATCGTTTGATAAGGTTGTATTCGAGTCATTACTTAAGACAGCATTAATAGGATAGTTATCAGTTGTTTTAACCATGTCTTCACCAAACTTAATTTCAGTTGCAGTTTTGATGTTAGAATACATAACAGGTGTTGCAATATAAGAAGTTGATGGAACAATACCGACAACTTTAACTTTTAAATCATTGCTACCTACTGTGATAGTATCATTAATTTTAAATCCTTTATCCGCCAGATTTTGAGAAATAATTACTTCATTATCTTTTTTAAACGACTTGCCACTTGTTACACTTGGTAAGAAGAAAGCATCGTCATTTGTACCGAATAAGCTAATATTTACTTTATTATCTTTTTTGCCAATTGCTCCACTGTAAAGAGATAATGGGGCTTTTTCATTTGAAGAGATATCTTTGACATCCTCTAATTTTAGTTGAGAAGCTGCTAGGATGTTATTTGCATCATCCGATAACACAATTTCTTTTGCGTTCCAGTCATCGACTGTTTGTCTAAATTCTTGAGATAACCCATCAGCAAGGCCTGAGAGTAAAAAGACAACGAGTCCGATTAAAAACATAATACCAACAATTAAACTATAACGTAACTTTGAGTAACGCATTTCTTTTAAAGCTAAGAACATAAATATTCCTCCATTTCACTTAGTAACAAGTTGTCACTAGATAATTAAAAAGACAACTAGTCTTTTTTGATTGATTGCAACAGCACTTGAAAGAAAAATCCCAAGCCTATTGTTAAAATAACATGACCCAAACCAGCAATACCACTAATAGCAGCAGAACTTTCGATTCCTAAGACAGTCATTGTACCATGAGTTAATAACATTAATAGTGTAACACCTAATCCAATATTATAGGTAATATAAAACTTTTTGAAGTTTTTATGTTTAGTAAGATTAAAATTCTTTTCTAATAATAAGACAATTAAAAAGAAAAACATTCCTAAAATTAAGGTATGAGTATGAACAACACTTAATTGCGTCCAACCATCAAAATCATTAAATTTTGTCATTTCTCGGAAGTAAACGCCACTAATCAATCCGATAATCATATAACTTAAACTAGCTCTAGCTAACTTTTGCATCTTAAATCCTCCTATTTAATTCCTTTTATAATCCATTTAATTTTATAGTGATAATCCACAATCAACTCTTCTGGAGACCAATTATTAATAATAAAGTCTGTTAACGAGTTCATGACTACTTCCATAGTAAAGTAAAGAAAACTAATAGCTTCTTGAGTTTCATGGATTTGAAAGTCGTTGTTACATAATAGGCTAATCCATTCCTTTAACATGTAAGAAGAGTCATCTAAATCTAATCGTTTCATCGTACGTTGATAATCCGCTCGTGTTAGTAACAATAGTCCTTTCCAGTAAGCACTGTCTGTTTCTAAGTGAGAACAAAAAACCAAATATTGTTCGATTCCATGGAAAAAATCATTTTTATATTGAGCAATATAATCTAAAATATCTTGATGAATAAGTAGGGATTGTTTTTTCACGATATAGGCGTAGGCATCTTCTAAATCAACAAAGTATTTATAGAATGCACCTCTTGACATTTCCATCTGCTCAACAATATGTGAAACTTTTACTTGACTAATAGATTGGTTATAAAAAGTATCTAATAAAATCATGTCCATTTTTTCTTTTTTTGGTGCAGATAGATTAAGGAATGTATCTTTTGGCATATCATAACCCCCCTTCAAAGATTAATTGATTAACTAAAAAAAATGATAACACAAAAAGTAACATATTGTCACTTATCTTGCTTGGGGATTTACAGTATAAAATATAATTTATGGTAAGAATTCTAATGCCTTGGTGATATGACTGAAAATTTTTAAAAAATTTGATATAAAAATATCAAAATAACCGATAATCATTCTTATCCACAGGTTATTTTATGAATAAATAGAGAAGGGAGGTTTATGAATGTCGCATATTCTGCAATCTATCACAATAGTGACACCCATTATCTTTGTATTGGCGTTGGGTTCTTTCGCTGGAAAAAAACAAGTTTATTGTAGAAGAGACTCAGGGTATTGAACATTTACTAGGACAACCAATTGATCTTGATTGGGAACATGAAAATTATAAAGGTGTACCACAATCAACCATTAAAAAATTTGTTGCAATGATTCATACATAACTAGCTATAGAATGTATATTAGAATTATTAGCCAAAACGCCTATTAAGTCTGAAAGTATCAAGTCAATTGAAACAGATGTACCAAAAATTACCTATGATTTTTCTGGGCGGTGTATAACATGGTAATACGGATGCAGCCATCACAACAAAAGAACAAGCTGATTATTCCCTACCATACTTGTTAGCTGTTGCTGTGTTAGGTAGACAAGTGATGCAACCTCAGTTTGAAGAATCACGTATTATAAAACCTGATGTTCAAGCACTTCTTCAAAAAGCCCTTGTGAAACCAGATGCTGATTTCACAAAACGTTATCCAAAAGATTTTTGTGCACGTATTACCAATTACACAAATGAATGGTACTGTTACAACTTATGAAGTAAGCAATTACCCAGGTATGCCTTGTTGACCATTTACTTGGGAAGAATCAGTCGATAAATTTGATTGTTTAACAAAAGGATATATTAATCCAGTATTGGCTGAAAAATTAACAAAAGTCGTAAAAGATATTGAAATCAGATCGATAAAAGATTTGGTTGATATCTTAACTGGCATTAAGTATCCAACCACAAATAAATAGACAGAATAACAGTGGTCTGATAGATTTAAAGTAATCTATTTAGACCGCTTTTTTAGTGGATAATATTTGTTAGGAGTTAGTATATGTTAATGTTTAATGAAGCATGTTTTGAAGTTTTTAATATAGAAGGATTAGATAGTCGAATGATTGGAATTCGTGAAAAAATTCAACCGGTTTTTCAGTCGATTGATGAAAAATTAGTGGAAGAGTTAGAACCTTTGTTGGGTGAAAAATTGCCTATTCATATAGCACAACACAGACGACGCACAACAAATGCACCAAATTTTACGTGGAGTGCAATGGGTGGAAATAAAAGAGGTTATAAAAAATTTCCTCATTTTCAGTTGGGGATTACACCGGAATATGTAGTCATATGGTTATCATTTATTGATAACCCACAAAATGAAGTTTTAATGGCACAAACATGCTTGGATCACCTCGAGTGGTTTGAGTCATTGCCAAATGATTTTGTTGTAAACACAGACCATACAAAAAATAACTATCATGCATTAGAAAAAGAACGAGTCATTAAAGATTTAACTAGATGGAGAGATGTTAAAAAAGGAGAATTTCAAATTGGTCGAGTGATACAAAAGAATCGATTTAATACCGAATCGACTGATGTCTTATTTGACGACATATTGCAAACCTATCTATCACTTATACCAATTTATCAAGCTTGTTTCCAATTGTTTAATTAATATGCAGTAAGAGAACTAGACAGATTGAAATTTTAGCTTATGATGATTTTTTTTATTGAATTATGCTATAATGAACGGTGATTATATGTCGCTGAATTTTATGAAGAGTGACTTAAAGGAGGACGAACAGTGGAAGATAAAAAAACTTTTTATATCACCACTCCGATTTATTACCCAAGTGGGAAATTACATATAGGAAGCTCGTATACAACTATAGCGTGTGATGCAATGGCTCGTTATAAACGAATGAAAGGGTTTGATGTCTTTTATTTAACAGGGCTTGATGAGCATGGTCAAAAAATTGAACAAAAAGCAGAAGAATTAGGAATTGAACCACAAGAATACGTAGATAATATGGCAATGGACGTTAAGAAATTATGGAAATTATTAGACATTGACTACACAAAATTTATCCGTACAACTGATCCTTCTCATAAACAATCTGTTCAAAAGATTTTTCAACGTTTAGTTGACCAAGGAGATATTTACTTAGGTGAATACGAAGGTTGGTATTCGGTATCAGATGAAGAGTATTTCACTGAAAATCAATTAGCTGAAGTCTTTAGAAATGAAGATGGAAAAGTTATTGGTGGATTAGCTCCGAGTGGTCATGAAGTAGAACTTGTTAAAGAACAAAGCTATTTCTTTAAAATGAGCAAATATGCAGACCGTTTATTAGAATATTACGAAGAACACCCAGATTTTATTGAACCAGTTTCTCGTAAAAATGAAATGATTAATAATTTTATTAACCCAGGTTTAGAAGACTTAGCTGTTAGCCGTACATCTTTCAAATGGGGAATTCCTGTTGAAAGTGATCCAAAACATGTGGTATATGTATGGATTGATGCGCTATCAAACTATATTACCGCTTTAGGTTATGGTACAGACGATGATAGTAACTTCCAAAAATACTGGCCAGCTGATGTTCATATGGTTGGTAAAGAAATCGTCCGTTTCCATACCATTTATTGGCCAATTATGTTAATGGCACTTGATTTGCCGTTACCAAAACAAATTTTTGCTCATGGTTGGTTAGTGATGCAAGATGGTAAAATGTCTAAATCAAAGGGGAATGTGGTTTACCCTGAAATGTTAGTAAGACGTTACGGATTAGATGCACTACGTTACTATTTAATGCGTGCAATTCCGTTTGGTTCAGATGGTGTGTTTACACCAGAAGATTTTGTTTCTCGTGTGAATTATGACTTAGCCAATGACTTAGGTAATTTATTAAATCGTACGATTGCGATGATTAATAAATATTGTGATGGTGTCGTACCAAACTACGCCTCTCAGGTAACAGATTTTGATAGTGAATTATCAACAACTGCTGCAGATGTGATTGGTAAATATAATAAAGCAATGGAAAAATTAGAGTTTAACATTGCGTTAAGTGAAGTATGGCGTCTCATTTCTCGTGCGAATAAATACATTGATGAGACTGAGCCATGGAACTTAGCGAAAGATGAAGAAAAACAAACAGAATTAAATAGTGTCATGGTTCATTTAGCCGAAAGTTTACGCATTTCTGCTATTTTACTACAACCAATTATGACGCAAGCACCAAAAGAAATCTTTAGCCAATTAGGATTGGATGATGAAACAGTCTCTATGATTGATATTCGTTTTGGAGAGTTCCCTTCTGGTACCAGAGTTGTCAGCAAAGGAACGCCTATTTTCCCACGTCTAGATGTTGAAGAAGAAGTAGCTTATATTAAAGAACAGATGGCTCAAAGTATGAATCAACAGACAGAAGAAGAAGAATGGAAACCAGAAGATGTGAAGCTTGTTTCTGTTAAAGATAAAGAAGTAAAATTTGAAACGTTTGATGAAGTTGAATTAAAAGTGGCTGAAATTTTAGACTGTCAAAAAGTTAAAGGGGCAGATAAATTATTGCAATTTAGATTAGATGCTGGTGACAAAGGCAATCGCCAAATTTTATCAGGAATTGCAGAATTTTATCCTGAACCAATGGATTTAATTGGTAAAAAAGTGGTGATTGTGGCTAACTTGAAACCAAGAAAAATTCGTGGACATATCAGTCAAGGAATGATTTTATCAGCTGAAAATTCAGATGGAAAATTATATGTTGTTGAAGCACCAAAAGGAGCAGAAAACGGCAGTATCGTTGGATAGAAAATGTAAAAGAGATTGAAAAAGTGGTCTTTTTCAATCTCTTTTTATGTTAAAATCATCGTGATAGGAGTGAAAACTATGATTTTTGATACACACACACATTTAAATGCAGAACAATTTAATGACGATTATAAAGAAGTCATTGAGCGAGCAGCACAACTAGGTGTAACTGAAATGGCAGTAGTAGGATTTGATACACCAACGATTGAACGCTCGTTAGAGTTAAGTGAACAGTACCCTTTTATTCATAGTATTATTGGGTGGCATCCGACTGAAGCAGGAAGGTACACAAAAGAGATTGAAAAAGATTTACAAGAAAAATTAACGAATCCTCGTGTTGTGACATTGGGAGAAATTGGATTAGATTACTATTGGATGAATGACGATCCTGACGTACAAGAAAAAGTCTTTCGTCGTCAAATTGCGATTGCTAAAGAGATGAATCTACCAATTAGCATCCATACAAGAGATGCGATGGAAGATACTTATAAGATTTTAAAATCAGAAGGCATTCAAGATATTGGAGGCATTATGCATAGTTTTGGTGGCGATAGCGAGTGGGCGAAACGTTTTTTAGATTTAGGGATGCATATTTCGTTTAGTGGTGTTGTCACATTTAAGAAAACACTAGAAGTTCAAGAAGCAGCAAAAATTGTCCCAATGGATAAATTATTAGTGGAAACTGATGCACCGTATTTAGCGCCTGTGCCATATCGTGGAAAACGTAATGAACCTGGGTATACACATTATGTCGTTGATAAAATTTCTGAATTAAGAAATTTACCTTATCAAACAGTGGCAAAAGAAACAACAAAAAATGCACATAGATTGTTTAGGTTAGAAGAAAATGACTAAAGAAAAAATATCAGAAATAGTGGTTGTAGAAGGAAAAGACGATACAAAACGATTGCAGCAAGTGTTAGACGTTGACACGATAGAAACGAATGGTTCGGCGTTAAATAACGAAACGTTGGATAAAATTAAACACGCTCAACGTGTGCGTGGTGTGATTGTGTTTACTGATCCAGATTTTCCTGGTGAAAAAATCCGTAAGCAGATTATGGCTGTCGTGCCTGATGCTAAACATGCTTTTATCCCTCGCTCAAAGGGAGTTCCTAAAAAGAAACATGGTAGTTTGGGCGTAGAACATGCCAGTAATGAAGCAATTATTCAAGCGCTAAAAGATGTTTCAACACCCACAACCAATCATTTTGAATCTGACATCACGGTGGAAGATTTAATTCAATTTGGATTAATAGCCGGAAATGGCTCGAGAGTTAGACGAGAAAAACTAGGTGAGTTACTTAATATCGGCTATACAAATGGAAAACAATTAAAAAAACGATTAAGTATGTTTCAAATAACAAAAGAAAAATTCTTAGAGGCAATGAAAGAGATAATAGAAGGTGAAACGAATGAATGAATACAAAGACATAGCAACACCTAGTCGAACGAAAGAAATACTAAAAAAACATGGGTTCTCATTTAAAAAGAGTTTAGGACAAAATTTTTTAACAGAACCTAATATCTTAAGAAAAATTGCCGAAGCAGGAGACTTGTCAAAAGAAGATGGTGTGATTGAAATCGGTCCAGGTATCGGTGCTTTAACGGAACATTTAGCACGACATGCTGGAAAAGTGCTAGCATTTGAAATCGACCAACGTTTAATTCCGGTATTAGAAGATACGTTGTCACCTTATGATAATATTACAGTCGTTAATGAAGATATTTTAAAAGCTGATGTCGTGGCCGAAGCAAAAAAAGTATTTGATGAAGAGCAACCAATCAAAGTCGTTGCCAATTTGCCTTATTATATTACGACACCCATCATGATGCATTTATTGATGTCACCACTAGATATCACGACAATGGTTGTGATGATGCAAAAAGAAGTGGCGGATCGCATGACAGCAAAACCGTCAACGAAGGCTTATGGCTCGTTATCAATTGCTGTCCAATTTTATATGGAAGCAAAACTCGCATTTATTGTGCCAAAAACAGCTTTTGTTCCACAACCTAATGTGGATTCAGCGATTATTAAGTTAGAAAAAAGAGAGACACCGATTGTTGACGTGATAGATGAAACATTCTTTTTTGAATTAACACGTGCTTCGTTCACACAACGTCGTAAAACATTATGGAACAATTTAACGAGTCATTTTGGAAAAGATGACCAAACAAAACAGTGGTTAGAAAAATCATTGGAAGAGAGTGACATAGACCCAAAACGTCGTGGTGAGACATTAAGCATTGCAGAATTTGGAAAATTATCAAACGTGTTAATCACGAATAAAAAATAAAATTACGGTAGTGATTGTTCATTGACAATAATTTGTACATTGTTTATCATATAAACAAATGATAAACGGAGTGAAAATAAAAAATGAAAAATAATTCGGTATTAAATATGACTTATGCAGCTTTTTTAATTGCGTTGGGGATTGTTATTCCAATGGTTATGCCAGTAAAAATCGTGATAGGACCTGCGTCTTATACTTTAGCCAGCCATGTACCAGTCATGCTAGCAATGTTCGTTTCTCCATTAGTTGCAGTGCTTGTGGCATTAGGGACAGCGTTTGGTTTCTTTATGACGACACCTTTTATTATTGGGATGAGAGCCTTATCTCATGTGATTTTTGCTTTTTTTGGTGCATTGTATTTACAAAAAAGACCTACTATCATACATTCACCTAAAAAAATGATGGTATTTAATATTGTTTTAGGACTAGCACATGCTTTATTTGAAACACTGATTGTGACAGTATTTTTTATGACAGATGGATTAGGTGAGGCAAGTTATACAATGGGATTCTTCCAGTCAGTCATTGTGTTAGTAGGATTGGGTGGTTTTGTCCATAGTTTGATTGATTTTTCTATTGCGTATATGATTGCTCAAAAAATAGGGACAAGATTTTCATTTCCAGTTTATTTAGCAGCAAAAAATAAATAAATAAAAGACCAAATTTTCTCTCAAATGAAAATTTGGCCTTTGTTATTTCTTATCTAATAACTTGTTCTGTTTGAGGATCAAAGAAGTGAGCCTTGTTTAAGTTGAAAGCTAATTCAATCACTTCTCCTGGACGATACGTTGATCGGGCATCCACTTTTGATATGAACTCTGTTTCACCCGTTTTTGTATAAAGCATTGTTTCAGCTCCAAGTAATTCTGATACAACTACTTCAGATTTAACAATACTATTTGGAGAAGCTTCTTTTGCAAGAATTTCACTATGGATATCTTCAGGGCGAATACCAAAAATTAATGGTTTGTTAACGTATCCTTGTTCACGTAAAATTTTGAATTTTCCTTCAGGCAACTGAACGTTTAAATCATGACCATCAGTGATATGACCATCTTCTGTTAATTCAACGTTAAATATGTTCATAGCAGGAGAGCCGATGAATCCAGCGACAAATACATTGTTTGGTGTGTCATATACTTCTTTTGGTGTTCCAATTTGTTGGATAAAACCATCTTTCATGATAACAATGCGATCAGCCATAGTCATCGCTTCAGTTTGGTCATGGGTAACGTAAATAGTGGTTGTTTCCAAACGACGATGAAGTTTCGCGATTTCTGCACGCATTGCCACACGAAGTTTTGCGTCTAAGTTTGATAAAGGTTCATCCATTAAAAATACTTTAGCATCACGCACAATCGCACGACCTAATGCCACACGTTGTCGTTGTCCACCAGATAAAGCTGCGGGTTTTCGTTGTAAGTAATCTGTTAAACCAAGAATTTCACCAGCATTTTCGACACGTTTTCTGATTTCTTCTTTGTCATATTTACGAAGTTTTAAACCAAATGCCATATTATCGTAGACGGTCATATGAGGATATAACGCATAGTTTTGGAAAACCATCGCGATATCACGATCTTTTGGCGCAACGTCATTGACTAATTTATCACCAATCCAAAGTTCACCTTCTGAAATATCTTCAAGACCAGCTACCATACGTAATGTTGTTGATTTACCACAACCAGAAGGGCCAACAAACACGATAAATTCACGGTCTTCAATATGTAAATTAAAATCTGTAACAGAATAATTAGGGTTTCCATCATATTTTTTATAAATGTGTTTTAAAGCAATTTCTACCATAGTGTACTTCCTTCTTTCATTTGTTTTATTAAATACAGTATAATGAATTTAGTGATGCGCTTACAATGTAAACATGCCTATATTTTTGGGCAATATGACGAAAGGGAGAGAAAAAGATGAAAATAGCACTGATAGCACACGATAAAAAGAAAAAAGAGATGGTCGAATTAACAAAAAAATTCGAGGAAGTATTAAGTATACATGAATTATTTGCCACAGGGACAACAGGACTTCGTATTCAAGAAGCAACGAAATTAAATGTTCATCGATTTAAATCAGGACCTCTAGGGGGAGACCAACAGATAGGCGCACGTGTTTCAGAAGGAGAGATGGATATGATCATTTTTCTAAGAGATCCGTTAACAGCCCAACCACATGAACCAGACGTGACTGCGTTGATTCGTCTAAGTGATGTCTATGAAATCCCTCTAGCAACAAATAAAAGTACAGCCATGCTACTTTTTAAAGAATTAGAGAATTTGGCGAAAATTTGACTGGGATAGTCTTTATTGTAATTTTTTTCCATTATGATATAGTACGAATGTAAAACAAATAACAGAGTAGGAAATATAGCGTCAAGTGCTACTAGGATGGGATGTTGCTTAGTGGACGAAAAGTACAAGTGGTGTACTTGCGGCCTTATTTCTGCATTCGCTGCATAATGGATGTAGCAACTCTAAATAAAAGGAGATGCTAGGATGAGCAAAAATGATTTTACGCCAAAGTCAATTGCATTGATGGGAGTATTAATGGGGTTGCAAATCGTGTTAACACGATTTATTTCAATTCAAACACCGTTTGTTCGTATTAGTTTTACGTTTATTGCGGTTGTGTTGATGTGTATGATGTTCTCGCCACTTGTGGCAGGAATAGGAAATGCCTTAGCTGATTTTATTGGAATCACTCTATTTCCAGTAACAGCAGGATTTTTTCCAGGTTTTACGTTGTCAGCTTTTTTATCAGCCTTTTTATATGGATTATTCTATTATAAAAAAGAGATGACGCTAAAACGAATTATCACAGTCAATGTGATTGTGACAATTGTGGTAAATTTAGGGATGAACACATTTTGGCTATATTTAATGTATGGTCCAGGAATTGTTGCCAATATTCCAAGTCGTGTTGTGAGTTCACTGATTTTATTAGTGATTCATGTTATCGGGACTTATTGGTTAGCTAATGTCAAAGTTATACAAAAGCAATTAGTTAAATTTGCTTCATAAAAAAATCATACAAAAAGCAGAGTGTATATGGACACACTGCTTTTTTTTATGTTATAAAGTATCATATATAGAAAAAAGGAGGGTATACATGAAAAAATACCAATATATTATATTTGATATAGATAATACGTTGCTCGATTTTAGCCGTTCAGAGTATGACGCACTACAAAAAGTATTTGCTACTTATGGTGTTGTTTTTAATGAAAACACATTTAATCAATACAAAGAAATCAATCATGACTTGTGGGAGCAGTTAGAAGATGGTAAAATCAGTAAAGCAGTTGTTTTAAAGGAGCGTTTTAAACGATTCTTTTTAGCAAATAATATTGTTGTTGATGGTGTATTAGTTGATAAACAGTATCGAGGTTTTCTTGAAGAGAGAAATGATGTCATGAATGGGGCAATGAGTTTATTAACCCAATTAAAATCGAAAGGGTATACCATTTTTGCTGGAACAAATGGTGTTGGTCAGACACAACGCAAACGTCTAGCTAGTGCAAATATGACAGATTTATTTGATGGATTATATATTTCCGAGGAAGTTGGATTTGAAAAACCTGATGTTCGTTTTTTTGATTATATTTTTAATGATGCTAGAATAACAGATTTATCAAAAGTTGTGATGATTGGTGATAGTTTATCATCAGATATTGAAGGGGCAAATCGTGTCGGAATTGATTCTATATGGTTTAGTAATGGAGCTGAGACGTCAGATAAAACCTACACAAAAAAAGTAGATAACTTATCAGAAATTTTGGAATGTGTTTGACTCAAAAAAGGGTAACGGTTAGGTATGGGGAATTGTTTGATTGGTATAATAAAAGATTAAAGAGGTGTGCGTTTATGCGTCAACTATTTATGTTAAAAGAAGATTATACTAATGAAAACAAAAGAGAAATCATCACAAGAGAAGGAGATAAAGTTTATACAATCGAGTGTTTTGATGATAATGGATTAGCTTGTTATAGTGTATATAATAACAAACAAGAAGAAGTTGTTCGTGTTGAAAAACATATTGGATCAACTCTTCCATGTTTAGATGTTGTAGTTGATGAGCGTATTGCATTTACTGTAGAACAATCCGAGTCAATCTCAAAAATGTCATTTCAAATAACAAGTGATGATTTAGAAGTATACGATGATTGGTGGTCAATGGACTTTGACATCATGTCAGGTTATCGTAAAGTATCAAAAGTTCGTAATCGTTGGACAGGATTAGGCGATGCTTATGAAATCACTGTTTTTGAAAAATCAAGCGAACCAGAAACAATAGGCTTAATGTTGGCACTTGATTCAGTAAAAAAAATTGAAGCAAAAGTTAATATAGTAAAATAAAAAAAACTCATTCTAGTTTAATTGTTAAGTAGTAAGCAATTAGCTAGAGTGAGTTTTTTAGTTTGTCAATGACTAAATTGTGAGTGGTAGAGACTAGAATAAGCACCATCTTTGTTTTTTAATAAGGAGTCGTGAGTTCCTGTCTCGATGATTTTTCCTTTATCCATCACAAGAATAATATCGGCTTTTTTAATTGTTGATAGACGATGAGCGATGATAAAACTAGTTTTTCCTGACATCATGTTATCAAAAGCTGTTTGGATATGTTGTTCTGTCAAGGTATCAATAGAACTTGTGGCCTCATCTAGTATAAGCATAGGAGGTTTACTAATCATCGTTCTCGCAATCGTAAATAATTGTTTTTGTCCTTCAGATAACAACACACCTGATTGCCCAATCATCGTATCAAATCCATGAGGCAATTGTTGAATAAAGTGATAGATATTTGCTTCTTCACAGGCTTTTATCACATCTTGTTTTGTTGCTTGTGTGTTACCCAACGTTAGATTGTCCCAAATAGTACCTTGGAATAACCAAGTTTCTTGTAACACCATTCCAAATGAGCGTCGCAATTCATCTTTTGGTATATCAGTGATTGGCACGGAATCAATCGTAATAACGCCTTTATCTAACGGATAAAAATTCATTAAAAGATTAACTAAGGTAGATTTACCTGCTCCTGTTTTCCCTACAATTGCCACTGTTTGTCCCTGTTTAACAGTTAAATTGAAATCTTCAATTAATGGTGATGCTGGATCATATGAGAAGTACACATGCGAAAAGGACACATTACCAATAGGTGTGAAAGGATGGGTTAGTTTTTTGACGTATGTTTCTTCTTCTGGTTCATCTAGTAAGTCGTTGATACGTTTAATACTCGAAAAAGCTGTTTGAAGTTGTGTTGTGATACTTGATAGTTCAATTAACGGTTTTGAAAACTGTCCTGAATAAATAATAAAACTAGATAGCATTCCTAAAGATAATGGTAATGAAATATTAATAATAAGTAGCCCACTCACTAAACCAATTAATAAATAGCCCATGTGATCGATAAAACGAGATAAAGGATTTGTCAGAGAAGAAATGAATTGTGCTTGTTGCCCAGTTTGTTGCAATTCAAGATTCATGTCCTGGAATTGTTGAATAACGGTTTCTTCATATTCATAAGACTTAATCGTTTTTAAATGGCTAAATTGTTCATTGATATAGCCAGACATTTTTCCTAGTAATTGCTGTTGTGCGTTGAAATATCGCTGTCCTTTTTTTGCTATCATCACATTAACTAAAAACATACCTGCTGTTATCAAGAGAATTACACCAGTTAATATAACGTTTAAAGATAGCATAATACCCAGTGCCACGATGATAATCGTTATGCTTGGAAATAGTTGATTAAATAAAGCCAGTAGAGCTTCTGAAATATAATCTAAATCCGTACTAAATCGGTTCATCGTGTCACCATGTGAATGTGTATCAAAATAATTTATCGGTAATTTATTTAGCTTATGGTATCCTTTTTTTCTTACTTCCTTCATAGAAGTATAGGCGATATGCTGACTGATTCGCTGTAAGAAATAAAAACTACTCGCCGCTAGACAAGTCAAAACGATAATGAGAAAAATCTGTGTTACTAACCCCGTCTTAGATGATAGCGTCATACTATCAATCGCTTTACCAATATACATGGTGACCAATACACTACTCAGGCCGTACAGAAAACTCAAACAAGCATTTAAGATAATCGCTTTTTTGAAAGGTTTTAGATAAGGAGAGAAAGTTGAAAGTCTTTGTTTAAACATTTAGTTATCCCCCTTTTCTTGAGATGTCACAATTTGTTGGTAAAATTGTGATTGCTTCATCAAGTTTTGATGCGTTCCTTGAGCGACTATTTCACCTTGATTTAAGACTAGTAAATGGTCTGCTTCTTTAACAGAAGAGATGCGTTGCGACACGATAATGCTATTTTTGATAAAATCAAGTCTTGCTAACGTTTGTCGAATAGCTAAATCCGTTTTATAATCTAAAGCACTTAGAGCATCATCTAAAATTAGAATACTTGGTTGAGAAATCAACGCTCTGGCAATTGCCAAACGTTGTCTTTGGCCTCCTGAAAAATTTGTCCCGTTTTCAGCAGTTGGCATACTTAAGTCATCAACGAACTCTAAACAGTCAGCCCACTCTAGTGCTCTCCAACAATCTTTTTCCGTTGCATTTGGGAATCCCATTTTTAAGTTACTCTCAATCGTTCCTGAAAAAATGACACTTTTTTGTGATACATAACCGATAGAATGTCTGACTTCTCCTGAGGTTAAATCAAGTAGGTTCATATTATCTAAGAGAATAGTCCCGTCAGTTGGAAGATAAAATTTTTGAATTAATTCAATTAACGTTGTCTTACCACATCCGGTAGGTCCAACAATCCCAAGTTGTGTCCCTTTTTTTAAATCGAATTGAATCTTTCTTAACACGTCTTGAGATGAACTAGGGTAATGAAAGGATACATCTTGAAAAGATAACGTGTTTTCTGATTCAAATGGTAATACTTTATCTAGAGGTTGTGTTTGAACTTTCGGTGTTGTATTAAGTATTTCCTCGACCCGTTTTTTAGCTGAAAAAGCTCGTACGAAAATGGTCACTAAATTTGCTACAACAATTAAGGCAGCTAGCAGTTGTAGCATGTAGTTGATTAAAGCTACAATATCTCCTGTTTGAAGTTGTCCGACAGATACATTAATATCACCAACCCATAAGATTAGAGCAATAATCATATTTGTCATAAACAAGGTTAGGGGAGACATAAGAGCAGATAGTTTTGTCATATCAATGTAGCGATTGGCTAACTTTTCGCTGACCTCAGCTGATTTATCTTCCATTTTTTTTTCATTGGCAAAGGCACGAATAACTTTGACACCGGTAAGTTGTTCGCTAGTAACAGTATTTAATTCATCAATAGATGATAACACTTGTTGGTATTTTGGTACTGTTTTGCTCATTAAAATGTATAGAATAAATGAAAAAATAGGAACAGTTAACAAGAAAATAAATCCCATTGATGTATTGATGGTAAAGGCCATGACGATAGAGCCAATACTAAGGAATGGTGCACGAATAACTAGACGGATGAGCATGGCTAATGCTAGTTGTAATTGATTGACGTCGTTAATGGTTCTAGTTAAAAATGTGTCAGGTCCAAATTTATCAATTTCAGTATGAGAAAACTGTGTGATTTTTTTTACAACAGCTAAACGTAATTCTGTTCCAAAACCTTGAGACGCAACAGCTGCATAATATTGGCAAACTAGGACGCATAAAAGCCCAAGTATAGACAAACCTAACATGTATAAAGTAGCAGCGTAGACAACCGATATGTTTTGTTCTCGAATCCCTGAATCAATTAAATAAGCCATAAATAGTGGGAGTGTTAATTCGAAGATCGCTTCCATCAATTTAAAAGCAGGGCCAAGTATTAATTGTTTTTTATATTTTTTAGCATAAGAAAATACAGACAAGTTGAGCACTTCCTTTCTTTAATTAGGTTAACATGATTTTAGCGAACATCCTATACCCAAATACGGTAAAAGATGCTCGCTAAATTAGATGTATGTGGCGATCGTTTTTAATAACAATTCTTCAGAATTAACCACGACGCCATTTAGTTTAATTAACCCAATCGTGTAAAGGTTAACATAAGGGAATTGAGACTCTGCTACATCTTGCAATGCTGTTATTTTTTGCTGATTATCAGCACCTTGTTGTCTACTGTCTGTGAACAAACCGATAATAGGGATGCCAGCTTGATAAGCTACACCAATCTCAGAAGCGACACCAACATCAATACTGACACCATCAAGTACAGCAATCATTAGTTGACTGTTTAGTAATGCTTTTGTATCATAAGTTGCAATCATTTTTGAGTCAGCATAACTATTTTTATCATTTATCTCCATTTGCTCTTGAGGTAAATACACAGAAACCTCTTTGTAAGATTCTCTGATTTGTTTTACAAGCCACTCGTTGTAATTTTTTTCCATTGTTGAGAATAAGGGACTAGCAAAGTATATATTTGTCATCAAACCACTCCTTACTATTACATTTATATAATACAATACCCTAATTTGTAATAATTTGTAAAGAGAATGTCATATTAAGCAAGAGCCATTCTTGTATAATTGGGAAAGATAAAAAGTGAACGTTATTAATTGAAAGGTGTTGGCGATTGTTGAATTATAGGAAAACTATAACTGGTCTATTGTGCTTTGTCATGCTAACAAGCATGCCAGTTTCGTTATTTGCAGCAACGAAAGAAGAAGACGTGAAAAAACAAAGTGTTGAGATTAGTGAAAAAATCGATAGTGCACTTGATAATGTAAATAAAAATTATAGAGATTTAGAAAATTTAAAATCAGAGGTAGTTAATACTGAAACTAAAATATTATCTACACAACAGCAAATTGAAAAAACAAAACGTAGTATGGATAAACGCAAAGAATTGATCGCTTCTCGTATGAAGACAATCCAAACAAATCAACAAAGTACTACAATGGTTGATACGTTATTAAACGCTAATAGTGTGTCAGATTTTATTAATCGTGCTTATGCAATGTCAGTTTTACAAACAGCTGAAAAATCTAAAATTGATACATTAGAAACAGATACGGAAAAGTTGGAAAAATTAAGAGAAGAATTAGTGATGGACCAACAAATGTTATCTGAAAAGCAATCCAAAGTAGAAACAGATAAAGCAGCATTAGAATCACAAGTAAACGATTTAAAAAAAGAACTGGCTGATAATGAAGCAACATTGAAAAAGTTATCGGAAGAACGTGTCATAAAAGAAGCTCAAGCAGCTAAAGAAAAAGAATTGGCTAAAAAAGCACAAGAGGCTAAAGAAACAACCAAAGTAAATACTAATAATTCTTCTTCAATGAACGAAATAGCTAAATCAGAAAATAATAATAAGACAGAAGTAACTAATTCTACCAACGCAACACCTGTATCCACAGATAAACCAGCGTCAAGTGGTAATGGACGGGTTTTAACTATGCAATCGACAGCTTATTCATATAGTGAAGCTGGATTAACACCTTACACAGCAACCGGAATTGATTTAAGACAAAACTCTCGTGTTATTGCAGTTGATCCAAGTGTAATTCCGTTAAACTCACTAGTAGAAGTGTCTGGATATGGATTTGCTGTTGCTGGAGACACAGGTGGAGCCATTAAAGGCAATATTATTGATGTTCATTTTAGTACAGTAGCAGAATGTTTACAGTGGGGAAGACGAACAGTCACAGTAACTGTTCAATAAAAAAAGTATCAACCAACGAGTCATGTGTTGGTTGATACTTTTTAGTTTTCAGCACCTTTACTGCTTTTTTCTTCTATGTAATGCATTAGGCCATCATACACTGCTTCACCGATTTTTTGATGGTATTTTTTATTCGTAATATAAGAAGCATCAAAATCATTATTGATATATCCTAATTCAAGTAAAACAGCGGGTTTCGAATTTTCTCTTAGAACTTGGTAGTCTTGTTTTCCAAAACCTCTGTTATCTAATGGTAAAATATTGGCAATACTATCATTTATTGATTGAGCTAACATTTTACTGCCATCTTTTCTGTAAAAAGTTGTGGTTCCAGAAGCAGTATTTGGTTGTGCGCTAGAATCATAGTGGAAACTAATAAACGCATTTGCTTGACTAGAAGAACTAATTTTTCCAATATCTGTTAGTGAAACAAATTTATCTGTATCATGAGTCATTAAAACATTAAATCCATGAGACTGTAATTCTTTTCTCACAGCTAGTGCTGTCTTTAATGTAACATCTTTTTCAAATGTTATACCATCTGTTGTTTGAGCACCTGGGTCATCCCCACCATGACCGGGATCTAACATAATGGTAAATTCTGGCATTGGGATACCTGGCTTTTCCTCTTTGCTAGATATTTTCCTAGAAGTAACTTGCCAGGAGTTGAGAAAACCAGTTTTTCCATCTTTTGTTTTTACTTTCATCCAACCATTTTCGGTTTCAGATACATAGGTAAGAGAATCGCCATATTTTAATAAGTTACCTTTTTTACTGGAAGTTGAATGATCATTCATTAAAAAGGCAGAGGTAGTTGCAATATGGAGAGATTGATTGTCTTTATATTTATTGGGACGATTTTTTTGAATGGTTAAGCAATCATTTGGTACCCAGCCATAATCACCACCACTATAAATCCTTACCCATCCATTTAGCTCAAGGGTTGCATTGACGTACTCATTCTTTTTTAGCGTTTTAATTGTTTGACTATTTTCTGAGTTTTCTTTTTTTAGTTCGATGTTTCGTTTAGATATTAAAGCACTAAGGTTAGTGTATGGTCCACTCGTTCCATCAAATAGTAACCAATCTGGTACCCAGCCAACCGTTTTATCAGATGTCTGTATTTTATACCAGTTGTTTTTTTGATCAGAAATGGTCACTTTGTCTTCTTTATGTACTTGTGTAATGACAGTGGAAAAAGCATCAGGCTTCTCTCTAACGTTTAAAGCGGTTGTTCCCACAGTTGCAATTTGGCTATTCCCCCGCATGTAATAGAAGCCGATAAAAACAAGGGTAATGACTAAAGTATTAATGATGAACATTTTTATCGTGCGATTTATTGATTTTGTGTTTTTCACATGGTTTACCTCATTGGTTTATTAATAAAGAATATTATAGCAAAAAAAAGGAAAGATGAGTAGTGAGTTCTCCTATTGTATCTTGACTTTTTGTACAAATTTTAGTATTTTAAAGTGGAGTATCGATGAAAGAGACGTGCCTTTTTTCCCGACAGAGAGAATGAATCTGGTGAAATCATTCATAAAAAGGACTGACACTCTGGAGATGGGTAGTAAGATACCCCGCTAACGAGCGTTATATCGTTTAGAGAAAAAAGTTCTTGAACTTTTTAAAAAATAGGTGGTACCACGTGTAAGTAATTATTCGTCCTTGTTATGATATAACAGGGGCTTTTTTTTTATGAATGATTAATTTTAAGGAGAGAGATAATATGCAAGAAAGAACAACGTATTGTGGGTTAGTATCGGAAAAAGATCTAGATAAAGAAGTTGTAGTAAAAGGTTGGGTGCAAAAACGCCGTGACTTAGGTGGATTGATTTTTATTGATTTAAGAGACAGAGAAGGAATCGTCCAAGTGGTCTTTAATCCAGAAGTATCACAAGAAGCATTAGACATTGCTGATTCATGTCGAAGTGAATATGCGATTGGTGTTAGAGGTAAGGTAGTAGAGAGAACAGACTCGTCTATTAATCCTCGAATGAAGACAGGTAAAGTAGAAATTATTGCTGAGGACATCATGGTATATAATGAAGCAAAGACACCACCATTTGTCATTGAAGACGATCAAACGATTAGTGATGATGTGCGTATGAAATATCGTTATATGGATATTAGACGCCCATCTATGTTAAATAATTTAAAATTAAGACATCATGTTACACGAGTTATTCGTGAATTTTTAAATGACAATGGCTTTTTAGATGTGGAAACACCTTATTTAAATAAATCGACACCAGAAGGGGCAAGAGATTATTTAGTTCCTTCACGTGTTCATCCAGGACACTTTTATGCTCTACCACAGTCTCCACAAACTACAAAACAATTATTAATGGGAGCAGGTATCGATCGTTACTACCAAATTGTTCGTTGTTTTAGGGATGAAGATTTACGTGGTGATCGCCAACCAGAATTTACGCAAGTTGATATTGAAACAAGTTTCTTAACCGAAGAAGACATCCAAAATTATACTGAAAATATGTTATCAAAAGTAATGAAAGATGTTATGGGAATTGATATTCCACTGCCATTTCCACGTATGACGTATGATGATTCAATGGCTCGATTTGGTAGCGATAAACCTGATACACGATTTGATATGGAATTAATTGACATGAAGGATACTGTCAAAGACATTGAATTTAAAGTGTTCCAAAATGCATTGAACGCAAATGGTGCTGTCAAAGCATTAAATGCTAAACAAGCTGCAAGTAAGTATTCACGTAAAGACTTGGATAAACTAGGTGAATGGTTATCTCAGTTTGGTGCTAAAGGTTTAGCATGGGTCAAAGTAGAAGAAGATGGGCTAAAAGGACCAATCGCGAAGTTTTTAGTAGACTCAAGCGAAAAAATTATTGATGTGACAGAGGCAGAGGTTGGCGATTTATTATTATTCTGCGCCGACACTGAATCAATTGTCGCAGCATCACTAGGTGCATTAAGAAATCGTTTAGGAAAAGAGTTAGACTTAATAGATCCAGATAAATTTAATTTCTTATGGGTAGTAGACTGGCCATTATTTGAATATTCTGAAGAAGAAGACCGTTTTGTAGCAGCACATCATCCATTTACAATGCCAAAGGAAAGTGACATTGAATTATTAGAAACATCACCTGAAAAAGTTTACGCCAAAGCCTATGATGTGGTACTAAATGGTTATGAGCTTGGAGGGGGTTCTTTGAGAATTTACCAACGAGATTTACAAGAGAAAATGTTTAAAGCGTTAGGTTTTACGAAAGAATCAGCTGAATCTCAATTTGGTTTTCTTTTAGATGCATTAGATTATGGATTCCCACCACATGGGGGAATTGCTTTAGGGCTAGATCGTTTAGTTATGTTACTTGCTAAAAAAGATAATATTCGTGAGGTAATCGCTTTTCCTAAAAATAGTAAAGCAGCTGATTTGATGACATCTGCACCAAGTATGGCATCAACAGAACAACTAGCTGAGCTATCATTAAACGTTGAAATAGATGAGTAGAATTATGCCACTTAATTAGTCAATAAATCGAGGAGAGGCGCAATCAGTGGAAAGATTAAAAACGTGTAAAGAATATATGAGCGACAATGGGTATATGGAAAAAGTTTCTATGGCTGTTGTTAATGGTATTTTACAAGCAATTGCACTAAATTTATTTTGGAGACCTGGACATATTTATGCCAGTGGTATTACAGGTTTAGGGCAGATTATTGTCACGTTAGCCGAAAAGGTATCAGGTATTGAATTGCCTATGGGTGTTGTATTGTATTGCTTAAATATTCCGCTGTTTATATTAGCGTGGATAATGTTGAGTAGAAAATTTACTATTTTTACGATGATTTCTGTATTTATGACAGCTTTTTTTGTACAGGTTATTCCTATTACAGTGTTATCGACCGATCCTATTATTTGTGCCATTTTTGGTGGAGGAATATGTGGTTTGGGAGTAGGATTAGCGCTTCGTAGTGGCTTATCTTCGGGTGGATTAGATATTGTTAGTATGACAATTAGAAAACTAACTGGTCGAAATGTTGGATCATTAAATATCATTTTTAATGCCTGTATTATTTTAACATCAGGTTATTTGTTTGGTTGGCCATATTCATTTTACAGTGCTTTTTCTATTTTTGTGAATGGCAAAGTAGTCGATATGGTATTTACTAAGCAAAAAAAAATGCAAGTTATGATTATTACAAGTAAGCCACAAACTGTCGTAGATGAGTTACAATCTAGGATACGTCGAGGTATTACTATTTTAAATGATGCAGAAGGAGCATTTTCTCATCATGAACAAAAAGTATTATTAACTGTATTGACGCGCGATCAAATCCCTATGCTACAACATGCAATGGAGAAAGCAGATCCAAAAGCCTTTGTTAGTATATCCGAGAATGTAACTATTATGGGGAATTTCTATGAAACGATTGATTAGCTGAGAACTAAAATAAATTTTTTCCCTTTAGGTCATTAGAAAATGAGAAAGCAGTTATATTAATACTTAAATCCCTAATTTTTTAAAAGAAAATAACTTATTTTTACAAGAAAAGATTAAAAGGTTGGTACTGAAAACGTTTTTGTATTAGAATGTTTGTGAAATTCAAAAAGATACCTTTAAATTATGAGATTAGTAGTATATAATGAGTTTAATATCATTTAATTTTAATTTTAAATTAATTTAATTGCTATTAAAACTATTGCTTAATCATTCGTTTTCTAATATAATTATAAGATATCTTAATAGTTTTCATCTATTAAGTATATAGATATTATTAAAAATGAAGAGTTATATGTACAAATAAAATCAGTACGGGAATAATATAAGAAAGGAGAATTCTATTGTTTGTTGACAACAAATTATTAGACGTGAGAAATTTACATACGGGATTTCGAATCAAAGACAATTTTTATGATGCAGTAGATGACGTGTCAATTACATTAGACAAAAATGAAATTTTAGCAATTGTTGGAGAATCTGGTTGTGGGAAAAGCACATTAGCAATGACCATAATGGGGTTACAAGATCCAAAAAATACTAGAATTACTGGGGATATCGTCTACAACGATTTAAATCTTGTAGGTCTATCCGAAACGCTTTATAACAAGATTAGAGGAAATGATATCGGGATGATTTTCCAAGATCCATTGTCAGCGTTAAATCCATTAATGCGTATAGGAGATCAAATTTCAGAAGCGTTGTTTTATCATACAGATTTAGATGAAAAACAACGGACTGAACGTGCGATTGAGTTATTAAATCAAGTAGGTATTGTCAATCCTGAACGTGTGGCAAAACAATATCCACATGAATTGTCCGGTGGGATGAGACAACGTGTTATCATCGCTATCGCTATTTCTTGTAAACCACCAATTATTATTGCCGATGAACCTACTACTGCGCTTGATGTAACCATTCAAGCACAAATTTTAGACTTATTAGGAGATTTACAAGAGGAAACAGAAGCCGGCATTATTTTGATTACTCACGATTTAGGTGTGGTAGCTGAGACAGCAGATAGAGTCGCTGTTATGTATGGTGGTCAAATTGTAGAAGAAGCACCTGTTGATGTTTTATTCTCTAATCCACAACATCCTTATACACGCTCGTTACTGAACTCAATTCCACAAGAAGACGCACATGACTCTGAATTACATGTTATCGAGGGAGTGGTTCCTTCATTAAAAAATATGCCACGTACAGGTTGCCGATTTGCCGCTCGTATTCCTTGGATACCAGAAGATGAGCACGAGGAACAACCAACGTTGCATGAAGTTGAACCAGGACACTTTGTTCGATGCACATGTTACAAACATTTCCACTTTAGAGAAGAAGGTGACGCATAATGGGACTAATAGAAATAAAAGATTTAAAAGTGCATTACCCAATTCGTGGAGGATTTTTAAATAAAGTTGTTGATTATGTTTATGCTGTTGATGGTGTTGACTTTGAAATTGAAGCAGGAAAAACATACGGTTTAGTTGGAGAGTCTGGTTCAGGCAAATCAACCATTGGTAAAACAATTGTGGGTCTTGAAAAAGCAACAGCCGGAGAAATTTTATTTGAAAACACAAATGTTGTTTCAAAAAGAGCAAGAAAATCAATTGGCTATAATAAAGATGTGCAAATGATTTTCCAAGATTCAATGTCAAGTTTAAATCCTAAGAAACGTGTATTGGATATTATTGCTGAACCCATTCGAAACTTCGAAAACTTATCTGTTCAAGAAGAAAAGAAACGTGTTCAAAACTTGTTAGATATTGTTGGTATGCCAACAGATGCACTATATAAGTACCCACATGAGTTTTCTGGTGGTCAAAGACAACGTTTAGGTGTGGCACGAGCTGTTGCAACGAATCCTAAATTAATCATTGCCGATGAGCCAGTATCAGCTCTTGACTTATCAGTTCAAGCACAGGTACTTAACTTCATGAAACGTATTCAGGAAGAATATAATTTGAGTTATTTATTTATCTCTCACGATTTAGGTGTGGTAAAACACATGTGTGACAATATTGCGATTATGAATCATGGTCGTTTTGTTGAAATCGGAACGCGTGAAGATATTTATAATAATCCACAACATATTTATACAAAACGCTTACTGTCTGCCATTCCTAAGATTGATGTAGAAAACCGTGATAAGCATAAACAAGAGCGTCGAAAAGTGGAACAAGATTTCCGAGACTTATACAGCCAGTACTATGATGAAAATGGTCGTGTATATGACTTGAAAACTATTAGTCCAACTCATCAGGCAGCAATTAAGACAACTGAAGGGGGAGGACAATGATATGTGGAAAACAATATTAAGACGTGTACTATTAATGATTCCACAAATTTTTGTGTTGAGTCTGTTTATCTTTTTATTAGCAAAAGCTATGCCGGGAGATCCGTTTACTGGATTAATTAATCCTAATATGGACCCTGCGACAATCGATCGAATGCGTGAAGCAGCAGGATTAAATAATCCTTGGTATATTCAGTATTTTGATTGGATAACCAATGCGTTTAAAGGTGATTTTGGACAAAGTTTCTTATATAAACTACCTGTAAGTGATATTATTGGTTCTCGTGTTGGGAATACCATTTACTTGTCATTATTAACAGTTATTATTACATATGCAATTGCCTTACCTTTAGGATTAGTCTCAGGTCGTTATCAAAACTCTTGGTTTGATAAAGCAGTTGTCGTTTATAACTTTGTCAGCTTTGCTGTTCCAATCTTTATCTTCGCGTTACTGATGCTATTTGTCTTTGGTTACCGTTTAGAATGGTTCCCAACAACGGGATCAGTGGCAACAGGATTAGAACCGGGGTCATTACAATATGTGATGAGTCGCTTGTATCACATGATTTTACCAGCCATTACACAAGCGTTACTTGCAACAGCCGTAACGATTCAATACTTACGTAATGAAGTCATTGATGCAAAACAATTAGATTTTGTTCGTACAGCAAGAGCAAAAGGTGTACCGACTAATAAAGTCTTTACACATCATATTTTTAGAAATGCCTCTTTACCAATAGCAGCCCAATTAAGTTATGAAATTACTGCCTTAATTAGTGGGTCAGTTGTTATTGAACAAACCTTTGCTTATCCAGGTATTGGTAAATTGTTTATTGATGCAATCAATGGACGTGACTACTCAGTGATTACAGCCATAGTATTAATACTAGGTATTGTCACAATTATCGGAAATCTAATTTCAGATATTGTCATGAGTATCGTCGATCCTCGTATTCGTATCCAGTAACACACCAATAGTTAAGAAAGGAGACTCGCTATGAGTAAAGAAAAAAAAGAAGCAACTGTAGAAGCTGTTAGTGTTCCACCAACAGGTTTTAAAATGATTGCTCGAGAATTTAAAAAAGATAAATTAGCATTATTTTCATTAGCGTTATTAGTTATTATCTTTGCAGTTATTTTTATCGGAGCACTTGTTTTAGATAAAGATGCTGTAATGAAAGTAAGTATCTTAGATAAATATGCTGCCCCAGGTAATGGCTACCTATTAGGTGCTGACGAAGGTGGGCGTGATGTTTTTGGACAATTGATCATTGGTGCTCGTAACTCTGTTGTTATTGGGTTTTCAATTACTATTTTGACATCAATCATTGGTGTGGGATTAGGGATTGTTGCAGGGTACTATGGTGGTATGGTAGATAGTATCATTATGCGAATTGTTGATTTTATCATGATTTTACCCATTATGATGATTATCATTGTGTTTGTTACAATTGTTCCAAGCTATAATGTATTTTCTTTTATTATGATTATGAGTTCATTCTATTGGGTCGCAAAAGCGCGTCTCTTTAGAGGAAAGACACTATCTGAAGTACGTCGTGATTACATCAGTGCATCAAAAACACTTGGGACAAGTGATTTCAAGATAATGTTTGGTGAATTGATGCCAAACTTAAGCTCATTAATTATTACAAATTTGACGATGAACTTTGCAGGCAACATCGGGATTGAAACAACGTTGTCATACTTAGGATTTGGATTACCACAATCAACACCTAGTTTAGGAACATTGATTGGGTATGCGTCAAATGGTGTCGTTTTATCAGATATGACTTGGGTATGGGCGCCAGCGTCTGTATTAATTCTTGTCATGATGTTATGTATCAACTACGTTGGTCAAGCATTGAAGCGTTCAGCGGATGCACGTCAACGTTTAGGATAAAAAAATCTAAGGGGGATGAAGGAATGAAGTACAAAAAATTATTTAGCGTCGTAGCACTTGGTGCTGCAGTAACAGTTGGGTTATCAGCTTGTGGCGGAGGAAAATCTGACAAAAAATCAAGTAGTGGGAAAACAGAAAAAACGGAAGATGTATCAAAATTCCCAGTAAAAACGTCTAATAAAGAAAAAGCCAAAGAAGGCGGAACGTTAGAAGCAGCAGTTGTTATGGATACACAGTTTAAAGGAATGTTCTCTGAAACTTTTTCTGAAGACAACTATGATGCTCAATTTATGCAACCATCTCATGAATCATTATTTACAAGTAATGGTAACTTTGAGACAACAGATGACGGAGTAGCAAAAAAAGACATCGATGTTGATGGTAAGAAAATTACAATTACAATTACTAAAGATGCCAAATGGTCAGATGGTAAACCATTAGTAGCAGATGATATTATCCAACCATACTTAATCATTGGTAACAAAGATTATTCAGGTATCCGTTATGGTGAAGATTTCCAAAATATCGTTGGGATGGATGAGTACCATGATGGAAAAGCTGACACTATCTCAGGAATTAAAAAAGTAGATGACAAAACGGTCGAAATTTCTTACAAAGAAATGAATCCAGGGATGAAACAAACAAGTGAAACTGTTTGGACTTCAGCAATGCCTTCTCATATCTTTAAAGATATTCCAGTAAAAGGAATGGAATCTAGTGATGCGGTACGTAAGAATATCGTAACGTTTGGACCATACAAAATGGAAAAAATTAATACAGGTGAATCTGTAGAGTACACACCAAATGAGTACTACTACGGTGAAAAACCCAAATTAAGTAAAATCACAATGCGTGTCGCACCATCGAGTTCAATTGTAGAATCATTGAAAGCTAAAAAATATGACATGGTATTCAGTATGCCAACTGATAACTATCCAAACTATAAAGATATAGAAGGATATGAAATCTTAGGTCGTCAAGATTTAGCTTATACTTATATTGGATTCAAATTAGGTAAATGGGATGATGCTAAAGGTGAATCTGTTTACAATCCAGATTCAAAAATGGCAAATAAATCATTACGTCAAGCAATGGGATATGCCATTGATAACGAAGCTGTAGCGAACAAATTCTACAATGGTTTACGTCAACCTGCTAATGCGATTGTACCACCAATCTTTGATGAATTTAGTGATAAGAGCTTAGTTGGTTACTCTAAACAAGATATTGATAAAGCAAACAAATTATTAGATGAAGCTGGATACAAGAAAAAAGATGGCGAAGAATTCCGTCGCGATCCAAAAGGTGAAAAACTAGAAATTAATTTTGCTTCTATGTCAGGTGGCGAAACTGCCCAACCATTAGCTGAATACTACATGGACTGCTGGAAAGAAATTGGTTTAGATGTTAAATTATCAACTGGTCGTTTAATTGAATTCCAATCATTCTATGATAAATTGAAAAATGATTCACCAGACGTTGATGTTTATCAAGCGGCTTGGGGATTAAGTTCAGATCCATCTCAATCAGGATTATACGGACCTAAAGCAGCGTTTAACTACACTCGTTTTGTCAGTGATGAAAATACTAAGCTATTGAACGAAATTGATTCTGAGAAATCATTTGATGGTAAATACCGTACAGATAAATTTAAAGAATGGCAAGAATATGTTGCTGACGAAGCATTTGTCATTCCAACATTGTTCAGAGATGCTGTATTACCAGTAAGTGACAAAGTAACTGGATTTGACTGGGCTTATGATGTAACAAGTAACCCATGGTCTCACGTTGGTGTAACAGATAAAAAATAACGTTTAATGACTATCAATTTGGCTATTTGGTCAAATTGATAGTTTTTGTTTTCTTTCAAACAAAAAAAACGTATAATAAGAGTATCTATCGTTAAAAGGGAGAGGCACATTCAATGGAACAAACGTTAACACAGTTATTAAAGACAGACTATAACATCATTTTTAAAGACATCTCGTTGTTGGAACAAGCGTTTACCCATTCATCCTATGTGAATGAGCATCGACATTTTGAATTACAAGATAATGAACGATTAGAATTTCTAGGAGATGCTGTCTTAGAGTTAGAAGTATCTGATTATTTATACCGTCATTTTCAAGATTTACCAGAAGGGAAATTAACAAAACTACGTTCAACCATTGTTAGAGAAGACAGTCTAGCAATGTTTGCTAAAGAATGTGGGTTTGATCAATTTGTTAAACTTGGTAAGGGTGAGGAAAATTCAAATGGTAGAAGTCGTTCATCATTGTTGTGTGATTTATTCGAAGCTTTTTTAGGAGCTCTATATTTGGATCAAGGAGCTAAAAAATCGAAAGAATTTATCTACCAAGTAGTCGTAGCAAAAATTGAAACTGGTGCTTTTTCACATGAGATGGATCATAAAACAGCTCTACAAGAAGTATTACAAAAAAATGGTGATATCTTGATTGAATATCATTTAATTGATGAAGAAGGACCAGCACATGCAAGAGTTTTTCATGTTGAAGTGTGTGGTGGAGGAACACCTTTAGGTAAGGGGTCTGGAAAATCTAAAAAAGCGGCAGAACAAAATGCAGCAGAAGCAGCATTAGCTAATATTTTGGCAGAAGAATCCTAGGAAGGGGACTTATTTTTTGTGTATTTGAAACGAATAGAAATTGCGGGATTTAAATCCTTTGCAGAACGAACGATAATAGAATTTAATGAAGGCTTGACGGCCGTAGTTGGTCCTAATGGAAGTGGAAAAAGTAATATCACAGAAGCCGTTCGATGGGTTTTAGGGGAGCAGTCAGCAAAAAATTTACGTGGGGGGAAAATGCCGGACGTTATTTTTGCTGGCTCTTCTTCACGTTCCCCATTAAATATTGCAGAGGTAACGCTTGTGTTAGATAATGAAGACCATTTCTTACCCATTGAATACTCTGAAGTGAGTGTCACAAGAAGGTTAACACGAGATGGTGAGAGTGATTTCTTTATTAATAAGCAACGTTGTAGATTAAAAGATGTGATTAGTTTGTTTATGGATTCAGGTCTAGGTAGAGATTCTTTTTCGATTATTTCTCAAGGGAAAGTAGAAGAAATATTTAATAGTAAGCCGGAAGAACGTCGAGCTATATTTGAAGAAGCAGCAGGGGTATTAAAATATAAAAACCGAAAAAAACAAGCTGAAAAACATCTTGGTGAAACAGATGATAATTTAAGTCGAGTACAAGATATTATTTATGAGCTAGAGATACAATTAGCTCCATTAAAGAAACAAAGTGATAATGCGACACAATATCTGGCTTTAAAGGAGACTTTATCTGAGCAAGATATCAGTATGACAACCCATCTTATTGAAGAAACGAAAGAAAAATGGGAAAAAAATAAAGAACAATTACGTCAAAAAAAACAAGCTCTAGAGGCTAGAGAATTAGAAAAAATCACATTGGAAGAAACATTAGAACAACTAAAATTAGAACAAGAAACACTAGAACAAATGTTAGACAATCATCAACAGAGACTACTTGATTACAGTACGCAATATGAACAGTTAGAAACACAAAAAAGAGTGTTGGAGGAAAAGCAAAAATTTTCTGTCCAAACGAAAGAATCACAGCAAAAAACATTGAGAGATTTAGATACACAAAAAGAATTATTACGACGTGAGATTGATACATTAAAGCAAGATGAACAAGAATTAATACAAGAAAAGCAAGCGATACAAAAAGATACTTATCGTATGAGAGAAGAACTGGTTCAATATAGCAAATCAGCAAAAGAACAATTAGATGATATGCGTAGCGATTATTTAGAATATATGCAACAACAAAGTCATGTGAATAATGAGTTAAAACATTTAGAAAAACAGTATAGTCAAGAAACCAATAAAAATTCGCGTGAAATCAATCATTATGAACAGCTTATCTCATTGATTAAAGAAAAACAAGAAACCCTAGAAAATTTAGAGAAAGAGTATGACATAAAAAAAGCGAATGTCGTGACTTACTTGGAAGATTATCAGCAAAAAAGACAAGTCAAAGAACAGTTAAATACGCAACTTCAAAAATTAAATACACAATTAATGGATGCGTTACGTATTTTACAGCAAGCTCAAGCAAAACAAAAAAGCTTGAAAGAGCTACAAGATAACTATGCTGGATTTTATCAAGGTGTTAGAGCAGTACTAAAAGATAAACAGCAATTTCCTGGAGTAGTGGGTGCTGTTGCTGAATTAATTGAGATTCCAGAAGCATACCAATTAGCATTGGAAACAGCACTTGGGACAAGTGTTCAGCATATTGTAACAACTGATGACCAAAGTGCTAGAGAGGCCATTTCTTATCTAAAAAAACAACGATTGGGACGTGCGACATTTTTACCATTAACAACCGTCAAAGCTCGTTTTATTCGTCAAGATGTATTAGATAAAGTGTCTCATATGTCTGGATTTATTGGTGTAGCAAGTGAGTTGGTATCTTATGATGAGACAGTTGCAGCGATTATGAAAAACTTACTTGGATTAACGATTGTGGCTGATTCATTGGATTCTGCGACACACATTGCGAAACAAATTAAGTTTCAATATCGTGTGGTATCGTTAGATGGTGATGTGATGAATCCTGGTGGCTCGATGACTGGTGGGATGAGTAAAAATGGTCAGTCGATGCACTGGTTTTCACAATCAAAAGAATTACAGGAAATAGAGAAACAATTGTCTCAAATGACGACTTTGTATCAGCAAAAAGAAGCAGAAGTGTCTCATATAAAAGAGGAACTAGTTGTAGTAGATGAGTCTCTTGAACAGTTGCGTCAATTAGGCGAAGAAGCAAGATTAACAGAGCAACAGTTAAGCACTCAAGTGTCTCTTTTAACACAAGATGTGAGTCAATTAGAAAAAGAGAAAAAAGTGATAGAGTATGAGCAAAGTGAATTGAACCAATTTCTAACGTTATATCAACAAGATAAAGAAAATTACGAGCTTGAACAAAAAGAGTTAGAAAAAAAAATAGCCGAGCTTGATAAAAAAATGGCTGATGTGGATCAATTAGAGGCTACTAATTTAGAGAAAAAAGAAGAGTTGACGCAATCACTTGCTAAAAAAGAAGCTGAGTTAGCAGTGGTGAAAGAAAAACTCAGTCAGTTGAACGAAAAACAAAAAGAGCGTATAGAACGCTTAGATGTTGCGGATAAGAAAATGAGTGACATGCTACAAGAAACGCAGTCTAATGAGCAAGATAGCAGTCATTTTCATGAAGAAGAAGCCAGAATTATAAAAGAGATGGGTAGTGTTTCTAATAAGCGCGAGGAGATTTTAACTCAAATTACGGAAGCCAAAACACAGCGAGAACACTATACAACCAGTATCAAAGAACAAGAAAAAATTGTTGAGAAAAACCGACAAGATATTCAAGTCTTGATTAGTCAACGAACAGAATTAGACATTATTCAAGGAACATGTGATAATCAGTTAGATAGTTTATTAACTTACTTACAAGAAGAATATAGTTTAACGTTTGAGGCAGCAAAAGAGCGTTCTTTCATCATTGAAAACGTAGCAAGCGTGAGTCAAAACATTAGAGAGTTAAAAAGAAAAGTAGCTGACTTAGGACCTGTTAATATTTCGGCTATTGCTCAACATGATGATATATTGGAGCGTTATGACTTTTTAACGAGCCAACGTGATGATTTGAATTTAGCGAAAGATGAATTGAAAGAAACAATGGATGAGATGGATATGTTAGTCATGAAGCAATTTCATGAAGTATTTTGTGACATTCGTGAAGAATTCCGTCAAGTATTTCCTAAGATGTTTGGTGGAGGACATGCTGATTTAATTTTGAGTGATGAAACAGATTTACTGCATACAGGGATAGACATTGTGGCTCAACCACCAGGTAAAAAATTACAGCAATTGAGTTTACTTTCAGGAGGAGAAAGAGCCTTAACAGCTATTGCTCTGCTATTTTCTATCATTCAAGCAAGACCTATCCCATTTTGCATTTTAGACGAGGTAGAGGCAGCATTAGATGAAGCAAACGTGACACGTTTTGGTAATTATTTACGTCATTTTGGTGATGCGACACAATTTATTGTGATTACTCATCGTAAGGGAACGATGGAATCTGCTAAAGTATTATATGGGGTCACAATGCAAGAATCTGGTGTATCGAAGATTGTTTCCGTACACTTAGAAGAGATGGAAAAATTAGAAACCACATTAAAATAGATAGGAGACATAACATGATTAAGTTGATTGCGATTGATTTAGATGGCACATTATTAACTGATGATAAAAAAATCTCTGATAAAAATAAAACAGTGTTAACTCAAGCGAAAGAACAAGGAGTAAAGGTTGTCATTTGTACGGGACGCCCATTATTTGCAATTGAGCCTTACTTGGATAGGCTTGAGTTAAGAGATGAAGGGGACTATAGTATCACCTTTAATGGTAGTTCTGTGCAAAAAAATGATACTGGCGAGACGCTATTAGCTCATTCTTTATCTTTTGACGAAGTGAGTCGAGTGGCTAACGTGATGATGTCATTAAATTTACCGTTAGATATTATTTCAGTGGATACGGTTATTCATTTAGAAACTGCTAAAGAACCTTACACTTCTATTTATGAAAGTATGAATCCACTACTTAAGGTGGAGCATGCGACACTTGATACATTGGATAAAAATCGTTTGTTTAACAAAATGGTTGTAGCCGTTGAAACAAGTTATTTGGATGAAAAATTAGCCCAATTACCAAAAGAGTTATTAGAAGAGTTTAATATCATGAAATCACGTGACAATTTATTAGAAATTATCCATAAAGAAGCGAGTAAAGCTGCTGGCATTGATGAATTGGCAAATTATTTAGGGATTAAACAATCAGAAGTGATGGCAATTGGTGATGAAGAAAATGATTTTTCAATGATTGAGTATGCTGGGTTAGGTGTTGTGATGGAAAACGGCAGTCAAGGTGTGAAAGACATTGCTAAATTTGTTACGAAAAGTAACCAAGAAGATGGCGTGGCGCATGCCGTTGAAAAATTTGTGTTAATTAATGAGTAGGAGGCAGTGACATGGGATTTTTTGATAAGATTAAAAAGGCAGTTCTTGGTGAGAAAAAAGTTGAAGAAACACCAAAAAAAGAGATCGTCGAGGAATTAGAACAAAGCATTGAAAAAATAGATAAAGAAGATAGTCTTGATGCCAAAGAAACTGTGGTTGTAGAAGAACCAAAGGAAGATGTAACGGTTGAAGAGATCATTTATTCAAAACAAGAAGAACCAAAAAAAGAAGTAGTCAAAGAAGTGGTGATTGAAGAAAAACCACAAGATACCGTTCAAAAATATGACAAAGGATTAGAAAAATCAAGACGATCTTTTGGTCAATACATGAATGAATTATTTGCTAACTTTAGAATGGTTGATGATGAATTTTTTGAAGATTTAGAAGAAGCATTGATTTCTGCTGATGTCGGGTTTGAAACGGCAATGCGTATTTCTGATGAGTTGCAAGAAGAAGTGAAATTAAAAAATGTTAAAAAGAAAAAAGATGTTCAAGCGACAATTATCGAAAAATTAGTTGAGATTTATGAAGCTGAGGGCGTTGAAGAAAACAATGATTTAAATATTCAAAAAGATAGTCCAACCATTATGTTATTTGTTGGTGTAAATGGCGTGGGTAAAACCACAAGTATTGGAAAACTGGCTAAACGATACAAAGACGAAGGAAAAAAAGTGTTGTTAGCAGCAGCTGATACCTTTAGAGCTGGAGCCATTGATCAATTAGTTGTCTGGGGAGAACGTGCTGGTGTTGATGTGGTTCGGCATAATGCAGGTAGTGATCCAGCTGCTGTTGTGTATGATGCAGTAGAAAAAATGAAAAATGAGCATTATGATATTTTGTTAGTGGATACGGCAGGGCGTTTACAAAATAAAGTCAATTTAATGAAAGAATTAGAAAAAATGAAGCGTATCATTGAGCGTGAATACCCTTCAGCTCCTCATGAAGTGTTATTAGTAGTAGATGCAACAACTGGGCAAAATGCACTGATTCAAGCAAAAGAATTTAAAAATACCACAGATGTGACAGGGATAGTTTTAACTAAGCTAGATGGAACAGCTAAAGGTGGGATTGTCTTAGCTATTAGAAATGAATTACATTTACCAGTAAAATTAGTTGGATTAGGAGAGAAAATCACTGATTTAGAAGCCTTTAATCCAAATCAATTTGTTTACGGATTGTTTAAAGATTTAATGGAAGATTATGATGGGTAAATAAAAAACGATAAAGCCTTGATAGGTTTTATCGTTTTTTATTATTTATATGAATGTAAAACGTCAATATTATGCTCAACAAAATAAGAAGAGTATGGATCAGTAAATTTCTTATTTGTAATTAATAGATCGACAGCACTCAAATCTGCATAAGTTAATAAAGTCGAATGATCAAATTTTGTTTCATCAGCTAGTAAAAAGATTTTATCCGCTTTATCAATGACTTGTCGCTTGATCTCGTATTCCATAATGTCAGAATTCATTAAGCCACTATTGATAGAAACAGCTGTTGCTGCCATAAATGCTTTTGTAATATTGTATTTAACAGATAATTCGTCATTTTCTACTCCAACAAATGAACGGGTAGGCTTCTTAAAAATATGACCAATCAGAAAAATATTTGCTTTTCTTAATTTTTCAGCTTTTAATACAACATCTAAACTATTGGTAATAATCGTAAGAGGAATGTTTTCATCTACATAATCTAGGATATATTTCGTTGTAGTACCAGAATCAATATAGATTAAGTCATCTGACTCAATAAAAGAAGCCGCTTTTTGTGCGATGGCTTTTTTATCTTCCTTATTTTCAACGTTTCGATACTCAAAATCAACAAGAGTCCCCTCTTTTACACTAACACCGCCGTAAACTTTTTCAAAACGTGAGTCTTTGAGTATCTTATTGACATCTCGTCTAATAGTATTCATGGATACGTTGAATCCCTCTTCCAATTCTTTTAAGCTCACATGGCTGTGATCTAAAATATATTGTTTCATTAATTCAAATCGTTTCTCTTTCATAAGTATTCTCCACTTTCTGTCATTTTTTTTATCATATCACCTATACATAAGTTTATCAATAGTTAATCAAATTATGTTTTAATTACCAGTTATTATTATAAAATTAACAAAAAATATTGACTGTTGATTAAATTAAAGGTAATATTAAATCAAAGTTAACCAAAACAACCAAGATGTAACAATTTAAATGGTATGTTTTAAGTAAATCTATGGAGGGGTATGAATGTCAATTAGAAAATTAAAAAATTATATAAATGGTGAGTGGGTAGAAAGCCAAACAACCACATACGAAACAGTAGTGAATCCTGCAACAAAAGAAGTAATGTGTGAGGTTCCGTTATCAACCCGTGAGGATTTAGACCATGCAGCCTCTGTCGCACAAGAAGCATTTCAAACATGGAAAGAAGTTGCTGTACCAAGACGTGCACGAATTTTATATAAGTTTCATCAATTATTAATTGAAAACAAAGATGAGTTAGCAAAATTAGTTACGTTAGAAAATGGAAAGGCTTTATCTGAATCATATGGTGAAGTTCAACGTGGTATTGAAAATGTAGAATTTGCTGCTGGAGCACCAACTTTAATGATGGGGGATAATTTATCTTCTATCGCAACAGATGTTGAAGCAAGTGTTTATAAATACCCAATCGGAGTAGTTGGTGGAATAACGCCATTCAACTTTCCGATGATGGTACCATTTTGGATGTTCCCCATGGCCATTGCTACAGGAAACACAGTAGTATTGAAGCCATCTGAAAAAGCGCCAATGTTAATGGAAAAAGTGGTGAGCTTATTAGAAGAAGCTGGTTTACCTAAAGGAGTATTTAATGTAGTTTTTGGAGCACATGATGTTGTAAACGGTTTATTACAACACCCAGATATCAAAGCGATTTCATTTGTTGGGTCACAACCAGTTGGACAATATGTTTATACAGAAGGTTCTAAAAACTTAAAACGTGTTCAATCACTAACAGGAGCTAAAAACCACACGATTGTTTTAAATGATGCCAATCTTAAAGACAGTATTCCTGCTATTGTAAGTGCCGCGTTTGGTTCAGCTGGTGAGCGTTGTATGGCAGCTGCAGTGGTAACAGTAGAAGAAGGTATCTATGATGAATTCATGGCTGAATTAATAAAAGCCACAAAAGATATCAAGATGGGCAATGGATTAGATGATGGCGTGTTCTTGGGCCCAGTTATTCGTCAAGAAAACTTAGATCGTACACTAAACTATATCGAGCAAGGCGTTGAAGCAGGTGCTAATTTAATCTGTGACGGTCGTGAGCAACTAGATGAGGCGGGATTCTTTGTTGGACCAACTATTTTTGAAGGTGTGACAACAGACATGACTATTTGGAAAGATGAATTATTTGCTCCAGTGTTATCTATTATGAAAATTAAGGATTTACAAGAAGGGATTTCTATTGCAAATGCATCAGAGTTTGCTAACGGTGCTTGCCTCTTTACGAATAATGCTTCGGCTATTCGCTTCTTTAGAGAAAACATTGATGCTGGAATGTTAGGTATTAACTTAGGCGTTCCTGCTCCAATGGCAATGTTCCCGTTCTCAGGATGGAAATCATCATTCTACGGGACATTACCAGCAAATGGGAAAGCTGGAGTAGATTTCTATACACGTAATAAAGTCGTAACAGCACGTTACGCACGTAGTGATGTGTAAAGGGAGGAAACAAAATGGTTGAGCTAAAACGACGTCCATATAAAAAAGAACTTTCTGAACACGTGGTGGAATGCCATCACGTGACGCGTGAGGCGGACGGATTACGCTATATTGAAATGCGCGTGTTAAACCTATCTAAAGGTGGTATTTACACAGAAGAATTAACGAATTTAGAAGCGTGCATTGTCGTGATGGCAGGGAAAATTGATGTAATAGTTGGGGAAGACTCATTTAAACAAATTGGGAATCGTCAAGATGTCTTTGATAGAGTTCCAACGGATAGTGTTTATGTTTCAAGTGGTAAAACGTTCGATATTACGACCAATGAGGATGCTAGAGTATTAATTGCCTATGCTCCAAGTAATAAAATATTACCAACGACTTTAATTAAAGCATCTGATAATTCAGTAGAACATCGTGGAAAATATCAAAACAAACGTACTGTTCACAATATTATGGATGATCAAAGTCCCATTTCAGATAAATTAATTGTGGTTGAAGTGTATACAGATAGTGGTAACTGGTCTAGCTATCCCCCTCATAAACACGATCAAAATAATTTACCACATGAATCCTTCTTGGAAGAAACTTATTATCATGAAATGAACCCTAAAAAAGGCTTTGTATTCCAACGTGTATACACAGATGATCGTTCATTAGATGAAACCATGACTGTAGAACATGAAAATGTGGTGTTAGTACCAAAAGGTTATCATCCAGTATCAGTCCCTGATGGATACGATGGTTATTATTTAAATATTATGGCAGGGCCAATCAAAAAATGGCAGTTTCATAATGACAAAGATCACGAATGGATTTTAAATAGAGACTAATAAAAAGGAGTTTAATTATGACAACTTATGATTTAATTGCTGTTGGCCGAGCGTGTATTGATTTAAATGCAGTGGAGTACAATCGTCCAATGGAAGAAACAGAAACATTTAGTAAATACGTTGGAGGATCTCCAGCCAATATTGCAATTGGTGCATCAAAATTAGGATTATCTTGTGGATTTATTGGGAAAATTCCTGATGATCAACACGGAAGATTTATCTCAAATTACATGTCAGAAGTTGGAATTGATACAAGCCAAATGGCAATAGATAAAGATGGACATAAAGCAGGGTTGGCTTTTACTGAAATTCTTAGTCCGTCAGAATGTAGTATTTTAATGTACCGTGATGATGTGGCTGATTTATATTTAGAGCCAAATGAAGTCAGTGAAGACTACATCAAACAAGCGAAAATGTTAGTTGTATCAGGAACAGGTTTAGCACAAAGTCCTAGCCGTGAAGCCGTATTAAAGTCAGTTGCATTAGCACGAAAAAATAATGTCAAAGTGGTGTTTGAATTAGACTATCGTCCTTATACATGGAAAAATGCTGAAGAAGTATCTGTTTACTACTCAATCGTAGCTGAACAATCAGATGTCGTGATTGGAACACGTGATGAATTTAATATGTTGGAGAATGTAGTAGAAGGAAATAACGATAAAACAGTCGCGTATTTATTCCAACATGAGCCTGAATTAATCGTGATTAAACATGGTGTTGAAGGGTCATATGCTTATACAAAAGAGGGCGAAACATTCCGTGGTAAAGCGTATAAATCAAATGTATTAAAAACATTTGGAGCAGGAGACTCTTACGCTGCAGCCTTTTTATATGCCTTAACTAAAGGGAAAACAATTCAAGAAGCATTGCAATATGGTAGTGCCTCAGCAGCCATCGTGGTAAGTAAACATAGCTCATCTGAAGCCATGCCAACAGTAGAACAAATTGAAGCGTTAATGGAAGAACAATCAAACTAAAAGGAAGTAAGCTAATGAGAGAAACAATTCGATTAACAACAGCACAAGCATTAGTTAAGTTTTTAAATCAACAATATATCTATGTTGATGGTGTAGAAACACCTTTTGTTGAGGGAGTATTTAATATTTTTGGACATGGTAATGTCTTAGGCCTAGGTCATGCTCTAGAAGAAAATCCAGGGCATTTAAAGATAATGCAAGGTAAAAACGAACAAGGGATGGCGCATGCTGCGATTGCTTATGCCAAACAAATGAAACGACAAAAAATTTATGCTGTGACAGCTTCAGCTGGACCTGGTTCAGCAAACATGATTACAGCAGCCGCAACAGCGCATGCAAATAATATTCCTGTTTTATTTTTACCAGCAGATACTTTTGCGACACGTCAACCAGATCCAGTGTTGCAACAACTAGAGCATGAATCTAGTATTTCACTAACAACAAATGATGCGTTCAAAGCAGTATCACGATATTGGGACCGTGTAACACGTCCTGAGCAGTTGATGTCTGCGTTAATTCGAGCATTTGAAGTGATGACGAATCCTGCAACGGCAGGGCCAGCCACAATTTGTTTACCGCAAGATACTGAAGGGGAAGCATTTGATTTCGATGCGTCATTTTTTAAAAAACGTGTTCACTATTTAGATCGTACAAGTCCTGTTGAAAGAGCCTTGAATGATGCACTAGATAGAATCAAAGAAAGCAAACGTCCAGTGATGATTGTGGGTGGCGGTGCGAGATATTCTGGTGCTGGTGAGGTAATCCAACAGATTGCAACGCAACATAATATCCCATTAGTTGAAACGCATGCTGGAAAATCAACTGTTCCAAATAGTTTTACTTATAACCTAGGAGGAACAGGTATCTTAGGCACATCAGCAGCCAATAAAGCAATTGACTCAGCTGATTTAGTTATTGGTATTGGAACTCGTTATACCGATTTTACCACGTCATCAAAGACAGCATTTAATTATGATAAAACACGTTTTATTAATATCAATGTGAGTCGAGTACAAGCCTATAAATTTGATGCACTACAAGTAGTAGGTGACGCAAAAGCTAGTTTAGAATGGTTTAGTCAACATTTGGATGATTATAAAGCCAGTTATGGTTATGAGTTAGAAGAATGGCACAAAGAATGGCAAGAAGAACGCCAACGTTTACATAATATTGTCTTTAATAGAGAAACATTTAAAGCAGAAATTGCGGATCATTTTTCACAAGAAATCATGAATGATTATGCCGATGTGTTGCGAACAGAATTTACCCAAACCAATGCGTTAATCACACTAAATGATACAGTAGCAGATGACAGTGTTGTCGTTGCTTCAGCGGGTTCTTTACCAGGAGATGTGCAACGATTATGGGAAACAGATACAGTCAATACATATCATTTAGAGTATGGTTACTCATGTATGGGGTATGAAGTGGCAGGCGCTTTAGGAGCAAAATTAGCTAACCCAGATCAAGAAGTCTATGCTGTATTAGGCGATGGTAGTTTCTTGATGTTACATACAGAGTTAGTAACAGCCCTACAGTACAAACAAAAAATTAATATTTGTTTGTTTGATAACGCTGGATATGGTTGTATTAATAATTTACAAATGTCTAATGGTGGTGGAAGTTTCAACTGTGAATTACGCGATGCTGATAATCAAATTATGGCAATTGATTATGCGATGGTTGCAAAAGGATATGGAGCAAAAGTGTATCGTGTTAACACACGAGAGGAACTTGTTGCCGCATTAGAAGATGCAAAAAAACAAACAGTGTCAACATTGATTGACATTAAAGTATTACCAAAAACCATGACTGATGGATATGGTGGTTGGTGGAATGTTGGAGTATCAGAAGTATCAGATAATCCTAATGTGACACAAGCATGGAAACAACGAGAACAAAAGTTAGAAAAAGCGTGGAAGTATTAAGGTTTGGGAATATAGCTAGCTAAATAAAGGTGTTAGCTATATTTCTTTTAAAAACAAAGAAAGCGCTCTTTTTTTGAGCTAGGAGGATACTATGACAATTATTAAGTTAGGGATTGCACCAATCGCTTGGACAAATGATGATATGCCGGAATTAGGTAAGGAAAATACGTTTGAACAATGTATCAGTGAAATGGCATTAGCAGGGTACACAGGAACAGAAATTGGAAACAAATATCCGAAAAATCCAGAAGAATTAAAAAGTTACTTAGAACCACGTGGATTATCAGTAGCTAGTGCCTGGTTTAGTGCTTTTTTAACAACCAAACCATTTGAAGAAACAGAAGAGGCTTTTATGTTACATCGTGACTTTTTGCATGCAATGGGAGCAAAAGTCATCGTTGTGTCAGAACAAGGACATAGTGTACAAGGTCAAATGGAGACACCTGTTTTTGATAAAAAACCTGAATTCAGTGAAGAAGAATGGCAAAA
>NZ_JALAHP010000005.1:0-100025 GCF_022604695.1 Vagococcus sp. CY53-2
GGTTCTGTTGCAAAGTTTTAAATCTACTATCAAATAAGGTAGAATAATAGAAAAAGATAGCAGGAGGAATGACGATGAATCATTTTAAAGGAAAGCAATTTCAGCAGGATGTGATTATTGTAGCCGTGGGCTACTATCTTCGTTATAACCTTAGCTATCGTGAAGTTCAAGAAATCTTATATGATCGTGGCATTAACGTTTCTCATACGACGATTTATCGTTGGGTGCAAGAATATGGCAAACTACTCTATCAAATTTGGAAAAAGAAAAATAAAAAATCCTTTTATTCATGGAAAATGGATGAAACGTACATCAAAATTAAAGGAAAATGGCATTATTTGTATCGAGCCATCGATGCAGATGGTTTAACCTTGGATATTTGGTTACGTAAAAAACGGGACACACAAGCAGCCTATGCTTTTCTTAAGCGGTTAGTGAAGCAGTTTGATGAACCGAAGGTTGTAGTCACAGATAAAGCCCCCTCTATTACAAGTGCCTTTAAGAAACTAAAAGAATACGGCTTTTATCAAGGGACAGAACATCGTACCATTAAATACCTGAATAATTTGATTGAACAAGACCATCGTCCAGTAAAGAGACGCAATAAATTCTATCGAAGTTTACGCACTGCCTCACCCACGATTAAAGGTATGGAAGCCATCCGAGGATTATATAAGAAAACCCGAAAAGAAGGCACTCTCTTCGGGTTTTCGGTCTGTACTGAAATCAAGGTATTATTGGGAATCCCAGCTTAAATCATAGATACCGTAAGGGATTTTATTCTTTATTTAAAACTTTGCAACAGAACCCCTGCATATAACATATTCTTTAAAAATGACAAAGGACGTGTTTTGGCGAAAATAAATGACTTATCTCATTTGAAATAAGTCATTTGTGATAACTATATCTAGTAACAAATTTCTAACACACCTATAACAATCGTAGTAGTTACCTTAATAAATAATTTAAACCAATTCATTTGCTTCCTCCTATTTCTTCCATAGTATCTAATATTTCTGATAAGCAATCTACCAATAACTCTAATATTTCCACAATCATATTTTTCAAATACCTTTCTCTCTCTTTAAATCAATCATTCCATGCCTCCCACATAACAAGATGAAAGCTGAATCATCAATACCTTACAAACTAACTCCTTATAGTTGTCCCTCTTCTTTAAAAGAATAATAACAATTACCTCCTATAATTAAATGATCCAGTAATTCTATTCCTAACAACTCTCCCGCAGCTTTTAATTTTTTTGTTAATAACTTATCTTGTGTTGAAGGTGTCGTATCTCCAGAAGGATGATTATGAGCAACTATATATCTAGTACTGTTAGACAGTAGAACTGGTTTAAAAATATCTCTAGGTTCTGCGATACTCTGATTAACTGTTCCTATATGAACTAAGTTAATAATTAAAGGTTCATGTTTTGTATTGAGCCCCACGACAACCAAATGTTCTCTATCTTTTTCTTCAATAAAGGGTCTCACTAGTTGGTAAGCGGATGCCACAGAAGTACATTGTCTTGGCTCATACAATAAGCTGGACTCCTTAACCAATTTTAAACTCACGACATCAATTCTTTTCCTAGGTTTCATCGTTATTTTACTCCCTTCATATTTTTATTTTCTCCAACGTCCATGGCTGATTTCTGATACTTGGTACCAAAGGATGGATTGGTCTATCTTTTTCATCAACAATCGCCACTACTTTTTCTTTATTAGTTTTAGTAAGTAGGTTCAATATCTCCTTCAATCTTCCTTGCAATAAATAACGACGTGTTTTCTTACCATTCATAAAAACTTTATTCCTAACTGTTTCTGATTCAACTTTCATTTCGTAACCTCCTTAATTATTCATTTTTGGGGCATAGAAAAAGTCCAATGACTTTCATGTCATTGGACTCATTGTTATAATATATATTCATATTTACCACTAAATCAGTGTTTCTTATTTTTATGATCTACTAAAACCTTAGCAGCCTTAGATTTAGCTGGCTTACTTTTTGATGTTGTTATCTTTTTCTCTTTCTGGTCATAGTTATGTATTCTTATATTATTTGAAGATGAATAAAATACTTTGTGCTTCTATTCAGAACATAGTAAACTATCTCTGCATATATAAAGATTAGTATTTATTCAAGGTTTAACAACCTCATTTAACACTATATATAGATAACCAACAAAAAAACCGCATCATTTATGATACGGTTCTCCATTATTAATCCTGAAAGTTCGATAAATTTGTTCTGTTAAAACCAATTTCATTAATTGGTGTGGATAAGTCAGTCGACCAAATGATAGTTTTTCATCACTTCTCTTTAACACATCTGTGGATAACCCAAGTGATCCTCCTATAATAAACACAAACTGACTTTTCCCACGTGTTGTTAATCTGTCTAGTTCACTAGCGAATTCTTCTGATGATAATTGTTTGCCTTCAATAGCTAAAGCAAAGACGTAATCTTGGTCACTTACCTTACTTAAAATGCGTTGTCCTTCTTTGTCCTTAACTTGTTTCATCTCTATCTGGCTTAGGCTTTCTGGTGCTTTTTCATCAGACACCTCTATCATCTCTAATTTGCAATATCGACTCAAGCGTTTACTATACTCATCGATCCCCTGTCTCAAATATTTCTCTTTTAATTTGCCTACCGTAATGATTTTTATTTTCACTTTTATCCATCCGTTCTCTTTATTTTTATACTAAAAAAATTATCCACAGTTTTACTCACAATCAAAAAATTTCTATTATAAAGATTTTTTACTTACCCACTAAATTGTGGATAAGTTATGTTGATAACTTTTTTATTTCTCGCCTTCACATTTTTTTCTTAAATTCATTATTTCTTCATATTTTAAAAAAATATCTTAAGTTTTTCAAGTATTGTTCCAATATAACCACTAATATTAGACTAATACCACGTTCTTATCTTATAATAGGTTAAACATAAATTTAAAGGAGGATGACATCTATGAGAAAAGACGTCACACCAAACGAAGAACAAAAGCGTGAAACGATACATAAAAAAAATAATCCTACTCCATCAAACCCCTCTCTTTTTAAGCGTTTTGGTATTTCATTAGCCGCTGGTGCATTGGGTGGGCTACTCGTAGTAGGGGGTTCTGCTTATATAAATGACCATAATGCGTCAAGCTCCAATAATGCGTCAACTACAACTGCACCTGTTGAAAAAGGAAAAACAACTGTCAGCAATGTGAATGTCAATGTTGAATCCGAAGTAACAAAGGCAGTTGAAAAAGTTGAAGATGCTGTTGTATCCGTTACAACTTACCAAAAAAGTAATTCTGAATTATCCGATATAGAAAAAATATTTGGTCCTGCTTCTGGTTCACAATCATCTAAAGATGAATTACAAGAAGCTGGTGAAGGTAGTGGTGTTATCTACAGAAAAGATAATGGAAAGGCTTATATTGTAACTAATAATCATGTTGTTGCTGGTGCTAGTGCTGTCAGTATTATGTTACATAGTGGTAAAAAAGCTGATGCCAAAATCATAGGAACAGATACCTATAGTGACTTAGCTGTTCTTGAAATTTCCGATAAAGACGTTACCACTATAGCTGAATTTGGTAATTCAAACAACGTAAAAGTTGGTGAAACTGTTCTAGCAATCGGTTCTCCTCTTGGATCAACATTTGCAAACTCTGTTTCTCAAGGAATTATCTCAGCAAAAGATCGTATGATTACAAATCAAACATCTGATGGTGCGATTATTAATAGTAAAGCTATTCAAACAGATGCGGCAATTAACCCAGGTAACTCTGGTGGTGCTTTGATCAATACTGCTGGACAAGTTATTGGAATCAATTCAAGTAAAATCGCTCAAGCAGCTTCTGGTGTGAGTGCTGAAGGGATGGGATTTGCTATTCCAAGTAATGAAGTAGTTAATATCATTAATCAACTTGAACAAGGTAAATCTGTCGCTCGTCCTATGCTTGGTATAAAAATGGTTAATTTAAATGTATTAAAAACAGAAGACAAGAAAAGTGTTCTAAAATTAGATGATAAAATTACTAATGGTGTCGTAGTTGCCTCTGTTGAGAAGGATACGCCTGCTGCAGCTGCTGGTTTGAAGCAATATGATGTCATTACTAAAATAGATGGGAAAGACATTTCTAGCACAACTGAACTACAATCCATTCTTTATTCTAAAAACATTGGTGATAAAATAGAATTGACTTACTATCGCGATGGAAAAGAAGCAAAAACAACGGTTAACTTGACTGAAGATTCCAGTAAATTAGAAGAACAACAAAAACAGGCTCAAGAACAACAAACAGAACAAAGTCGTAATAACTCAACTAACCCTTTTAACTAATATAAATTAAAAACGCCCCAATCAACCATGCACTACGACTGATTGGGGCGTTGCTTTTTAACTAAATTGCAAATAAATCACAGGCTTTATCAGGGTCAGTGTCCATAATGTTAACTTGACCACCTGCATCAATACCATGTTGTTGTAAAATACCTGTTACTGTCATATTAGCTAACTCTTTCATATTATTCTCTTTACTTAAATGCCCTAAATAAATGTGTTTGGTTCGATCACCAATAAATTCAGTAGCAGCTAGTGCACCATCTTCATTTGATAAATGGCCTTTATCACCTAATATCCGTTGCTTAGTATTCCATGGATAACGACCCATCCGCAACATATTAGGGTCATGATTACTTTCTAATAAGTAAGCATCAGCATTTTTTATGATGCCTTTAACTTGTTCACTGCAATATCCAGTATCGGTTAAAACAACAAACGATTTATTATCCTTATAAAATCGATAAAATTGTGGCGCTATTGCATCATGGGATACGCCAAAACTTTCAATATCCATATCACCAAAAGTCATAATTTTTCCCATATCAAATATATTTCGTTGTTCAAAAGGAACATTTCCTATTGATTTTTCCATCGCTTGCCAAGTTAATTCATTAGCATAAATATCTAAATGATATTTTCTTGCTAAAACACCTACCCCATGAATATGATCACGATGTTCATGAGTTACCAAAATTGCATCTAAATCTTCTGGCGAGCGATCAATGGATGATAATAGACTCGTGATTTTTTTTCCACTAAGACCAGCATCAACTAGTACTTTTCGTTTATCTGTTTCAATATATAACGAATTACCAGTACTTCCACTAGCCAGTACACTAATATTAAAACTTGTTTCTGACACTATTAAATGCATCCTTCCTACTAGCTACTTATTAATAACCTCTGATACAGAAGATGAAATGACCGCATTAGTAAAAGCGTTCACACGTTCTGTTTGTGTCACATTTTTACTACTTTCAACTGAAACAAACCACGCTGGAATATAGACATCCTTTCCTCGAACCGAAAAAATACGCGTATAACCTAAGTGTATCCATTTAATTGTATCGCCAGATTGAATGCGATTATTAGTATATAAACTAATAATCGCATCACGCTCAGAAATGACACTTTGTATTTCACGTAGTGGCTCAATGCGACTAATGTGTGTTTGCTTATAGCTAGATATATGATTATTTTCAAATTTATCTTGAGAAACAATCACAGATAATTGAGCTGTTTCATCATAAAATGGAATACCTTCATATGTTTGATTGTAAATATAATTCTTTAACGGAATGGTTTCCTCTTCGTTTAATACATAATCTATTCCATATAATATATTGGATGAATTACGAATAAAATTATCAAGTGACTCAATGGCATTTGTTTTTTTTATGACGACATCAGATTGAATCATCAGTTGACTAGTCAGTTGATGATTGTTCACTTGCCATGATTGGTCAGTCAATTTTTCACGTGCATCAGTTGCTAAGTCATCTTCTTCTGCTGAGAGATAGTATCCCTCTTTTTTCACTTTTGACAGATTGCTAGGGACTTCAATATGTTCAGCCTTTAAACGTTCTTCTAAATTTTCTGAAATACTTCCTGTTGAAATATAATCTTGAGGCTCTCTTCCTTCTTGATAGATATAGAATAAAAACATATTCAAAAATAAAAACACGATAAAAAAGATGCCTTCAACTCGTCTAAAATCCATTAAATCTGGCCTCCTTTAGCCAGTATTTTTTCTAACTCTTCTTGAGTCATCCAATTGTCATCATATTTTATATACCAAGAAGGGACTAAATCAATGGCTTGTTGCGTTTCTTTATTTTGCTCCCACTTGTATCCTATCTGAATATCTATTATTTTAGACATATCTGCACCTTGATTTTTCAAATGATCAACTAATTCTTGAGTGGGTACAAGAGTCACAGAATCGTCTGAAGGTAGAGGAATTTGCAAGGTATCTTGATTGGCTTTAATAAACACATTTTTATTTTGAACAGTCGTTGCCAGACACCCTTTCATATTATCACCAAATACAGGGAATCCTTCTACATAATTTCTATATACCACTTCATTACTAGTATCTGAAAAATATCGTAGATTACCTAAAGATGTCCCCATGTCTTCTACATATTGAAACGTATCATAATATAAGCTATTTTCATTTCCAACATGACTCTGTTTTAACTTACCAAAATAATTCACTTCACCTGTTTGACTATCAATAGTTAATGACTCTCCCTCACTATTTGACAAACTTAAGTTTTCACCTTCATTTGAAAACAAATCATTTGGTTGATTGAAAAAGCCATGTGAAAACGTCGTAAAAGACTGTGTGGCAATAATATAACTATAAGTTTTGAGCTTGGCACTATCAGCTAAATAATAGATACCTGCGACATTATCTGTAGATAATAGGGCGTTTACATAATTATTATTTTCAGCATCAAGTATTGAAGTAATACTAGAAATATTTCCTTTAACCTCAACTTCTACTCCTAATTTATTTTTGTAATTCACAAAGTAAATTTTTCCATCATCTAGTGACATAATTAACCAATTAAACATTAAGTTTTTACTATCACGTGGCAAGGAGATAGATAAATTATTCATATTGATGAATAAAGAGGCTGGAATAGCACTTGGATAAACCAAATTAAATAAATCGCGTTGCGTAGTTAGACTTTCTACTTGGCCTGTTGTCATAGTCCGAGCAGTCCCAAATTCAAGTGACACAATTTTCTCATGCAAACTTGTCATGGTAGATTCTTTATTAGAGTACAGAAAATGATCTCCATTCCCGTGATGATAAAATAACTTGGTTGGCATATATACTTCCGTCATATCTTTTTTTTGCACAACGGCTTTGACCTTCGCTGTTCTATCTTGAAAACTGCGATTAGCAGGTTTTGTCCAAATTTTCCAAGATAAAAATAAACTAAGTAGCACCATTAAAATGACACCAATCTTTAACAGATTCTCTCCTAATTTACTCATTCCCATAGATCCTCCTCGTAGGGTTCATAAGGTAGTGAAATAAAGAATGTCGAACCTTTATTCTCTTCGCTTTCTGCCCAAATATTTCCACCATGTGCTAGTATTGATTCTTTTGATATAGCCAGTCCTAAACCAGAACCGCCCATTGCACGGGAGCGTGCTTTATCAACACGGAAAAAACGATCAAACACTCTGCCAAGATTTTGTTTTGGAATACCTAATCCTTCATCAGAAATACTTAATACGACATTTTTGTGTGTTTCAAGTAAACGACAAGTAATCGTTCCACCATCTGGCGAATATTTCATGGCATTATTTAAGATATTATCCAATACTTGAATCATGCGATCAGTATCAATATCGACCCAAATCGCTCGTTGAGTAAATTCTCGTTTAATCACATAATTTCTATCACTATCCTTAATCACCATATCAAAACGATCTAACACATAATTAAACAATTCATTTAAATGGACTAATTCTTTTTGTAACTCAATTTTATTGGCATCCATACGTGATAATTGAAGTAAATCATTAATCATCCGAATCATGCGATTGGTTTCTTCTTGTGTAACTTTTAAAAATTGTGGGGCAACTTCTGAATCTTGCCATGCGCCATCAAGTAAAGCTTCAATGTAGCTTTTCATACTTGTTAGAGGTGTTCTTAACTCATGAGATACATTTGAAACAAATTGGCGACGTTCTTCTTCGTCTTTTTCTTTTTTGGTCACGTCATGAAGCACACATACTAATCCACTGATAAAACCAGACTCTCGCCGAATCATTGAAAACTCTGCACGAATAAGAGTTGTTTCACTAAAATCTTCACTAAAATCAAGTAACACATCTTCTTGTACTTCTAGTAAGTCCCTAAAGCTATACTTATCTCCTAATTTTAATAACTCTAAAATGGATTGATTGATGACATCTTCAGTACCAATTCGCAGTAAATTTAACGCTGTGTCATTAATTAAAATGATGTTTCCACGACGATCGGTTCCGATAACACCATCAGACATATGAGTTAGAACGCTATCTAAGCGACGCCTTTCAGCATCCATGGTTTCTTGTGTTTCTTTAACACGATAAGACAGTTCATTAAATGTCTCCCCTAATTGTCCTAATTCGTCTTTCCCATAAACTTCCACTTGTCCTGAATAATCACCATTAGCAATTCTATCTGCTTGTTGTTTCATTTCGCCAATAGGCTTTGTAATCGTTCTAGATACAAGCAGCGCTATGATTAACGTAAAGATAAGTGCAATCATCGATGCATAGAAAAATATCAACGTAATCTCACTAACTTGTTGATACTTACTTTCTATATTGCTTTTAACATATAATGAACCAATTACCGTATCACCAGTGGGAGAATATATTTGTTCAATATTAATAAATACCCTCTGCCCCGTTTTTGGGTCTGTCCGTTCTTCTTTTTTTTGATTAAATGAATTAAATAATTCATAATCATTTTTTTTTCCAACATCTCCTTGTAGATTTGGATCACTTGTTGCCATAACAATCCCTTTATCATCTACTAAACGAACTTCTAAAATTTCGTTTTTAGAAAATTCATCTAAAATTCGCTTTAAATTAGATTCTTGTTGTGAATCATTTTTTTTGCTAATTTCAGAACTTAAATTGGTCGCGAGTGTTTCAACTTGGTTAGTCACATTTTCCTCAAACGTTTGAATGGTTGATGTTTCAAGCACTCGGATAAAAATAGCTCCGACAATCTCAATCGAAATCATCAATAATAGCACAAACACCAAAGCAATTTTAAAGTGAACAGATGAAAAAAAGGGCGTTCTATTTTTTTTCATTATATGCTTCACCTAATCTTGTTCTGGATTTCTAAGATAATAACCAACACCACGTCGTGTAATTAACCAATTAGGATGACTAGCATTATCCTCTATTTTTTCTCTCAAACGCCGTACCGTCACATCCACTGTACGCACATCACCAAAATAATCATACCCCCAAACCGTTTGAAGTAAATGCTCACGTGTCATAACTTGTCCAATATGTTTTGCAAGATAATGGAGCAATTCAAATTCACGATGCGTTAACTCAATGGTTTCACCTCGTTTTGATACCACATAAGCATCTGGATGAATAGTTAACGCACCAATTGTTAATTCATTACTTGGTGCTTCTTCCGTTTTAGACGTTGTATTACCATGTCGACGTAAATTAGCTTTCACACGCGCCACTAATTCACGATTAGAGAATGGTTTTGTCACATAATCATCTGCTCCAAGTTCCAATCCTAACACTTTATCTATTTCGGAATCCTTGGCTGTTACCATAATAATCGGTGTATCATACTTTTTACGCACATCACGACACACTTCCAAACCATCTTTTTTGGGTAACATTAAGTCCAAAATAATTAAATCCGGATTTACTTCATCCACCATTTCAACTGCCTCTTCACCATCAAAAGCGGTAAAAACTTCATATCCTTCTTTTGTTAAATTAAATTTTACTATATCTGAAATAGGCTTCTCATCATCTACAACTAGTATTTTTTTCACTATTGGTCACCATCCTCAATTCTTCATTATCATAAAAGTCATCCCCACTATTATACAACATTTTGAATACTTAAAAAACATTTCCGATTTTCAGAATCATTTCAAACTTTTTTGACAATTTTCAGTAAATATCACTTATTTTTTTCGGTATTTTGCATATGCATAAGAAAAAAATGACGATTTTATATTAGTTGATATATCAATGTTTATAAACATTCTAATCTGTGTTATTTAATTAACTTGTTTTTTTCATTGTGACTTTCCTGTATATAACTTAAACTTAATATATAAATTAATTCATTTAATTTATTCGGCTAATAATTGAAGTAAGACTAGGTTTCCCCTTCCCTTACAAAGTCTAGTCTTATAGAAGCAAAAAAAGTTGAGATGTGATCTCAACTTTTTTTGTATCCTCTTTTATTATGCTAAAAAATCAAGCTTTCACCTGTGTTTTAATCGCATTTAATTTTGACTTCAATGAATCAATATGGCTTTCCGTTGGCTCAACTTCTAGTCGTTCAAAGACACTAACCATTGTTTTTAACTCTTCATCATCTAATTCATCGATAATATCTAATAAATTTTGATTGTCTTGTAATTTATCTTTTACTAACAATTTATACTTTAGGCGATTTACAGATTCTGTAGTTTTCTCAATCCCTCTTTTGGTTAGTTTAGTGATAGTGATTAGACCTATGACACCTGTTGCTACAATGGCACATTTTGTTGATTTTTTCATACTAATCATCCTCCATCTCTTTACAAGTTATTATAACATCAAAGAATTTTTTCTTGTACTAAAACCCCTTCTTTATATAACAACACTCTTATCATCTCTCGACAGATTGACTGTTTAACGGCGTAAAAATAAAAAAACATTGACAAATAAGTTCATACTCACTCATTCCACAATGTTTTTCTTATTTTATGGGCTGTAAGGGGCTTGAACCCTTGACCCACGGATTAAGAGTCCGTTGCTCTACCAACTGAGCTAACAGCCCAATAGTTAACGGGTCTATTATATCACTTGTTATTTTTTCACGCAAGAAATTTTCTAGATTTTACGTACTTTCATTGGAACGATATTTCTAGACCTTTCTCCCTCATTCTGTATTAATTCGGCTAATTGATATAAACAATCAATGTCTTCTAAGTTGCCTATATCGAGGCCTATTTCTTCACCTAATGTTAATAAATCTGCTTCTGGAGTTCCTATTAATAAATTCTCGACTTCCAGTAAAACCAATTCTTTTAAATTTTTAGTCGTCTCGGCTAATTGTAGCCCTTGTGAACATTTTTCGTGAAAATATAGAAATTCAAAAAATTTTACCAAAATGAGAAGAATTTTCTCAAAACATTTCTTTCCTGCAATAACTTCATGGGGAAAAATATCTAATAAGACATCTTGTAGCGCTTGCTCATTCCAATTATCTAATGTCTGAAAGTGATAATCAAACATATATTCACTAAAGGACATAATAACTCTTCGAGACATTCTCCGTTCAGAATAGTTAAGTTGTCTATAATAAAATGTTTTTTCAAATACATTTAATTTTTCTTTGGTATCACTCATCGCTTCTTCAAATAAATGATTCGCTTTTTCTAAATAATCATTTGCCATTATCTCACCATCTTTTCTGATATCATCTATTTTTCAAAAAAGGGGATTAATACCTTATTCATTAAACGTATCATGTAAATTTTAAGGTAACCACCTTTTATAAAAGTCATCTATACTATTTATTATTATATAGATAATTTAATATAAGTTTATGAATAGTTTCGTCTGATGAGACGACAAATTTGGTTTTTTTCAAATTTTTTTTCTATTTACTTTTATACTTAGTATGTCTATACTAGAAACTATTGGTTAAGCATTTTTATTTTATGAGAATTTTTTCTTTTTCACCTAAAACACAATAGATAGTAGCTTTCAATAATCCAAACACAATATCTAGTGTTTCATTATTGACTTTTTTTTATTTCAAGCTATACTTATATTTATATTAAGAAGAACAAATTAGGAGGAAGAACTCATGAATACAATCACACTATACACAAAAAACAATTGTCCACAATGTTTAATGACAAAGAAATTTTTAGCACAAAAAAATGTTGAATTTAATGAAATTAACATAGATAAAGAACCACAATATATTGATTCATTAAAAGAACAAGGTTTCCAAAGTGTGCCTGTTTTAAAAACAATGGATGAAAATATGACAATTGTTGGTTTTAGACCTGATCAATTAAGAACGTTGGCGGTTTAATCATGAAACTAGTCTTTTTTTCTTTAACCGGACAGACAAGACGTTTTATTAACAAACTAGACCTTCCTTTTCATGAAATTGACACAACCAATCCTTTTCATGAAATCAATGAAGACTATCTATTAATCGTTCCTACTTATGACAAAGAAGTCACAGAAGTAGTGAACGATTTTATTGAGTACAAAACCAACCAAGAGCACTTACTAGGTGTCGCTGGTGGTGGCAATCTTAACTTTGGAGACTTATTTGTCTTTACTGCAAAAGACATTGCAAAAGATTATGGCATTCCTCTTGTGTTTTCTTTTGAATTTAGTGGCACAAATGACGATGTAAAAAATTTTAAGAAAGTAGTGAATGAATTTGAGTCTAAAAGATCTGACTGACGTAACTTATTTCGAATTAAATAACGAAATCAACCGCCCCGTAAATGATCAAATTCCCTTATATAAAGATAAAGAGGCTTTAGATGCCTTTTTTAAAGAAAACGTGGAGCCAAATACGAAACAATTTTCTTCTATAAAAGAAAAATTGACATTCTTAACTGAAAATGAGTATGTAGAAGAAGAATTTTTATCTCTTTACTCACTAGAGTTTATTGAATCACTATATGCGTATCTAGCGTCTCAATCATTTACCTTTAAATCATTTATGGCAGCTTACAAGTTCTACTCTCAATATGCCTTAAAAACAAATGATGGCACACAATATTTAGAGCGCTATGAAGACCGTGTAGCGTTTAACGCCTTGTACTTTGCTAACGGTAATGAAGAACTGGCTATGAGTTTAGCAGATGAAATGATTCATCAACGCTACCAACCAGCAACACCATCCTTTTTAAACGCTGGACGTAAACGTCGTGGTGAATTAGTGTCTTGTTTCTTAGTGCAAGTAACTGATGATATGAATAGCATTGGTCGCTCAATTAACAGTGCACTACAATTATCACGTATTGGTGGTGGTGTTGGAATCACACTATCAAACTTGCGTGAAGCTGGAGCACCAATCAAAGGATTTGAAGGAGCAGCAAGTGGTGTCGTTCCTGTCATGAAATTATTTGAAGATAGTTTTAGTTATAGTAACCAACTTGGTCAACGTCAAGGTGCTGGTGTGGTTTACTTAAACGTCTTCCATCCGGATATTGAAATGTTCTTATCAACAAAAAAAGAAAATGCTGACGAAAAAATTCGTGTTAAAACATTATCACTTGGTTTGTTAGTCCCAGATAAGTTTTATGAATTGGCTCGTAACAATAAGGACATGTACTTATTCAGTCCATATAGTGTGGAAAAAGAATATGGCGTACCATTTTCTTACATTGATATTACAGAGGAATATGACAACTTAGTTGCTAACCCACGTATTAGAAAACAAAAAATTGACGCTCGTTACTTAGAAAATGAAATTAGTAAATTACAACAAGAATCTGGTTATCCTTATATCATCAACATTGACACTGCCAACCGTACAAACCCTATTGATGGTAAAATCATTATGAGTAACTTATGTTCTGAAATCTTACAAGTCCAAAAACCATCTGTCATTAACGATCGCCAAGAATATGACGTCCTTGGAACAGATATTTCTTGTAACTTAGGCTCTACAAATATTGTCAACCTAATGGATAGTCCAGACTTTGGAAAATCTGTTAAAACCATGACACGAGCTTTAACTTATATCACAGACGCTTCTGATATCGAAGTTGTTCCATCAATCCAAAACGGCAACCGACTAAATCATACAATTGGTTTAGGGGCTATGGGATTACATACTTACTTTGCCAAAAATCAAATGGAGTATGGTTCAGAAGAGTCATTAGAATTTACAGATGTGTATTTCATGTTATTAAACTATTGGACTTTAGTTGAAAGTAACAATATTGCAAAAGAACGCAACGAATCATTTGATAACTTTGAAAAATCAAAATATGCTACTGGAGAATACTTTGATCTCTACATTAATGAAGAAATTAAACCCTCTTCTGATAAAGTCAAAGAATTATTCGATGGTATTTTTATTCCAACAGCAAAAGACTGGGAAGAATTGAAACAATCCATTAAAGAATTTGGTTTATACCATCAAAACCGTTTAGCTGTAGCACCTAATGGCTCAATTTCTTATATCAATGATACAAGTGCCAGCATCCACCCAATCACTCGTTTGATTGAAGAACGTCAAGAAAAGAAAATTGGGAAAATCTATTACCCAGCACCTTTCTTATCAAATGACACCATGCCGTATTACACGTCCGCTTATGATATGGATATGCGTAAAGTCATTGACGTGTATGCAACAGCTCAAAAACATATTGATCAAGGGATGAGTTTAACGCTATTTATGCGCTCAGATATACCTGAAGGCTTGTATGAATGGAAAACAAAGACAACAAAACAAACAACACGTGATTTAAATATCTTACGTCACTACGCATTCCATAAAGGCGTTAAATCAATTTACTACGTTCGTACTTATACTGATGACGATGAAGAAATTGGTAGCAACCAATGTGAAAGCTGTGTTATTTAAGGAGGAACAATAAATGACAACGTTAGACAATAGCTATTACCAAGCAATTAACTGGAATGCTGTTGAAGACATTATTGATAAGTCCACTTGGGAAAAATTGACAGAACAATTTTGGTTGGATACACGTATTCCTTTATCAAACGATTTAGATGATTGGCGTAACTTTAACGACGATCAAAAAGAAAATATTGGCCTGGTATTTGGTGGTTTAACACTACTAGATACGATTCAATCTGAAAGTGCTATCGAAGCCTTACGCAAAGACAGCCGCACACCTCATGAAGAAGCTGTGTTAAACAATATTCAATTTATGGAATCTGTTCATGCCAAAAGTTACTCATCCATCTTTAGTACACTAAACACTAAGGCTGAAATCGAAGAAATTTTTGAATGGACAAACACCAATCCTCAACTACAAAAAAAAGCTGAGATTATTAATGAAATTTATTTAAATGGATCCCCATTACAAAAAAAAGTAGCGAACGTGTATGCTGAAACGTTTCTTTTCTACTCTGGTTTCTACGCACCTTTGTATTATTTAGGAAACAATAAATTAGCAAACGTAGCCGAAATTATTAAATTAATTATCCGTGACGAGTCCGTTCATGGGACTTATATTGGGTATAAATTCCAACTAGGTTTCAATGAATTAAGCACGAAAGAACAAGAAGAAATGAAAGAATGGATGTATGACTTACTCTTCACTCTTTATGAAAACGAAGAAGTCTATACCGATTTATTGTATGATAAATTAGGTTGGACAGAAGAAGTCAAAACATTCTTACGCTATAATGCAAATAAAGCCCTAATGAACTTAGGGATGGATGCCTTATTCCCAGATACAGCCAATGACGTCAACCCTATCGTTATGAATGGATTATCAACTGGAACAAGCAACCATGACTTTTTCTCTCAAGTAGGAAATGGTTACTTACTTGGTACAGTAGAAGCCATGGAAAATGATGATTATCTAATTGGTATGTAACATTAAAAAGACTCACCCATTTATTACAAAACTATAAAAACACACCCGTTTTATTTCACATAAATTCAACGGGTGTATTTTTATAGTTAAAAGAATATCTCACCAGTAGAAGTAAAATAAAAAAAGCCCTCCTTAATTATCAAGGAGAGCAATTATTAATTAAAAAAGCGATTATATCTTTTTGTAATAGATGTCATGGCTAATAAACAGAGACTAGAAATGATAAATACCATATTAAAACCCAGCTTATCTGATACAATACTTAACAAGATTAAACTTAAAGAAAAAATCAAGGAGTATAATACACTACTGGCTGAATAAACTGATGCAATTTTTTCTGAGGGTATTGTTTGTTGTATGACTGTCACTTGAGGAATATTTTTCATTATTTTTCCTACTTTCACTTAGGTGAATAATTCATCACCTGTTTAAAGTATTTACACTAAGCGAAATAGTCTAACTTTGTCACATAGGATACTACAATGGATTTGTTTCAGTCCACCACTTTTAAATTAAAAAATAAAACACCCCTTTATTAAAGAGTGTTTTTTCAAGCAGGTTAATTATCTGTCATCATAAATAGGCTTTTATTTTTATTCAAGATTAATAGTAGAATAACCATCGTCACAACACCAGTCAGTAAACCACTTATCCCATTTGCCACTAATGAATACGTCACTGGAGATAGTCCCCAAATGGCATATTTACCCCAAAAGATAAACCCCGCAATAAAATGAAAAATGTAACGTGCTAACACACCGACAAATGTCCCTGAGACGACATAACGCCAAGCATTTGATGGATTAGTTTTCAGCGTTATTTGTAGTTTTTTATTGAATAAACCAGAAAAACCAGCCGCTGCAAAAGCAAAAATGTATTCAACAATAACTTGAGAGACGGTTAAAAAATAAACTTGTCCCATTAAAAAATGTAGTAAGCCCCAAACTAACCCAGCATATATTCCCGGTATAGTTCCACGACGTAATGCGTATAATGTTAAGGGAATCATTCCTAAAGAAATGGAAAATCCTGTTCCTATATTTAATGGGATAAACGATAATGACATTGATAATGCGGCAACGATCGTCCCCTCTAAAATAATTCTTGACCTTTTCGACATAAAAAAACTCCTCCTATTATCGATTCATACGTGACCAATCAACAAAAGAGCAGTGCTTACTTGCTACCACTTCACACAATTCCTACGATTGAATTAACAATATCAGGTTCGAGGGTTTAGAGTCTATACTCATTCTCAGCTTGAAGGCTCCCCTTTGTGACGGTTATGTATTTAATTTATTTCACACACAGTATGTCATGTATCCGCTTAAGAGTCAAATTAATCACTCAGATTCTGTTAATCATCTAGTTATTTAATTACTCAGATACAAGATTTTTACAAATTTGAATAACATCAGTCATCCCTTGTGCTAAGCGATGATGGTTATTAACAAGTAAGTAGCATATTTCCTCTATCTTTTTTGCATTCTTTAACAAAATTCTACTCCTTAGTCATCACACAATCGTACAAATATTACGTTAATACACAAGGAGATAGTTGTTGAAATCCCTTACCCGTATCTTTTGCGACATCAAAAAACGCTTCACAATACTTTTTTAAACTTTTCCAGTCTTGATTTTCCTATGCCTTGTCTGAATTTCCCATATATTTTATATTACTTTTCTTCTATATTTTAGCGTAAAAACTCAATAACTCGTAACAAGTTCTCTTATAAATACCAAATTTTTATCATCGTTATATGAAAAGAATCGACTTTTGATAACATAATTTCTTCTACATAACACACCACATACATTTTTCTATTTCACATATTTTCTAAAGAATTTAAGAAATCATCTATTTCTTTTTGGTTCATTAATTTGATTAAAGTTTGTTCACTAGTTAAATCCTTAAGATGCTCCTCTATCAACGGCTCATGATTTTTTGGAAATTGCCAAACCCATCTGATAAACGCCCAATCTAATTTCTCTGGGCAATTTTCTTGCATATCAGGACGCGTTTTTCCTCGGTAACGAATAAAACGTTTGAACACATGATACAAACAAGTCAGTCTTGAACGTTTTAAATAAATGATGGTATCTGCTTCTCTTATTCGAATATCTAACGTACTACTATAATTTCCATCAATAATCCAAAAATTTTGCTTAACTATATCATATAATATCTCTCGTTGCTCTGCTTTTGTACTCATCTTCCAGTGTGGTTTCCAAAACAATTTATCTAAATGATATAAGTTTATTGCTAAACTATCCGCTAATTGTTTTGCTATGGTACTTTTTCCTGTACCAGGAGAACCTATGACTATCATTTTTTTCATCGAGCATTACGCTCCTTGCCGTTATATTAATTAGCTCCATAGCTGATTACCTATACACATGTTGAAAAAATCCAACCGTTAATCTGGTTGGATTCAGTATTTAATATTCTATTTCGTCCATTACTTGTTGCTTTCGTCTAAACCCACGTTTCTCTAAACGTTTATATTCTTTATAAGAATACACACTTAATAAAATACCTAATATTAAAAATACTAGACTTACTATAACTTGTACTAGCATTGGTAATTTAAGGCTTTCTATAATCCATACTTTCATGTGATCGTCAATAATCGATAAATAAGTCAGTGGATTTTTCATTGATAGAATAACGGTAAAAGATACAAGTAACAAACCTGTACTCGTTATCACATAAGCAATATTTCTTACAAACACATGCTTATATCGGCCGCTTGCAAAGTACAAACATAAAATTAATAAACACAATACGATAAGCGACACAATCAAAGTAATCGTAGTTAATCGTTTAATTAAACTAACCCGTAAACCAATTGTTGAAATAATTTTATTATGAATTTTTCCATTATAAATCTCGATGCTTTTTGTAATGAATTGGTCGACAGACGCTTGATTTTCTGCTGTAATAGGTTTATTTTCTTTTTTAGCATAATCTTCTACCGCAGTCTTTAGCCTTGATTCAACTACATCTTGTTTTATTTCATAAGATTCGCCTTTGAACGCCTTAGTTATAAATTGGTCAAAATCTTTTGTTACTTCCGATTGTGATATTATTTGATTTAATCCGTCTTGTTTTATACCGCTAGCCATCCCGATATCTTGAATGGATTGATTAATTGAATCAGTCAAACTTTTAGTGTAATCACTCTCCATAGCTACCTTTATCCAATGATTTGAAGATAACAAAAACGGTTTTGCAATCAATATCTCACTAGCAATCAATAAACACAATACAGAAAGTAATGTTAGCAAAAATTGATAGACATGCTTTATCTTTTTATTCATCTAAACATCCTTTCTCTATTGGTTTTGATCAATCATTTTTCCAGAAATTCGTTCAGCATAGACAAACAATCGATTATCAGTTAAGCCAATCATATCTATCGGATAACACGTGTATAAAATTAATTGATTATTATCTGATTTTTTATAGAGAGTTTCGATGGCAGACTTATCATCAAATCGAGCAACTTTTTTATGAGTTACTTTATACTGATACGTTTCATAACTTGTTTTAATAGTAATTGTGTCATCTGATTCAACTCCACCTAGAGCTGCTAAATCTGCTGTATTATGACCACCTATAAGTGTTGTTCCTTCTTCACCAGGAAAAACACTCCCATTAAATTGCCCTACTCCTTCTCTCAAATCTTCCTGAGAATCACCGTAAATTAATCGTGCTTGAACATTATATTTATCTATATTAACGACCCCGTACTCCGCTCCTAGGCTAGGATATTCAATCTGACTCGAAGGGATTTTATTTTTTACAGAGGTAATATTTTTTTGCTTCGCTTCATCAAAGATAGAACTAACTTTTGTATTTTCTGCTTTTTCTGTAATGCTAATAGCACTGACAAATAAGTCAACTGTCTCTCTAAATGGCAAGAATAACAAGAATAAAATGACATAGGCAGAAATAAAAAAGAGTACTGGCATATAAACATATGCCAGTACCCTTTTATTCATTAACAACTAGCTCCTCTTCTTTTTGAGAAGAAACCTGTCGCTACTGTTAATGCCACTAAACTAGCAATTGTCACGATGGCACTAGTTAGTGAAATACCGGTTGTTTTTACAACTGGATTACTACTTGTTGTCGCAACAAATACTTTTTGTCCAGCATTATTTGTAACATTTCCTTTACTATCCACAGATAAGCCTAGTGCTTTTGCTGCTTCTAAAATATGATTTTGAATTTGGTTTTGTATATGTTTAGGTAACTGTTTTAAAAAGTCTTCCAAACCTGTTGCTTTAATACCTGCTGAATTATCAACAGCTAATTGTTTAGCCGCTTCAATATGACCAACTACAGTATTAACAGTTTCAGCACTATAATCATTGGTTTTTAAATCATTTTCAGCTTGCTGAATATCAGTTGCTGAAAAGAAAAAACGCTGGCCTTCTTTAGTCGTAATCCCCGCATTCAAAGAATCTAATATACGTTGTTCATCAGTAGAGATGGCTCCAGCAGCATTCGCTGTAATCGGTAACATGACTACTAACAAAGTAAAAATAAGTGATACTAATTTTTTCATTAATTAAAACCTCCTTTTTATACTGTTATATTATATCACAACCTAATGATACAACCTACCTTTTTATCTATTTTTTCTCATATTTTTCTAATCATATCTATTGTTCATTCCTTTATATAGCTATATGACTACTTTTTTGATATTACATTATAATAAATAAAAAGAGGTCGAACATGAAAAAAATTTTAAAAAATAATATACTATTATTATTCAGTATTTTTTTATTCTATTGCTACAATTATTTATTGTTTCCTCAACTAAGGTGTCTAGCGAAGAAAAACAATATGTAGAGCGTATTATTGGTTTACCTGGAGAAACTGTTTGCTATAAAAAGAAGCAACTTTTTATCAATAATTAACAAGTAAGAGAAGCATTTGATTAAAAAAACAGAGTACATACTGGATTTTTTCTTATAAATTAAATCGTCATGAATTTTTTGTTTTAGATGACAATGGAGGAAATTCTATCGACAGTAGACATTTTGGTTGTATTAATAAACGCAATATTGTGGGAAAAATGATTTATCTTTTTTTTCCACTTCCTTCTATTGGAAAAATAAATTAAAGGAGTGTGAGATAATATGAACTTAGGAACCATTATTACAAGTAAACGAATTGAGAAACAGCTAACCCAGGATCAATTAGCGAAAAAATTACACGTTACAAAAGATACGATTATAGAGTGGGAAGATGATATTCTCTATCCAGATATAAATGATTTAGTAAAACTTGCAAAACTATTAGGCTTTTCATTGGATGACCTATTCCTAACAGACAATCAGACACCTTTAAAGCCTATCATGAAACAAACAAATAAACACTATTTTCAATTTTCCATCATTATTTGCCTAGTGACTTTAATTATTTTATTGGCTGTTTTATTCGCATCATTGCTAACAGAAAATTCTAAACTGATTATTTCTGGAATGATTATGTTAGGAGAATTAGTGAATCTATTTGCACTGACTTATTATATAAAAAAATTCATTAATTAAAAAATCACAAATCTATATTTTGTGATTTTTTAATATACTCAAGTAAATCTATCAAATCTTGCTACTTAAGTCTAAATTCAAATAGTTCCGTTTTCATCTACTTAATATTAATTTCTCCCTGTCAATGGTAACACCTTATATTCTTTTTAATTTAGCTCTTTCGAGAATATTTTTAAAAAATGATATTCATTACTTTTTATTATAAAATGATTAAATAATTAATAAATAATAAATATCATTAATCTTCTAATGAAAAACTATCATAATATGTCTATAATTATGATAGTTTGATTGATAAGGAGGTTTACTTTGTTACAAAAATATCTATGGGGCTTTTTTGCCGCCATCCTTTTAACCTTAAATATTTGGTGGATTTATCAAACATTGCAATATAATCAATACCATGATCCTTTAGGGAAAATTACTAAAATTGAAACAAGCAATAAACAAGACACTATTGATGAACATCAAAATAAAGACGTCCTAACAACTCAAAAGATAGAATTAATTGTATTATCCTCTCAATATAAAGGAAAAAAACTAACTCTTTCAAATACCTTTAGTCAATCAAAAATTAAGGATCAAGATTATAAAAAAGGCGAGTTAGTATTTCTATCTATCAAGGATAGTAACATGTCACAAACTACCATTCTCGATACTAAACGAGATACAGGTTTGGCTATCATGATGTTTTGTTTTGTTCTTTTACTAATACTTATAGGAAGAAAAAATGGGGTTACGTCTCTACTAGGACTTATAATAAATACTGGTCTTTTTTACTGCTTATTAATCATTTATGAACAGATTTCTAGTCAATCTCTTGTGTGGCTTTGCTTACTATTTTTTCCTATCATTGTGTCTAGTACCTTAATTATTTCAAATGGTTGGAATCAAAAAACTAAGATTGCTATTTTAGCAACAATTTGTAGCACACTGGTGACTTTTATCGTAGGAGTAGGCGTAATCACTTTATTAAAACATAAAGGACTTCGTTATGAAGAAATGGAATTGATTACTAGGCCCCAACATGTTCTCTTCATCTCTAGTTTATTAATTGGGACGATGGGAGCAACAATGGATATTTCCATTACACTCAGTACTGCCATGAATGAAATCGGTCAAAGACATAAGCAATTAACCCCTCAAGCATTGTATCAATCAGGGATACAAGTTGGATCTGATGTCATTGGTCCAATGATTAATATTATGTTTTTTTCTTATTTAAGTGGATCCATTCCTTTAATCCTTATTTTTTTAAGAAATGATATGTCCTTTAATTATACGTTTCCTATTTCTCTCTCGCTCGAAGTGACTCGCGCATTAATTGGAAGCATTGGGATTATCTTAACTATCCCCATTACCAGTTTCATTGCAAGTATTTTTCTGACAAGGAGGAATGAACATGAGTGTTAACTTAGTCTTACTTCTAGTTCTTATCTTGTTATTCTGGTTTTTTCAAAAAAAAAGGGGATTACTTACATTAATCACATTGGGGATTAATTTAGCAATGCTATTTTTCATGATTTTAGGGTTTAACTTAGGCTTTTCTCCAATTATATTAACCGTTATAACCTCTATTTTAATCAGTGCAAATAATCTATTTAATATTAATGGGTTTAACCCTTCAACAAAGTCAGCTTTTTTAAGTAGTACATTCATTATTTTACTCATGGTTTTTCCGATATTTTTTACCACTTCCTTATTGCATCTTCAAGGAATCCCTCTTGAAGGATTAATGGAAATGGATATGTACTCGTTACATATTGGAATATCTTTTGTTGATTTAAGTGTGTCTGTCCTTCTTATGACTGTCATTGGTGCTATTAACGACATTGCTATTTCAATTACCTCATCCATGATTGAAATTAAAGAACAACTTCCTGACCTGTCTCTTTCTGAATGGAAATCTTCTGGTCTAACAGTAGGTAAAGATGTTTTAGGACCAACAATTAATACCCTCATTTTCGCAGCTATAGGTAGTCAGTTTGCATTATTAATTTGGGTATTTGATTTGAATTATAGTCTAACACAACTGGTAAACAGTAAATTAATTGTCACAGAATGGGTTGCAATTATTTTTAGCGGGATTAGTATTGCCATCACGATTCCCATTACGATTTTCTTACTCATAAAACAAGTTAAAAATTGACAATGCCTTATATTCCGTTAAAATAAAATACGATAAATGAATTTTGTTAGGTGAGGCTCCTATGCAAACACAGGCTATTGCCCAAAAACGTCGAGAGACACCAATGGGTAGAACAGGAATTGTCGTTAAGGCTTTTCATAAGATAGCTAAGATGTTTCTTTACGTTGCATAGTGCTAAAGCTCAACATATTACTTAAAATATGTTCGTTCTTTCAAGTCCTAACCTCTTTATTTAGTTAGGGCTATTTTTAATTTTAGGAGGTGGATGATTATGATGATAGTTTTTGCCATTGCAATTGTTGTGGCTCATATTGTGGGACACAATGCCACAGAGATAGTTACAGATATACCAATATTATCTGACGATTTTGACCCTCATCCCACTCTAGTTGGTTGTCGTCAATTTAACTAAGCCTTCCTAACAATTATTTATCGAACAAAATACCTGTAAAGAAAAACAGAAGCTAAAAACGGCTTTTGTTTTTCTGTTTCTTTGTATAAAAGATAGCTGAAAAAACATATACCACCTAAATGTAATCGTTTGCATTTTTTTAGAGACAGGTTATTATAAGCATATAAGGAACTACAATTCCCACAATTAGTTAACAAGATATTTAGATCTTATCAGCTTTAAACGAGAAAGGTAATATTTAAAAGATTTGTAACTGGTTGACATGTAAACAGAAACACATGTAAGTGAATTAGAAGTTTAAACAAGATAGAAAGGCGTGGGAATTTGAAATCTTCCTTATTAACAAAATAAGACCTAACAGGTGTTTAAGATTTATTGGAGAAACAAAAGGCACTCCAATGTGAAACGTACGACAAAAAGCACAAAATCCTGTTAGGTCTATTTTTTATCAAAAAATAACTAAATCCTATTATAAAAAAAGAATGATGAGTCATCTCATCATTCTTTTAATCTTTCAGGCATCATAAATTCAAGAAATTCAGTCAACCCATCTTGAATAAACAATTCTTCTCTGTCATACATAGATAAAGACGTTCTAATCAGAGGTTCTTTATTATCCAATATTTTTTGTGCCCAATGAGGATCAATAATCATAGAACGACCAACTGCTACAAAATCAGCATTCTCTAGAACATTTTGGACATCTTTTGAAGTTCTCACATCACCTATTCCAATTAAAGGGACTCTATTATTTATTTTTTGATAAACATATTCAAGCATCGATTTATCCTGATAAGAAGGAGAAACAGATTTACGATTATAATCATTTAAAGAAATATGAAGATAATCCAATCCTTTATTAGATAATTTATCGATTAAGAACAACGTATCTTCAAATTTAATACCAGGATTTTCAAACTCCTCTGGTGAGAATCGATACCCAATAATAAAATTTTCTACATCTGATTGATCAACTGTATCAATTATTTCATCAACAATAGTATCAATAAAATGGTATCTTTTTTCTAATGTGCCACCCCATTCATCTTTTCGTCGATTAGAATGTGGTGAGAAAAATTGTTGAATAATATAAGTATTTGCTCCATGTATTTCAACTCCATCAAATCCTGCCTTGATTGCACGAATTGTCGCTTGCTTGAAGCTATCGATTAAATGTAAAATATCACTTTCAGTCATTTCACGTGGCATTTCCGCATCTGGTCTTTCTGCAGCTATACTGCTTGCTGAAATTGGTTGAGTACCACGTAAAATCTGAGAATTAGTCATTCTTCCAGCATGAAAAATTTGTAGAATAGCCTTGGTGCCATTTTTTTTAATACTACTTGCAAGTTTACTCAAACCAGGAATCTGTCTATCGTCATAAACTCCCAATTCGCCTTCCCATCCTTTACCATCTTCTTGAACATTAGCTGCAGCTGTGATTACTGCTCCCACGCCACCTGAGCGCAACCCATAATAATTTGCTTCATCCGTTGTAATAACACCATCGTAAAAAGACATCTTAGTTGTCATCGGGGCCATAAACAATCTATTTTTTAATGTTAATCCTCGCTTAAATGTTACACTATCAGTAAAATTCTTCAACATGATCCTCACCTTTCATGAAAGTTTTATATAAATGCATGCGCACGCATTTTATGGATAGTATGTTATAATAAAAAAAGTCTATGAGCAAGCATAATGACTTAATCATAAACGTTCATTTAGGATAATTTCTATATATCTCTCAGCTTCAATCAACATATTTTTTCCTTTTTTTGTTAGATGGATATATATACCACGTTTGTCATCTAGACACGTCGTTCTTTCTATCATACCATAATCTTCACTTTCCATTCTAACCATCATTCTAGACATCGCACTTTGACTTAAATTAAAATATTTACTTATATCAATCAATTTAATACAGTGGCTAGGTGTCTTTCCCAAATAATATAAAACATAATATTCATTTAATGATAAATTCACTTTTCTTTTTAGTGTATTTTCTAATTTTTTTTCTAGCTTATTATGTTGATTGGTATAATCTAACCATCTCTCCATTAATTTATTTTCCATACTCACATTCCTCACCGTATTATGTATCATATCTACACTATACATCATTTAATTAACTAATAAAATGAATAATATTTTTAATGTATTAGCCTATTATTATCTAATGTAATAATAGTAACTTTAACAATTATTTATAATTATTACACTATTTATTAACAAAAAATTCACAAATTATAGATATTATATAAATGTACCAACAAAACAACCCTAACAAACTTTTTCATTTTATTTACTCCTCCAAAGTAAATAAAAACAACTCCTTCCTTGAATGGTTAAGCCATTCAAGGTTTTTTTATTTCTCAACCTATAAAAACAATAATGATTTAATTACTTCATTATTTCCTATTTCTAATGGTTATGAACAACAAATTATATCATCGTAAGTTAGAATCTTTGACATTCTTTTTACTTGTACATAGTATTAGCGTTAAGAAATAAGAAGGGGGGCATTGAAATGAATGAAAATTATTTAACTACATCTCATGGGGCACATGTTGGAGATAATCAAAATTCCTTAACTGCAGGGGAATTTGGTCCTGTCTTAATTCAAGATGTTCATTTATTAGAAAAATTAGCACATTTCAACCGAGAACGTGTTCCTGAACGTGTTGTCCACGCAAAAGGAGCGGGTGCTCACGGTATTTTTAAAGTAACAAATGATGTTTCTCATTATACAAAAGCAAATTTTTTATCAGAAGTTGGTAAAGAAACAGACATGTTTATCAGATTATCAACTGTAGCTGGAGAATTAGGTGCTGCTGATACATTACGTGATCCTAGAGGTTTTGCAATTAAATTTTATACGGAAGAAGGAAATTATGATTTAGTAGGAAATAATACACCAATCTTTTTTATCCGTGATCCTCTAAAATTTCCAGATTTTATACATACACAAAAACGTGATCCAAGAACCCATCTAAAAAGCCCGACTGCTATGTGGGATTTTTGGTCTCTTTCGCCAGAATCATTACACCAAGTGACTATTTTAATGAGTGATCGTGGTATTCCTGCAACGTTTCGTCATATGCATGGTTACGGCAGTCATACATATACTTGGGTAAATCAAACAGGTGAAAAATATTTTATTAAATACCATTTTAGAACAAACCAAGGTGTCAAAAACTTAGATTCTTCATTAGCTGCAAAATTAGCGGGTGAAAATCCAGATTATCATATTGAAGATTTATCAAATGCTATCAAACATGATGACTTTCCTTCTTGGACACTCTATGTTCAAATCATTCCTTTTGAAGACGGACTAAATATGAAAGAGACTCTATTTGATGTCACAAAAACTGTATCGCAAAAAACTTATCCTCTCGTTGAAGTTGGAGTCATGACATTAAATCGTAACCCGGAAAATTACTTTTCTGAAGTAGAACAAGCCACATTCTCTCCTGGTAACACTGTACCTGGTATTGATGTATCACCTGACAAATTATTACAAGGTCGTTTATTTGCATATGGAGATGCTCATAGATACCGTGTTGGTGCTAATAGTGCTCAACTTCCAATAAACATGCCAAAAGCAACCGTTCACAATCATCAACAAGATGGTGCTATGGCGTATAAAAATGTAAACGGAAGCATAAATTATGAGCCAAACAGCTTTGATAGAACAATAGAAGATAAACAAGCTAAATCTACGAATTACGAAGTCACAGGCGAAGTAGGTAATTATAGTTATAATGATGATTTTTATACTCAACCTGGCATCTTATACAATATTTTTTCTGAAGAAGAAAAAGAGCGTTTAACCGATAACATCGTTGCATCGCTATCACTTGTTGAAAATGAAGAAATCAAAAAACGTCAAGTGGCGCAATTCTACAAAGTGGATAAAGACTACGGAGAACGTGTAGCTAAAAAGTTAAACTTAAACATATAACTAAATCATTCACTATAAACGTGCCAAGTATTAAAAAAAGGAAATAATAAAGTATCCAATCTAAACAATAGATTATAAATTTTAGTATAATGCTTGATGTAATTCGGCTATAGCCTTTTTAGGTACCATTTTTATTAGTAGGTATATTTTATCCTATAAACCAAGCACATAAAAAAGCCAAGAGTAACATGACTCTTGGCTTTTCATTAGTTTCTAAATTGTGCGTCATATAATTTTTTATATGCTCCTTGTTTTTGCATTAACTCTTCATGTGTGCCACTTTCAACGATACCTGTTGTATCAATGACAACAATGCGAGTTGCATCCTTAATTGTCGCTAAACGGTGTGCGATGATCAGAGTCGTGCGTCCTTTAGCCAGTGAACCTAGTGACTCTTGAATCACTTGTTCTGTTTCTGTATCAAGAGCTGATGTGGCTTCATCTAAAATTAAAATTGGTGGATTCTTTAAAAACATACGAGCAATCGCCACACGCTGTTTCTGTCCGCCTGATAATCTCACACCACGTTCGCCGATGACTGTGTCTAACCCATCAGGCAAGCCGTCTATAACTTGTTCTAAATGAGCGAGTTTCACGGCCTCTAGCATATCTTCTTCTGTTGCATCTAATCTTCCATATAAAATATTTTCCTTAATCGTTCCTGGAAATAAAAAGACATCTTGTTGGACTAATCCAATTTGTTCACGCAATGATTTTAATGTAACGTCTTGAATGTTTTGACCATCAATCAAAATATCACCACTATCAATATCATAAAAGCGTGGTAATAAATGGCATAAGGTTGTTTTCCCTGCCCCACTTGGCCCAACAAAAGCCACTGTTTCCCCTGATTTTATATCTAAAGATAAGTTATCAAATACTTGCGTGCCATCACTGTAGCTAAATGAAACATCTCTGTATTCAATGTTTCCTGTCACTGGTTTTAAGTCAACTGCCGTGTCACTATCTTGGATAGAGGGCTCTTTGTCAATCTCTTCAACAAATCGCTTGAATCCGGCAAACCCTTTTGGATAACTCTCAATCATAATATTGATTTTCTCAATTGGTCTAGCAAACACATTTGATAACAAGATAAACCCAACGAAATTCCCATTGGTTATGTCCCCACGTATCGTGTAATAAGACCCAAATAATAAAGCAAATAAATTAATCAACCGAATCATCAAATAGTTATATGATGAACTCACTGCCATCGTTTTATAAAAAGCTAGTTTTGATTGACGATATAATTCATTTAGTCCGGCAAACCGAGTGACCTCATGTTCTTCATTGGCAAAAGCTTGCGTCACACGAATTCCACTCACACTGGCTTCAATTCCTGCGTTAAATTCACCAAGATTTTCATAAATCGTTGTATTGACTTTTGTCATTTTTTTATTGAAAAAGACTAATGCAATCGTAATGAAAGGCACCATCACAGCTGTCGCAAAAGCTAGTTGAGGATGAATTTGAAACATCAATAAAAATGCCCCTACAAGTGTCATAATCGTGATGAACACATCTTCTGGTCCATGATGAGCCAGTTCTGAAATTTCAAATAAATCACTCGTTAAACGTGTCATCAACTTTCCTGTTTTTTGGTTGTCATAATAATCGTAAGGTTGTTTTTGCAAGTGCGTAAATAACTCATTACGCATATCCGTTTCGATATTAACCCCTAACTTATGTCCAAAATAAACCACGACATACTGTAATGTGGTATTGATGACATAAAATCCAAACAATGCCGCACTGACTAATAAAATCAAGCGAATATTTTTTAACGGCATAATTTTATCAATCACTTGATTAACAATAACCGGAAATGATAATTCAAGTAATGCTGCGATAATTGCACCTGTAAAATCGACAATGAATAATGCTTTATACGGTCGATAATACGAAAAGAATCGTTTTACCATCTAACTCCTCCTAAATAAATGCTGTAAAATAAACTAACTATAACATACAAAAAGAAAAACATGAAAGAGTGGCCTTTCATGTTAATCCTCATCACCAATGGCTAAAATATGTTTAATATCATCCATAGTCATTGATGACAATTCTGGTGCATCTTCTGAATGAAGGACTTTTTGGAACAAGGCTTTCTTTTCTAATTGAAGTTGATTCATTCGTTCTTCAATGGTGCCTTCAGCTAATAATCGCCATACTTCTACTTTTTTTGTTTGACCTATACGATGAGCTCGACCCGTTGCTTGTTCCTCAACTGCTGGATTCCACCATAAATCATATAAAATGACCGTATCTGCTCCTGTAAGGTTTAATCCTGTTCCACCAGCTTTAAGTGAAATCAAGAAAACATCTTTTTCGCCACGATTAAATCGCTCCACTAATTCTTGACGCTCTTTCACCGGTGTACTGCCACGCAAGTAAAACGTGCCAACGTCTCTTTTTGCTAACTCATCTTCTAAAATGCTTAGCATCCCAGTAAATTGAGAAAATAACAATACGCGTCGACCATTACTTTTGGCTTGTTCAATCAAATCAAGTGCTTGATCCATTTTTCCCGAACCACCTGTGTAACCATCAATGAATAATCCTGGATGACAACAAATCTGACGCAGCCGAGTAATACCAGCTAAAATTGACATACGTTGTTTGTTGAAATCTTTTTCATTAAGCTGTGACATAGATTCTTGAATTTGTTTTAAATAAGCCACGTACACGGTTTTTTGTTCCTCTGTTAATTGAGAATATCGATCTGTTTCCACTTTATCTGGTAAATCTTGTAAGACTTCTTTTTTCACTCGACGTAATACAAAAGGCTTAATCATTGTGGCAACTTCAGTTGTTTCAAGCTGCTTAAACCGACGTTTTGGTGGGAAAAATCCCGGCATCAATAATTTAAATAATGACCATAATTCTTCTAATCTATTTTCAATTGGCGTCCCACTTAAAGCAAATACGCGATCTGATTTTAATCCAGATATTGATTGGAACGTTTTTGTTGTCGAATTTTTCACCATTTGTGCTTCATCTAAAATCACACTGTGACAATCAATTTTTCTAAATTCTGTACTATCTTGACGTAACGTTGAATAAGAAATAATCGCCACATCAACATCATCAAGTGACGCAATTTGTTCGTTTCTCTCTTCTTTTCCACCGATAATCAACTTAGATTTTAAACTTGGTGCAAATTTTTCTAACTCAAGTTGCCAATTATACAACAAACTAGCTGGAGCTACGATGACACTTGGTTTTGTCAGCTCGCCATCTTCTTTTTCTGACAGTAAATACGCAATAGTCTGAATGGTTTTACCTAACCCCATATCATCAGCTAATATGCCACCAAAATGATACTTACTAAGTGTTTTAAACCATTTAAATCCCGTGATTTGATAGTCACGTAACGTGGCATTTAATTTATTCGGTAAAGAAACTTCAACCTTTTCAGGATGGGTCAACTCGTCAACCATCGTTTCAAAATAATCACTCGTCTCAACATCTGATAACTGTGTCATAGCTTCACTCAATACTAAACTACGATACGTTGGGACTTCTAAACGATTACCATCTAGACGAATATCTTCACGCAACAAGCGTAGCATTTGATTGGTTTCTTTATATGCATCATCATCAAGCATCAACACCTGACCATTGCGTAGCTGATGATACTCTTTATTTTTCATTAAACTACTTAATACGTCATTGACTTCTGTTTCATCAACAGATGAAATATCAAATTGGATATCAAACCATGACCCATTTTCAATAATACGAGCTTTTGGTTGATGCTCATCTGCTGTTAAATACAAAGCTTTAATATCATCTGAAAGATGCACAGTCGTATATGTTTCAAACGTTGGAATTTCTCTTGTGAAGAAGTAAAAACGTTCCAAATCATTTGGAAAAGTTTTGCTATATTTTTGTGCATAAGTTCCGTACCCATAATGACGTAATAGTGTCAGTAGCCGTTCCTCTTGTACTTTATCACGTAACACGACACCTTCTTCACCGATGGACGTGCTATATTTCGATTCATTTGAAAAGACATAATCCCCGTAACAAAAATCAACACGAACTACTAATGATGCCTCTTCTTTGTGGAAGTACAACTTAATATCTAATGGATATCGTAATACCTCATCATCTAATGATTCGGGTAATTCAAAGTCACACAACAATGCTAGTTGAGGTAAAACATACGAAAAGAGTGAACTCACCTGATCTTTGGTATAGTAAATTGTTGGCTTATCAAGTCGTTTCAGCATTTGGGTTAATACTTGATAACTAGATGCTTGCTCTTCTGTTAATTCGTAAAAGCCATCTGTTCCAACTAACCATTGGTATTCTTCTAAAAACACAATAAACGGATCAATAATTGTCAATTCGTAATCCGTTAAACCCACTGGTGATAAAGTTACTGTCAACGGAATCTTCCCTTGATGAATCACCGCACGTTTAATCTGAGTATCAAACCCTTTTATAACAAATGACTTGTCATGTTTAAAGTGATCAAATAACTCACGTGCTTCTTGCTTACTTAATATCATATAGCGTCTATCAATCACAGATTTAGCTTGTGAGCGACTATTAACGACTAATGTTTGTTGTTCTTTCATAGCCAACATACTACGAATCAATGCATTATCTTCTGAATTAAATGCAGTTGCTCCGACTTTCCAATTAATCGTGCTAATCCGAATTTCCCTATCTTGTTTATATGCTTCTAAAAATTCATCCATATTTTTTACAACATACGTTTTATTTGGTGTATCTCGTCTTCCGATTCTTAAATGGAGTCCCAAAACGGATTGTTCATCATGATACTCAGACGTTGGGACAATGTCTATTCCATATGTTAAAAACAAATCATCTGTTTGTCTAATCAGTTTTCTAAGTTCTGCTTCTTGCAGTCGTTCAAATCCTTTTGTGAAAACAACAGCTGGAGAAATAACTTTTGGTGCATCTGTTTCTTTTAATTCCGTACGAGGAATAAATCGTGATACCCCTTGTTCACGCATTGCAAGTTCTACTGCTACTGTGTGCTTGCAATAACCATGTTGTTCCCAATACATACACTGGCATACATCATCTTCTTTAGCTGTTCCGTCTAGTTCAACATAAAGCATGTCACTTCCGATGACTTCAGCGTACCATACACGTCTTTCTAGATTTTTAGACCAAGAGACAACCCTGCCTTCTTTGGCACACTCTCGTCCTTCTTCTATTACTTTTTCCGGTATGGACCACTTCATTTTACCACTCCTTACGTGAATTCTAGCTGTGGTGTCGCATGACTTCGATTGTCTTTAGACACTGATATTTTTAATTGTTGTGGGATTCTTTCTTTTAATTCATTAACATGAGAAATAATGCCAATCAATCGATTACTCTCACCCATTGTTTCAAGCGCACGAATCGCTGTTTCAAGTGCTTCCTCATCTAGCGAGCCAAACCCTTCGTCAACAAACATCGCATCAATTTTCACACCGCCTGCTTCACTTTGAATCACTTCAGCTAGTGCCAATGCTAATGTAAGAGACGCAATAAAACTCTCGCCACCTGACAGAGTATTGACTCCTCTTAGTTGCCCCACATTGTCATCAAAAATATCAATTTCTAAACCTGTTTTTTTCTTCGAGGATTGTTTAGCATCTCTTAATGCAAAGGTATATCGACCTCGTGTGAGTTTTTTCAATGTGTGGTTTGCAACGGCCAAAATTTTACGCAGATAGCTTTGCAACACATATCGCTCAATGCTTAATTTATGGTCACTATCTCCATTTAACACATCTGATAACACACTCAGCTCATGCAATACTCGCATATCTTCTTTGATATCTGTCATCAATGTCTGAATCGTTTGAATTGTTTTATTGTTATTCTCCAATTTAATTTCTTGTTGACGTTTATCATCTATCACTTGTTCATACTTTTGGTTTGCTACTTGGTATAGTTTCTCTAATTTTGTTAAATCTGGTTTATCTGCTTCTTTCGTTTTATCTTTCAAGCTCGATAACGTTTCTTTTAATGAGTAAATTTCTTTTTCAAATTGAGCAATGGTTTCTTCATACCTGACTTTATTTTCTTTATCGGCTAAGATAGTTTGAAGCATCTCTTCATCCCACTGATAATCAAATAAAAAGGCTGTTTTACTTTTTTCAAGTTCGGTTAATTCGTTTTGTAGGACTTGTTTATTATGTTCTAATTCCTCTAGCCTTGTTTGTAATTTCGTTTTATCAGTCATCATCTCAGATAATGATTTGTCACATTGTTTGCTTTCTTCATACCAAGTATCAATTTGTTGCTTGATTGTTTTCTGTTCTTTTTTTGCTTCTTCAAAAGAAGTGATATCTGTTCCTATACGTTTTTTCAACTCATCATTACTATGTTGACACAATCGTTTTTCTTCTTTGATTTGCTGGATAGTAACCTGACTTTCACTTCGTTTTTTATCAAGCTGACCTAACTCAGCCTTAGCTTGTTCCAACTCTCCTTGTTTGACTTCAAGTTCTGTTAGCTGTTGTGTATAATCACTCACTTGTTGAGTGGTTATTTTAACTTGTTTAGTCACTGTTTCTAACCAATGTGTCTTATCTACCTCTGCCATATTAGTTGATATTTTCTCTGATAAACTGGTTTGTTTGGATACTAAACTAGTTACTTTATCTTGTATCGCATCTTTTTGTGCTTGTAGATGACTGATATCTTGAACTAACTGCTCTTCTTTTGTTGTGAGACCTTCTATTTCCTGTTCTAAGACATCAAACTCTTCTTTGGATAGTTGTGTTACATGAGCAGGTTCTGGATGGTCAATCGCGCCACAAACTGGACAAGGTTCACCGTTTATCAAATCTAAACTCAATCTAGCAATTTGACCTCGTGCCCACGAATCTTTTTTCTCTGCTAATTTAAGCTTTAAGTCCTCTAATTCTTTTTGTCGTAACGACATTGTCTCTTCATGTTTTTCATACTCTTTTTTTAAAGACTCTTCTTCACCAAGATAAGTTTGAAAAGATGTCACATCGTCTAATAATGCTGTTTCTTTCACTTGTTTTTCTTTTAAGTTAGTCAGTTCCTTGTATAAAGAAGGAATAGTATCCACTGCTTGTTGCAACTCATCTTGGCTTTTCTTAGCTTTTTCAACATGTGTTTCAAACTTTTTTAATTCAACTGCTTGTTTTTCTTCTTCTATGACTAACTCTGCTAGTTTTTTAACTAACTGTGCTTCTTCTTCAAATAATGGCAGACGTTCTTCTAATTTCACCAAATAAGTTTCAAGCTCTTTTATCGTTGTTTCTTGATTATCTAGTGCTCTTTTCTTATCAACTAATTCCAAGTAATGTTTTTCTACCTCGTGGAGTTCTGTTTTGGTTATCGTTTGTTGTTGCTCTTGTTCATCTAGCTTTATCTGAGAAGCGCTGATATCAATCAGTACTTTTTCTAATGGTTCTAATTGAGAAAAACGTGTCATACGTTGTTTCAAGTCATTGATTTTCTCTGTTTCAAGCAATCGTTTCTCTAGCATTTTTTCGGTTTCTTCTTTTTCGACAAATAATTTTTCTAACGCTCGAGCTACTTCTAACCTAGCAAGTTGGTCATCCCGTTCTTTCTTAACTAACGTCACATTATCATTTAAATCAGCAATGTGTTGCTCTTTTTTTTGTTTTTGTTTATCATATAACGCTAATTTTTCTTCGATTGTCCTATCACCTGACACAGTTTCTAGGAATTCTTCATCCCATTCGACTTGTTCAAAGAGCGTTTGTAATTTTTGTTGTTCTTTCTTTAACTCGTTAGATTGTTCTTTTTTCTTATCTTTAAGCTTTCTAGCGATTTCTTGATACTTAGAAGTATCAAATAACTGGCGTAAAACTGCTTCTTTATTGTCACTATCAGATTGTAGAAACCGTTGAAAATCACCTTGTGGCAACATCACGATTTGCGAAAATTGTTTTGCACTAAGTTGTAATAACTCTTGGATATGAATGTTAACATCCATTTGTTTGGTATACTGTGCTTCTTCTTTCCCATCTTCATCAAAAATCGTCAAAACTGATTTGGCTTTTTCTAATTTTTCTCCCTCACCACGTAACCTTCTACGTAATTGCTCCGGCTCACGAACGATATGATACGTTTTTTTGTCATGTTCAAACACAAATGTTACGCGTGTCACATCATCAATCGTCGAAAAATTTGACCGCATTTCTTTTGCTTCACGAGCGTCACCTGATGTATTTCCGTATAATGCATAACTCATCGCATCAAAAAGTGTTGTCTTCCCAGAACCTGTTTTACCTGAAATTAAAAACAATGATTGTGCGTAAAAAGAAGAAAAATCAATCGTCTCATCTTCATATGGTCCAAAATGTTCTAACGTTAATGTTAAAGGCTTCATGATTTCCCTCCTATTTTTCTTTTTCTACATCAATCAATACTTCTTCTAACCATTCATGTTGCTTTGTGGTTAGAGATTCATCGGTCACGTCTTCAAAGTAGTTTGCAATGACTTCTTTTGGGGAGACTTTTTTTATCTCGATATCGTCATAGCGCTCATCCGTGATATCTTTTTGTTCGCTGATACGTTCTAAACTAATCATTCGTGGATAAATTTGTCTAAGTTCTGATAAAGCATTTGGCACACTCGTTTTATCAGTTAACTCAACTGCAATATAATTTTCACGATTTACGTCTTGATAGAACTCATAATCTGTTAATTCTGAAAATTCGCCACGTAAAAGGGCCACATCTCGTAAAGGGGCTATTGGAATAAACTGACTGTCTACGCCGTCATCTTTTAGAGTCACTACACGGACACCTTTATCCTGATTTCTCTCAGATAATGAGTATTTCAGTAATGACCCACTGTATTTAATCAACGCTTGATTGCTTAATGCATTTTTATCATGCAAATGCCCTAATGCCACATAGTCAAACAGCTCAAACATATCAGCTGGTACACTAGAAAGCCCTCCAACTTCAAGCGGTGTCTCAGATTCACTTTTACACGCGCCAGTCACAAAAAAGTGGCTAACTAACACATGGTATTTATCTGGTAGAAATAATGATTTTGCTTCTGTCATAAGACGTTCCATAACAAGTGGAATAGTCACTAGTGTATCGTCATTAAAATACAATCTTGCATGAACCGGCTCAATGTAAGGCAGTAAAAAGAACTGTGTATCACCTACCACAACAGGAGAGAAAAATTGTTCCAACTGTGTGTATAAATAGAATTGCTCTTTTTCCAGCCAAGGAGATCCTGTTGATAATCTTGTCGCACTGTCATGATTGCCTGAAATGGCTAAGACAGGAAATTGATGCACCAGATTCATCTCAATCATCATCGTATTTAACAACTCAACTGCCTCAACAGACGGCATCGAGCGATCGTATAAATCTCCTGCGACAACAATTGCATCGACATCTTGTTCTGTCGCAACCTGTAGCATTTTATCAAATGCATCTCGTTGTTCTTCTAGTAGACTGAATCCATTTAATTTACGTCCTATATGCCAATCAGCTGTCTGTAAAAATTTCATCGTATTCCTCCAAAAAGGTCTTCTCTCCATTATAACAAACTTTAATCAGATTGTTTAATGGATTCCTTATCTTGACCTACTTACTTTTTTTACGAAAACTTTTTCTCACATTTCATAAATTCTATAGACTTTTTTAAGCTAAATTTAAGGGGTTCACGCTAAACTATGTTTATAGTTAATTGATACAACTTAATTATGTTGTGGGTGAACGAGGTGTTTTGACTCATTGAGATTTAACAGACAGTTCATTCTTTATCCTTTGAGGTGTAGGTTCGAATCCTACCATCCACGTTATTTCTTTTCCCCCAAAAAGAAATAAATAGCTAAATAAATTTTTTATTTTTTCCTTCCTTCTCTCATCATTTTATGGTGAGAGTTTTTTATTTTTTACGATCATATTAGTCTTATTTTAGTATTTCTGTTAACTTCTTTATATACAGATTTTTGAACAAAACTACTATGACCTTACAAATAATAACCTATTAGTTAAGAACACGACCTCTCATTTTTATTCATTTAAAATTTAAATATGCCCATCAAACGTGATGTTGTATTAACTACATGTCAACAATAAAAAATAAAAACCCTTAGAATAATTTCTAAGAGTCTATTTTTTCTTTTTTAACTGGTGGCACATAAACGAAATCTGGATTGACTTGATAATCTAATTGATTAAATGCTTCTTGCATACGTCTTTCCACTTCTGCAATGCCATCTTTGTCCATTTTTTTAATATCTGAGATATCAATTGGCGTTCCATACGCAACTGTCACACGACGTTTTGTAAACAATCCACCGAATGTCAATGGTCCTTGGTACACAGCTGGAATAATATCAACTTTCCCCATTTTTGCGATAAGTGCCGCACCACCTTTTAGTTCGTCAGAGTAACGACTGCCACTAGGAAAGACCATGACGCTTAAATCAGTGTTTTTCAATGTTTTAACTGGTGTTTTAATCACACTAGGGCCAGGATTATCACGGTCCACAGGAAAAGCATGACATTTTTTCAAGATATAAGATAAGATCGGATTTTTAAATAATTCTTTTTTTGCCATAAAAGCAAATTTTTTCGGCCAAGCTCCCATAGCAAAGTACAATGGTTCAAACCATGTTCTATGTGGGCTGACTAGGACATAATTTTTATCTTTTGGTAGATTGTCTTTACCAACAAATCTTGAGTTAGTATTAATAACAAACGTTAAAAATCGAACAACCGCTAAAAGTACTCGATACATTTTTTTCATCCTTTACATTAAATTCCCTATTAGTATGCCGAATTCTATCAAAACTTGCAAGTTTTTCTTATTCTATTTCGAGGTATCTTTGATATAATATACAAATGATATCAAAGGATGTGACTTTATTGACTACCAAACTTTTTCCAGGGGAACGCATCGATCAGCTGTTGTCCCAGAATATACAAATCATTCAAAGTTCAGAGGTGTTTTCATTTTCTTTAGATGCCGTTTTATTGGCCTATTTTGCCTCGATTCCTAAAAGAGGGACTATCGTCGACTTTTGCGCTGGAAATGGTGCTATCGGCCTATTTATGCGCCCTAGAACACACGCAACGATTACTGGCGTTGAACTACAAGAAAAGCTCTATGATATGGCGAAACGCAGTATCGAATTAAACCAGTTTAACGACTCTATGACCATGATTCATGCTGATATTAAAAACATCGCGCAATTTATCAAACCCGATTCAGTAGATTTTATCACGTGTAACCCACCTTACTTTAAAGAAGCACCCAATAGTAAAAAAAATCCTAATCCTTATTTAGCCATTGCGCGTCATGAAATTCATTTAGGAATTGATGATGTGTTTCAACAAGCCTCTAAGCTATTAAAAATGAATGGGAAAATTGCGATGGTACACAGACCGGATCGACTGATTGATATTTTACATAGTATGGAAAAAAATCGTATTGCCCCAAAACGAATCCAATTTGTCTACCCCAAAACGAATAAAGAAGCCAATACATTACTTATTGAAGGAATTAAAGATGGGAAAACAGATGGATTAAGAATTCTTCCCCCTCTTTATGTTTATGGTGAGGATAATGAGTATTTACCAGAGATTAAGGGGATGCTTCATGGCACAAGCTAAACATCACTATTTTTACGTATTATTATGTGCTGACAATACTTTTTATGCTGGTTATACCACAAACTTAGAAAGACGACTAGATGAGCATAACTCTGGTAAGGGGTCAAAATATACTAGACTAAAAAAAAGACGACCGGCAAAAATGATTCACCATGAAGTATTTGAAACAAAAAGTGAAGCCATGAAAAAAGAATATGCCTTTAAACAATTAACACGTCTTAAAAAAGAAGCGTATTTAGCCGATAATTAATCGAATTTTATTCAAATAATTGCACACATGTCTTCATATTTATTTCATAGCTAAGATTTATTATTCTTTATGTAGTAACAAACAACCCTACATTTTTTTACTTTATTTACTCCCCCAAAGTAAATAAAACAACTCCTTTTTTCTACCAGTCATATGACTGGTAGTTTTTTATTTTATGGCAATAAAAAAGAGTACCACTTTATGTGATACCCTACTTATTATTGGTTTGCAACGATATAATCAACTGCTGCGCCAACTGTTTCAATTTTTTCTGCATCTTCATCAGAAATTTCTGCATCAAAGACATCTTCTAATTCTAAAACAAATTCCATAATGCTAATTGAATCTGCATCTAAATCTTCTTTGATATTTGTTGTTTCAGTCACTTTATCTTCATCTACTTCAAAGTGCTCAACGATAATTGTTTGGATTTTACCAAATACGTCATCTCTAGACATGTAAGTTCCTCCTTTTATTAAGCCACTCACTCTACTTAGTATTTTACTTGTAAATGCTTTTTTTGTCTATGCTTGATGCTCATCAAAATAAGCAACTAAATTATTTACTACATCTTTTTCAAGCATCGTATGGATTTGTCTAATTGTGTGTCTCACCGCATCTGGTCCTGTTGAGCCATGTGTTTTAACAACAGGTGCTTTGACACCAAACAAGACAGCTCCGCCATGATTTGAGTAGTCCATTTTTTGTTTTAATTCTTTTAAGCTATCTTTTAATAGCAATGCGCCCATTTTGCCTTTTAATCCACTATCTAAAATTGATGATTTTAAATTACTCATAATAGCTTGAGCTGTTCCTTCAATGGATTTTAACACGGCATTTCCAGTAAACCCATCTGTCACAACCACATCTGCGACACCATTAAATAAATCTCTTGCTTCAACATTTCCGACAAAATTTAAACTTGGTTCTTCTTTTAATAATTCAAATGCTTTTTTCGTTAGCTCGCTTCCTTTAGTATCTTCCGTCCCATTGTTTAAAAGACCGACACGAGGATTTTTCACGGCACGAACTTGACTGGCATAATAAGACGCTAAAATACCATACGTTAACAAATGTTCTGGCTTATTATCAGCATTTGCTCCCATATCAATAAAATCAAATCCAGCCCCTTTTTCACCTGTAAAAACTGGCATCGTTGTCATCAAGCCTGGTCGCTCCACTTGTTTGATACGTCCCACAATAAATAGCCCAGCTGCTAAAAGAGCACCTGTATTACCTGCAGAAAACAACGCGTCTGCTTGTTTTTCTTTAACAGCTTGAGCTGCTAAAACCATTGATGCTTGTTTTTTTCGTCGAATCGCTCTAACTGGCTCATCATCACTTTCTATTTTTTCATCTGTGTGAATAATCGTAATATTTTTATCGTCTGTCACATATTCTTTAATGGCTGATTCTTTTCCAAATAATAAAAATTCAATATCTGGAAAATCTTTTTTGGCTAACATCACACCTTCAACAATTGCTTTTGGCGCGTTGTCTCCACCCATAGCATCTACCGCTATTTTCATGATTGATTTCCTCACTTTTTTACAATTTACATTCATTATATCATGTTAATCTAAATGATTTAATTGATATGTTGTGCTCTTGATACTCTTAGCTAATGGTACAAACGATTTATCCTGTACCCAATCAGGCGTTTTCCAAAGACTGATGGCTTCTTCTCTTGCTGTTTCTAACATAATAAAATCAGCTACCATATCCCCCACTTTAAATTCAGGCAAACCAGATTGTTTGGCGCCGAAAAAGTCTCCAGGACCTCGCATTTCCAAATCTTTTTGACTCAATACAAAACCATCTGTCGTTTCAGTCATGATTTTCATTCGCTCTTTACCTTGCTCACTCTTTGGATTAGCTATCAACACACAATAAGACGCTTTTTTCCCACGTCCAACACGTCCACGTAACTGATGAAGCTGGGCTAAACCAAAACGATCAGCATCAATAATAACCATCATCGTGGCATTTGGGACATTTACTCCAACCTCAATAACAGTTGTTGAAACCAATACTTGTGTGTCATTGTCTTTAAATTTTTGCATGATAGCGTCTTTTTCATCAGCCTTCATCTTTCCATGTAATAAATCAACATGATACGTCGGAGAGAAAGAGGCTGATAAGTGTTCGTAAATTTCCGTTGCATTTTTTACATCTAGCATCTCTGACTCTTCAATCAACGGACAAATCACATACGCTTGTTGTCCTTGTTTTAGTAACTCACGCATAGTTGCTAAAATACTATCCAATTGTTTTGGCAAGGCCCAACGTGTTTCGATGGGTTTTCGTCCGGCTGGTAACTCATCAATAATCGACACATCCATTTCGCCATAAGCTGTGATGGCCAACGTTCTAGGTATTGGTGTCGCTGTCATAAACAACACATCTGGATGATTGCCTTTTTCTCGTAATATTTTTCGCTGATTCACACCAAAACGATGTTGCTCATCTGTGATGACAAGACCTAAATTTTTGAATTGAACTTCTTCTTGGATTAAGGCATGTGTCCCAACTAAAATATCAATATCACCTTCTGCTAATTCGGTTAAAATTTGTCGACGTGCTTTGGTCTTTGTCGAACCTGTTAATAATGATACTCTAACTGGCGTATTTTCAAACAATTCACTTAGACTTTCCATATGTTGTTCTGCTAAAATTTCGGTTGGTACCATCAACGCTCCTTGATAGGATGCCGTGTGGGCTGCAAATAAAGCCAGCGCTGCCACCATCGTTTTCCCGCTACCAACATCTCCTTGCAGTAAGCGATGCATATGATAAGGACTTCTCATGTCAGCACAAATTTCGTTGACAACTCGTTTTTGAGCATTCGTTAATTCAAACGGTAATGTCTTAATAAACTGTTTCAACTCATCCACATCATATAAAATAGGATTGCCGTGTTCTTTGGCTGTTTCTTCCTCCTTTAATTGAATCATCTTTAATTGGAATAAGAAAAATTCTTCAAAAGCTAATCGCCTTTTGGCTAAACGATTTTCTTCAATTGATTCTGGAAAATGCATCGCTCTAACAGCTTGTTGTTTAGGCATCAGCTTATATTTGTCCAATAAATAATCTGGTAAGTTTTCTTCAACCAACTCACCGTACCCTTCAAACCCCTGTTTAATCAGTTGAACCAGTGTTTGTTGTTTGATATGTTTATTCACACTATAAATGGGAGTAAACTCTTCTTCTTGCTGCTGTGTCGCCATTATTTTTAGACCTGTTAACGACTTTCTCTTTGCATCCCATTTACCAAAAATGGCAATTTCTTCTGACGAACGAATTTTATTTTTTAAAAAGGGTTGATTGAAAAACGTCACAGTTATAACAGCTTGCTCCACCATCATTCGAAAAACTAAACGGCTTTTTTTATGCCCATAGTAATTGACTACCCCATCAGAAAGGGCAATACCTTTTAAGACTACTTTTTCTTGGTCACTAATTTCTTCTAACTTTTTTTCTTGGATATCGTCATAGCGAAACGGATAATGTGTCAGTAAATCATTAATCGTTTCTATGTGTAATGTTTTGAGCGTCTCCACACGCTTTGGACCAACACCATTAAGTGTCGCGATACTATCACTTAACTGTTTCACTTTGACTCCTCCTTTTTAACTGTTAAAAAAAGTCAAACCAATGTTTGACTTTTTTATCTTATTCAGCTGCAAATAGATATGGATAAACTGGTTGATCTCCTTGGTGAATCTCAACTTCTAAATCACTATCCATTTCAAGCAACGCTTCTTCTAATAATGATGCTTCTTCATTTGTTCCATCTTCTCCAATTAAGATTGTCACAATTTCAGTGTCATCATCAATCATTTGTTTTAATGTTTCTAAACATGCATCAAAACGACTTGGAGTTGATACCACAATTTTTCCTTCAACCATGCCCAAGTTATCGTCTGTTTTAATTTCAACGCCATCAATGCTTGTGTCACGAATAGCCGTAGTGACTTGACCGCTTGTTACACCATCAAGCATTTCTAACATGTTTTTTTGGTTTTCTTCAAGTGATACTTGATCATTAAATCCTAATAGTGCCGTCATTCCTTGAGAAATTGTTTTCGATGGAATCACGATTGTTGGCACATCACTGACTTCTGCTGCTTGATCAGCTGCCATGAAGATATTTTTATTATTAGGTAAGATAATCACGTTTTCAGCGTTCACTGATTGGATTGCTAACATAATATCTTCTGTACTTGGATTCATTGTTTGTCCACCACTAATCACATGATTAACACCCATGCTACTAAACAAGTCTTGAACTCCTTTACCAGCAGCAATTGAAATAATACCATAAGGTACTTTTTCTTTTGGTTCTTCTGCAACTGGTGCACTTGGAGTGTCAAGTAATGATTCGTGTTGCAAGCGCATGTTATCTACTTTAATTTTGATTAATGAACCAAATTTTTGACCATAATTCATGACTTTACCAGGTTGCTCTGTATGAACATGAACTTTGATGATTTCATCATCGGCTACAACTAATAATGAATCACCAATTTCATTTAAGTAATTTCTAAATGTGTCATAATCAAACGTACTATCAACTGTTGGTCCTTCACCAATTTTTACCATAATTTCTGTACAGTAGCCAAATTTAATGTCTTCAGTTGACATATGGCTTTGAACACTACGATGATGTTCAGCATTAACCATCTCTTCCATTTGAGCTGGTGATGGTTGATAAATTTCACTTTCAACTACTTTGCCAGATAAAGACTCAACGAAACCTTCATAGATAAAAACAAGTCCTTGTCCACCACTATCGACAACACCAACTTCTTTTAAGACAGGCAACATATCAGGTGTTTTAGCTAACGCTTTTTTAGCACCTTTTAGAGCAGCTTCCATGACTTCTAATGCATCATCACTCTCTTTTGCTTTTTTCTCAGCGGCAATCGCAGCACCTCTAGAGACAGTTAAAATTGTTCCTTCAACAGGTTTCATCACTGCTTTATACGCAACTTCTACACCATTTTTAAACGCATCTGCTAAGTCTTGTGCGTTTAATTCTTCTTTATCTTCAATTTTTTTTGAGAATCCTCTGAATAATTGTGACAAGATAACGCCAGAGTTACCACGTGCACCCATTAAAAGGCCTTTAGATAAGATTGCAGCTAATTCTCCAGCATGTTCCGTTGTTGCCTCTCTAACAGCTTTTGCTCCACTAGTCATCGATAAATCCATATTTGTTCCCGTGTCACCATCTGGTACCGGGAAAACATTTAAAGAATTGACAAATTCGGCGTTTTGGTTCAGTCTATTGGCTCCAACTTGTACCATTGCTTGAAATTGCCCTCCGTTGATTGCTTTTAGTTCCACTAAAATGTTCCTCCTCGTATGTTTAACACTTAATAGCACATGATTTTATTCAGGTTGCACACGCACGCCTTGTATAAAAACATTTACTGAGTTTGCAACAACGCCAAGCATTGTTTCAAGATTGTATTTGACTTTTTCTTGCACATTACGACTTACTTCAGAAATTTTTGTTCCGTAACTTACCATGATGTACACATCCACTGCTACACCGTTTTCTTCTTGGCGTACTACTACCCCACGAGAATAGTTTTCTTTACCTAAAATATCATTTAAATTGTCTTTAATTTGATTTTTGCTTGCCATACCAACAATCCCGTAAATATCTGTGGCAGCACCACCGACAACTGTTGCTATAACATCATTTGAAATTTCAATGGTTCCAGCTTGTGTTTTAATTTTTACAGCCATTTTACTACCTCCTCAAAGTCAGTATTACCCATTATCATTCTTTAGTTTATCATAAACACGATTTTTATTAAAGAATAATTATCTTTAAACGCTTATAACATCGCTTTTATTGTAACTTTATCATATTTTTTATTGCTTTTTGTTTCTTTTTATGATAAATTGTTTTAGTATGATTAATAGAATCGTAAAAATGCCAGCAAAGCAAAGGAGGGAATATCATGGCAAAACAATGTTATATAACTGGTCGTAAAGCAAGAACTGGTAACAACCGTTCTCACGCAATGAACGCATCTAAACGTACTTGGGGAGCTAATCTTCAAAAAGTTCGTATTTTAGTTGACGGTAAACCAAAAAAAGTTTGGGTTTCTGCTCGTGCTTTGAAATCTGGTAAAGTTGAACGCGTTTAATAAAATAGATATTAAAAAAGCAACCTAACTAGAGGCTGCTTTTTTTATTTGTCTTTAGATTGAATGACACACATCATGCCACTTGAAAATGAAAATCTTGTTGTTTTACCAATGAATTCATTACTTGCATAGGAAGTTGGTTGCATCACATCAACATCATCTAAACGATACTTCGCATCATATAACGATAAATGTGTCATAGGTGTTAAACAAACATATGCTAAATATTTTTTATCTGGCTCTTTTTCAATTGTATAATCTCCTGGCAGAAAATAAGAAATCGTATTTTGATTGTCTTTTATCACAAGCCTTGTAGCGACTGATTTAAAGCGATCTTGCAATGGCAACCATAGATTAGCTAGAAAATGATCTATTCGCCCGCCAGTACCACCTATTAGGATGATTTTAGCGTCTTCTGATAGTTCACTAGCGACAGAAATACCAATTTCAGTATCCGTTTCATCTTTTTCAGCTGGGTATTGTGTCACTTTTTCTACATGTTCTTTAACATAAGACAGTTCTTCAGAACTTAGTGAGTCAAAATCACCTACCGCCACATCAACAGATAACCCATGACGAACACCTTCGTAAGCTCCCCTATCAACCCCAATAATATGACTTGCTTCATCAAATCTATCCATGCTTGGCCATAATGATTTATCACTACCGGCCAACACAATAACCGACTTTTTCATTACTTACCTGCTTCTTTTAATTTTTTAATCGGCTCAGCGACATCATCATATTTATAAACATATGATCCGGCCACTAACACATCTGCTCCTGCTTCAACACATTCTTTTGCAGTCTTATCATCCACGCCACCGTCAACTTCAATTTCATAAGTGTATCCTTTAGCTTGTCGTAACTCTGCTAGTTCACTTACTTTATCTAAACATTCTGAGATGAATTTTTGACCACCAAATCCTGGGTTAACTGTCATTACTAAGACTAAATCAACCATTGATAAAACAGGCTTAATCATCTCAACTGGTGTTCCTGGGTTAATGACAACTCCTGCTTTTACACCACTTGCTTTAATTTGTTGAATGACACGGTGTAAATGTTTCGTACTTTCAGCATGTACGGTAATAATATCAGATCCTATCTTAGCAAACTCTTCAATAAAACGCTCTGGTTCAACCATCATCAAATGTACGTCAAACACTAAATCAGTGACTGGTCTAATAGATGAAATAAGTGCCGGACCAAATGTAATATTGGGAACAAACTGGCCATCCATGACATCAATGTGAATATAATCTGCTCCTGCTTTATCAACACGTTTAACATCTTCTCCCAATTTTGAAAAATCTGCACTTAATATTGATGGTGCTATCTTTACCATAGTTTTTTCCTCACTTTTATTTATTTTTTTTATATACTGGTTTTCGGTTATCAATCTCATCATAAAATTGTAAATAGTGATCATATCGACTAGATAATATTTCACCTATTTCAACTCTTCTTTTCACTTCACATTTTGGTTCATGACGATGTTTGCATTCTCTAAATTTACAGTAAACTGACGCTTCAACAAATTCTGGAAAACGTTTCGGCAATTCATCCAATGTCATTTCTAAGAAATCAATTGAACTAAAACCAGGAGTATCTGCTACTAATCCGCCAAATAAATCAATCAGTTCAACATGTCTCGTTGTATGGCGACCACGTCCCAAACTTTCGGAAATCTCTCCTACTTTTAATGATAAATCTGGTGATAATTGATTTAACAAAGTCGACTTACCTGCACCTGATTGTCCCATAAACACAGTTAGTTTGTCTTTAAAAAAACGCGTTAAATCCTCTAATGAGTTTTTTTCAGCTAATAAAACAGGATAGCCTATTTTTTCATATTCTGTTTGAATGACTGCTATATGATTACGTTCTTCTTCATTGGCTAAATCCATTTTAGTCACATAAATAATCGGGTCGATGTCTTTTTCAGATAGAGTAACTAAAAAGCGATCTAAAAGATTCGTTGAAAAATTAGGTTCAACACAGCTTGATACGACAACGCCCTGATCAATATTAGCGACTGGTGGTCTAACTAAATCATTTTTACGCTCATAAACATCTAAAATATAACCGTCTGTTTCATTTGTACTCTCAAATTCTACCCAATCTCCGACAAGTGGTGTAATATTTCGATTTCTAAAATTACCTCGTGCTCGTGTTTGATAACGTTTACCTTTATAATCAATGTAATAAAACCCGCTTAATGCTTTACATATCTGTCCTTTAGGCATTTATTTCCTCCTTTAGTAGTCATATCATTCTAGGGTTATTGTACCATATTTCACTTTTATTTAAGAAAAAATATAGCATAATAACACTTAATAGAAAACCCCACTGACATTACAGTAAATATAAAAGCCGTCACAACATCAAATTCGTCTTCAGAAAAGCCAAGAAATCCTAATAAAACTTTACTAAAAACGTCAGATAGCCATTCACAATCACTTATACTTTTAGGTGCTTCTACCATTATTACTAGTGTAGGTACTTTTATTCTCAGAAGAAAATTAGTTTAATCAATAAAAAATACCCAAGAGATAGGTTGTTACGACCTTTTACTCTTGGGTATTTTTCATTAATCTTTTTTATCTTTTGGCTCACTTTGACTAGGTTTGGTGTTACTACCTTTATTGTGATTATTATGATTTTCTTCGTTTTCAGGTTCTGAACTCTGAGTCGTTTCACTTGATTCAGTGGTTTCACTTGAAGACGTCGTTGAACTACTTGGTTGAGTTTTAACTGGTTCTGGACCCATTGAGTAAACAACTTGAATATAATCACCTTTTTTAACAGGTGTTCCACCAGCAGGAGATGTATAAATAACCTGACCTTGTGGAACAGTCGCACTGTATTCTTGCGATTCACCTTGAAGGATTAATCCTTCGCTATCAATATAACGAAGAACTTGATCCCTAGTATAACCCGCTAAATAAGCTAAAGAAAAGTTGTCTGGTCCTTTGCTAATTGTTAAGGTGATTGTCTCGTTCTCAGGAACAATATCTGTTCCTTGCTTAATACTTTGAGAAATAACAGTATCTTTTTCCACTTCATTCGATGACTCGTTTTTCTCAAGTATATTGTCTTCTTTAAAACCTAACTCTAATAAGGCTTTTTTTGCCTTATTAGAAGCTAATCCTTCCACTTCAATCATCGAAACAGTCTGCTTACCTTTACTTACATACAAAGTTACTTCAGATTTTTTTTTGACTCGGGTGCCAATTGGCGGTTGTGTCTTAACAACATTACCTTCTGCTATTTTATCATCTGACACTTTTTCTATTTTCGAATTAACTTTTATTTTTTTTGCATCTAATGCATTGATAGCTTCTGTCTGTGACATATTTTCGACATCAGGGATTTCTACCTCATCTTGTCGTGTCCCTAATGCAAATAATCCCACGCCAATCGCCACCAAGATAGCAAGGAGACTAAAAATAACCTTATTTCTTTTAGACGAAGACTTTTTCTTTGGTTTTTCTTCTTCAGATAAATCTAGTTCAGATTCTTTCAAAGGTATCTTTGAAACGATTGGATCGGGTTCTTTTACAGGTGTTAACATAATCGTTTCATCTGTCATAGAGCTTGGTGTATAGATTGGTTCATTTGCTCTTTCTGGACTTAAGGATGTACTTAAATCAGAATACATGTCATTTACTGTTTTATATCGATCTGAAATTTCTTTTGCTGTAGCATGGAGCACCACATTTTCCAATGCCTGTGGAATATTAGGGTTATATTGTCGAACAGATGGAACGTCTTTTTGAAAATGTTTCAAAGCTATTGAAACAGCCGATTCCCCCTCAAACGGTACAGTTCCTGTCAATAACTCATATAAAATAATCCCTAATGCATAAATGTCAGATTGTCTTGTTGACATACCACCTCTTGCTTGTTCTGGTGACAGGTAATGTACTGACCCGAGCAATGTATTAGTTTGAGTCAATGATGTTTCTGATAGAGCAATCGCAATCCCAAAATCTGTAATCTTTACATTTCCTTGTTCATCAACTAAAACATTTTGTGGTTTTAAGTCTCTATGAATAATACCATGTTCATGTGCCAAAGACACTGCTGATAAAATCTGTTCCATCATGTAAACGACTGTATCTAATGGGATAGGAGAATAATTGCGAATATAATGTTTTAAGTCAGTTCCTCGAACATATTCCATGACAATATATTGCATGCCATTTTCTTCTCCTACATCATACACACTAACAATATTAGGATGAACCATTTCTGTTGCGGCAAGAGCTTCACGTTGAAACCGTCGAATCGCATTTTGATCATCTTGAAAATCGAAACGTAATACTTTAATTGCCACTTCACGATTTAAAATCAAATCACGTGCCAAATAAACATTTGCCATTCCACCACTACCAATATTCCCTATTATTTCATAGCGTTCCCCTATTTTTGTCCCTATATTTATCATGGTGTATCCTCCTGTAACTCATCATCAAAGTCTATCAGTAGCACAGTAATATTATCTGTTCCGCCAGCTTCATTTGCTTGTTCGATTAACTCATTAACCCGACTATTCAGTGACTTGCCATTTGACATAATCATTTTAATATCTTCATTAGATAACATATTAGTTAACCCATCTGAACATAATAAAATTATATCTTTTTCCTGACAATTGATCAGTGATATATCAACTTCAACTTCACCTGGTACGCCAATTGATCTTACTAAAATATTTTTTTTCGGATGATTTTGAGCCATTTCAACAGATATTTCACCTGTTTTAATTAGTTCATTAACCAGCGAATGATCTTCAGTCAATTGTTTAATTTCCTGATTCCTCACAATATAAGCTCGGCTATCACCTACATGTGCTAAAATTAATTCTTTTTCTAAAATAACAGTTGATACAATAGTCGTACCCATCCCAAACATCTCTGGATTGGTACTGCCTTTATCAAAAATTCGTGTATTTTCTTCTTGAATGTGAGAAACTAACCACTCACATACCTCGTCTTTTTGAGTTAACATGGTTTCTTCCCAAACTTCGCCTAATCCAGTAACGGCAAGATAACTTGCTGTATCTCCAGCTTGGTGTCCTCCCATTCCATCTGCGACAATCGCTAATGTAATGTCTTTTTTATTTTGATAAACACCAACTGTATCTTGATTATTTTTTCTTTTACGTCCTACACTCGTTTGGAATTCAATTTGCATGCTTACACTCCCTTAATCTATGCTTTTCGTCTAAAACAACTGATAAAAAATCCATCTGTGTGATAATGATGTGGGTACAACTGCAACTGTTTATCATGATAGCTCTTAGATAAATGCGCTGCTTCTAAAACATCTATTAGCTCAAATTCAGGATGTTTGTTTAAAAATATCGCTACCACATCTTTATTTTCTTCATGAGTCAATGTACATGTGCTATATGTAATTATACCCCATTGTGCTACTTTTGGCACAATACTTTCTAAAATTTCCAATTGAATCCGTTGTAAATTCATAAAATCTTCGGGAGTTTTATGGTATTTAATGTCTGGTTTTCGACGTAATAATCCTAATCCAGAACACGGTGCGTCAATTAAGACACGGTCAAAATAATCATCTGGAAAATTATTTTTCACTTCTCTTGCATCTAGTAATATCGCCTCAACAACATCTTCAACATGTAATCTTTCCGCATTTGACTTGATCAATTTTATTTTGTGTTGATGAATGTCTAATGAAATGACTTTTCCGCCTTTATCCGCTTCTAAAAAAGTCGCGATATGTGTCGTCTTCCCACCAGGTGCTGCACAGGCATCTAACACAGTATCATTTGCATTGATTTGCATACTTGGTGCAACTAACATAGAACTTTCATCTTGAATGGTCATTTTTCCTTCTTTAAACAATGAGCTACTTGCTAAAAATCCTTTTTTAGCAACGACTCCATAAGGTGAGACCTGACTTTCTTCTACGTCTAATCCTTCTTCACACAACACATTTATGGCTTCATCTCTTGCAATGACTCGTGTATCTATTCGTGCACTCACATGACTTGGTGTCAAAAGTGATTCTCCTAGTTGTTTTGTCTCTTCAAATCCAATATCATCTATCAAACGTTTAGTTAACCATAAAGGCATACTAATTTCAATGGATAAACGTTCTACTTCATCTTTAATCTTATCTAAAGAAGGCACTCCGTGACGTTGAATGTTACGCAATACACCATTAACAAATTTTCCAATGCCTGGATTTCCTTTTGCTTTAGCAATGGTCACAGCGTCATTAAAAATGCTATATTCTGGTACTTTATCTAAATAAATCATTTGATATATAGATAGACACAATAATTCTTTCACCCATGTATCGACCTTTTTTGCTTTTTTGATAAAAGGAGCAAGGTAATACTCTAATGTTAGTTTGCGACTAATTGTGCCATAAACAATCTCTGTCATTAAACGAGCATCTTTATCAGAGAGTTGATGACGTTTAATGGATTCATTGATTAAAACGTTTGAATAGGCTTGATTGTTCGCAATTTTTGTTAAAAGTTCTAGCGCCGTATAACGAGCTGTATGTTTAATGTGCTTCGGTACTTGTTTTTGTTTACTCAAGAATGTCTCCTACTTCCACTGTTTTTCCGACACCATTTAGAAAATCTGTCACATTTAATCGACCCTTTCCTGCTGGTTGGATAGTATTTAATTGTAAAACACTCGACTTACCACATGCTACTTGCAAACAATGCTTATCTTTTAAAATAATTGTCCCTGGCGATTTATCTGTTGTTTTTTCTGGCAATGGGGTTACATCCCACATTTTCCATCTCTTATCTTGATACATTGCGTAAGCTACTGGCCATGGGCGCATGCCTCTAACTTGGCAGTCGATTTCTTGAGCTGTTTTATTCCAATCAATTCTTTCTTCTTCACGTGAAATATTTGGAGAAAAACTGACCAGTGATTCATCTTGTGGCGTTGGTGTCATCTTGTTAGCTAATAAATCTGGCAATGTTTTTAATAACAATTCCTTGCCTAAAAGACTTAATTTATCAAACATACTTCCAACATCATCTGTTCCTAAAATCGGGATCGCTTCTTGTGCTAAAATATCTCCTGCATCCATTTTTTTAATCATTTCCATAATCGTGACACCAGTTTCTTTGTCACCATTGATGATTGAATAGTGAACAGGTGCTCCTCCACGATACTTTGGTAACAATGATGCATGGACATTAATCGCACCAAATTTAGGAGTCCTTAACAAGCGTTCAGGTAAAAATTGACCAAATGCTGCCGTGACGATTAAATCTGGATTAAGCGCGATAATCTCTTCTAATTCAGCTGATTGACTGATTTTTTCTGGTTGATATACTGGTAATTTTAAATCAAGAGCTGCTTGCTTTACTGGAGGCGGAGTTAACACACGTTTTCTTCCAACTGGTCTATCTGGTTGAGTTACAACGCCAACCACATCATACCCTTCACTCACTAATCCTTCTAAAATTGGCACTGAAAACGCCGGTGTTCCCATAAATACTATTTTAGTCATAACCATGTTCCTCCATGTAATCAATTAATTCATCTGGTGATAGCCTTTTTATTATTTTATCAATAAATAGCCCACCATCCAAATGTTCTATCTCATGCTGCATCACACGCGATAAATAATCTGAGGCCTCAACCTCAACTTCATATCCTTCTCTGTCAACAAATCTCACTGTAATATCATCAAATCTCTCCACTGTTCCATAAACTTCCGGAAAGCTTAAACACCCTTCGACATCGATGGTTTTTCCTGATTTTTTTATAATTTCTGGATTAATCATCTCAAAGATACCTGATTCGTCATCTATATGGACAATAGCCACTCGAGATGACACGCCAACTTGGTTAGCTGCAAGTCCTATTCCATCCTTTTCAAGCATAATGGCATGCATTTCATCTAATAAATCTATCAACTCATCATCAATTTCTGTCACTTTTTTTGTCGGGGTAGTTAATACAGTGTTAGGATATTTTATTATGTCTCTCATGTCAAACTCCTTTATTTTAAGCACTAAATAAAATGCTGTGGTTCCATATCGATACTAACGCGCAAGCCGCTTCTAATATCTTTTTGACTCTCTTGTAATATTTCTTCTAGTACTCGCCCTAAATTTTCTTCAAATCGATATTTTATCACCGTTTGATAAAAGTAACGACGATTCATCCTTGCCATTGGTTTTGGTGTTGGACCTAAAATGACGGCTTGTGGGGTTAAGGCTTGTTTGATTTTATTTGCTATCTCGTGCATTTTTTTTGCTGCTTGAAGCTCTTCTTCATGGCTCACCACAAGTTGTACGGTGTAATAGTAAGGTGGGTATTTCCCTTGTCTTCGCAAATTCATCTCATGCTGATAAAATGCTTCGTAATGCTGATTTTTTGCTAAAGTAATCGCGTAATGTTCTGGGTTAAAGGTTTGAATAATCACTTGACCTAGTTTTTCTCCACGTCCGGCACGACCACTTACTTGTGTTAATAACTGAAACGTCCGCTCACTTGAACGAAAATCAGGTAGATTTAATGCTGTATCTGCGTTTAACACACCAACTAACGTCACATTTGGAAAATCGAGCCCTTTTGCTATCATTTGTGTGCCAAGTAAAATATCTGCTTCTTTGGCTTCGAATTTTTGTAATAATCGTTCGTGACTTCCCTTTTTACGTGTTGTATCAACATCCATGCGCAAAATTCTAGCATCTGGTAATAATTGTTGCAATTCTTCTTCGACTTTTTGTGTCCCTGTTCCATAATAACGAATTTTTTTACTATCACAAATTGGGCAACATTGTGGAATACCTTCTTCATGGCCGCAATAATGACACTTCATTGATTTTGTATCCATGTGAAGCGTTAATGAGATATCACAGTTTGGACAAGGCAACACGTAACCACAATCTCGACACATCATAAAGGAAGAATACCCACGACGATTTAACATCAAGACCGACTGCTCTTTTTTCTCTAGACGCTCAGTCAATTCATTTAATAAAGATGTTGAAAAACTACCTGTGACACCTTGTTTCAACTCACGTCGCATGTCTACCACTGATACAGTTGGTAAAATAGCATTATCCGAAGCTCGTTTGGTTAACTGCAACAAGTGATACACATTTTTTTGTGCCCTTGCTCGTGATTCTAAAGATGGCGTCGCACTTCCAAGTAACACTGGACAGCGATGATACTCTCCTCGCCAAATTGCTAAGTTTCTAGCATGATACCTCGGTGATTCATCTTGTTTATAACTTGTTTCATGTTCCTCATCAATAATAATTAACCCGATATTTTCTAGTGGAGCAAAAACAGCTGACCTAGCCCCAACGACGACTTGTGCTTCTTTACGCTCAATTTTTCGCCACTCATCGTATTTTTCACCTTGAGACAAGCCGCTATGTAACACTGCGACTTTATCTCCAAAGCGTCGTTTAAATCGTGTTACGGTTTGAGGAGTTAGGGAGATTTCTGGAACAAGCATAATAGCTGTTTTTCCTTCTTCCAATACATGGGAAATAGCCTGTAAATAAACTTCAGTTTTTCCACTACCTGTAATGCCTTCTAATAAGAACACATCATTTTGATGATCTGAAACAGATTGGCTGACAGCATCTAAAGCAACTTGTTGCTCTTTATTTAATACCAATGCGTCATCTTGTTGAAACAACCGATTTTTATATGGATCTCGGTAAACTTCTCGTTCATCTTGTACTAACCAACCTAATTCCACTGCTTCTTTAATCACTTGTCTGGATAAGTCATAATGCTCAACTAATTCTTTTACTGAGAATTCACCGGTTTGTTCAGAAATAAACAAATCTAATAATTTGTGTTTTTGATGAGCATTTTTCCTAATGTGCGTTTGAATGTCTTGCAGTGTTTCTTTGGGTAAGTTTGCTTGCACAACTTTCATCGTTTTAACTTTATTTTTGGTTGTCACTTCATAACGAATATCAACTGCTCCCTCTTGCCTCAAACGATGTAGCTCGGACAAATAAGGGGTATCCTTTATTTCTTCCCAATCACGCTCTGCTAATCCTAAAAACACCTCTTCTTCAATATGAGTCGGGATATCTCCCACTGATACTAACCATTTTTTGTAAGTTGAACGCATCACACTGGGTAACATCGTTTGAAGACACGTAATTTTAAATGAAAAAGTCGTCTTTGCCATTTCTTCAGCCAAGAGCAACAACTCATCATTCACTACAGGGTGTAAATCTAAAACAGCTTTTATTGGTTTTAAGTTATCTACCTCTTTTTCACTTTCTATATCAACAACAAAACCTTGTATTCGACGATTTCCATTACCAAATGGCACATCGACTCTCACACCTACTTCAATGGCTTCTTCCATATCATTTGGAATTAAATAAGTAAAAGGTTGATCTGTTTGCATCGTTGGAACATCAACTATCACATGTGCTATTTTGGGCATTTCTTCACCTTCTTTTTTTGCATTCTACTCGAATAAAAAAACCCAAGAGGTCTATCTCTTAGGTTTTATATGTTACATTTTTTTCTCAAATTGGATACGTGCTTCAAGTTCTTGATGTTCACGGCGTTTTAATGCTTTTTTCTCTTCTTCTTGTCTTCTAAGTAATTCTCTTTTTAGCTCTGGATTTGGGTCAATAACCACATCTCCTACAGCGATTTCTTCAAGAGCACGACCGACATTTTTGACAGAGACAAATTTATCTGGTTCAATCATTGGTTGCGCACCTTCGTCTAATTCATGAGCTCTCTTACTTGCTAAAATAACCAATGAATATTTTGAATCGACTTGCTCTAATAATGAATCTATTGATGGATATAACATAGTTTATAACTCCTTTAACATATTTTCATAGCGATCAATCACGTGATCTACACGGTAATGTTCGCTTTCGATAATTTTTTTAATCCGTTGTACTGCTAATTCAACCTCATCGTTGACTACAGCATAGTCATAATGACGCATCATTTCAATTTCTTCTTTTGCTTTCGACATACGCTTTTCTATCACTGATAACGCATCTGTTCCACGATTAACGATTCGTGCTTTTAATTCACTAAAATCTGGAGGGGTTAAAAAAATAAAGACACCATCTGGCATTTTTTCTTTGACTTTCATGGCTCCTTGCACTTCAATTTCTAAAAAGACATCTTTGCCTTCATCTAATGTCTGATTAACATAATCTAATGGCGTACCATAATAATTACCAACATACTCGGCATATTCTAACATTTTTCCTTCAGATATTAATTGCTCAAATTCTTCTTTTGATCGAAAGAAATAATCTACACCTTCCACTTCACCTTGACGCATTTGGCGTGTTGTCATTGAAATAGAATACTCAAATTGATTGTCATCTTTTTCAAATAACGCCTTTCTAACTGTCCCTTTTCCAACACCGGATGGACCTGATAATACAATTAGTAACCCTCGTTCTGACATCGTGTCGTCCTCTCACTTACAATTTTCTTAGTTTACCTTCTATAATGCACCCTAGAGAATATTTTTGCAAGTGTCTATGATAATTTTTATCAATTATTCAATATTTTGAACTTGTTCTCTAATTTGTTCAATCAACGTTTTCAATTGAATCACACTAGATTTAACATCTAAATTAGTTGACTTTGATCCAATTGTATTGACTTCTCGATTCATCTCTTGAATTAAAAAATCTAGTTCTTTCCCAACGGGACCATTCTTTTTAAGTAATTGCATCATGGCATTCACATGTACACTTAATCTATCCAACTCTTCAGATATATCTCCCTTATCAATTAAAATAGCCACTTCACTTAATAACCTAGACTCATCAATAGGAATATCTTCCATCAAACTAGTCATTTTTTGTTTCAGTTTATCGTAATGTTCTTGTTTTATGGTCTCTGTTTTTTTTGATATCATTGATATCTCTTGGTTAATTAAGTTGACATATTCATAAAAAAAGGATTGAATTCCCTCTCCTTCAGTTTGTCTACTTCCATTTAGTGCTTCTAACGCTTGCTTAAATACTGCCAATAAATCTACTTCAATATCACTTGTCGCATCATTTTTTTCTACTACTTCAATTAATGCAGGATGTAATATTCCTCCTTCTAAAAATCGCTCAGCAGAAAATGGTTGCTTTTTATAACGATGAAATTCAGCATCACCTAAATCCTGAACTAATCTATCTAATACAGGCCAATTAATCATTAACTCCTTAGAAGATGAGCTTTCTTTTGTTAAAGTGATGAAGCATTCTACTCTTCCTCTAGATAATTTATTTTTTAGTACTTTTTTCATCTCCATTTCAAGATGATTGTACTCTCTTGGTAAACGAACTTGTATATCTAAAAAACGGTGGTTGACTGATTTTATCTCAACCACTATCTGATAATCTTCTCTTTGACATTCTCCATGCCCATAGCCTGTCATACTCTTCATATTTTACCCCTACATGTTAGTCAGAGTTTCTTTTAATACAGCAAACTCTTCGTTAGTTAACGTTATGCCTTTTCCCATTTTTTCATGATTGGGCGCCCAATCACGTAAATCAAATTTTGCTGGTCGATTATTCCAGCTAATAAGATTTAATTCTTTTGTCCATCCTTTATTATTTTCAGATAATACGGCAATTTCTTCCAAAATTTCATAAGAAAATTCTTGACTCATATTTTTCTCTCCTTTAAAAAATGAATAAATAACGCTTGTAAGACTGGTTTCCAACTAATATCAAATAGCCTACCAATTATTTCTACTTTTGTTTCAATCAAATGATAATTATATGTCAAAACAGTTTTTTCAGACAGTGGGACAGTTTGTTTCACATAATCTGCTAACCATTCACTAAGTGATAAAAGCATTTGATCGTTGACGTCATCATTTTTCTCATTAAATACTGTGACAATTTCATCTGATAATTCATCTATAGTATATACTCTTGAAGGATCTACCGATAATATACGGGCAGTCTCTTCTAACAAATAAATGCCAAATAATTCTGGTTGAACATGATGTTGAACCATCCATCGAGGAGTTACTTTCTTACCTAACTGTTTAATGGCTTCTTGTGATTTAAGGTACATTAAAAAATGTTTAGTTAATTTCACCGCTTCTTTTTTATAATTATTTGGTTCTAGAGCATACCAATTTCCCTCATATCGGTGGAAAGTTCTCATTGTATCCAAATAGCCTAGTTGCATATTCCAAATAGCTCGTTCTTTATCAAATAATAATACCGTGCCTAATCCCCATTTACTACTAATCGTAATCTCGCAAATATCACGAGGGATTTTTACAGGTTTGATAACACCCGGTCCTTTCACATCGATTACAATTAATTCTTTTGCTCCATGATTAAGCAAGATATCTTTAGGTATATTATTACGATAACCACCATCTACATAATACTGTCCATTGATTTCACATGCCCTCATCGCAGGGTAAAATGACGATGTAGCTAATAGCCATTTACTTAATTCATCCTTTGGTACATCTTTTAATGACTTCACTATCTCTTCCATTTTTGGTGCAAGAGTTGTCACAAAATAAAAATCAATTGGTTTTTTATCTGGATCAAACATTTGGTCTTCATCAATCATCGTTTCAATCATATGGTACAAAGGTGTGCTATCAGCGCCGTTTTCTTTTAGTGCGGATAAAGTAAGGTTTTTGACACCTTGAATCAAGTTTTCTCTTGTTTTATTTTCTTTATCATTAAGCGATAAGTTTAATATTTTATTCGTCGCAATATCACGCCACATATCTTCAGCGTCATTTAAATTACCTTGTACCATAAACGCTCCATTTAATGCACCTACTGATGTTCCACTTATCATACTATAGGTAACACCTAACTCTTTTAACGCGCGCCATGCACCTATTTGATAAGATCCTCTAGCACCACCACCACCTAAAACAATTCCAGTATGATAGTTTACGTGATAATAATACCCTGGTTTGGGATGATTTTTTCTAACAAAACCTAAATCTAACAATTTATTTTTGACCAATGAAACATCCGAAAAATCAGGTAAATACACTTCTGATAAAAGACGACTCTTGGCAATCTCATCAAGCAACATCATACATTCACTAAATCCAAATAAATAGGACGTACTTACAATATTTGTTACACAAAAAACATTATCCTTAATTTCACCATCACATACAGCCAATAATTGATTTCCTTTATACCATCCAACTACTAGATAATCATCTCGCAATGAAAGACTATTTTTATAAAGTGCTTTTAATGCTTTTTTATGACTATTTTGAAATGGTAACCACTCTTTAGTTTGATAACGACTTAATTTATATAAATCTGATGGAAGCCACTCTTTTAACATTATATCACCACCTTTTCACTTTTTTTCACAAATATCCCACTGTTTTCACTACTATTATTTGTTTGACTAACCTATCTCTGCTCCGTATAATAAGAGAAAGAAAGACTTAAAAGGAGAATGACTGATGATAAAAAAGCAACCGTCTACAAAGCCTAATAAAGAAAATCATGTCAAAAAGTTTACTCGTTTTATCTCCCGTTCATCACAGAGATTTATTTCTTCTTTTTTAGATGATGAGTCAGAAAAGGAAAAGCATTTAGCTCTTATCCAGCAACAAATTAGTAAAGCCATACTTCAAAAGAGTCTGGTGGTTCTTCAATATCAAGAGCCATCACAAGCTAGTTATGAAACACTCGTTGGCAGAATTTACCAACATGCGATTAATCGCAATGCCTTAGTCATTAAATTACAAAAATCGAATGAAATCCGTATGATTTCAGCTAACTATATAAGGAAAATATCCATCATCCACCCTAATCATTCTCAAAATTTATCAATTAGTAAATAAGCGAAACGACAACAATTGTTTCGTTTATTTTATTTTTCTAAAATAATCTGAGCGAAGGCTACTTTGTCTGTATGAGTAATGGACACATGAACCTGCCCTTCAAATATAGACTGATACACTATTGGTCGACCACTTTCTTCTGATAACACCTCAATATCTTGAAATCCTACTTTTCCAATTCCTGTCCCATACGCTTTTGAGAAAGCTTCTTTACACGCAAAACGACCCCCTAGAAATTCTGTTTGTCTCTTTATTTTTAACGTTTCAAAGATTTCCAACTCACGAGACGTTAGCACACGGGAAATAAATTTAGGATTATTCTTTATAATATCTTCTATGCGATATAGCTCTACAGCATCTATACCAATTCCCATAATCATATTAGCACTCCCTTTTGACGATAATGTTATTATAACGACATTAAAACAAAAAAGCGAATAGAATCATTTTATTACAAATAAAAAATACCAATCTAATCTTATTAGATTGGTATAACTATTATTTATCGTTGTTACGAATAACAAATCCACGGCCACCATCTTTTTTCTGCGAAGGTTTGTTGTTTGATTTGTTGTTATTATTTTTTTTAGGTGCATCAGAATTGTTATAACGTTTTTTCTTGTTATATTGTTCCTTGCCACCACGGCCGCCACCTTTGTTGTTATTACGACGGTTATAGTTACCACCTTTACCACGGCCACTATTTTTATTATTACCACGACGGTTTGGTAATGGGCGTTCTGGTGTGATTTTTACAGGGACTTCAGCTGCATCATCTTTAGAAATTTGTTTAATTAACAACGCCACTAAATCTTCTGCTGTGTAGTCTTCTAATAAATCACTTGCTGCTAATTGATATTTTTCTAAGCCATTAGCTGCTAATAAATCTTTAATTTCAGTAATCGCTGCACCAATTTGTCCTTCTACTGCTTCTTTTTTAGAAGGTGGACGAAGTGGTGTCATACGTTTTTTCGTTAAGTCTTCAATAACATGTAAATAACCCATTTCATTAGGTGTAACAAAGGTTACTGACATACCTTCTTTGCCAGCACGACCTGTACGACCGATACGGTGAACATAACTTTCTGGATCTTGTGGAATATCATAGTTGTAAACATGACTCACACCAGAAATATCTAATCCACGAGCTGCGACGTCTGTTGCAACTAAGATATCTAATTCGCCATTTTTAAAGGCTTTTAAAATACTCATACGTTTGTGCTGTGGTAAGTCTCCATGGATACCTTCTGCTTTATAACCACGCATTTCAAGTCCACGAGCCAATTCATCGACGCGACGTTTTGTACGGCCAAAAACAATTGTCAACTCAGGTGATTGTACATCAAACAAACGAGTCATAATATCAAATTTCTCAAATTCTTTACAACGAACGTAATATTGATCAATTAGGTTAGCTGTCATTTCTTTTGCTTTGATACGAACATGTTCAGGGTCTTGCATGAATTTAACCCCAATACGTTTGATTGAATCTGGCATTGTTGCTGAGAATAATAATGTTTGGCGTTCTGCTGGAACTTTTGAGATGATGGCTTCGATATCATCTAAGAATCCCATATTTAACATTTCATCAGCTTCATCTAATACAAGAGTTTCCACTGTATCTAGTTTCAACGTACGACGATTAATATGGTCTAATAAACGGCCAGGAGTTCCCACAACAATATGTGGTTTGTTTTTTAACGCACGAATTTGTCGACCAATATCTGCTCCACCATAAACTGATTGAACTTTAACTTTTTTTTCTTTACCTAAACGGTATAATTCTTCTTGTGTTTGAATAGCTAATTCACGTGTTGGTGCAATAACTAATGCTTGTAACTCAGGTCTATTAGAGTCAATTTTATTTAACATTGGTAACCCAAAAGCGGCTGTTTTACCAGTACCAGTTTGAGCTTGACCAATAACATCTCTTCCTTCTAACGCTAATGGTATTGTCGCACTCTGTACAGGTGTTGCTTCCTCAAACCCAATATTTTCGATAGCTTGTAATAAACTTTTTTCTAACTGTAATTCACTAAATTTCAAATGATATCCTCCTAGTTTGTTGCTAAATCGACTGCTTTTCTTTTTATATAATGAAAAAAAATGAAAATAGGCATTCGTATAATACTATCACATTCTTAAATAATTAACAATAAAACCTTGCCTATTCATGGTTTTTTAATAAAAAATCAACAACTTCATTTAATCCCATTCCATTGCTTGCTTTCAGAAAAACCGTATCTTTTGATTGCAGTTGACTTGATAAATGTTTCATTAATTCTTTTTTTTCTGTTTTATGGTAAAAATGAAGAGAACCTTTTGGCATTCTATCATTTAACAGATTATAAAGAGCGTTCATTTGCTCGCCATACAAATAAACTTGATCAATATGATTTGGTGAAATATGCTCGGAGATACTTTCATGCATCTGGCTAGATAGTTCCCCTAATTCTAGCATGTCACCTAACACAATATATTTCTTGCCTTCTAATTCTAACGCAGAAAATGTGTCTAACACTAATTTCATTGCAGTTGGATTGGCATTGTATACATCACTTAAGATATCAATGCCGTCATTTGTTTTCAACCATTCTGTTCTATTTTTAGTTAAATCAAATGTTTCTAGCCCATTTTTCATTTTTGAAACAGGTATGCCAAAATGATTTCCAATCAATAAAGCAATCAAAGCATTTTTGACATTATAGCCACCCAAAACCGGAATTGAAAATACTTCACCTTCAAATAGATTAGTTTCAAACTGTGTATCAACTTTCGTTTCTGAAAGTATGGAAGCTGATAAAGTTGCTTGCGTATCTATCCCAAAACTTTCAACCTCTTGTGAGATATCCACTATCAATCGTTTTAACAATGGCTCATCATTTGGGATAATTAAAATGCCTTCTTTTTTAAGACCTGAAGTGATTTCCATTTTAGCTTCAGCAATGCCAGCTCGTGATCCTAAGTATTCGATATGAGATTCCCCAATCAATGTGATGGCTGCAATATCTGGTGTCGCAAGATTTGACAAGACTTCAATTTCACCTTTATGATCCATCCCCATCTCTAAAACTAACATCTCTGTGTCTTCTGGCATGGATAAAATCGTGTAAGGCAAGCCAATATGATTATTATAATTACCTTGTGTTTTATATGTTTTAAATGCTTGTGATAACACAGCTGCCGTCATATCTTTTGTTGTTGTTTTCCCGTTACTCCCTGTAATTCCTATTACTTTAGGTGCACTTTTTTCTAAATAAAAACGAGATAATTTTTGTAAGGCAATTAATGTATCTTCGACTTTAATATACGCAATATCTTCAGATAACTCTTTTTCTGATAAAACTAAAGAAGCTCCGTTATCAATGGCTTGCGGAATAAAATCATGACCATCTCTTGCTCCTTTTAGTGGAACAAACAAGCTATTTTCTCGCACTTTTCGTGTATCAAACTCAACAGAGGAAATCGTTTGGTCATCTAAATGTTGAGCATAATTGATGCCTTCTACCGCCGCGACAATCTCTTTAATTAATAAGTTCATAGCTCTCCTTCTTTCTCTTATCAACAAAAAAAGTTGAACAAGCGTCCAACTCTACAACTGCTCAACTTCAATTTGTTGTTTTTTTTCAAAACGTAGTTTAGCTAATTGAATCAATTCTTCTAGCAAGTCACCATAATTTAATCCCATATTTTTCCATAGTAACGGATACATACTAAATGGTGTAAAACCTGGCATCGTATTCACTTCATTTAGGAATACCTCATTATTAGCTGTTAAAAAGAAGTCACAGCGACTCAATCCACTACCATCTAGTGTTTGGTACGCTTTTTTAGCATAATATTGTAATGTTTCTTGTAATTCAGCTGAAATATCTGCTGGAATTTGTAATTCCACTTTATTGTCCAAATATTTTGATTCGTATGTATAAAATGCCACATCTTTAACAATCTCTCCAGCTAACGTTGTTCTGATTTCATCATTACCCAATACGGCAACTTCTAATTCGCGTGCTTCAATTCCTTGCTCCACAATGACACGTCGATCAAAACGGAATGCCTCATCTATTGCCTGAACTAATTCTTCACGAGATTCAGCTTTATTAATACCGACACTTGAACCCATGTTAGCTGGTTTAACAAACATTGGGTAAATCAAACTACCTTCACACTCTAACAAAATGTCTTCTTGGTGATCTTTATAGCCCGTTTTAGTTACTGCAACATATGGTAATTGAGGAATACCGACTTGCTGGAATAACTGTTTACCAATGATTTTATCCATAGCACATGCACTAGCCAAAACTCCCGCACCAACATACGGCATATTTAATACTTCAAATAATCCTTGAATCGTACCATCTTCTCCATTAGGACCATGTAATACTGGAAAAATAACCGCATTTCCTTCTTTTAAATCACTTGGTAAAATAGGTTGAGCATTGGCAATCGTTAAGTGTAGAGATTCTTTATTTAAAGGTGCCTCATGATACACAGGTCCCTTTAGCCAATTACCATCTTTCGTAATATAAACTAATTGAACTGAATAATAGTTATAATAAATTGCTTGTAAAATTGAAAAGGCCGATAGAATTGATACATCATGTTCAGCACTTTTACCACCATATACTAAAAAAATCTTCATGGTTGTCCTCCTAAATTTACTAGGACTTAATTATACTCCAGTTTTCAGCAAAATTCTATTCCTTATTTTTTATCTATATAAATAAAAGAAGCACTGCACTAAAACAATATCGGGTTATCTACCGTCTTAAAATACCATGACATCTTTTGATGTTGATAGATTAAAACACCTACTTTTTCTTCCAAAAATAATTGATTACTCTCAATTTTTCTAAGATTATCTTCAACAACATGTACGGGTATTTTATACTCCCCATTATCTAGACCAACTTGTGAAAACTCAAATACAGTCCCTTCTTGCATAATACTTTTTAACTCTTTTACTATATCGTATGGTAAAGGCGTTATATTAGTATAGCGTTTTGAGAATAGAGAGCGATTAGCATTTAATTGGTATAAAACTTTATCAGTAATTTTTTGAGATAAAGACTGATAAAATTCGTCTATATTTCGATAATATACTTTCATCACTTCTTGTTCTGTCTCAAAAAAAGCATAATTGTTTTGTAATTTATAAAAAAAAGGCGAACGCAATTGCATCTTCATATGGGATAAATACAATATTTCAGCAATTTCATTTGCTGTCAAACGTTTTAATGTATCATATTCTTCAAAATCTAACCATTTAATTTCTCGCCTTTTATTATAATTTAAATTGCTTAAATATCGATCAACATTTTCCTGGCCGCGTATTACCCTAAATCCAGTATGCGCTTCATACTCCCCCTCTAGCTCACTAGCATCTAGCAATAGTAAGTTTTTGGGACGATGAATAGTATAACGATCAAAGTCTTGATGGCTAAGTCCCTTTGTTAAAACCGAGTTACTAATACCATCTAAATGAACATATATATTTCGTCGCAACACCTTCACCTATCTTTCTTCTACTAGTAATTTCCATTAATACAACTATACCATTTTTCCTTAACAAAATGAACACATAAACCCTAGCAGTTTAATTACGTTTGTATTACAAATCTAGTGAGGTATTTAAAAAAACGGCATAATAACGTAATGTTGTTTTATCACCCTACTTTCTTTATTTTTAAAATTATTATGGTATGATAGTTGATAGAATTACATGAAAAAGGGGGCTAATATCATCTCTAACAAAAACGATTCATCACAAAAAAAACGTTCAACAAAACATCAAACCAAAAAAAAATCGATTGGGCAACGATTTAAACATTTCTTTTTTAATCTAATCATGATTATTCTTTTTTTAGTAGGGATTGCATTAATTTTTAATAACCAGATTAAAAATTATCTTGTAAAAGAAAATACGGCACAATATCAAGTCAATAAAATAACTCGAGATGATGTTGTTAAAAATGAACAAAAAGAAGCAACTTTTGATTTTGATCAAGTAGAATCGCTAGATTTCAATACTGTCACTAAATCACGTGGTCGTGATGTCGGAGATGTTGTGGGTGGTATTGCTATACCCAGTGTGGATTTAAATTTACCGATTCTAAAAGGGGTTTCTAATTACGTTATTTCTGTTGGAGCTGGAACGATGAAACCTGATCAGAAAATGGGGTTTGGAAACTATGCTTTAGCTAGTCATTATATGTATGATCCTACTTTGTTATTTGCTCCTTTAGTCCGAGTGGAACTTGGATCTTCTATTTATCTCACAGATTTAGAGTATATCTATGAATATAAAGTTACCATGAAAGAATATGTAGAACCAACAAGAGTAGATGTTATTGAAGATGTTCCTGAAAAACGTCAGGTTACTTTAGTCACTTGTGATACATCTGGTGAACACCGTCTTATTTTACAAGGTGAACTCGTAAAAAAAGTGAATGGAAAAAAAGCACCAAAGGATATGCGTGATGCTTTTGAATTAGCACAAAACAATTATTATTAATATAGTAAAAAGCATTGAACACAAGAATGTTTCTTATGTTCAATGCTTTTTAAATATTTGGTAAATAAAAATTTCGATTGTCCAATCCAAAAATACGTTCTGTATACTCCCCAGGATTTACTTGTTTTAATGATCCTAACATCATTTGCATTGATGCGTCTAAATTATCTAAATGATGCAATATTTCTGCTTCCATAATTTTAGGCCTAACAGGTGATCCATATTCCAACAAACCATGGTGTGCTAATACAACATGCTTAAGAACTAGTACTTCCTCATCTAGTTCTGAAATATTTAATTCTATACAAGCCTTTGTTATTTCTTCATCAATCATCACAATATGTCCTAATAAATTTCCTGCTAAGGTATACTCTGTTGCGACAGGACCTGATAGTTCATGTACTTTCCCCAAGTCATGCAACATAACACCTGCATATAACAAAGACGGATTTAGTTCTGTGTATTCTTGTGAGACAGATTTTGCTAAGCGTAACATGGTTAAAGTATGGAAAGCCAACCCTCCTGCAAACGCATGATGGTTTCGTTTTGCTGCTGGGTATTCAAAAAATTCTTTTTGATACTTACTAAGAATATGACGGACAATACGGTGCCATTTTGCTTGAGTAATATCTAGTAAGTAATCATTAAATTCCTGTTTCATCTCATCAATATCAATAGGTGCTTTTTCCATGTATAAAGACGGATCAACCGGTTCATCATTTTTAGCTAAACGCATATGAAGAATTTTGACTTGAGGCATATTTTGATACAGCTCACGTTTACCATTTAAGAACACAACTTTACCAGTTGTAAATAGCTCAATATCTTCTTCTGATGCTCCCCAGTACTTACCATCTATCGTGCCTGAATTATCTTGGAATGTAAACGCAATGAATTTTTTTCCATTTCTCGCTACTCGAACATCCGCTGTTTTTAATAAGACAAATGCTTCAAATGTTTCATCTACAGAAAGTTCCCTTAATTTTTTCATGCTGTTTCTTCCTCTCCAATAACCAAAACAGATTGATCTTTCATTTTAAAATATTCTCTCATTGCTTTATCAGATGTTAAACAAATAACTTGATTATCTTTTCCTAACATATCTAATAAATTAAATAAAGTTGCCTTACGTGAATCATCAAAATGGAGCCAGCCATCATCTATAACAATTGGTGAACCGTAATCCTCACTATGTAAATGAATAAAAGCTAGACGAAAAGCCATATATAATTGATCTTTTGTCCCAGTAGATAGTTGATCAATTGTCCAAGACTGTTGCGTTGTATCAACGACCCATAATCTACCATCTTCTATTAATACCTTATGATATTTTTTATTAGTTAATAGATTGAAATAACCTGTGACTGTACCAAGTAATGTTGGTAATTGTTGATCTGATAAGTATTGAAATAGCCGTTGAATCAACTCTTCAGAAAATCGTAACGTTAACCATTGCTCTGTCATTTCTTCAATTTTTGCTAATTGAGTGGCTCTTTCTTGTCTCAAATCATCTAATGAGCCATTTTTTTCCATTTGCTTCATATCATAATCAATTTGTTGCCATTCTGTTTGATACATTCGTTGTTTATCTTTCAGTTCATCCTGAATTTCTTTTACCTTCATTACTTCGCGGTTGATTGAAAGTAATTTGTATTCTTTAGATAAATCGAACACGTGCTCTAACTGACGTTCTAATTCGCTTAAACGTTTAGCATTTTGATTTAGCTGTTCTTGATGATTTAACCATTCTTTAGCTATATCAATTGGCGTAGCCTCATGTTGATCAATTAATTGATTAACCAATTGTTGACTAGCCGCTTTTTGATGTCGAATAGAGGCTAGTTCACTTTGAATATTGCTTGTTTCACTACCTTCCAGACGATTAATTGCTTCTTTTTGTGCCTCAACAAATTGTTTGACTTCTTTAAAGCCATCACGAATATTTTTATCTTCTAAAGGAATCCACTCTTTAGCAAAAGAAAGTGATTGTTTATAAGAATCAATTGCTTTATCAATCGTTTCAAGCTGTTGTTGCATCTCTTGTTCATTTTTTTGAATGTCACGTAATTGACTAAAAACAGGTAATGTAGTTAACCACATTGAAACCGTCTCATCTGTAGAGAAGCCATATGCTGTCGCCCATTGTTCTTTTTGTTTTTTTACTAACGCATCCTGTTCTTCAAAATTAGCTAGTTCTTTTTCCAATTCATATAACTCGCCAGCTAGTTGATCCGCCTCGCCTAATTGTTGTTTATATAATGTTTTGGCTTCTTCTGGGGTCACAGATGACGACTTTGGTACCCTAGATGTATTCATAAAACCATAAATACCTAACCCCGCAAAAATAACGACAATCACATATAGCCATGATACACCTAACACAATTGCCAGTAGTAGCATCATAATAGCAATCGCTATTGAGAGCCCTGAAAACATTTTTATCGTAAATGAATCAAGAAATGGGCTATTATCTAGATGTTCCTCATTAATCGATGCAGATGAAGTATCTAATTGATTTTCTGATTCAGATAATTCATAATCTAGTTTTCGCTGACGAATGGATAATCGGCTTTGTTCATTGGATAATATCACTTGTTTCCGTAATAATTCTTCCTCAACTTCTGCCAATTCTTTTAATGATATTTCTTCCTGTTCTTCAATTACCACATCAAGTAATGCATCTGATAAACGATATTTTTCATATAATTCTTTTTTATTTGATGTATAGGCATCGAGTTGCTGTTGCATAACCTCTTGTCGCTCACTGATTGATTGAACACTCAATTGATCATCTAATAATTGTTCAAATAATTCTTGATTCTCAAGATAAAATTGAACAGCTGGAGTAATGTCTTTAATGATTTCACTTTGATTTTCTAATAGTTCAGTCTCTTTTTTTGTTAAAAAACGATATTCCTGTAATGCGTCTGACACACTCTTAATGGTTGTTTGTGAGGCAGCGTCTTTTTCTTTCTTTCCACCGGTCTCCCTGTTCAATGTTTGCCATTCGGTGTATAGAGGAAAATATTTTTGCTGATCTAGCAATGTCTTTTCTAAGGAATAGCTATCTTCCAACTCCTTACGTTCTTTTTCCAACAACTCTTCTAATTCTATTCGTCGATCCCATTTATTTTGGTAAGTTTGTTCTTGTTCTTCAACTAAACGAATACTCTGTTCCAAACGGTTGAATTCTTTTAATTGTTGATTTAATAACGGAATTCGTCCAGAAGGTTTATATATTTGTTGTCTATCTTTTAGAAAATCATTTGATATGGCAGTTAGTCGTTCACTTCCTGTTAAACCAACTGTCAACAGTAAACGTTGCAATCTAACTTCATTTAAATCATCTAAATCAACCAACTGTTCTTGCTGAAAGCTAAACACCTCATCAAAAATTTCACGTGTTAAAGGTGATAAAATAGTTGTTAGAAGTCTCTCGTCTCCTACTTGACCATCTTCTAAACGCACATATGCCTGCCCTTTATTTTTTTCTTTAAATCGCTCAACGTAAATTTCACCATGAACTGGGTGATCGATAATTAAATGCCCACCATATGTCGCTCCAGCTACTGGTGTAAAATCACGTGTCATATCACGTTTTTTAGGAAAACCAAATAAAATAGTCCGTATAAAATGATATAATGTGGATTTTCCTGATTCATTATCACCAAAAATGAGTTGATTATCTTCTTTTAAGTTAAATACTTGATTATTAAATTTTCCAAATCCATTAATGTATAATCGTCTTATTTTCATTGGCCTACTCCATTTTTAAAAATCATTTTGTCCTTCACTAATTGGCTACTTTCTTCTACAATACGTTCCATATCTTCTTCATCAAATACAATATTCGTTCCAATTACTGGTTGTTGCACAATATCCTTCGCAACATCATTAAATTCATTACGCTTCAAGAAATGTTGTGCTAAATCATCGACTAAACTTGAATCAAATCCCATAATAAGTTGATCTATCTCGATTGGCTCAATCATTATATCGACTAACCAAATATAATAAGAAGTTTTTCTTAATAATTGACGTTGAAGATAACCTAATATTTCTTCTTTATTTAAAAGTAGCTCACTTAGTCCTTCTTCAGAAGATGGACTCAATTTTACTACTAGTAAGGTTACCTCTTTTGTATATTTTGCTGCCATGATTTCTTTTTCAATTTTTGTTAGTTGATCTGATCGTATTATTTCTTTTAATGAGATATCTTGTTGCACCCATGCTGCTTTACTTACATCGATAAATTTTTGCGATACACTAGAGCCATTGACTTCAACCAGACTAACTCCCTTAGTCTGTCTCTCTTTTCGAGTATGTCCTTGAGGAGTTCCTGGATAAATAGTTAGTGGTTTATCTGTTAACACCTCTGTCTTATGAATATGCCCTAATGCCCAATAATCATATGTTGGTTTTAAATCAGATAAAAGAAACGGAGCATATTTTCCTTCTTGTGCTATCTCACCATGATAAAATCCAATGTGATAATCTGTTTCCATACTTCTACTTGGATAATCTAACGCTTTATTGCCTTTAATCCACTGATGTTCATAAGAAAAACCACTAATAGAAACACTTTGTCCATTTGTCATTTGTAGAACCTTTGTCGTAACTTCTTCAGTATCAAATAATATGACGTTTTGTGGCCATTCAAACCAGTAACGACTTTTCGTATAATAATCATGATTTCCAAAAGACATCACTACTTTGATTTGTTCTTTTTCTAGACGCCTAAATTGATCCATTACAAATTTTTGTGTATAGATAGACGATGTTGCTTGATGGAACGTATCTCCAACTATCAATAAGAAATCAACTGACTCCTTAATACAATTTTCTATAATGGTCTCAAACACTTTATAATTTATTTGTTGTATCTCTTTTTGAAATGTTACATCTTCTGTTGTAATACCAGAAAAAGGTTGATCGATATGCAAATCTGCCATATGAATAAATTTCATGTGTCACACTCCTTTTAGCCATTCATAATGTTTAATCAGAATAAGTTCTATAAAAAATATAGGTGGTTAAGCTCTTTGCTTAACCACCCATTATTGTGTCGATTAATCTAACGTATATAAATCTTGAACTGGTTGCATAATGATGCGGTTTAAGTCATTAACAATCATGCTAAATGCTTGTTCTTTTTGCATTAAATCTTGAATTAATGCTTCACCTTGAACTTTTTCAGCCATTTCTTGTGCTTGCTTAGCATCTTCATCCGAAAATTCTTCACCTTGCATTTGTTTTTGTTGTAATGTCATTTGCAATTCTTGAAAAGCTTTGAATAATTCAAAAGCTTCTTCATTTTCTTTCACTGCGTCAAAAGCATCACTCAATGCTAAAAATTCATCCATTTGGCGAATTTCACGTTCAATTTGGTTAGCACTATCATAAATATTATTTGACATATATAAGCTCCTTTAAATAGAAATTTATTCTCCTAATATTGTAACATGTTTCAAAGAAAAAGCCTAATATTATTGAGTTACCTTACCCCAGATACCTTGCCAAACTTCACCCACTTTGTCTAATCCTTTTTTGATGCCGTCTCCTACAGTGTCTGCACCTTGTTTAATTTTTCCACCAACATCGTTTAGTTTGTCACCAATTCCATCTAATTTACCATCAGTCCTTGTATCATTTTCTTGATTATCGATATAATCCGTTGACTGTGTCACATCTTTCACTGGAAATGGTGTGTTTGGAGAAGCTCCTAATATACTTTGCATCTCTGTTCTGAAAATATTAGAAATATAACTACTGTCATTACCTGGCAAATAATGATCCGGCCCACTTTTATCAAAACCAATCCATGTTGCGACCACCACGTCAGGAGTATAACCAATCATCCATTGATCTTTCGACATACCATCTGCATTAATATTCTCAGTCGTTCCTGTTTTACCGGCTATTTGATAACCATACGGCTGAGCTGCAGCACCTGTTCCCGTACTATAAACCCCTTGAAGCATGCTAGTCATCTCTTCAGCTACTTCAGGCGTTGTCACGCGTGTAGATTTCGGCTTTTGATTTTCATAAATAATCACACCATGTGAATCCTCAATCTTGGTAATAAAATGTGTTTCGTTTCTAACTCCCTCATTAGCAAATACGGTGTATGCACTTGCCATATCAATTGGTCTAGCTCCTTTGGTTAGTCCACCTAACGCTAAACCGTAATATTTATCTTTTTCATCTAGTTTAACACCAAATTGTTCCACTTTTTTATACCCTCTATCAATGCCAATTTCATGCATTAACCAAACAGCAGGAGCATTTAAACTATGAATCAAGGCATTCGTCATAGATGTCTCACCACTATATGTATGCGAAAAATTATGTACATCATAATAAGGTAATTCTTCATCTTTTAACATATCATCTGGTTTATACCCTGCTTCTAATGCCGATGTATAAACAGATAAAGGCTTCATTGTTGATCCTGGTGATAAATAAGAGTTAGTCGCACGATTCCAGCCCCGATAAGTATACTCACCACGTCCCCCGACAATCCCCATCACACCACCAGAACTAGGATTAATCGCAACAGATGTCCCTTCTACAATTTCACCATCTGATGCTGCTGGTGGAAATAAACTATCATTAGCAAAGGTTTGATCCATTCCCTGTTGATACACTTGATCTAGTGCTGTGTATATTTTGTAACCACCACTTGAAATGTCAGCGTCAGTCAATTTCGTTTTATCAACCGCTTCAGAAATGACCGCGTCAAAATAATAAGGATATTTATAGGTATCTTTATCCGGGACATATGTATCTGTTAAATATATCGGTTCTTTCATCAGCCTATCTGCGGTTGCTTTATCTAATTTTCCATTATCCACCATCACAGATAAGACTGTATTACGTCTGTTTACAGCATAGTCCATATGATCAATCGGGTTATATAAACTAGGACCTTTCAAGGCGCCGACTAATACAGCTGCTTCATCAACAGTCAAATCTTTAGCATCTTTACCAAAATATTTTTTTGACGCGTCTTGAATTCCCCAAACCCCACTACCAAAGTAAGATTTATTCAAGTACATTTCCAATATTTCATCTTTTGAGTACTCTTTTTCAAGTTCGATTGCTAGAAAAAGTTCTTTTGCTTTACGAGTAAAATTTTGCTGTTGGTCTAAAAAGGCATTTTTAGCTAGCTGTTGTGTAATGGTACTACCGCCACCGCCACTATTATTTCGTCTAATGACCTTCCTAACAGCCGCTCTCATAATTCCTTTTACATCATATCCCTTATGTTTATAAAACCGACGATCTTCTGTTGAGATAAGTGCGTCTACTACATGAGGGGAAATATTATCTAGCGTTACAAATGTCCCACCATTTTTTCGAAGCTTACCTGCCTCATCTCCATCTTTATCATAAATCGTCGTTGATTGTTCCAAACCAGCTTTTAAGCCTGACACATTCATACTTTTAGCCAGGTAAAATAAATAAAGACTTGTGACTAAAATAAAGGTTAATGTCACTAACAAAATAATTTTATTAATATGATATTTTTTCCATATTCTTTTTTGATGGATACGAAACGTTTGCCAGTGAGGCTGCAACCACGTACCAAACCTTATTAACCAGGATTTTATCACTTCAAAATACTTCTTAATATACTCCATGATAATGTCCTTTCTATTAAATTTTATAAATTTAGTGTATCATATTATCAGAAATAACTAATACGTCTAAAGACTTATCTTCATAAGTTACTTTAATATACCATTTAAAAATTAAATTACTACATGTTATTTTTTAAAAAACCTTTAAATTAGAAAAAGGAGTCTATATATGCAATTTTCTATTGTTCTACCTCCCTCAACAACTCAAACAACTGTTCGAGAACTATTAGAAACAGAGTGGCTTATTCCTAGAAAAGTAAGACATTTCCTTAGAACGCGTAAAAATGTGTTAAAAAATAATGCTCCCGTCATGTTTCACGAAACTGTCGAGCCTGGAGATAGGATTACTTTAATCTTTGAAGAAGATGATTACACTATTCCTCATATTATTTCTGGTAATGCCAAGGCTATTAATGTGCTATGGGAAGATGACCATCTAATTATTGTGAATAAACCTCACGGACAAAAAACACATCCAAACCAACCAAAAGAAACCGATACATTATTAAATGACCTTACTGCTTACTTAAAGCCTAAAAATCAACTCCCATATGTTGTCCATCGATTAGATAAGGAAACCAGTGGAGCGATTGTATTTGCAAAAAATCCTGTTATATTACCAGTTTTAGGTAGATTACTTGAACAAAAAGAAATAAATAGGTATTATGAAGCAGAGGTAAGTGGTTTAATAAAAAAGACACACTTTACAATCAATCAACCTATCGGAAGGCATCGCCACGATCGTAGGAAACGAGTCATTGATTCCAAAAAAGGAGATAAAGCCACTACACATGTAACAGTCGTAGAGCGATTAAATAACAAAACGCGAATAGAATGTCAATTAGATACTGGTCGCACACATCAAATACGTGTTCATTTGGAAAGTATTCATCATCCAATTATCGGTGACCCACTATACAATCCAACGTCGCATGCAAAGAGACTTCAATTACATGCTAAATCTCTCCATCTCATTCATCCTTTTACTAAGGAAGAAATAAACGTACAAGCGACACCTTTTTTATTTGACTAATTACCTATTAAAGAAAGGACTGATGTTAATTGGCAAAGACACTTTATTTAATGAGGCACGGTCAAACACTGTTTAACCAACTTGGCAAGGTGCAAGGAGCTTGTGATTCACCATTAACCGATGAAGGGATTAGACAGGCAACTATCGCTAAAAAGTATTTTGATGACAACAATATCAACATCGATTCATTTTATTCTTCTACTCAAGAACGAGCATGCGACACGCTAGAAATCATCGCCGGACACACTGAATACACACGATTAAAAGGAATAAAAGAATGGAATTTTGGTTTATTTGAAGGCGAAAGTGAACGACTCAACCCTAAACGAAAAAAAGGTGACACCTCGTTTGGAGATTCATTTGTAGCCTATGGTGGCGAGTCGTCTAAAGACGTCCAACAACGAATGGTAGACACTCTAACAGATGTTATGACAAATGATCCTCAAGATACTGTGTTGGCTGTTAGCCATGGTGGTGCGATGTATTTGTTTATTCAAGCATGGTTAGAGTACGAAAAAGTAACATCCATCTCGTTTTCAAATTGTTGTATTTTAAAATTTGCCTTTGATAACGGAAAATTTGAATTTATAGAAGCAATTAACCACACATTTTAAAAAGACAGCACCTGTTTAGGTGACTGTCTTTTTGTTATTATTAATAAGCTTTTGCCCAATGCATCATGTACTTAGCGGGCTTACCGTTCCATAAATCTTTCAATCCTGTTAAATCATCTTGTTGATGATCAAAACTCCAGCAACGAGACGTAGCACCTGTTTGTTCTTTGATTAACTCTTCCACAGCTTCATCACCTGACCATGGTGCTAATACAAATCCGCCTTCTTCGATTAATCGATTAAACTCTTCTTTTGTTGTGGCAATACGCGTTTTTTCTTCTTGACGTTTTCGTGCTTTAGCTAACATGTCATGGTGAATGGCTTCTAATAATTCAGAGATAACGGTTGGCAATGTGTCATCAAACGGTACGGTTATTTTTTCTAGGGTATCTCGTCGAACGACAATAACTTGATTATTTTCAATATCTTTAGGTCCCATTTCAATACGAATAGGATAGCCTTTCATTTCAGCTTCACTAAATTTCCAGCCAGGTTGCTTGTCGCTATCGTCTACTTTAATCGTTGCCACATCTGATAACATACCTTTTAATTCATCTGCTTTATCTAAGACACCTTCTTTATGTTGGGCGATAGGGATGATGATAACCTGTATTGGAGCAATTCTTGGAGGTAAAACTAACCCACGATCGTCACTATGAACCATAATCATTCCACCAATAGTACGTGTTGTTAGCCCCCATGACGTTGTATAAACAAACTGCTCTTTTCCTTCCTTATCTGTGTAAGTGATGTCAAATGCTTTACCAAAATGATCTCCTAAATGATGAGAGGTATTAATTTGCAATGCTTTTCCATCATACATCAACGTTTCATTTGTATAGGTTTTTTCTGCTCCAGCAAATTTTTCACTTTCTGATTTAACACCTGTTACTACGGGGATAGCTAGAATATTTTCACAAACATCCACATACATATCAAGAATCATTAACGCTTCTTTCTCTGCTTCTTCATGACTCACATGACAAGTATGACCCTCTTGCCAAAAAAATTCTGTTGTGCGTAAAAACGGGCGAGTATTTTTTTCCCAACGCATGACATTCGCCCATTGATTATACAAGACTGGTAAATCACGATGAGAATGAATCACTGTTTTAAAATGCTCACAAAACAACACTTCTGACGTTGGACGAATCGCTAAGCGTTCACTTAACTTTGTTTCACCGCCCATTGTTACCCAAGCAACTTCTGGAGCAAATCCCTCAACATGCTCCGCTTCTTTTAATAATAAATGTTCTGGGACAAGTAGTGGCATCATCACATTTTGATGCCCTGTTTCCTTTAACCTGGCATCCACTACATCACGGATTTTTTCCCAAATTGCGGTTCCTGTTGGTCGGATAACCATTGATCCTTTTACGCTAGAGTAATCACACAGTTCCGACTTAAGGCAAACATCTGTATACCATTTTGCAAAATCATCCTCTCTACTTGTAATTTGTTTGACAAAGCCTTGTTTTTTAGCCATTTAATCTCTTCTCCTGTCTATTTTTATGTATAAAAAAAGACTCTACTTTGCAAGGACCAAAATAGGCGGTGCCACCTTGCTTTAAAGTAGAATCATACTTTACAACTTCATTAGTTGATAACGTTAACTAAACGATGCTTCTTGGTAGGTTCAAGGGGGCTTGATAGAGTCTTTCCACCACCCGACTCCTCTCTAAAATAAAACTCACCCTCTACTATTCCAAGACAATATCTGTATAACGTAAATCTAGCATCTACAATAATTTTTGTCAATCACAAAAATTCCTTAGAAGGACGATCTTTCTAAGGATAAATATTAGTTTCAAAACTAGAGTAACTCTCTAATAACTTATTATCAATAATCAAACTATTTTAGATTCTATGACAAAGTGAATAATTTTTAAGTCAATGCCATGACGATCCTTTCCCCATGGCTGATTTTTTCCAGTACTTTATGGATAATCAGACCGTTAATGTTTAACTTTTTGATCAAAATCTTTTTTAGCTTGTTAATTAATTGAAAGAAAAAAGATACTATCACTTTTAGACATACCTTGTCGTAATCTTGAATAAATCTCTTGCTCTATAAAACGATAATCCTTAATTTTTACAGTTTTTCATTTAATTAATAGCAAATAAAAATAAAAGACACGCGAACTTACCTACAAAGCACTGCTATTAACCTTTTTTGATTATTGAATGAAAAAACCGACTCATAAATTTTATGTTTATATGGTGTCTTTACCTTCAAATACATTTTTTTTAGGTAACTTATACTGAGTGATATCTTCACCATCAGCTATTAGTGCTTCTTTAAAATCTTCGATACTCAAATCAATTTTTCTAGATAAATCAAATACGATGTGTAGCATGTCGTGAAAATACATTGAATTTCCTTGTTCAAAATATTCTTTATATTCTTTAGAGGTATTAGAAAAACCTGTCTCCTTTTCAAATTTATGTGCTTCTTTCACATAAATATCAAAGTTTAATTTTGTATATTCAGCAAAATGATTAAAGATTTCTATAGCCAATGATAAATCATGATACCACATATCATAACTTTTTTTAGCCAATCCTCCTTTAGCTTCAATTAATCGAAATTTATCATCACGTATATATTGTGTAATTAACATTTCTATATTTAAACTAATACCTGTATAAGAAATATTTTCAAATTCAAACTGTTTTAAATCTGATAATTCTGCTAGTAAACTTTGCGGAGTAAACTGCCTATTTTCCAAACTTTTGTATACTTTTTTTTGTTCAAACATTTCTTCTCCTCCAATACCTTTATTTACTCTTATATTATAACTTAAACACAAAAAAAGACATACTGTTATATCATCTGTTAACAGGATATTTTTGAGCATTCTTTATCAGTTTTTTCTCAATGATATCATCTATGTTAAACCCTAGTTTATCTGCTAAAGTATAAGAATAAATTAATACGTCTGCTAATTCTTCTTCGAGACGCTCTGTTTGTTTCACTGCTTCTGAATTATCTAACCATTGAAATAATTCTAGTAACTCATTAGCTTCTAAAGAAATAGAAATAGCTAAATCCTTTTCCTTGCTTGCATGATTCCACCCACGTGCTTTTCTAAATTCATTGATTCTCTCTATCGATGTCAACCTTATCACACTTTCTATCATTTATTTCTATTATAACAAAAAACCCTACACATATTGGTAGGGGGCTACTCGAATTTTTATCGTTAATATTTAATTTTAATATGTCCATCTGGTTGTTTAATTAAATGAACATCACATATAAAAACTTTTTGTGGAGAAAAATATTGACTAGATAACACAACTGTCAATATATTCCATTTGTCGTTCTCTTTAATATCAAGATCTTTGATTCCATTTTCTATTTTTTCCTTTAATTCATCTAATACAATCGCTAGTTTACTTTCATCACTAAGTTTTTCTTCCACTGCTTTTAAAAACAAGTCATAATTTTCTTTTGAGATAAACAATGTATCTAAACCATTTATCATACTAATTCCTCCTTTTTTTCCTATCATACAATACTATACTACTAAAAAATGATAAAAAGTCGATTTATTTAAGAAATATTTTTATAAAAAAACACACAACATATAGCATATAATATGTTGTGTGTTTCAAATTATTTAATCTTAGCGATGAATATAAGTATATCCTGACGCACTAATTGTTTGGCTGTTTGGTCCAGTTGGTGAAGAAAATCCAGTACCACCTTGCGAAATTGTAATAGTATTATTTGAAGCATTGTAAGAATCAACATAAGCAACATGTCCATAAGAACCATCTGCTGTCCATTGTCCACCAACAGATTGACCTGCTGCAAATACTACTACCGCACCTGCTGCTGGGGTCGAATTAACAGTGTAACCATCTGCCGCAGCAGAAGCTCCCCATTGGCAACCGTTACCCCAATAAGTACCTACCCACGGAGCAACACTTTTCACGTACCAAGTACATTGCCCCACAGCATACATATTTCCTGACCCTGAATGATCTACTCCACTACCGTTAGAAGTTGTATTTCCACTAGGAGTTGAACTTGGTGTCTCATTTGATGATGTAGTTGTTTCACTTGATGACGTAGTTGTTTCAGTAGTTGGTTTTTCTACCGGTTTACTTTCTTGTACTGTTGAACTTGATTGTTCACTTGACGATGATGTACTATTCTGTGTTGTTGTCTCAGTTTTCTTCTCGTCTACTGTTTTTTCTGCTTTAACAGCTTTAACAGCTACAGGTTTTTCAGAAGCTTCTTGTTGCGCTTTTAACACTTTGATTTGTGCAGCTTTTGCTTCTTCTTTTTGTTTATTTAATTTAGCTTTATCGCCTTCAGCTGTTGCTTGTTCCGCTGCTAAAGTTGTTTTTAGTACATTTAATTCAGCTTGTTGTGAAGCTAATGAATCTTTTTGACTTTGTAATTCTTTTTGTGTTGAAGCCATTTCACTTATTTTTGCTTCATTTTCTTGAATATTTTCTTCAACTGATTGTTGATCTCTTTTTTGTTGTTTTACTAAATCGTTGTTTGCATTTACAATGGTACTCATTGCATGAACACGACTAATGGCATCTGATAATGAATCAGCTTCTAAAACAGCATTCACATAGTTTGTACTTTGTCCATTTGTTTGTGCATCACGTGCTTGTTTTTGGATTGATTTTTCACGTTTTGCAATTCTAACTTTTAATGTTGCAATCTCACTCTGTAATTTTTCAGTATCTTGGCTTAATTTAGCTTGTTTAGCTTCTAAAGATGAAACTTTTTCGTTCACAGAAGCTACTTTTGATTCCAAAGCATTAATTTCAGCTTGTGCTTTTTCTTGTTGACCTTTTAAAGCGTTAATTTTTTCATCTTGTTGTTTAATTTGAACATCCACAGAATCTGCTAATGCAATACTTGGACTAGCTACAGCTGTTAATGCAATAGAACATACCATAATCGTTGATAAAATATTCTTCTTCAATTTTCTTCCTCCGAATAACTTGTCTAAATTTATATAAAATGTGTTTAATTATTAATTTCTCTTTCCTTGACGACTCCGTTATTTTAACATAGTGATATGTCAAATAGATAAAGGAAATGTTACAAAAACATTTCATTCTACTTTCGTTATTCTGTTTTTAATCGATTTTCAGATTAATTGAAATGTATTGTTAATCAAAAAAAGAATGTATTTGTTATTTGAATAGCACTTTAATCGTCATAAAAAAGTCACTAGTTTATACTAGTGACTAAAGGAGTTGTTTTATTTACTTTGGAGGAGTAAATAAAATGAAAAAGTTTGTTAGGGTTGTTTTGTTGGTATGCTTATAGAGTAGATAATAAATATGATATTTCTTCTATTCAAATAAGAACTTTTTATGAATCCATCAAGTATTAATTAAAACGTTTAAAACGATCGACATTTTCCATATATTCTTTTTCTAGAGCAGGAGACTCAATGGATCCAATCACTAATTGGCCACGTAATTTCCAATTCTGTGGAATACCCCACTCATTTGATACGGATTCATCAATAATTGGATTGTAATGTTGTAAATTAGCCCCGATATTTTTTTCTGCAAGGGCTGTCCAAACATTGGATTGAGTTAGACCACTTGCCTGTTCCGACCAAATAGGAAAGTTTTCTGCATATAACGCAAATTGTTCTTGTAATCCTTTCACAATATCTGTGTCTTCAAAAAATAAAATGGTTGCTTTTCCATTAGCAAATCCTTTTAATTTTTCTTTTGTATTTTCAAATGCCTCTGGTGGTGTTAAAGGTTTTAATAACTCTTCAGTCATACTCCATAATTTTTCATGTGCACCATCAAATAAAAATACTACACGTTGACTTTGAGAATTAAAAGCAGTAGGAGATTCTCTGACAACTTCTGTTACTAATTCTACAATTTCATCATTAGATAGAGAGATATTTTTCCCAAGATTATATATTGAACGACGTTTTTTTAATAGTTCTACAAAATTTGACATGTGTTAATCAATCCTTTTTATTTATTTGATGTTTATACTATATCAGCTAACATTAAGTAAGTAAAATTATATGCTTACTTAATATAAGAAAAAACAGCCGAAATATTTCGACTGTTTGATTAAATTATTTTTTTGGATATAGTTTCATAAAGTAATGTTTTAACATTGGTGGAGCAATCAACGTTGTTAATATCACTGAAATAATAACTGTTGTGTAATATTCTTGTGATAGTAGGCCTGTTGCTAATCCTGTTGTTCCAATAATCAGGGCTACCTCACCTCGTGATACCATACCTGAACCCACAGCAAGCGATGCATGATTATCAAATCCTGTCATCTTCGCTCCTAAGAAGCCACCAAATAGTTTAGATAAAATAGCTATGATTGTACAAGCAACTAAGAATCCCATTTGACTTAGTACCCCATCAAACGAAATGCTTATACCTACACTGACATAGAAAAATGGTACAAATAAGGCATTCGCAATCGGATCAACTGTTTTTTCCACTTCATGTTGGAAAGACGTCTGAGAAATAAATAATCCTGCTAAAAAGGTTCCAATAATCCCAGCCATACCTAGCATTTCACCAAAATAAGCAAAGCCAAATGCTACAATTAACGCACCTGCTGTTACAGGAGCAGTGACTTTAAACTTTGAAAATAATGTTAGGAATTTAGGAACAATATAAACGCCTACAACAGATGCTACAACAAAGAATAGAACTTTTTTGAATAGTAACAATGGAACAGAAGAACTAGATGTATCTTCTCCCATAAAGGACATCACAAACGCTAACAACGTCACAACTAAAATGTCATCCACAACGGCTGCACCTAATATGGTTGTAGCTTCTCTTGTTTGCATCATGCCCATTTCTTTTAACACTTGAACGGTAATGCTCACACTAGTAGCAGAGAAAAGAACGCCTAAAAAGATTCCTTCATTGAAAGAAAACCCAAATAATTCTCCCATAGCAAAAGCACTAGCAAATGGTACTATGATACCTAATACCGCCACAGCAACTGATGGTTTCCAATTTTCTTTTAACTGATCTGCATCTGTTTCAAGTCCAGCTAAAAACATCAACAATAAAACCCCTATTTCTGAAAATTCTTGAAAAATAGCTGAGTCTTGTACTAATCCTAAAACTGCTGGTCCAATTAAAATACCAATCAGTAGTTTCCCCAAAACTGCTGGTTGACCAAGTCTAACAGATAAATGCCCAGCAACTTTAGTTGAAAATAATATTAAAACAATAGTAAACAATAATTCCATACGTCATCCCCTACTCTTTTTTTATACCTACACTAATAAATCTATCAAATTGTTGCATCTCTTGTAAAGATTTATCGTATTTTTTAATCCCAATATTATAAAAAAGTCCCTTTTAAAAAAGGGGCTTTTTATACTTAACCTTCATAATCTAAAATTGTTTGTAGATGACGACTGATTAGTCCATACGCTTGAATTTCTCCCCAAACTTCTTCGGTCATAACATATTTTCTTGATAACAATTTTGGGGCTTTAATATTTTCATCTAATTTTTTATAAAAGCGATCAAATTGTTTCATTTTGGGTTCAGCCCATTTTTTAAATTTAATGTCTTGCTTGTCAAGTTTTTTCCAACGTTCAGACAATAAATCAAGCTGACTTTCAAATGCTAAAAATTCTTTTTTACGAACTTTTTCTTTGCCTTCTTCATCCTCAGTATCACTTAATATGCTATCAACATCGTCCATAATCGTTTCATCATCATATCCTAAAATATCGTCATCATACTCATAGTCATACTCATCTTCATAGTCATACTCATCTTCATAGTCATACTCATCTTCATAGTCATACTCATCTTCATAGTCATACTCATCTTCATAGTCATACTCATCTTCATCATAACTATCCTCTTCATCTGTATAATGATAAGACTGGTTGAGAGTATCGTCCAAATCAATCTGTGATGATGCTTCCAAGTCACTTGATTCAACTGAACTATTTTCTTCTGTCACCATATCTACTGGGTCAAATACGGGAACGTCAGATGCCTTTGGAAGATCAATACTTGGTGTAACAGTTTCATTTTCCAACGAAATAGAAGAAAAATCAGAATTTTGCATATTCAATTTGGCATAATTTGATTGTTTTAGTTTAGCTAATTCTTTTTCTAAATCAAATACTCGACTAGCTGCCGTTCGATAATTAGACTCCAAACGAGTATAGTTATCTTGCCATTTAGCTTGCGTTAATTCTTGTGAATTCATTAACTGATTAACTAGTTCTTGTTGTTTTTCTAATCTTTGTGATAATCGCTTAATTTCTTCATTTTTAGAATAATTAAGATTTTCAAATTCTTTATCCTTTTGATCTAACTGATGTTGATATTCTTGCACTGCTTGTTGATGTTCAAACGTTAGTTTCTTCATTTCTTGTTCTTTATGAGTCAACTCATCAGTTAATTGTTGAATAATCATTTGTCTTTCTTCAAGTAATCGATCTAGTTTATCTTGTTGATCTTGAAGACGTTCATTTTCTGAATGTAGCTGTTGTTCTCTTAGTTGCGATTCTTTTTGACTTAGATTATTTTCTTGTATAAGATTCGCTAATTCATCTTCCTTTTGTTTAAGTTTAAGAGTCGCTTCTCGTAATGATTCTTGTACTTGTTCTTCAAATTGTTGATTTTCAGTAATAACTAAGCGAAGTTCTTCATTTTCATATTGAGTTTGTTGGTATCTTTGCTTCCAAGACTCTACATCTTGTTCAAGTGATGAGTTTAGCTCGTTCACGTTATTTTTTAAATCTAATATTTCAGATTGCTTTATTTGTAGTTGTTGTCTGTAATCAATCTCGTTATCTTGATATGAGATTACTTTTTGTTTTAAGCTGTCATTTTCTTGACTCATTTGATTGATTTTTAATTCATACTCACGTTGTGCTGTTTTTAAATCCAATTCAAATGATTTAATGACTTGAGCATTTTCTGCAATTTTTTGTTCTAACTCATAAATTCTTTGTTGCTTTTCTAATAATCCATCATCTAAAAAATCTTGTGAATGATGATTTTTCGGTGTAGATGTTGATTGACTAATACTAGGTACTCTTGCTTGAGTGTTATCGTAATTATCATAGTCCATACTAGTAAAAGTACCATTAATTTGGGATGGTTGTTCTAAAATTCCTAATTGATCATATGCTTCTCTCATCGTCTCTTTGAAAATTCTTGGAGCGTTCGTTTTTATATTTCTAATTTGAGTATTAGAATATAATCTACTTGCATCAAACGTGACTAACAGTTCTATTCTTTCATGTGCAGTATAGTCTAAGAACACACGGTCAATAGGATATAATGAAAATATTTTTTCCCACTCAGCCATAAATAACGTTACTGCTTTTGTAATAATTGATTGTGATAATTTTTGTTTACGATTTGACCACTTTAATAATAATTGATTTTTCTTAGTCGTAATATTCTGAACAGGTAATAAGATAATACTTCGTTCAGTTGGTTTTTTCGTTTCATCTTGATATAATTGAACGTCTATAACAGACTCCTCTAACGGCATAATACTATGCTCCCTCCACTATTCATCTTACTCACTAACGTGTATCAGTATTAATTGGATACTCGTATTAATACTACCTTTTCTGTTGGTAATTGTAAAGTTGTTTTAGTATATTGAATCAATCAAAAATATATATTTTGTTTAATTTTTAATAAAAAAGACACTCCCATTAGTCAGGAGTGTCTTTTTTACTCGTAAACGTCCATTTGATAAAGTTGTTCAAATCGATTATTAGTCTCTAATAACTCCTTAGGGATACCTGACATATCAATGTTACCATCTTCAATAAAGACCACTTTATCAGCGTGATGGATGCCAACTAAGTGATGAGTAATCCAAATAACTGTTTTATTCTTTAATGCTACAAAGACAGTTTCTAACAACTGCTTTTCAGTTAATGGGTCTAATCCTATGGTTGGTTCATCAATAATAACAATAGGTACATCTTGTAATAAAATTCTTGCTAATGCAATACGCTGCTGTTCTCCACCAGAAAACCTTTTACCACCTTCTTCAACTAACGTATCCATTCCTTGGGGAAGACGTTCAACCACGCGTTTTAACCCTGCTGCTTCAATCGCTTCTAATACTTCCTCATCTGTCGCATCCAAATTACCTAGACGCACGTTATTTTTCAAACTTGTGTTAAATAAGTAAGGGTGTTGATTTAATACGCCAAAATAGTTTGCTTGTTGTCCTACTAATTCTTTTATATCTATGCCACCTACTAAAACTTTCCCAGTAGTTGGTACTAAATCACCCCGAATAATCTGAGTTAACGTTGTTTTTCCTGTTCCACTTTTTCCAAGTAACGCCACAACTTGTCCTTCTGGTATAGTCAGATTAAAATGGGATAATAACGCTCTTTTCCCTTGAGGATATTTAAAACTAACAGCTTCTAATTCAATTGTTGTATTAGTTAATGTCATCTCTTCTTTTACTTCATGCATTTCTTTCTTTTCAGGATTTGGTAACTTAGATAAACGTTGCACAGTGTCTTCATAGATTGGCAACTCTTTTACCGAATCACTTACTGGACTAAAAGCATCTAGCAATGGAAAAAAAGATAAAACAAAGGCTGCTATCCAATTTAAGGCTGCTTGATTACCTTGGCTAATAAAATAATTACCTGCCCATATAAATAAAACAACAGCTATGATACCAAAAATCAATTGCTTCATAATACCTTCTAAACGAGAGTAACGATTTAATTGGTAATCCTCTTTTCTAACGTTCGCTTCTGCTTCATTGTACTGTGTTAGAAATTCTTCATAACGTCCGCTATATTGCCAATCAGCAACACCTAATACTGCGTCTGTTAAATCATTATAGAGATCATGTTTTTTTGCTTTTTTACGATATACTCTAGCATTATTAACCAACACTGCTGCTAGTGGTAATACCACTAAAATCAATGCGAATAATAATAGCATTAACCCAGCAAATGGTAATGAGAAATAACCTAGTCCAATAATAATAAAAAGATACAAAATATACGACGTACAAATTGGGAAAATCGTTCTCAAATAGAGATTTTGAATATGATTAATATCCTCTGATAATATACCCAATAAACTTCCTGACTGATAATTTTCTTTCGTGTTTGCCGCTTCAGTTTCAAGAGAACGATATAAACGAACACGTATATCAGAGGTCATTTTTAACACCCAATTGTGGCTCCCTAAACGCTCAATATATCGAAATGTTGGTCTTGCTATACCAAATGCACGTGTTAGCACAATTGGAACATAAACTAACAAAATATTTTCAGGTTTTGCAGCGGACTTACTGATTAAATAGCCTGAAGTAAACATTAACGCTGCTGCTGAAAAAAAGGTTAAAAAACCAAGAAATAAAACCAAAGCTAACAATTTTTTATATTTTTTAAAAAACGGTCTAACCCATTGATCTTTTTTAGTTAACAATAGATAATCCTGTTTCATTTCTATAACCCTCCTTTCAATTGATCCACAAAGTTTTGATAGGCACCATTTTTAGCTCGCAGTTCATGATAGGTTCCTTGTTCGACAATTTTTCCATCTTCCATTACTAAAATATAGTCCATCTCTCTCATCCAATGTAGACGATGTGTCGCAAAAAATACTAACTTATTTTCAAATAATGGCAATATCGTTTCTTTTAGTTCATACTCTGTTTCCACATCCAAATGGGCGGTAGGTTCATCAAATAATAAAATATTTCGCTCTTCATCTAATAAAGCTCTAGCAACAGCAATACGTTGATACTGCCCACCACTTAATAGGTGACCACCTTCACCAATCACTGTATCCCATCCTTCTGGTAATTCTTCTATGACATCAATTAGACCCGCTTGTTTCACTGCTTCAGCACATTCTTCAAAGCTAGCGTCAGGTCGGTAAAATGTAATATTTTCTTTTAATGAACCATGGAATATATAAGGGTCTTGCGGAATATAAAACAATTGATCTTGCCATGCTTTTTTGTGTAGATTTGTCATGGCAGACTGATTAATATGAATACTTGGCTCTGTCGCTTCTAAAAATCCGCCTAGTAGCTTAATCAACGTTGACTTACCAGATCCTGATAACCCAACAATTCCAATTTTCCCACTACCTTGCCAGTCAAAAGAAATATCCGTCAAGGTTGTTCCTTCTTGTGATTCATTATATTTTAACGACATATTTTTTAATGATAATTTATCTGATTCATTCCATGAACCTTTTAAGTCAATTGTTTCATCATTTGCTAATTCTTTTTGATCCAGTATTGAAAAAATAGATTTTAATGTATTTCCACCATCTAATGTCGCATGGTAGTCATTTGAAAAATCTCGTAATGGTAAAAAGAAATCTGGAGCTAATACTAATGTTGTTAAAGCAGGCCACAACTCAATTTGACCATTCATTAACTTAAAACCTAAAAATACAGCGACGATAGCAACTGATAATGTAGTAAAGAAATCCAACGCAAAGGTTGATAAGATGGCTATTTTCAACGTACTCATTGTTGCTTTTCGATAATCTTCGCTTATTTCATATACTTTTTTCTCATATTTTTTACTAAGCCCTAAAAAATAGAGTGTTTCAATTCCTCGCAGTGAGTCCAAAAAATGGTTGCTTAATAGTTGAAATCCCTCATATTGTCTATCTGCTTTTGCTCGTGCCGCATATCCTAAAATAATCATAAATAAGATGATAATTGGAAAGACAAGTAATAAAATGACACCAGAACGAATATCCTGCGTGAAAACAAACAATAAAATAAGCCAAGGAATCACCATCATATTCGTTAATTTCGGTAAAATTAACGTAATATAATTCTCCACTTGGTCAATGCCTTCAATCGTCATCGTGACCATATTTCCAGTTCCTTCTTTTTGAACAAAGTTAGGCCCTAAACGAAATATTTTCTGTAGCAATTGTTGTCGGACTTTTCTTGCTTCTTGATACGCATACTTATCAAGAGATTTATCTCGTACATACAACACTAACTGTCTACCAAAAAAACAAGAAAAAAACCAAATAAGCGACATCGTTTGCGATGCGACAGATTCTCCGTTCCATAACGCACTAATCCCTTTTGATAAAAAATAAGCCTGTCCGATAATTAATAAGGCTTGTAGGATTCCTAATCCTACAAGCCCAATTAAGACTGACCTAATTTTATCAATACGAAATAAATTCTTATCAATCAATTAGGTACAACTCCTTTTATCTATCAATTTTGACACGTTTTGTAAATTGTTTATATGCCCAAGCCACATAAAGTAACACAATTGGTAATAAGATAACTGTAACAATTGTCATTACTTTCAATGTATACGGTGTACTTGATGCATTTTCAATTAATAAACTAAATTGTGAGTCTTTGGCAATCATAACACGTGGGAATAATCCATTAAATAAGAATGCTACAATCCCAACGAAGACTAATCCAGTTGAAATAAATGATAATCCTTCTTTATCTTTATAAGTGCCATAAGCAGAAAGTGCGGCAAAAACAACAATTAAAACTAAAAGGACCAATGAAGATGTAAAACGTTCAGTAAAGAAATCTGTTTTCAAATAAGCTAAGATCGCAAAAACGACTAAACCAGCAAATAATACTGGGTATAATTTTTTTGCCATAGCCAATGAACGTTCACGGACATTTCCTTCTGTTTTAAGACGTAAGTAGTTTAAGCCATGTAAAAAGCTCACTAACGTCACGGCCACACCACCTACGATAGAAAATAAATTAATATAATCAGTAAAGGTGGCATTCATCACATTTTTAGTAGCATCTAGTGGAAGACCTATAACTAAGTCGACAAACATCATACCAAATAGAAATGGTACAATCACACTACCTAAAAATAATGCCCATTCCCAAGTATTACGCTCTTTTGCATTTTCAGAACTACTTCTAAATTTAAAAGATACACCACGAATAATTAAACCAACTAAAATAAATAGTAAAATTAAATAGAACCCACTAAATAAAGATGCATACCACTCTGGAAATGAAGCAAACATTGCACCTCCAGCAGTAATTAACCAAACCAGATTACTTTCCCAAACGGGCCCAATTGTTTCAATGACTTGATCACGTTCACGCTTGTTACGAGCAACTAGCTTAGTAGCCATTCCAACACCAAAGTCGAATCCTTCTAAGAAAAAGAATCCTGAAAATAGAACGCCGATTAAAATGAACCATAAAAATTGTAAATTACTCATTTACAGAACCCCCTTTGCAAATGGGTCAATACCATCTTTTTTCGCTTCAGATGGATTAACGTAGTAAGGTCCTTTTTTCACTGCACGTTTACAGAAAATAAACATCACATAACCTAATACACTGAATAATAAGAAGTAAACAATATTACTAATTAACAATGATGTTGCTGATACACCAGGAGACACACTATCTGCGATTGTAAATAGTCCATAAACAGTCCATGGTGAACGTCCTAATTCAGTCACTAACCAACCAAATGTATTAGAAATGAATGGGAAACTAATACCTGCTACAAATAGCCATAGCATCCATTTCAAACTTTGAATTTTATTTTTACGAAGGAGATATAATCCCACTGTGGCCATCAATGCCATTAAAGAACCAAAACCAGCCATAAATCTGAATCCCCAGAAAAGAGTCTTAACTGGTAAATAGTAATCCATCTCTGAACCAAATTTGGCATCATATTCATCATGTAGTTCTTTATTGGCTTGATCCATCCCAATATATTTATCTTCCCCACCTAAAATAGTTAATAAATAAGGAACAGAAATTTCCCATTTTGTTTCTTTATCTTTCGTATCGATTGATGCAATAATGTTCCAAGGAGCTGGTGAAGAAGTATCTTCATAGATACCTTCCATTGCTGCAAATTTCATTGGTTGATCATTTGCAACAGCAATCATTTGTTGGTGTCCAGCAACAATGGTTAAAATTGAACCAACCAAACCAATAATTAAACCGATTTTCATTGATTTTTTGAAGAATTCCATGTCCTTATTTTTTAGCATTTTCCATGCTGATGAGCCAGCAATGACAAAACCACCTGTCACAATCGCTCCAAATAAGACGTGAGGGTATTCTACCCATAATTGATGATTTTTTAGTAAACCAACAAAACTTGTTAATTCTGCACGATTTGTTGCTTCATTAATTGAATAGGCCACTGGATTTTGCATAAATGAGTTTGCCGCAAGAATCCATAACGCGGATAAAGCTGTTCCGATTGATACTAACCAAATAAATAATAAGTGCAGTTTCTCATTGAATTTGTCCCAACCAAACATCCATAGTCCAATAAACGTTGATTCCATAAAGAAAGCAAGTAATGCTTCAACTGCTAAAGGTGCTCCAAAAATATCCCCCATAAAACGAGAGTATTCAGACCAGTTCATTCCAAATTGAAACTCTTGGATAAGCCCTGTTACAACCCCTACAGCAAAACCTATTAAGAAAATATTTCCCCAAAATTTTGCCATATCTTTATAGATTTGTTCTTTTTTAACAACATACATTGTCTCCATTACCGCAACAGCGAATGCCATCCCGATAGACATTGGCACGAAAAAGAAATGGAAGACAGTTGTCATACCAAACTGGAATCGTGCCAAAAATTCGATATCCATAAATAATCCTCCTTATATATATCTATTTAACAAACCCATTATACCCGATAGGTCAAGTAGTTTCAAAACTTTTTCAACTCGTTATCAAGTAATAATAAATTTAAACAACGTTTTTTACACACATTATCTCATTGTGACAAATTCTTCTGCTCCTGTTGGATGTATGGCAACAGTTTGATCAAAATCAGCTTTAGTTGCACCCATTCTTACAGCAACTGCAAACCCCTGTAGCATCTCATCAACACCCAATCCAATACCGTGTAATCCAACAATTCTTTCTTCTTTTCCGACACACACAAGTTTCATCCAACATTTTTCGCGAACTTCAGTAATCGCAAACTGCATTGGTGTAAATCTAGACGTATATATTTTAACATCCTCACCATATTGTTCTCTAGCTTCTTTTTCTGTTAAACCAACTGTTCCAATCGCTGGATGTGAAAATACAACTGTTGGAACGGTATGATACTCTAAATATAAATTATCTTGATTATTAAATAAGCGTTCGGATAATCTTCGTCCTGCTGCAATTGCTACAGGTGTTAAATTAATTTTATCAATGACATCTCCAACAGCATAAATACCTTCTTGTGTGGTATTTTGATACTGGTCTACCTTTATTGCACCTTTATCCGTTAATTCAACATCTGTCACATCAAGGTTTAACCCATCCATATTTGGTACTCGACCGATTGCCCAGACAATTTCATCTACCTCGATTGATTTTCCGTTTTCAAAGGACAAAACATAACCAGAAGCTGTTTTTTCAACACTCTTTGGTACACTATTTGCATGTAAATTCATGCCACTTTTCTCATAACTTTCAGTTAATCCTTGAATTAATAAGTCATCGAATTCACGTAAAAATGTGTCACGTCTAAATGCCAAATGAGTCGTTGCACCTAAGCCATGTAATACGCCAGCGATTTCCACTGCGATATATCCAGCTCCAACTACTGCCACTCGTTTTGGTAGTTCTGTTAATTCAAAAAATCCATTTGAATCAATACCATATTCTGCTCCAGGAATATTCGGGCGAACAATTTTCCCACCTGTCGCAATTAAAATATGAGGAGCAGTAAATGTTTCTCCATTTACTTCGACCACCTTTTTTTCTTTAAATTTAGCGTAACCCTTAATATGAGTCACTCCATTACTTTCTAGCCCTTTTAAATACAAACCATTTAATCGTTTGATATACGTTTGGCGATTTTCTACCAAACGTGCCATATCAAATCCGTCAATTGTTATATCAAAACCATATTCATAGGCTTGATGATGCAGCATATCATTCATTTGAGATGCTGACCACATGACTTTTTTAGGAACACATCCAACATTGACACATGTCCCACCAAGCTCGTTTCCTTCTATTAATAGTACTTTAGCCCCATGCATCCCAGCTCTATTAGCAGAAGCTATTCCACCGCTACCTCCACCAATCACTATATAATCAAATGTTTTCATATACTTTCTCCCTTCTTACTTCTGTTTACGAATCATATCACCAGGTTTAACTGGTTGTGCGACTGGCATTTTGACAATCATCATAGCGTTTGGCGCTTTTTCAATTGACTCACCGTCTTCATTCCACATCTCTTTGATATCTTGTTCAAAGTGAGTAAACCCAGGTCCGTAAAATTCAATACGATCTTCGATTCTGAAATGATTTCGTTGTCGGATAGTAGCAATTTTAGTTTCGTCATCATATTCTAACACTTCACCAATGAACTTATACACTGGGATTTTCCGACGTTTTCCAAATAATTGTTCCTCATCTGTTGGAATATGATAATAAAAACCAGTTGCTAATTCTCGTTGTGCCACTTTCCACAGTTCATCAATCCACTCTTGTTTACACACATAATTTTCCGGATCAGCCATGTAGCTATCAACTGCTTTTTTATAGACATTAGATACCGTTGATACATAATGAATCGACTTCATGCGTCCTTCAATTTTTAGACTATCGACACCGTTTTTTACTAAATCAGGAATGTGTTCGATCATTGACATGTCCACCGCACTCATTGAAAACGGCTCACTCACTTCACCAGTGTCTGTTAATGAACGTCTTTCTTCACCAAATGGCATATCAAACAAATCATATTTCCAACGACATGATTGTGAACACCCACCACGGTTAGCATCTCTGTGACTCATATGATTTGATAAGGTACAACGACCTGAATAGGAAATACACATCGCACCATGAATAAAGGCTTCAATTTCAATATCCGTATTCTCACGAATTTTCGCTACCTCGTCCATTGAGACCTCACGACCTAACACCACTCGTTCTAGTCCTTCATTTTTCCAAAACTCTAATGTTTCAAAATTTGTCGCAGAAGATTGTGTCGACAAATGAACCGGTAAACCAGGTGCTTCGGTAATGCATACTTCAATTAATGCTGGGTCAGAGATGATTACCGCACTAATGCCAATATCTCGCAATTTTCTAAAAAACTCACCAGCTCCTTTGGCATCTCCTTCATGCGTCACCATGTTAGCTGCCACATAAACTTTTGCTCCTCGTTCTTTGGCAAACGCGACACCTTCTTCCATTTCTTCATAAGAAAAGTTCCCAGCACGACTTCTTAGGCCGTAAGCATTCCCACCAATATACACAGCATCTGCCCCGTAATGTATCGCAATTTTCAATTTTTCAAGCGTACCAGCTGGAGCCAGTACTTCTGGTCGTTTCAATGTATTTGTCATCTTTATTCTCTCCTATTTTATTTCCTCAGGATCTAAATAATAAAAGCCAGTATCCAAACTTCTTCCTTTTGGATGATGTTCCATAATCGTTTTTTGTAGCGATTTTGCCAAATCCTGTGCCCAAGTGTCTCCAATCAACGCTTTTTTAGCTGTAATAAAACTTGAAACAATACTCACAAAATCTTCCCCAGGAGTATACATACCATCTAATTTCCAATGTCTTAAACCAGCATCATATAATTCTTTTAATTCAAACATTAAGTCTACATCATTTGTGGCATAAATGTGTGTCCCATGCTTATCCTCGAAAATAGAATAATGCGTTTCTTCATCTTTAGGTTCAGATATAAACAACCCATCTTCTTTAGAAACATTGTCTTGTTGCTTCGTAAAATTAAAATAATTTGTAATCAATGGGCGTTTTGAGTGATGGATACACGTCGCACCATACACTAAAACTTCAGTAAAGACTTGCGTATCTTTGGCAATTTGTTGCAACTCCTCAAATGGAATTTCTCTAGCTAAAATTGCACCAGTTGCCCCACGTTTTGCCCAAAAGTTTACTTGCCTTGAACTAGTCACCATTGTTTCAGCATTATATACATAAGGTAGTTTATATCCATCTCGTTGTAAGACATAAATCACACCAGGATCGCCTACAATAATATCATCTACTCCAATTGATTCTAAAAAAACCAAATATTCAGGAATAAGCTCCATTTTATCTGGATGCATAATGGCACTTACTGCTACACGTGCTTTTTTTCCTTTGCTATGAGCTAATTGAACCAATTCAGTCATTTCTTCTCTTGTGAAATAATGCGGTAAACGTAACCCAAATTCTTCTTCTCCAAAACAAATTACATCAATATCCAATTCGACCAGTTGACGTGCCTGTTCTAATGAGTCCACTGTCGTACTTATCTCTATCATTCTAGACACTCCTATCCTTTATAAACACTTTTTATCCTAACATATTGCATAGATAAACCGCAATCTTTCACAAGGTAAAAGCGCTAGTTATTTAACTAACTAACGCTTGTTTGTTACACTTTTTCTACCTTTTTTACTTTTGTATTAATTTTCCCTTTTGATGCACCAAGAGTCACTATATCTCCTGTTTGAAGTTCACCTGACAAGAGTAATTCACTTAGTCTATCTTCGACTTCTTTTTGCAAAGCACGACGAATTGGACGAGCTCCGTATTCCGGATCAAACCCTTCACTACTGATAACATCAATAGCTGCTGAAGTTAATTTTAATGTAATATCTTGTTCTTTTAATCTCTCAACAACATCTTTAGACATGATTTTCACGATATCATGTAATTGTTGTTTATTTAATGAGTGGAATACGACCACTTCATCTACACGATTTAAAAATTCCGGTCTAAATGATTTTTTCAATTCTTCTAATATACGAGATTTCATCGCTTTATAATCTTTGGTTTCATCTGCTACACCAAATCCAACAGTCTTTTCATCTCGTAAAGAAGTAGCGCCGATATTTGATGTCATGATAATAATTGTATTTTTAAAATCTACTTTACGACCTTTGGCATCAGTTAAATGCCCATCATCTAGTACTTGCAACAACACATTAAACACATCAGGATGGGCTTTTTCTACCTCATCAAGTAATACAACAGAATATGGTTTTTGACGGATTCGCTCAGTCAATTGTCCTCCTTCATCATAACCAACATACCCTGGAGGGGAGCCGACTAAACGACTTGTACTATGTTTTTCCATAAATTCAGACATATCCACTCGAATCAAGGCATCTTCTGAACCAAACATCACTTCAGCAATTGTTTTAGCTAATTCTGTTTTTCCAACACCTGTTGGCCCTAAAAACATAAATGACCCAATTGGACGATTTGGACTCTTCAACCCACTTCTCGCACGTCGAATAGCACGTGAAACAGATTCTACAGCCTCTTCTTGGCCGATAACACGTTCATGCATAACCTTTTCTAAATCAAGTAATCGTTCACTCTCTTTTTTCTCTAACTGTGTTAAAGGAATACCAGTCCATTGAGAAATGACAGATTCAATATCTTCTTCGGTCAATTTTTGTGTATAACCAGCTGATTCTTTTTCTTGTTTTTCAACTAATTTTGCTAATTTTTTTAAGGCTTTCTTTTCTATCTCTCGAATTTCAACCACTTCGGCAAATTTTTGTGAGATAATCGCTTCTTCTTTTTCCTTATAGATATCAGCTAATACCCGTTGTTGTTTCACTATTGGAGATGGTTTTTCCGTTTGGTTCAAGCGTACTTTGGCAGCTGCCTCATCTATCAAATCAATAGCTTTATCAGGAAGCTGACGATCATTAATGTAACGAATAGATAATTTTACAGCTGCTTCAACAGCCTCTTGAGTTATGGTTACTTGATGATGTTCTTCATACTGAGATTTCAACCCTGTCAAAATATCAATGGTTTCTTCTTCAGTGGGTTCATCAACCATAATTTTAGCAAATCGGCGCTCTAACGCAGAATCTTTTTCAATATATTTTTGATATTCATCTAATGTTGTTGCCCCTATTGTTTGAAGTTCTCCACGTGCTAATGCAGGTTTTAAAATATTAGATGCATCAATCGCTCCTTCAGCACCACCAGCACCAATCAACGTATGTAATTCATCAATAAACAAAATAACTTCGCCATCATGGTAAATTTCATCCACCAATTTTTTCATGCGATCCTCAAATTCACCACGATACTTAGTCCCAGCAACTACTGCTCCCATATCAAGCATCATCACACGTTTATTTTGCATATCTTTTGGTACATTAGATTCGATAATCCGTTGCGCTAAACCTTCAGCAATAGCTGTTTTCCCAACACCAGGTTCTCCAACAAGTACCGGATTATTTTTAGTTCGACGACTTAAAATTTGTATCAATCGTTCAACTTCTATCTCGCGACCAACTAAAGGATCTAATCGTTTTTCTCTAGCACTCTGTGTCAAATCTCGTGCCAAAGAATCTAGTGTAGGAGTCCCTTCACCAACTGAATTCTTAATCGCTTTTCTATTTTTACCATTTTTATTATTGTCTGTAATACCAATTCTTCTCATTATATCTTTGCGTAACTTGGGAAGTTCCACTCCTAAATTTTTTAAAATTCTAGCAGATAATAATGTATCTTCTCTAACCAAAGCAAGTAAAATGTGTTCTGTTCCAATGCTTGGCGCCCCTAGTCGTTTAGCCTCTTCACCTGCGAAAGCTAACACATCCTTAGTTCGCGGAGAATAAGGAAGCAATTCGTTTTCTTTAGATTTATAACGTCCATATTGAACAATCTGTTCAACTTCCTCAAACAGATAAGTATCATCAATATCAAAATATCTCATTACTTTTCCACCAATACCTCTTGGTTCCTTCGCTAAAGCAAGTAACAAATCCTCTGTTCCAACTACATCATGTCTAAAATATTTAGCACTTTCTTGTGCAAGATTCAGAACTTCATTAGCCCTTTTAGTAAATAATTCACCCATACCTATCACTCCTATTCTTCATAAGTTAGTCGTTCTAATACATCAATCATCATGTTCGATCTCAATAATTTTTCTTCTTCCGAGCGACTAATACCAGTTAATTTAAACGCTGAATTAAGTAAATACTTTTCACGTACAGTTATTAGATTATTATCTTGCAGTTCATTTAAAATAGCAAATGCTTCACTGTCTGTCAAACCATTACTTATCATATCTGGAATTTCTTCACATATTCTGGTTTTATATTTTATCAATTTAACTTTTACAATACGAATATACCCACCACCACCACGTTTACTTTCTACCCGATAACCTTTTGGAACAGTAAACCTTGTGTTAATAACATAATTAATTTGTGATGGTACACAATTAAATTGATTAGCAATTTCAGCTCGTTTTATTTCAATAATATCCTCATTCTTCAATAGTTCTTTTAAATAATCTTCTATAATATCAGACATATTTTTATTTTGCATAAAAATCTCACCCTTCAAACGTAACATAAAACAATTGACTTATATTGACCTTTATTATACATAATATATCTAGATATTTATACTAATTAGCTTTGTATATACCAAAAGAGCTTTGAATGAAATCATTCAAAGCTCTTTTTACTAAATTATACCGGCGGCCGGGGTCGAACCGGCACGCCCTCAATGGGCACTGGATTTTGAGTCCAGCGCGTCTGCCAATTCCGCCACGCCGGCAAAACAAGAGGCGGTAACCGGATTTGAACCGATGATAAAGGTTTTGCAGACCTCTGCCTTACCACTTGGCTATACCGCCTTTAAAAAACTGGGCTAGCTGGATTCGAACCAACGAATGACGGAGTCAAAGTCCGTTGCCTTACCGCTTGGCTATAGCCCAATAATAAAAAGGCGACTGATGGGAATCGAACCCACGAATGCCGGAGCCACAATCCGGTGCGTTAACCACTTCGCCACAGTCGCCATATTATTAACAGGGGTAGTAGGAATCGAACCCACGCTGACGGTTTTGGAGACCGTAGTTCTACCGCTAAACTATACCCCTTTAAATATGGAGGGGGGCAGATTCGAACTGCCGAACCCGAAGGAGCGGATTTACAGTCCGCCGCGTTTAGCCACTTCGCTACCCCTCCAAATGGCGCAAGACAGAATCGAACTGCCGACACACGGAGCTTCAATCCGTTGCTCTACCAACTGAGCTACTGCGCCAATAACGGTTCCGACGGGAATCGAACCCGCGATCTCCTGCGTGACAGGCAGGCATGTTAACCCCTACACCACGGAACCTAATTATGGTTTCTATTATATTTTATGACCCGTACGGGAATCGAACCCGTGTTACCGCCGTGAAAGGGCGGTGTCTTAACCGCTTGACCAACGGGCCAGTATCATAATTTCTTTTAGTATACGGAGAGTAAGGGATTCGAACCCTTGAGACAGTTATTACCGCCTACATGATTTCCAATCATGCTCCTTCGGCCAACTCGGACAACTCTCCTGAGTTTTACCTTAATTAAAAGAACTCCGGCAGTAGGACTCGAACCTACGACATCATGATTAACAGTCATGCGCTACTACCAACTGAGCTATGCCGGATAATAATATAAGCACGGCAACGTCCTACTCTCACAAAGGGAAACCCTTCACTACCCTCGGCGCTAAGAAGCTTAACTTCTGTGTTCGGCATGGTTACAGGTGTATCCTTCTTGCCATCGTCACCGCACTTATATGT
>NZ_JALAHP010000006.1:0-71274 GCF_022604695.1 Vagococcus sp. CY53-2
CCGTACCGGTTCGATTCCGGTCCTCGGCATCATTAATAGCGCCCATAGCTCAACTGGATAGAGTGTCTGACTACGGATCAGAAGGTTAGGGGTTCGACTCCTCTTGGGCGCGTTTAATTACTTATATTTTATAGTAATTGTTTATTTCGCGGTGTAGCTCAGCTGGCTAGAGCGTCCGGTTCATACCCGGGAGGTCGGGGGTTCGATCCCCTCCGCCGCGATAAATTTTCGACCTTTGGACCTTTAGCTCAGTTGGTTAGAGCTCCCGGCTCATAACCGGGCGGTCGTAGGTTCGAGTCCTACAAGGTCCATTGAAAGTTATTTTTATTATGGAGGATTACCCAAGTCCGGCTGAAGGGAACGGTCTTGAAAACCGTCAGGTGTGTAAAAGCACGCAAGGGTTCGAATCCCTTATCCTCCTTATTAATATCGCGGAGTGGAGCAGTTAGGTAGCTCGTCGGGCTCATAACCCGAAGGTCACAGGTTCAAATCCTGTCTCCGCAATTAGGTTCCGTGGTGTAGGGGTTAACATGCCTGCCTGTCACGCAGGAGATCGCGGGTTCGATTCCCGTCGGGACCGTATTTAATGGCGCAGTAGCTCAGTTGGTAGAGCAACGGATTGAAGCTCCGTGTGTCGGCAGTTCGATTCTGTCTTGCGCCATTTATATTAGCGGGTGTAGTTTAGTGGTAAAACTACAGCCTTCCAAGCTGTTGTCGCGAGTTCGATTCTCGTCACCCGCTTTAGAATTAAATAGGGCCTATAGCTCAGCTGGTTAGAGCGCACGCCTGATAAGCGTGAGGTCGATGGTTCGAGTCCATTTAGGCCCATTAGTTTTAAGTAGTATTTTTGGCCCGTTGGTCAAGCGGTTAAGACACCGCCCTTTCACGGCGGTAACACGGGTTCGAGTCCCGTACGGGTCATATTTTATTATGGAGGATTACCCAAGTCCGGCTGAAGGGAACGGTCTTGAAAACCGTCAGGTGTGTAAAAGCACGCAAGGGTTCGAATCCCTTATCCTCCTTATTAATATCGCGGAGTGGAGCAGTTAGGTAGCTCGTCGGGCTCATAACCCGAAGGTCACAGGTTCAAATCCTGTCTCCGCAATTAGGTTCCGTGGTGTAGGGGTTAACATGCCTGCCTGTCACGCAGGAGATCGCGGGTTCGATTCCCGTCGGGACCGTTCTTTTATATTAGCGGGTGTAGTTTAGTGGTAAAACTACAGCCTTCCAAGCTGTTGTCGCGAGTTCGATTCTCGTCACCCGCTTTAGAATTAAATAGGGCCTATAGCTCAGCTGGTTAGAGCGCACGCCTGATAAGCGTGAGGTCGATGGTTCGAGTCCATTTAGGCCCATTAGTTTTAAATTTTTTGGAGAAGTACTCAAGTGGCTGAAGAGGTGCCCCTGCTAAGGGTATAGGTCGGGTAACTGGCGCGAGGGTTCAAATCCCTCCTTCTCCATAGCTTTTTTATTAGGCCCGTTGGTCAAGCGGTTAAGACACCGCCCTTTCACGGCGGTAACACGGGTTCGAGTCCCGTACGGGTCATAAGCTTGAAATTGTATATACAATTTCAAGCTTTTTTTTATACAAAAATATAAAGGAAAGGAAATTAAATTAATATGAAAGAAAAATTATCATACAAGGAAAAGTTATATATTGGAATGATGGTGTTTGGTTTGTTTTTTGGAGCAGGTAACTTAATTTTTCCGATTCAGATGGGTCAAGAAGCGGGTCAAAATGTGTTATTAGCAAATAATGGATTTTTATTATCAGCGATTGGAATTCCTTTTCTAGCTATTATATCTTTTGGTGCGACTGGGACAAATAAAATTTTTGAACTAGCGAGTAAAGTATCCTCGGCTTTTGCTTATTTTTTTACTGTTGTTTTATATTTAATTATAGGTCCATTCTTTGCAATGCCGAGGTTAGCCACAACTTCATATGAAATGTCTTTTGCTCATTTTATACCTAAGGATAAATCAACATTATCTCTTTTTATTTTTAGTACTATATTTTTTTCATTTGTTTTATTATTTTCATTTAAACCAAGTAAAATTTTAGATTATATTGGAAAGTATTTAACGCCATTATTTTTAATTTTATTAAGTTGTCTCATTTTAGTAAGTTTTATAAAACCTATGGGATCGATAGAAAATGCTTCCGTGCAAGCTTCATATAAATCTACTCCTTTTATAAAAGGATTTTTAGGTGGATATAATACATTAGATGCTTTGGCAGGATTAGCATTTGGGGCTATTATTATTGAAAGTGTTAAAGGATTTGGGATTCAAAAAAAATCAAGAATTGCCATTGAAACAATGAAATCTGGAATTTTTGGTATTGTCCTTATGGGTGTTATTTATACGTTGTTATCAATTATGGGAGCGATGAGTTTAGGGACTTTATCGTTAAATAAAAATGGTGGTGTAACATTGTCCCAATTGGCAGATTATTATTTAGGTGTACCTGGTAATATTTTATTAGGTTTAATCGTGATTGTAGCCTGTTTAAAAACGGCTATTGGATTAGCAACTTCATTTGGTAAATCTTATTCAGAAATGTTTTCTGATAGACATTATTTATCATTTGTATTGGGATGTTTATTTATGGCCTTGATGATTTCTAATATAGGATTAAATGCGATTATTACAGCATCTATTCCCGTATTAATGTTTATTTATCCTTTGGCAATGGTTTTGATTTTATTATCATTGTTAAGCAAGTGGACAGATAATATTAGAAATTGTTATAAAATAGTGATAGGATTTACGGTTATCTCATCTATTTTAGATGCAATTCGAGCATTGCCTGAGTGGATGCAACAAAATAATTTAATCACATCTATTTTAAGTTTTTCTGAACAATCTATTCCATTTTTTAGTAGTGGTTTAAGTTGGATTATTTTTGCATTTGTAGGACTGATTATTTCATTACTATTTAATATTAAAAGAAACCCATCAAGCATCTAAGCTAGATGGGTTTTTGGTTTATAAATAATATTTCTTAGAGACACTTAGGTCATCGTTCAATTCGTAAACTAAAGGTTGACCGGTTGGAATTTCTAGAGCCATGATATCGTCATCAGAAATATTTTCAATGTGTTTTGCTAAAGCGCGTAGTGAGTTACCATGTGCGGCAACTAATACGACATCATCTTTCAATAAAGATGGAGCAATATGATCATTCCAAAAAGGTAAGGCACGTTCAAGTGTTACTTTTAAATTTTCTCCTTCTGGAATTGCTCGTTTATCCAAGTAACGATATTTTGGATCGTGTGTGGATGACTCAGGACTACTTGGGTCAAGTAATGGAGGTAGTGTATCATATGAGCGTCTCCACAGTTGAACCTGATCTACCCCATATTTTTCAGCCGTTTCAGCCTTGTTTAATCCTTGTAATGCACCGTAGTGACGTTCATTTAAACGCCAAGATTTAAATTCAGGTGTTGAGAGTTGGTCTGATTCTTCTAGAACATAATGAGATGTTTTTATAGCCCGTTTTAAGTATGATGTATATGCAACATCAAATAAAATACCAGCTTCTTTTATTTTTCTACCAGCTTCTTGAGCTTCTTTTACTCCTTGTTCACTTAGATCAACATCTACCCATCCAGTAAATAAGTTAAGAGAGTTCCATACGCTTTGTCCATGTCGAATAAAAACTAATGTTTTCATCTGGTTCATCTACCCTTCGTATATATAAGTTATTATCTAGAAATGTCGATTGTTTTAACCCCATCATTTTGTGTGCCAACAATTACTCGATTCACCATATTTAAGAATAAGCCATGCTCAACAATACCAACTTGAGTATCTAGCCAAGCAGCTAATTCTCCAGGATTCTCAATTTTTTCTAGGTGTAAGTCTATAATATAATTTTTACTGTCTGTTAGCAAAGGATTACCATCGTCCGTTAGACGTAAAATTGGATTTAACTTATTTTCATTAAATACTTTAAATAGTTGAGCACTTCCATAAGGAATCACTTCAATAGGAAGTGGAAAAGTACCTAAATGTTTCACCATTTTTGATTCATCAACTATCCAAATGATTTCTTTTGAATAAGTTCCGACAATTTTTTCAAATAGAAGGGCAGCACCCCCACCTTTTATTCCTTGGAAGTCATCAGAGATTTCATCAGCACCATCAATCGTTAAATCAACGTAGTCTACTTCATCGATACTTTTTAAAGGAATATCCAAAGCTAAAGCTTGTACCTGTGTTGCTTTGGATGTGGTTACCCCGGTAATATTTAATCCTTCTTCTTTTACACGACGTCCAATTTCTTCTACCATATAGTAAGCTGTTGATCCAGTACCAAGACCGACAATCATACCGTCTTTTACATAATTTGCTGATTCAATGCCAACTAATTTTTTAAGATTCATAATAAAAAATTCCTCCTAGTATTCTATAAATTTATTGTAAGCATTATCTTAAAAAAAAGATACACTAAAAAATTAAATTTTATAAATTAAAGTATTGACGTTTATTAATAGAGTGTGTTAATATTACAAAGGTGCTTGAGAACAAGTCTTTTTAAATGTATCGACTGTATTAAAGCCTATTTTACGATGCAGGATTTCTTGCATTAATTTTTTAAATTTGAAAAAGAACCACCTGGATGTGTGGCTCTAGAAAAGCTCTATAAGGAAGGAGGAACTTTATCATGCCTACAATTAATCAATTGGTACGTAAATCTCGTAAATCAAAAACAACTAAATCTGGCTCACCTGCTTTAGGTAAAAGCTATAATAGTTTCAAAAAATCTCAAACTAACGTGAACTCTCCACAAAAACGTGGTGTTTGTACACGTGTGGGTACGATGACACCGAAAAAACCTAACTCTGCGTTACGTAAATATGCTCGTGTTCGTTTGTCAAACTTAATTGAAGTGACAGCTTACATTCCAGGTATTGGACATAACTTGCAAGAACATAGTGTGGTTTTAATCCGTGGAGGTCGTGTAAAAGATTTACCAGGGGTTCGTTATCATATCGTACGTGGTGCTTTAGATACTGCTGGTGTTACTGATCGTAAACAAAGCCGTTCTAAATATGGTACTAAAAAACCTAAAAAATAATTAAATTGATTAAATAAAATTTTTGGAAGGAGGAGTTACACATGCCAAGAAAAGGTCCTGTTGCAAAACGTGATGTATTACCAGATCCGATTTATAACTCAAAATTAGTGACTCGTTTAATCAACCGTGTAATGGTTGACGGTAAGCGTGGTGTTGCTTCTAGCATTATTTATGATGCATTTGATATTATTAAAGAGTCTACAGGGAATGATCCATTAGAAGTTTTCGAACAAGCAATGGAAAATGTTATGCCTGTTCTTGAAGTTAAAGCTCGCCGTGTTGGTGGTTCTAACTATCAAGTACCGGTTGAAGTTCGTCCAGAACGTCGTTCAACTTTAGGATTACGTTGGATTGTTAACTATTCACGTTTACGTGGGGAGCACACAATGGAACAACGTTTAGCAAAAGAAATTATGGATGCAGCTAATAACACTGGTTCTTCAGTTAAAAAACGTGAAGACGTGCATAAAATGGCTGAAGCCAACAGAGCATTTGCTCACTATCGTTGGTAAGATCCTCTTTTTAAAACGAAGAGAATACAGTTGTATTTAAATCAATCAAGTTTGAGAGGAGTTAGAATAGAATGGCAAGAGAGTTTTCATTAGAAAAAACTCGTAATATCGGAATTATGGCCCACGTTGATGCTGGTAAAACAACAACAACAGAGCGTATCCTTTATTATACTGGTAAAATCCATAAATTAGGTGAAACCCATGAGGGAGCTTCACAAATGGACTGGATGGAACAAGAGCAAGAACGTGGTATTACGATTACATCTGCAGCAACGACTGCACAATGGAAAGGTTACCGTGTAAACATCATTGACACTCCTGGGCACGTGGATTTCACAATTGAAGTTCAACGTTCATTACGTGTATTAGATGGTGCTGTTACCGTACTTGACTCACAATCAGGTGTTGAGCCTCAAACAGAAACTGTTTGGAGACAAGCAACTGAATACAAAGTACCTCGTATTGTATTTTGTAATAAAATGGATAAAACTGGTGCAGATTTCTTATACTCAGTTAAAACAATCCATGACCGTTTACAAGCAAATGCTCACCCAATTCAATTACCAATTGGTTCAGAAGATAACTTCACTGGAATTATCGACTTAATCAAAATGAAAGCTGAAATCTATACAAATGACTTAGGAACAGATATCCAAGAAACTGACATCCCTGAAGAATATATGGATATGGCTAATGAATGGCGTGAAAAATTAGTTGAAGCTGTAGCTGAAACTGATGAAGAATTAATGATGAAATATTTAGAAGGTGAAGAAATCACTGAAGAAGAATTAAAACAAGGAATTCGTCGTGCGACAATCAATGTTGAATTCTTCCCTGTATTAGCTGGTTCAGCCTTCAAAAATAAAGGTGTCCAATTAATGTTAGACGCTGTTTTAGACTATTTACCAGCTCCAACTGATGTTGAAGCAATTAAAGGTATTGATACTAAAACTGATGAAGAAACAGAACGTCCATCAAGTGATGACGCACCGTTTGCTTCATTAGCATTTAAAGTTATGACTGACCCATTCGTAGGTCGTTTAACATTCTTCCGTGTTTACTCTGGAACATTAGATAGTGGTTCATACGTTTTAAATGCGTCTAAAGACAAAAAAGAACGTATCGGACGTATTCTACAAATGCATGCCAACTCACGTGAAGAAATCAGTACAGTTTATGCTGGAGATATCGCAGCTGCTGTTGGATTGAAAGATACAACAACAGGGGACACATTGTGTGCATTAGATGCACCAGTTGTTCTTGAATCAATTGAGTTCCCAGAACCAGTTATTCAAGTAGCGGTAGAACCTAAATCTAAAGCTGACCAAGATAAAATGGGTATTGCTTTACAAAAACTAGCTGAAGAAGATCCGTCATTCCGTGTTGAAACAAACGTTGAAACAGGTGAAACTGTTATCTCAGGTATGGGTGAGTTGCACTTAGACGTTTTAGTAGACCGTATGAAACGTGAATTCAAAGTAGAAGCAAACGTAGGAGCTCCTCAAGTTTCTTATCGTGAAACATTTAGAGCGCCTATGACTCAAGCGGAAGGTAAATTCGTTCGCCAGTCTGGTGGTAAAGGTCAATACGGTCACGTATGGGTTGAGTTCACACCAAACGAAGAAGGAAAAGGCTTCGAGTTTGAAAATGCTATCGTCGGTGGTGTGGTTCCTCGTGAATACATCCCAGCTGTTGAAAAAGGATTAGAAGATTCTATGGCTAATGGTGTTCTTGCTGGATACCCATTAGTTGATATTAAAGCTAAATTATATGATGGTTCTTACCATGATGTTGACTCGAACGAGACAGCATTCCGTGTTGCGGCTTCTATGGCTTTACGTGCAGCAGCTAAGAAAGCACAACCAGTTATTCTTGAACCAATGATGAAAGTAACAATTACTGTTCCAGAAGATAACTTAGGTGATATCATGGGACATGTTACAAGTCGTCGTGGACGCGTTGAAGGTATGGAAGCACATGGTAACTCACAAATTGTTAACGCAATGATTCCACTTGCTGAAATGTTTGGATACGCAACAACATTACGTTCTTCAACTCAGGGACGTGGTACATTTATGATGGTATTTGACCACTATGAAGATGTACCAAAATCTATTCAAGAAGAAATTATCAAGAAAAATGGCGGGTCTCAAGATTAATTTTTGACTAGGCTTTTTTCTAAATTTCATGTAGAATGATGATGAATGAGGGTATGAAACTCATTAATTGATTTTCTTCCTTCATCATTATAATATAAATAAACAACTTTTAAATTTTAGGAGGATATATACAAAATGGCAAAAGAAAAATTTGACCGTTCGAAAGCCCATGTAAACATTGGTACAATCGGACACGTTGACCACGGTAAAACAACTTTATCTGCAGCAATCGCAACAGTTTTAGCTAAGAAAAACGGTGGAGAAGCTTCATCATATGCTGATATTGATAACGCTCCAGAAGAAAAAGAACGTGGAATCACAATTTCTACTTCTCATATCGAATATGAAACTGACACTCGTCACTACGCACACGTTGACTGCCCAGGACATGCTGACTACGTTAAAAACATGATCACTGGTGCTGCTCAAATGGACGGCGCGATTTTAGTAGTATCTGCTGCTGATGGTCCAATGCCACAAACTCGTGAGCACATTCTTTTATCTCGTAACGTTGGTGTTCCATACATCGTTGTTTTCTTAAACAAAATGGATATGGTTGACGACGAAGAATTATTAGAATTAGTAGAAATGGAAGTTCGTGACTTATTATCTGAATACGACTTCCCAGGAGATGATACTCCAATCGTTGCTGGTTCAGCATTAAAAGCTTTAGAAGGCGACGCTTCTTACGAAGAAAAAATCTTAGAATTAATGGCTGCTGTTGATGAGTATATCCCAACACCAGAACGTGATACTGACAAACCATTCATGATGCCAGTTGAGGATGTATTCTCAATTACTGGTCGTGGTACTGTTGCTACTGGTCGTGTTGAACGTGGACAAGTTCGCGTTGGTGACGAAGTAGAATTAGTAGGTATCGCTGAAGAAACTGCTAAAACAACTGTAACAGGTGTTGAAATGTTCCGTAAATTATTAGATTACGCTGAAGCTGGAGATAATATTGGTGCTTTATTACGTGGGGTAGCTCGTGAAGATATCCAACGTGGACAAGTATTAGCTGCTCCAGGAACAATCACTCCACATACTAAATTTAAAGCTGAAGTTTACGTTTTATCTAAAGAAGAAGGTGGACGTCATACTCCATTCTTTACAAACTACCGTCCTCAGTTCTACTTCCGTACAACTGACGTAACTGGTGTATGTAACTTACCAGAAGGAACTGAAATGGTAATGCCTGGTGATAACGTAGCTATGGACGTTGAATTAATTCATCCAATCGCGATCGAAGACGGAACTCGTTTCTCAATTCGTGAAGGTGGACGTACTGTTGGTTCAGGCGTTGTAACTGAAATCGTAGGTTAATTTTTTAATCTATTCAAATAAAGCATTGTTGTGTAAGGACGTAAGGTTGAAAACATTTGTTTTCAACCTTTTTTTGTTTAATGGTTTTCAAACTTTGTTATTTAAGGCATAAAATAAAAAAAATATCTAATAAGGTGAAAATAAAAAGAATTTAATGTAAAAAAGGGTTGCTTATAGCATTCTTTTTTAGTATAATTCTAGAGGTGCTGATAAAAAAGTGTATTAGTACCTCGTATAAAAATACGGAGGCGTTGAATCGAGAGGTTGCGACACGCCAGGAAGCATTGCCATGGTGGCGTGTTGGATATTTTCGAGGAGCTATGTCTACTTTTAAAATAGGCGAAGGAGGGAACAAAATGGCAAAACAAAAAATTCGTATCCGTTTAAAAGCGTATGAACATCGTGTATTAGATCAGTCTGCAGAAAAAATTGTAGAAACAGCAAAAAGAACAGGTGCTGAGGTTTCTGGACCAATTCCATTACCAACTGACCGTTCAGTTTATACAGTAATTCGTGCGACACATAAATACAAAGATTCACGTGAACAATTCGAAATGCGTACTCACAAACGTTTAATTGATATTGTGAGCCCAACACCAAAAACAGTTGACGCTTTAATGAAGCTAGACTTGCCAAGTGGTGTAAATATTGAAATTAAATTATAATAACAAAAAGATGGAGGTGTACTCATGACCAAAGGAATCTTAGGTAAAAAAGTAGGTATGACACAAATATTTACAGAAAACGGCGAATTAATTCCCGTAACAGTAATCGAAGCAACTCCAAACGTTGTTTTACAAGTTAAAACTGTTGAAACTGATGGATACGAAGCTGTCCAAGTTGGTTTCCAAGATAAACGTGATATTTTGTCAAACAAACCTGCTAAGGGTCATGTTGCAAAAGCAAATACGACTCCTAAGCGCTTCATTAGAGAATTCAATGATGTTGAGCTGGGAGAATATGAAGTAGGTAAAGAAATCACTGTTGATGTTTTCCAAGCAGGAGACATTGTTGATGTCACAGGTACAACTAAAGGACACGGCTTCCAAGGGGTTATTAAGCGTCATGGACAATCTCGTGGACCAATGGCACATGGTTCTAGATACCATCGTCGTCCAGGTTCAATGGGTGGAGCGTCTGATCCATCACGTGTATTTAAAGGCAAAAAACTTGCTGGACGTATGGGTGGAGATCGTGTTACCGTTCAAAACCTTGAAATCGTAAGAGTAGATGCAGATAAAAATGTTATTTTAGTAAAAGGTAATGTACCTGGTGCTAAAAAATCATTAATTGAAATAAAAACAGCTGTTAAGGCTGCTAAATAATTGTGGGAGAGGAGGAACTAAGAATGACATCTGTAGCATTATTTAAACAAGATGGAACTCAAAATGGCGAAATTGAATTAAATGAAGCTATTTTTGGTATCGAGCCAAACGAAAGTGTTGTCTACGATGCAATTATCATGCAACGTGCTTCTTTAAGACAAGGAACTCACGCTGTTAAAAACCGTAGCGCTGTACGCGGTGGTGGACGTAAACCATGGCGTCAAAAAGGAACAGGTCGTGCGCGTCAAGGATCTATCCGCTCACCACAATGGCGTGGAGGTGGAGTTGTCTTTGGACCAACACCACGTTCTTACAGCTACAAATTACCTAAAAAAGTTCGTCGTTTAGCAATTAAATCTGTTTTATCAGAAAAAGTTGCTGAAAACAAACTAGTTGTTGTTGAAGGATTAGCTTTCGACGCACCAAAAACAAAAGAATTTAAACAAGTTTTAGCAAACTTAAGTGTTGACACTAAAGTTTTAGTAGTACTAGAAGGTGGCAATGATTTTGCTGCTTTATCAGGACGTAACTTACCAAACGTTTCTATTGTAGAATCAAATAACGTAAGTGTACTTGACGTAGTTGCTGCTGACAAACTATTAGTAACTAAAACTGCTCTAACTCAAATAGAGGAGGTGCTTGCATAATGGAATTAATCGACGTAATTAAACGTCCAGTTATTACAGAAATGTCTGTAGCAGCTATGGACGAAAAAAAATACACGTTTGAAGTTGACGTAAGAGCCAACAAAACATTAGTTAAGCAAGCTGTAGAATCAGTTTTCGACGTTAAAGTTAAAAAAGTGAACATCATGAATGTAAAACCTAAACTTAAAAGAATGGGTAAACATGCTGGTTATACTAAAAAACGCCGTAAAGCAATTGTACAACTAACAGAAGATTCAAAAGAAATTCAAATTTTTGATGCTGAATAATTACAGCATCAACTAAAGTAGGAGGGAAATCACGTGGCGATTAAAAAGTATAAACCTACCACAAATGGTCGTCGTAACATGACTGGTTCTGATTTTGCTGAAATCACAACATCTAAACCAGAAAAAACGTTATTACAACCATTAAGTAAAAACGCTGGACGTAACAACCAAGGTAAAATTACTGTACGTCATCAAGCTGGTGGACACAAACGCCAATATCGTTTAATTGACTTTAAACGTAATAAAGATAATGTGGTTGGTACTGTAAAAACAGTTGAGTATGATCCAAACAGATCTGCTAACATTGCATTAATCCATTACACTGATGGTGTGAAGGCATATATCTTAGCACCAAAAGGCATCCAAGTAGGTGCACAAATTTCTTCAGGTCCAGATGCGGATATCAAAGTAGGAAATGCTCTACCATTGAATAATATCCCAGTTGGTACTGTTATCCATAACATTGAGTTAAAACCTGGTAAAGGTGGACAATTAATTCGTTCAGCTGGTACTAGCGCTCAAGTGTTAGGTAAAGAAGGTAAATATGTATTAGTTCGTTTGAATTCAGGAGAAGTTCGTATGATTTTAGGAACTTGTCGTGCAACAATCGGTACTGTAGGTAACGAACAACACGAATTAATCAACATCGGTAAAGCTGGTCGTAATCGTTGGTTAGGTAAACGTCCTACTGTACGTGGTAGCGTAATGAACCCTAATGATCACCCACACGGTGGTGGTGAAGGTAAAGCACCTATCGGACGTCCATCTCCAATGAGTCCATGGGGCAAACCAACACTTGGATACAAAACACGTAGCAAAAAAGCTAAATCAGATAAACTTATTGTACGTCGTCGTAAAACTAAATAATTTGATAGCTAATATGAAATATGTGAGAGGAGGTTCACCATGGGTCGTAGCTTAAAAAAAGGACCTTTTGTCGATGAACACTTAATGAAAAAAGTGGAAGCACAAAAAGATCAACCGAAAAAGAAAGTAATTAAAACTTGGTCACGTCGTTCTACAATTTTTCCAAACTTTATAGGATATACTATCGCAGTATATGATGGAAGAAAACATGTTCCTGTTTACATTCAAGAAGACATGGTAGGCCATAAACTAGGTGAATTCGCACCAACAAGAACTTATCGCGGACATGCTGCTGACGATAAAAAAACAAATCGCTAATTGAGGGGAGGACACGAATATGTCAGAAGAAAGAATTACTTCAGCTAAAGCAACTGCTAAAACAATTCGCACTTCACCTCGCAAGACAAGACTTGTTGTTGACCTAATCAGAGGTAAACAAGTAGGAGAAGCAATTTCAATCTTGAAATTCTCACCTAACAAAGCAGCAGGTATTGTTGAAAAAGTGCTTATGTCAGCTATTGCTAACGCAGAAAATAACTTTGATTTAGATGTTGAAGATTTAGTAGTATCAGAAGTATTTGTAAATGAAGGACCAACAATGAAACGCTTCCGTCCTCGTGCAAAAGGATCTGCTTCACCTATCAACAAAAGAACAAGTCATATTACAGTAGTAGTATCAGAAAAATAAGGAGGGACAACCAGTGGGTCAAAAAATTAATCCAATTGGAATGCGTGTCGGCGTCATTCGTGACTGGGATGCGAAATGGTATGCAGAAAAAGAATACGCTGAATACCTACATGAAGATTTGAAGATTCGTAAATTCATTTCGACTAGATTGGCTGATGCTTCTGTTTCAACCGTTGAAATCGAACGTGCTGCAAATCGCGTGAACGTTTCAATTCATACTGCTAAACCTGGTATGGTTATTGGTAAAGGCGGATCTGAAGTTGAAGCTTTACGTAAAGAATTAAATAAATTAACTGGTAAACGAGTTCATATTAACATCGTTGAAATCAAAAAACCAGATTTAGATGCTAAATTAGTAGCAGAAGGAATTGCACGTCAATTAGAAAATCGTGTAGCATTCCGTCGTGCTCAAAAACAAGCTATCCAACGTACAATGAGATCAGGTGCTCAAGGTATCAAAACTCTTGTATCTGGACGTTTAAATGGTGCTGACATGGCACGTTCTGAAGGTTATTCTGAAGGAACTGTTCCATTGCACACATTAAGAGCAGATATTGATTATGCTTGGGAAGAAGCAGATACAACATACGGAAAACTAGGAGTTAAAGTGTGGATTTATCGTGGAGAAATTCTTCCTGAAAAGAAAAACACTGAGAAAGGAGGGAAATAATCATGTTAGTACCTAAACGTGTAAAACACCGTCGTGAATTTAGAGGTAAAATGCGTGGTGAAGCTAAAGGTGGAAAAGAAATCGCATTTGGTGAATATGGCTTACAAGCTGTAGATTCTCATTGGATTACTAACCGTCAAATTGAAGCTGCCCGTATCGCAATGACTCGTCACATGAAACGTGGTGGGAAAGTATGGATTAAAATTTTCCCTCACAAGTCATATACATCAAAAGCAATTGGTGTTCGTATGGGTTCTGGTAAAGGGGCTCCTGAAGGCTGGGTTTCACCAGTAAAACGTGGAAAAATCTTGTTTGAAGTTGCTGGCGTTCCAGAAGATGTAGCTCGTGAAGCATTAAGACTTGCTTCTAATAAGTTACCTATTAAAACAAAAATTGTAAAACGTGAAGAAATGGGTGGTGAATCGAATGAAGGTTAAAGATATCAGAGAGTTAACCACTACCGAAATGATCGCTAAAGAGAAAGAGTATAAAGAAGAACTTTTCAACTTACGTTTCCAATTAGCAACAGGTCAATTAGAAAACACAGCGCGAATTTCAGAAGTTCGTAAATCGATTGCACGCATCAAAACAGTTTTGCGTGAAGAAGCTGCTAAGTAATAGTGGAAGGAGGCCATTGATAGATGACTCAAGAAAGAAATGAACGTAAAGTCTACACTGGGCGAGTAGTTTCCGATAAAATGGATAAAACTATCGTTGTTGTAGTAGAAACAAAGAAAACTCATAAGATTTATGGCAAGAGAGTTAAATACTCTAAAAAATATAAAGCTCATGATGAAAACAATGTAGCAAAAACGGGAGACATCGTTAAAATTATGGAAACTCGTCCATTATCTGCGACAAAACGCTTCCGTTTAGTAGAAGTTGTAGAAGAAGCAGTAATTATTTAATTCGAATTTTCCTATAGAGAAACCTGAAAGTTTGAAAGGAGGATACTCAAGTGATCCAACAAGAAAGTCGTATGAAAGTTGCTGACAACTCAGGAGCTCGTGAAGTACTTACAATTAAAGTACTTGGTGGTTCTGGTCGTAAAACAGCAAATATCGGTGACGTTGTGGTTTGTACGGTTAAACAAGCAACACCAGGTGGAGTTGTTAAAAAAGGCGAAGTAGTTAAAGCTGTTATCGTTCGTACAAAATCAGGAGCTCGTCGTAGTGACGGTTCTTATATCAAATTTGATGAAAATGCATGTGTGATTATTCGTGATGACAAGAGCCCACGTGGTACTCGTATCTTTGGGCCAGTTGCTCGTGAATTACGTGACAACAACTTTATGAAAATAGTCTCACTAGCACCAGAAGTGTTATAATACATACTCATGTTTAAAGGAGGTGCGAAACAAGATGTTCGTTAAAAAAGGCGATAAAGTAAAAGTTATCTCAGGTAAAGATAAGAATAAAGAGGGAATCGTACTCCAAGCATTTCCGAAGAAAGATCGCGTCATCGTAGAAGGTGTTAACGTTATGAAAAAACACCAAAAACCTAGCGCGGCAGCTCCACAAGGTGGAATTATCGAAATGGAGGCATCTATTCACGTTTCTAATGTAATGGTGGTTGATCCATCTAATGGTGAACCAACACGCGTAGGATACAAAGAAGTAGATGGTAAAAAAGTACGTGTTTCTAAGAAAACTGGAGAAGTTTTAGATAAATAAGAATATCAGGAAGGAGGCAATGTTGAATGAACCGCCTAAAAGAAAAGTATCTTAATGAAGTAACACCATCATTGGTGGAAAAATTTAATTACTCTTCTGTTATGCAAACACCTAAAGTTGATAAAATCGTTATTAACATGGGTGTTGGTGATGCAGTATCAAATAGTAAAAACTTAGATAAAGCTGTTGAAGAACTTGCTTTAATCTCTGGACAAAAACCAATTATTACAAAAGCTAAAAAATCTATCGCTGGTTTCCGTTTACGTGAAGGAATGCCAATCGGATGTAAAGTAACTTTACGTGGAGAAAGAATGTACGAATTTTTAGATAAATTAGTATCTGTCTCTTTACCTCGTGTACGTGACTTCCATGGTATCAGCAAAAAATCATTTGACGGACGTGGAAATTACACTTTAGGTGTAAAAGAACAATTAATTTTCCCTGAAGTTGATTATGATTTAGTAGATAAAGTTCGAGGAATGGACATTGTTATTGTTACAACAGCTAATACTGATGAGGAAGCTCGTGAGTTATTAGGTCAACTTGGAATGCCATTCCAAAAATAATTTAAGGAGGCGAACTACGTGGCTAAAAAATCAATGATTGCTAAAAATAAACGTCCAGCAAAATTCTCAACTCAAGAATATACTCGTTGTGAACGTTGTGGACGTCCACATTCAGTTTATCGCAAATTCAAACTTTGCCGTATTTGCTTCCGTGAACTTGCCTATAAAGGACAAATTCCCGGCGTGAAGAAAGCAAGCTGGTAAAAAAAGTAAACCGCAAAAGGAGGTAAAGGACTCAATGGTGATGACAGATCCAATTGCAGACTTCTTAACTCGTATTCGTAATGCGAATATCGTAAAACACGAATCATTAGAAGTGCCTGCATCAACAATCAAACTTGAAATCGCAAAAATCTTACAACGTGAAGGTTTTGTGCGTGAAGTAGAATTCATCGAAGATGACAAACAAGGAATCATCCGTGTTTTCTTAAAATATGGTAAAAACGACGAACGCGTTATTACTAACTTAAAACGTATCTCAAAACCAGGTTTACGTGTTTATGTAAAAGCTGATGAAGTGCCTAAAGTATTAAATGGTTTAGGTATAGCTATTATCTCAACTTCAGAAGGTATCTTAACTGATAAAGAAGCAAGAGAGCGTAATACTGGTGGAGAAGTACTAGCATACGTTTGGTAAAAAATTATTAATCAAGGAGGTGGCCTAGAGTGAGTCGTATCGGAAATAAACCAGTCGTAGTTCCTGCAGGTGTTACAGTAACGCAATCAGGAAACACTGTTACGGTTAAAGGTCCAAAAGGTGAATTAACTCGTGAGTTTTCACCAAATATTACGTTAAACATTTCAGAAGGTGAAGTTGTCTTAACTCGTCCTGATGATACTAAAGAAAACAAAACCTTACATGGTACAATGCGTGCTAACTTAAACAACATGGTTGTTGGTGTTAGTGAAGGGTTTGAAAAAGCTCTTGAACTAATTGGTGTTGGTTACCGTGCTCAATTACAAGGTAAAAAACTTGTTTTAAACGTTGGATATTCACATCCAGTTGAGTTTGAAACACCAGAAGGCATCACAATTGAAGTTCCTTCAAATACACAAATTGTTGTTAAAGGGTCTAACAAAGAAGTTGTTGGTGAACTTTCAGCAAACATTCGTGGAGTACGTCCTCCTGAACCTTACAAAGGCAAAGGTATTCGCTATGTTGGCGAACACGTAAGACGTAAAGAAGGTAAAACTGGTAAATAACAAATAAACTAATGAGGTGACAAGTGTGATTTCAAAACCAGATAAAAATAAAGTGCGCCAAAAAAGACATCAACGCGTACGTAGTAAAATCTCTGGTACTGCCGAGTGCCCACGCTTGAACGTATTCCGTTCTAACAAAAACATCTACGCTCAATTAATTGATGACGTAGCGGGTGTGACACTTGCAAGTGCCTCTACTGTTGATAAAGATATCGCAGGAGAAAACAAAACAGAAGCAGCTACAGCTGTAGGAGCTTCAATCGCTAAAAAAGCAACAGAAAAAGGTATTAAAGAAGTAGTCTTTGACCGTGGTGGATACCTTTACCATGGACGTGTAGCTGCATTAGCTGAAGCAGCACGTGAAAATGGACTAGAATTTTAGGAAAAGGAGGAACACCATTCATGGCTAATTTAGATGCTAGACAATTCGACTTAGAAGACCGCGTAGTAGCTATTAACCGCGTATCTAAAGTTGTTAAAGGTGGACGTCGTCTACGCTTTGCTGCTTTAGTAGTAGTTGGAGATAGAAATGGTCACGTTGGATTTGGTACTGGTAAAGCTCAAGAAGTACCTGAAGCAATTCGTAAAGCAGTAGAAGATGCTAAGAAAAACTTAATCGAAGTACCAATGGTAGGCTCAACAATTCCTCACGAAGTGATTGGATCATTCTGTGGTGGACGTATCCTTATGAAACCTGCTGTAGCCGGTTCTGGGGTTGCTGCTGGTGGACCAGTGCGTGCCGTCCTTGAGTTAGCGGGTATTTCTGATATTACAAGTAAATCTTTAGGATCAAACACACCTGTCAACGTTGTTCGTGCAACTGTTGAAGGATTAAGTAGACTAAAACGTGCAGAAGAAGTGGCTGAACTTAGAGGCATTTCTGTTGACGAACTAATCGGATAAGGGGGACCAAAAATGAGCGAATTAAAAATTACTTTAAAACGTAGTATCATTGGACGTCCTCAAAACCAACGCGATACAGTGAAAGCTTTAGGCTTGAAAAAAACTAATTCTACAGTTGTTAAACCAAACAACGAAGCAATTAAAGGAATGGTTAACACTATATCTCATTTAGTGGACGTTGAAGAAATTTAAGTGTAATTTGTAGGTAGACTATTTTTAAGGAGGTGCCGAATATATGAAACTTCATGAGTTACATCCGGCAGAAGGATCAAGACATGTACGTAATCGTGTAGGTCGTGGATCATCATCTGGTAACGGTAAAACATCAGGTCGTGGACAAAAAGGTCAAAAATCACGTTCAGGTGGTGGTGTACGTTTAGGTTTTGAAGGGGGACAAACTCCTTTATTCCGTCGTTTACCAAAACGTGGATTTACTAACATTAACCGTAAAGATTATGCAGTAATCAACTTAGACGTGTTAAATCGTTTTGAAGATGGTACTGAGGTAACACCAACTACTTTAATTGAAGCAGGAATCGTTAAAAACGAAAAATCAGGAATCAAAGTTTTAGGTAATGGTGAATTAACTAAAAAATTAACTGTGAAAGCAGCTAAATTCTCTGAATCTGCAAAAACTGCAATTGAAGCAGCTGGTGGGTCAGTTGAGGTGATCTAATGTTTAAGCTGTTGAAGGATTCGTTTAAGATAGAAAATATCCGTAATAAGATATTTTTTACACTTTTCATTCTCTTCGCGTTTAGAGTTGGAGCACATATTACAGTACCTGGTGTTGACGCAAAAGCATTAACAAATCTTAATGATTTAGCTTTAATGGCGATGTTCAACACAGTCAGTGGTAATGCCATGGAGAGATTCTCATTGTTCGCAATGGGAGTATCGCCATACATTACTGCATCTATTATTGTTCAATTACTTCAAATGGATATCGTACCGAAATTTGTTGAATGGTCAAAACAAGGTGAGGTAGGACGTAGAAAATTAAACCAAGCAACACGTTATATTACGTTGGTGTTAGGCTTTGTTCAATCGATTGCTATCACAGCTGGTTTTAACCTGTATGCAAATGCCGGACTAGTGAAAAGTCCAAGTGTATTTACGTATGTAAGTATCGGAATCATCTTAACAGCTGGTACCATGTTAGTTACTTGGATGGGCGAGCAAATATCTGAAAAAGGAATTGGAAATGGTGTCTCAATGATTATCTTTGCTGGAATTATCGCCAGATTCCCATCAAGCATCAAAGAAATCTACGTAGACTATTTTGTCAATATTGATAAATCTGATATGTGGAAATCTGTATTATTCATACTTGCCTTAGTTATTGCTGTTCTTTTAGTAGTAGTTATGGTAACTTATGTGCAACAAGCAGAAAGAAAGATACCAATTCAATATACAAAACGTGTAGCTGGTGCACCACAAAGTAGTTATTTACCATTAAAAGTAAATGCAGCAGGAGTTATTCCTGTCATCTTTGCCAGCTCAATTATAGCAACACCGCAAGCTATTTTGACTGCCTTTAAAACAACACAAGGCGGAAAAGGTTGGTTTGACGTGTTGACTACATTGTTTAATTATTCAACTATCCCAGGTGGAATACTTTATACAATTATGATTGTTGCTTTTACATTCTTCTATGCCTTTGTTCAGGTTAATCCTGAGAAAGTAGCTGAGAATTTGCAGAAGCAAGGAAGTTATATTCCAAGTGTACGACCTGGCCAAGAAACAGAAAAATTCATTTCGTCTTTATTAATGAGATTAAGTGTTGTTGGATCTGTCTTCTTAGGATTAGTGGCAATTCTACCAATTATTGCACAAAATATTTGGGGCTTACCTCAATCAATTGGATTGGGAGGAACAAGTTTACTGATTGTCATTAGTGTGGCTCTTGAAACAAATAAACAGCTTGAAGGGTTATTGTTGAAGCGTCAGTACACTGGTTTTATCAGAGAGTAAGAGTGTGTGTTGAGGTTTTACCTCAGCACTTTTCTCGAACTTAAGGAGGAAAACAAATGAATCTCATCCTAATGGGGTTGCCAGGAGCAGGTAAAGGTACTCAAGCGGAAAGAATCGTCGATGTTTATGAAATCCCACATATTTCTACTGGAGATATGTTCCGTGAAGCAATGAAGAATGAAACACCTCTTGGTAAAGAAGCAAAATCTTATATCGATAAAGGCGAATTAGTTCCGGATTCTGTGACAAACGGGATTGTAAAAGATCGTTTATCACAAGCTGATACAGAAAAAGGATTTTTATTAGATGGATTTCCTCGTACACTAGCTCAAGCAGAAGAATTAGATACAATTTTAGAGGAGTTAGGTAAAAAAGTAGATGATGTTCTAAACATCCATGTAGCAGAAGATGTATTAGTTGACCGTCTTGCTGGTCGTATCATTTGTAGAAGTTGTGGCGCAACTTATCACAAAACAAACAATCCACCCAAAGTGGAAGGTACTTGTGATCGTTGTGGTAGTCATGATTTTTATCAAAGAGAAGATGATAAGCCTGAGACAGTTAAGAATCGTCTAGAAGTTAACATTAAAAATAGCGAACCAATTTTAGCGTATTACCAAGATAAAGGTGTATTACACACTATTGATGGAGATCGTGATATTGATGCTGTTTTTGAAGATGTGAAATCAATCATAGATAAAGCCAATTAGAAAGCTCATCTAGTTATCTATTCTATGTCACTTACTATTTCTTACCCGCATTTTTTTCATTGAATTGATGCAGGTATCTTTTCTTTGTGTAGCTTTTATGCTATAATACAAAAGTTGAAATGAAATAGGTGTGAGTACTATTTTTGTCAATTGTCAGATGTAAACACTGTATAAGGAGGTACTAGTTGTGGCGAAAGAAGATATGATTGAAATCGAAGGTACAGTCGTCGAAACTTTGCCGAATGCAATGTTTAAAGTTGAATTAGAAAATGGCCATGTTATTTTGGCTCACGTGTCAGGAAAGATCAGAATGCATTACATTCGTATTTTACCTGGTGACAAAGTAACTGTTGAGTTATCTCCATATGATTTAACTCGTGGTCGTATTACTTACCGCTTTAAATAATTGTACTCCGTAAAATTCAAGGAGGTATAATCATGAAAGTAAGACCATCAGTAAAACCAATTTGTGAAAAATGCAAAATAATTCGTCGTAAAGGTCGAGTTATGGTTATCTGTGAAAACCCAAAACATAAACAACGTCAAGGATAAAGGAGGTGTAACGAATAATGGCTCGTATTGCAGGTGTAGATATTCCTCGTGATAAACGTGTTGTTATTTCGCTTACTTACATTTACGGTATTGGAAAGAAAACTTCTCAAGAAATCTTAAAAGAAGCAGGAGTTTCTGAAGATATTCGTGTGCGCGATTTAACTAACGAACAAACTGATAGCATCCGTGCTGCAGTAGATAAATTAAAAGTTGAAGGTGACTTACGTCGTGAAGTGAACTTAAACATCAAACGTTTGATGGAAATTGGTTCATACAGAGGTATGCGTCATCGTCGTGGTTTGCCAACTCGTGGTCAAAACACAAAAAACAATGCTCGTACTAGAAAAGGACCAGCTCGTTCAATCGCTGGTAAGAAAAAATAAGATTAGAGTGAAGGAGGTTTAAAGCTTCATGGTAGCAAAAAAAGTTTCAAGAAAACGCCGAGTGAAAAAAAATATTGAAGCAGGTGTGGCACATATCCACTCTACTTTCAATAATACAATCGTAATGTTAACTGACGTACATGGAAATGCCATTGCATGGTCATCTGCAGGTTCATTAGGATTTAAAGGTAGTAAAAAAGCAACTCCATTCGCAGCTCAAATGGCAGCTGAAACTGCAGCAAAAGCAGCTATGGAACATGGCTTGAAAACTGTTGACGTAACTGTAAAAGGACCTGGTTCTGGTCGTGAAGCAGCTATTCGTTCATTACAAGCAACAGGATTAGAAGTGACAGCAATTCGTGACGTTACTCCAGTTCCACATAATGGATGTCGCCCTCCAAAACGCCGTCGTGTTTAGTGAGAGTTTATTCATTGGATAGGAATTATAGCGACATTGAACAAGACACTTTCGTTTTGAAAGGGGTATAGACAAGAATGATTGAATTTGAGAAACCAAGAATCACAAAAATCGATGAAGATAGAGATTATGGCAAGTTCGTCATCGAACCACTTGAAAGAGGATATGGTACGACTTTAGGTAACTCTTTGCGCCGTATTTTATTATCGTCTCTACCAGGGGCTGCCATCACTAATTTACAAATCGATGGTGTGTTGCATGAATTTTCAACTGTCAAAGGTGTACGTGAGGATGTCACTCAAATTATTCTAAATATCAAGGGACTTGCTTTAAAGCTCTATGCTGATGAAGAAAAGACACTTGAAATTGATATAACTGGCCCAGCTGACGTGACTGCTGGAGATATTCTTACTGACAGTGATGTTGAAATTATGAATAAAGATTTATTCATTTGTAGCGTTGCTGAAGGTGCGACTTTCCGTGCAAGCTTAACTGTTAAGCCAGGACGTGGTTATGTACAAGCAGAAGAAAATAAAAGTGAAGATATGCCTATTGGTGTATTACCAGTGGACTCTATCTACACGCCAGTTAATCGTGTAAACTACCAAGTAGAAAATACACGTGTTGGGCGTCGTGATGATTACGACAAACTAACTTTAGATGTCTGGACAGATGGATCTATCGCTCCACAAGAAGCTATCAGTTTATCTGCTAAAATCTTGACTGAGCATTTAGATATTTTTGTTAACTTGACTGATGAAGCAAAAAATGCCGAAATCATGATTGAAAAAGAAGAAACACAAAAAGAAAAAATGTTAGAAACAACAATCGAAGAGCTTGATTTATCCGTTCGTTCTTATAACTGTTTGAAGCGCGCAGGCATCAACACTTTACAAGAATTAACCAATAAATCAGAAGCAGAAATGATTAAAGTTCGTAACTTAGGACGTAAATCACTTGAAGAAGTTAAAGCTAAACTAGCCGATCTTTCTTTAGGATTACGCCAAGAGGACTAATCTAAACCGATTAAAGGAGGGAACACGACGTGAGTTATCGTAAATTAGGTCGCACAAGCAGCCAACGAAAAGCAATGTTACGTGATTTAACAACTGATTTAATTATCAATGAACGCATTGAGACAACTGAAGCTCGTGCAAAAGAAATCCGTTCAACAACTGAAAAAATGATTACTTTAGGTAAACGTGGGGATCTTCATGCTCGTCGTCAAGCAGCAGCATTCGTAAGAAACGAATACTTAGATGCTCGTTTAGACGAAAAAGAAGAAACTATCATTGAAGAAAGTGCTTTACAAAAATTATTCAATGACTTAGGACCTCGTTATGCTGACCGTCAAGGTGGTTACACACGTATCCTTAAAAAAGGACAACGCCGTGGAGACGCAGCACCAATGGTTATCATTGAACTTGTTTAATTTTGATAATTGCATCACTTTATAGATGATCTTTTTAGAGTGTTATGATGTTGGAGAGTTTTCTCCGAGTCTAGCTCGGTGCAGTCCTCTGTCTCTTGTGATAGAGGACTTGCGCTCATCATATAAAGTGCTTTTTTTATATCATCATTTATGATAAATGGTTATTATACATAAAAATGTTTCTTTGTATCCTCAAAAAGTTTGAGTTTAGAAAGAAGCATTTTTTAAAAATTAAAATGACGTTATTTAAGGAAGGCAGTAAAATGAAAAATCCCTTAATTGAATTAAATAATATATCCTTCCAATATTATGGACAGGAACATAAAGCGTTAAATGATGTATCACTTACCATTAATAAAGGTGAATGGGTAGCGTTAATTGGTCATAATGGATCAGGTAAGTCTACTTTAGCAAAAACCATTAATGGTTTAATTTCACCGGAATCTGGCGAAATAAAAGTTAATGGAGAGTTGTTAACGGAAGAAAATATTTGGGACATTCGTAAAATGGTTGGTATGGTGTTTCAAAATCCAGATAATCAATTTGTTGGCTCAACAGTTGAAGATGATGTAGCCTTTGGTTTAGAAAATCAAGGAATTCCTCGTGATGAAATGATTGTAAGGGTCAACAACGCGCTTGAGAGAGTTCGTATGTCTGATTTCAAGATAAAAGAGCCAGCTAGACTATCAGGTGGACAAAAGCAACGTGTTGCTATTGCAGGGGTGATTGCTTTAGCACCTGACGTGATTATTTTAGATGAGGCAACCTCCATGCTTGATCCACAAGGTAGACAAGATGTGATTGAAACGATTCGTGCATTGAAAGAAGAAACAAATTTAACAGTTATTTCGATTACACATGATATTGATGAAGCTGCTTATGCTAATCGTGTTCTTGTGATGAAGCAAGGTGAGATTATCCATGAAGGAACACCGGAGGAAATATTTTCTCATGGTGAAGCATTAATTGGGATGGGGTTAGATATACCATTTCCCGAAAAATTAAAAGCGTCATTGCGTAAAAAAGGAATTAATGTACCAAATGAGTATTTGACAAGGGAAGGATTGGTGGAATGGCTATGGACATACGGTTTGAGAAAGTAGACTTTACGTATCAACCTAATAGCCCATTTGAGCAACGTGTTTTGTTTGATATTGACTTAGACATTCCAAGTAATAGCTACAGTGCGATTGTTGGTCATACTGGTAGTGGGAAATCAACCTTGTTGCAACATTTGAATGCATTACTAAAACCAACAAGTGGGAAAGTATATATTGGAGACCGAGTGATTACTCCTGAGACTAGCAATAAAAATTTGAAGCCAATTCGTAAAAAAGTAGGAATTGTGTTCCAATTTCCTGAATCACAATTATTTGATGAAACAGTTGCTTTGGATATAGCCTTTGGTCCGAAAAATTTTGGTGTGTCTGAAGAAGAAAGTGCACGTTTAGCTAGTGAAATGTTAAAACTTGTTGGTCTAGATGATAGCTATCTTGAGCGCTCCCCGTTTGATCTTTCAGGAGGACAAATGCGACGTGTGGCCATTGCGGGAGTTTTGGCAATGGAACCTGAAGTGTTGATTTTAGATGAGCCAACAGCTGGACTTGATCCTAAGGGTAGAAAAGACATGATGGATATGTTTTATCGTCTACATAAGGAAAGAGGGATTGGCATTATCTTAGTGACGCATTTAATGGATGATGTGGCTGAGTATGCTGATTTTATGGTGGTTCTTGAAAAAGGAAAAATCCAAAAACAAGGACATCCACGTGATATTTTCAATGATGTAAAATGGTTACGTGAAAAACAATTAGGCGTTCCAACAGCGACAGAATTTGCTTTTGATTTAATGGCAAAGGGCATGGAATTTAGTCGCTTGCCACTAACTGCAGAAGAATTATCTGAAGAGCTTTTACCGATACTTGAGAAAAGGCAGGTGCTTTCAGATGATGAATAAATTAATTTTGGGTCGATACATACCAGGTAACTCAGTGGTTCATCGTATGGATCCTCGTGCCAAATTAATCGCTAGTTTTTACTTTATTGGGATTATCTTTATTTGTAATAACTTTTTATCATTTGGTGTGATGTTTGCTTTCACGCTATTTTGTATTTGGTTATCAAAGATTAAACTAAGTTTCTTCCTTAAAGGAGTGAAACCATTAATTTGGTTGATTTTATTTACAGTGGGACTCCAGGTACTCTTTACGCGTGGGGGACATGTGTACTTTGAGTGGGGTTGGATAAGCATTAGCCAATTCGGTTTGGTCAATGGGTTCTTTATCTTTACACGTTTTGTGTTGATTATTTTTATGTCGACACTTTTAACGCTAACCACACCCCCATTATCACTTTCAGATGCGATTGAGTATTTGCTTAGACCGTTGGAAAAAGTAAAATTTCCAGCGCATGAAATTTCATTGATGTTATCTATTGCGTTGCGTTTTGTGCCAACGTTGATGGATGAAACAGAAAAAATCATGAATGCGCAACGTGCTCGTGGGGTTGATTTTGGCGAAGGAAACTTAATGGATAAGATGAAAGCTATTGTGCCACTTCTGATTCCGTTATTTGTAAGTAGTTTTAACCGAGCTGAAGAATTAGCGATTGCGATGGAAGCACGTGGTTATCGTGGTGGCGAAGGCCGTACGAAATATCGTGTTCTAAACTGGAATAAAACCGATACACTAGCTATGTTGTCATTTGTCGTATTGACGATTGTACTGGTACTAGTTAGAAATTAAGACATTAAAAGCGAGGACTTGTGCCTCGTTTTTTCATTGGAAAAAATAAAGGAGATAAAGTGAATGACAAGATATAAAGCCATTATTAGTTATGATGGAACAAACTATGCGGGATTTCAGATTCAACCTAATGCTGTGACCATCCAAGAGGTCATAGAAGCCACTCTAAAGCGATTAAACAGTGGAAAGCCTGTGACAATCCATCCGTCTGGTAGAACGGACTCAGGGGTTCATGCAGTCGGTCAGGTGATCCATTTTGATTTGCCACAAAAACGAGAGGTTGAAAAATTACGTTTTGCACTGGATACTCAAACACCAGAGGATATTAGTATTTTATCGATTGAAGAAGTGACAGAAGATTTTCATGCGAGATACTTGGCGACAGGTAAAGAATACCACTATCATGTTGATACAGGTAAATCTCCCAATCCATTTAAACGATTGTACGCAGCACACTATCGTTATGAGCTTGATTTAGAGTCTATGAGGCGTGCCGTACGTTTTATTGAAGGAGAACATGACTTTAGCGTGTTTTGCGCGACAGGAAGTTCTGTGGAAGATAAGACACGAACTGTTTACAGCGTGACAATAGAAGAAGTTGGCGAAGATGAATTATTATTTATTTTTAAGGGAAATGGATTTTTATATAAAATGGTGCGCATGCTTGTTGGGACGTTATTAAAAATAGGAAATGGACAACTGCCAGAAGACGCTATACAACGTGCCCTAGCGAACCAAGACAAGAAAATGACAGGACCAACTGCTCAACCAGAGGGGTTATTTTTAATGAAAGTCGATTATAACGGCGAGAAAAAGTGTCATAAATAATATGAATTTTGTTGACATATCAACAAAATAAGGATAATATGGTTAGTGGTATTGTTTGCCCCACGATGAGCCCCGGAAACTTATTGTGTTATGTCAAACAACAGAAGAAAATTGGAGGAAAAACACCCATGCGTACAACATATATGGCCAAAAATGGCGAAGTAGATCGTAAATGGTATGTAGTGGATGCAACAGATGTTCCTTTAGGACGTCTATCAACAGTTGTAGCATCTATCTTACGTGGAAAAAATAAACCAACATTCACACCACATGTGGATACTGGTGATTATGTAATTGTAATTAATGCTGATAAAGTAAAATTAACTGGTAAAAAAGCAACTGACAAAGTATATTACCGTCACAGCCAACATCCAGGTGGTTTGAAATCTATCACTGCTGGTGAACTACGTGATAAAAACTCTCGTCGTTTAGTTGAAAATTCTATCAAAGGTATGTTACCAAAGAATACTTTAGGACGTAAACAATGGTCTAAATTATTCGTTTATGGTGGAAGCGAACATCAACAACAAGCTCAAAAACCAGAAGTATTAGACATTACAAACCTAATTTAAGGAGGAAAATAGATTGGCTAAAGTACAATATATCGGCACAGGCCGTCGTAAAAAATCTGTTGCTCGCGTACGCTTAGTACCTGGAACAGGTAAAGTAGTTATGAACAACAAAGACATCGAAGAATATATTCCACATGCTGATTTACGTGAAGTAATTATGCAACCTCTTGTTTTAACTGAAACAAAAGGCGCATATGACGTTTTCGTAAACGTTAATGGTGGTGGATATGCAGGACAATCTGGCGCAACTCGTCATGGTATTGCTCGTGCATTATTACAAGTAGATCCTGACTTCCGTGGAGCTCTTAAACGTGAAGGATTATTAACACGTGACGCTCGTATGGTTGAACGTAAAAAACCAGGTCTTAAAAAAGCTCGTAAAGCATCTCAATTCTCAAAACGTTAATTCGTTTTTATACAGAATACCAAAGCACTCTCCGTTTTTGGAGGGTGTTTTTTTGTTGAACATGGTTTTGTTTGCTTTGAATAGTATAATACAAATTTATAGATTCAGACTAGCTTATTATCAATAAATGGAATCCATTTGGTGGTGGTAATGAGATTCAAGCATAATGGGATATATGCAAGATTAAAAAAAGTATCTGTCTATTTTCTATAGATTCCATTTGGTAAATTTGAAAAAGTTATTTTTAAATAAAGTAGTTATTTTTACAGATGATTTTGAAAAGATTTTTTGTTTAGAACTTGTTAACGAGTTTAAAAAAGAAAAGAATGTAGCTAAGAAAATTTATCTTGGGTTTGATTAAGACAGTTAGCGTTCATCTGACTAGAGATGAATATATTATGATTATGAAGTGTTTTAGAATTAAAGTATGAATTTAGAAAATTTTTTTACTATTAATTTAATAATATAAATTATAAGTATAAACTTAATACTCAAAGGTAAATAGCCAAAAGACATCGCCATTTGAAACGATGTCTTTTTTACTATAAAATCCAATGCTTATAGTCATTATAAATGCGACTTTAACAGTGTTTATTCGGTAATTCTTTTTACTATTAAAAGAACATGAAATTTATAGTTAATATTGTGAAAGTATAATTAAACTCATCTTTATTTCGTTGTATACGCTTTCTTTAGATGCTACTATGATGGCAACTGAGAGGAGAATGAAAATGATGAAAAAGGCAACAGGAGTTATAGGTTTTGTGGCACTAGCGTTAAGTATACCAACCTCTGTCCAAGCATGTACGACAGTGTTAGTTGGTAAAGATGCATCAGTTGATGGCTCGACGTTGATAGCAAGAAATGAAGACATGGGGACTGCTTGGGCTAAACATTTTTACGTTCGTCCTGAAAATTCAAATGAAAGAGAGTACGTTTCTAAAGGCAATGGCTTTAAAATGACATTACCTAAAGAGCAAATGAAGTACACAGCAACGCCGGAGTGGGATGACTCTGAAGGATTGTATGAGTCAGCAGGTATCAATAGTAAAAATATTACAATGAGTGCGACTGAATCAGCAACAACAAAAGAAAAAGTTTTAAAAATGGACCCTCATGTAAAAGACGGTATAGCGGAAGATTCTCTTGTGACTGTTGTATTACCTTATATAACATCGGCTAAGCATGGTGTTGAATACTTGGGGAATATTGTAAAAGAGAAAGGTTCTGCCGAGACAAATGGAATTATTTTATCAGATAAAAACGATATTTGGTATATGGAATTATTGACTGGTCATGAGTGGGTGGCAGTGCGTGTTCCAGACGATCAATATGCAGTGATAGCCAATACATTGTCCATTCAAAAAATTGATTGGGATGACAAAGATAATGTGATGTATTCAGAAGGGTTGAAAAACTTTATTAAAAAGAATAAACTAGTGGATAAAGTAGAAGATGTGTCGATTCGTGATGTGTTTGCAGACAAAGAGTCTGATGCTCAATACAATATTCCACGTACATTAATAGGACAGCAAATTTTAACGCCCTCTGAAGCAAAAAAATTAGATTTGAAAAATGATAGTTTTGATTTATTCAAAAAGCCAGATGACAAAGTTTCTGTGGCAAAAGTAGGATTTGTTTTAAGAAATCATTTTAACAATACTAAGAATGATACCTATACAGGAAGCAAACCAGAAGAGTTTCGACCAATCAACGTACCGAGAACAATGGAGTCGCATATCTTACAAGTTAGAAACGATGTGCCAGAGGAAATTAGCGGGATTCACTGGTTAGCAATGGGTGTGCCTGATACGAGTTCTTATGTACCGTTTTATTCAGGAATCACGCAAACACCTAAAGAATATCAAATGGGAACCGATAAGCCAGATGCAGAATCAGCTTACTGGAATTATCGTATGACGAATGTTTTGACAGTTCCTTATTATGCAGAATTTAAAAATGATCAAGTGTTACCTGTGAGAAAAGAAGTTAGAAACCATTTGACACAAGAGATGAAAAAGACAGATAAAGAAGCTGAAAAAATCATCAAAGAAAATCCTGAAAAGTTACCAGACTACTTAAACGAACAAACAAAAGGTTTTTCTGATTATACTCTAAATCGATACAAACAGTTAAACAAAGATTTAATCATTAAGAGTACTGAAAAAACAAAAGTAGAGCATAAGAAAGATTTATAAAAAATAACTCCATGAAACAGTAATTTAGGTTTCATGGAGTTTTTCTGATTAATTATACTGATTTACATAGCTATCTGACCAAAAGTGTGTCGCGATTTTTTGTCCTTGGTCGATTTTTGCCCATTGTTGTGCTTGGGTTAATTCATTCCCACAATCACATGAAGCAAATTCACATTGATGAGAGAGTAATAATCTTTCTTTAGATAAAATTTGACTCGCTTTTTCGAGTAATTGATAGATTCTTGTTTCATCATCCCACTCTAAGAAGAAGCGATCATAATATTGTTCACCTAAGAATTTTTTCGCAATCGCTTGGTAACTACCACAATAAAATTAATCAAAGAAATAGTCTGTAAGAGTAAATTATTTATATTTATACAGAATACTTAATAAAAAATGGTTATTTAATTAAAATAGCTCAATAAAACAATGGGCGTTTTTTTAAATATGTTCTAGTTCAAAAATTAAACTTGTTAATTATTATATGTTATTTAGTATGCTTATTGTTACTTTTTTATTTTATATAGTATATTAATGGAAAATAAATGAAAATAGTGTAATATATATATATAAATAAGATATTTTTTTGAAAAATTATATATTAAATATTTTTTTTATACAGTTAAAACTATTTAAATATTTATTTATACAGAAATAGTTGTTTTTTTGTTCTTTATTGTGGGGGGGTATTGTATAAAAAGATAGTTGAACTTTTATAAAAAAATAGGTGAAGGAGTAAAAAAATGGATTTAAAAAAATTGATAAAAAGAGTATGCCTATTGGTTGTATTGACTAGTCCAGTTATTTTTACAAAAGTTGCGCATGCTTCAAATGAAGATTTGACATATACCATATCTGTCAAACCGGTATCTAACCAAATAGATAAGCAAGCAACATATTATGATTTATTGGTTGAACCAAGTCAAAAAGAAACATTAACAGTGATTGTGAGCAACACTGGCAAAGAGGAAAAAACATTACGAGTGACGCCAACAAATGCTATTACCAATCAAAATGGTGTTATTGACTACTCTAGACAAGATAAAGATTACAAGTACGATTCTAATCTAAAAACACCTTTTACAAGTTTGGTTGAGAAGGAAAAGCAAGTAACCGTTCCGGCTGGTAAAAGCGAAGAGGTTAGGTTTGAGATGACGGTTCCTAAAGAGCCGTTCAAAGGAATGATTCTCGGTGGTTTTTTGGTAGATGTGGTTGAATCTGAACAAGGAACAGATAATTCCGCATCTGGAGGGGTAAAAATTGTTAATAAATTTCAACTGGTTAAAGCGGTTATGTTAAGAGAAAGTGAGGAAACGGTAAAACCTGAAGTGGTACTGAATGAGGTAAAACCTGATTTAGTGTCTTATCGTACAGCAGTTACAGCTAATTTACAGAATACGGAACCAACTATGTTTGGAGATATGACAGTAGAAGCCAAAGTGACTGAAAAAGGAAAACAAGAGGTTTTAAAAAGTGATACTAAAAAGGGGTTAGAGATGGCACCTAACTCTAATTTTGACTACCCTATTATGTGGAATAACGAGCGATTAGATCCAGGAGAATATACGTTATCTCTGTTAGCAACATCGGGTACTAAAAAGTGGCAATTTACTAAAGATTTTACGATTACTAAGGATGAGAGTAACAAGTTAAACAAAGAGGCAGTAGAACTAGAAGAACCAGAAAAACCGTATTGGCTATATATTCTAATCATTGCCATATTTATCCTTTTATCTTTGATTTTATTAGTCTTAGTTTTACGACATAGAGCAAAATTAAAACAGCAACAAAACAAAGCGAAAAGAAGTTCTCATGCTACAAGTTATAAAACAAAAGGTGGTAATAGGGGAGGTGGTAAAAAAAGGAGTAGAAAATCTGATAGGAAGGAGTAGAAAAGATTGAAAAAAACATGGGTGATAGTATTTAGTCTCATTCTTTTTTGGAGTTTATCTTATCCAAGTTTTGTTGAAGCGGTAGGAGAGCCATACACAATTGATCAAGCCCCTTTAGATGTTCCGACGTTCGATGATTACACCGTAACAAAGGTTAGTTCATTATCTGAATTAAGTACAGCACTTAATAGTTCCACTTCTAAAGTAAGTATTGAACTTCAAAATGATATGACCATAACCAGTAGAATCATTATTAATGGTGATAAAGAATTAAACCTAAATGGTCATACATTAAATGCAGGGACAAACGGTTATTTATTGATAGATAGAACTAGTACGACAAATCAGTTTAAATTATTTAATGGAAAAATCATCGGAGGACCCACTACTCAGAATTCGGCCTTTTTAAATGTTTCTTATCAAAAAAATATAAATGTTGTATTTGAAGACATAACGTATAAAAGTAATGATACTGGTGGTAACTTTTTTGTTGGATTGGCAACGAATGTGTTCTCTTTAGGTACAGTAACAGTGGAGACCTATGCACAAAATATACGTGCTGGAAATATGACGTTTTTAGGCGACTTTACTGGTAACTCTTTTGGTTATGGGAACCCTAACGACTATGGTCGAGGAACAGGTGGCGTTAACTTAACATTTGATGGTTATAATAATTCGTATATTAATGAAACCAATGGTGGACCAGCATCAATGTCTCAATCAGTAGGGGATAGAAGAATATACATTGGTAAAAAAAGCCATGTTGTGTTAAATAATACTAATAATGGCAATCTAGCTTTTGCTAATAATATTGGAAACTTTTCAATTATTAATGTTGATGGGAGTTTAGAAGCGACATCAGTTGGAACATCTTTAAGAACAACAGCTTCTAGTGTTAATATTGGGACGCCTTATAATAATCAAGCTGGTACGTTTAATGGCCAAGCGAATATATATGTCAATCAAGGAGCTACTTTTAAAATAGCGTCGACAAGTGAAAGTGGAGGAGCAGGGACGTTATATACTTACAATACTAATTTATATGTTTATAAACCTGATGTGTTGGATATGCGCTACTTTGGTACAGGAAATTTCTTTTATTCTTATCGTAACTCACCACAATCTAATTTATATTTATATGATCAAAGTATTGGTGTTTGGCTTAAAAATGATAAAGGGATCGGAAATCCTACAAGAATTTGGCAAAATGTGGACTGGATGAGCTTGCTTAAATTCGATTATCATGGTGCAACTAATGTTAGCTCGTCTGATCCGACATTAACACCTGACACATTTAAAATAAACGATTACAGTCGTATATCTAATAATGTTGAGCTTCCTATGTTAGTTTTGGATCCGACATTTATCAATGAATCTGATCAATCCTTTTTAAATAATGGGGCTACTACCTTTAGCGGTACAACAGATTATTATTTACCAGGAAACGTGAAGTTAAATAAAGCAGCGTCAAATGCAACTGTAACAATGAAGTTAAATGGAAAGATTTATACGACACAAACAACAGACGATGGGACATGGCGCTTTGCAGACTTGGATTTATCAACAGTTAAAGGTGGAACGATAGGTACCGTTGACTTAGTGGACACAGACAAACGACTAGCCACACAAATCAAATTTACCGTAAAAGATACCATCCCACCAAAAGCTACACCTAAATTAATAAAAGCTGATTTAGGGAATACCACTAAATTAAATAATCCATTGGATGGTATTTCCACTTATAGCGACGAAACTACAACAAATGACAAGATGACAGTCGAATTTGTCAATAGCGATGCTGAACGAACTAAGATGGTCAATGAGTTAGGTGTTCATGATATTGGTATAAACGTTATTGATGAAGCGGGGAACAAAACACTCGTATCAACAAAAGTGATTGTACATCCAAAAGGCGAAAATATTACAGATGGTTATGTTTTCGGAAAAGACTACAATATCGATTATCTAACATGGGTAAACGCGTCAGACAGTCAGAAAAGAGAGTTCGTCTTATCCAAGGATTATGGAAATACAAAGGGATATGCTATATCGGGAAACAGCATTACAGATGTGTCGGCTGATCCAAGTAACATGTTGATAACTATACCTAGTAACAACTGGGAGCCAAATAAAACGTATGATATTCCTGTAAAGGTTAACTCTTATACCAAAATAATAAAAGTTACCTTGGTGCCTAGTACTGTTAAGATGACTATTAAACAAGTATATAAGGGAACGGATACACCTATTTATAGTGATTTAGAAACTAAATCACTAGTAAAAAATGATGCTTATGAAGAAACTATTGGAGACAATATAGAAGAAGTTTTAAATAAGTTAATTTCTGATAAAAAAATAGTTTTAAATTATGAAGGGTATAATCCTGTAATTGTGTCAGATTACAAAATTTATCAACATGATAAAGAAATGACTAAGTCAGACACTGTACCAAATGACGATTTTTCCATTATTTATGAATACGAAGGGCAATTAAAATTTAAAGATATTGCTGAGAAATTAGACTTTGGTTCGGTTACTATCTCTGCAGAAGACACTGAAACACCATTGAGTGATTCAAGTGATAAGTCTCTTTCTATTATAAATACCATTCAAGAGTCAACGTGGAAATTAAAAGCGTCGCTACCTTCAGGCATCACACAAGTCAATGGGAAGAAGTCTCCTTTTATAGGAAATGTTATCTATAAAGATATACTAGGAGATACCTTACGTATAGGGCAATCAGCGACTATTATTGAGACACAAAAAGATAATCAGTTATTTAGTCACATACAGTTAAGAAATAAAGACACGGGCATATTCTTAAAGCAAGAGCCTGGTAATTTAAAAGGTAGTTACTCAGGGGAACTTTTATGGACGTTGGAAGATTCACCTTAGCATAAATAAAAGAGAGGGATGTGAAAATGAAGAAATTACTTTTTCTATGTTCTTTAGCGATGATTGTTATATTTAGTTATCAAGTCCAAGTGACAGCTGAGACAAAAGAGAGTACATCTGAAACAATTATTTCAGAATCTGATATTTCATCATCAAGCGCCAAGGTGAATTCTCATGCAACCATCAGTTTTTCTAGAAAAACTATAAAAGAAACGAATGGAAATAGTGATTCATCGTCAACTAATCAGGCGTCAAGCACCGTTCCCAGTTCAGGAGCACGACTTCCTTCTACTGGGGAAGCATTAGGTATAGGAGTATCGATGATAGGTTTTTTATTACTTTTTATTATTTTTAGAAAGGAAATCAAATCTATTTTTATTGATAAAAAATTTAGTCAAAAGGAGAAGATATAAAATGAAAAAAATGTTAGGAACATTACTAATTAGTTCCACTGTATTAGTCGCAGGGTTACAAACCTATGCAGTGACTGTCGAAGAAAATGGACAAATTAACTCGGAGGCAACTATTACGGTAAATCCTGGTGCTAAAGAGCCAACAAAACCAGAAAATCCTGATACCCCTTCTGGCGAGACTGGACAAAGTGGTCCTCTAAGTATCGATAATGTCATTGTTTTTAATTTTAAAGACATGAATTTAAGTGGACGAACACAAAAAATTTCGTTAAAAAATGATGGAGCAGAATCTATTGCTAAAAGAAACATTCAAGTAACCGATACACGAGGAACAGGTGCTGGTTGGAACTTACAAATAAAACAAAGTGAACTAACTGATTCAACGACGAATCCAGGAACAACGAATACGTTAAGAGGTGCTTATATCACATTAAATAATGGATCAGTTGTAGCAGGTAGTGACAACGCTGTGGCACAAGATGACGCTGGTATTACACCAACGTTAAATGAATACGCACCAAATGCTGAAAACAAAAATAGTTTTCAAAAAATTATAACGGCTGAAAAAGGTCAAGGTATGGGGACGTTTAAAGTTTTTTATAATAAAGACGCAACAGGTTTGGAGAAGGACGTAGCAGATGATATTCAATTAGTTGTTCCATCAGGTAATATGGTTGGAACGTATCAAGGAACGGTTACCTGGGCATTATCTGATAGCCCATCAGCAAGTCCAGTAAAATAAAAAAGGAGAATTCACATGAAAAAAAATATTTATTTATCTAGTTTGTTAGTTTTAGGAACTCTTTTTAGTGTTAGCCAATTAACTGTAGCTGAAGAAGCGCAAGGTCTTAATAAAACTGGTACAGCCAATGTTCAAATTACTGCAGGTTCTGACGTTATTACACCTCCAAGTACAGACCCATATCCATCTACTGGCCCAATGTTACCAGTAAAAGATTTGGGGATTACGAGTGCAACGGATCTGTATTTTGATGCTATATCATTAACATCAACGACTACAACCAGAGATGCGCTATATGTTAAATCTACCGGTACACCTATTACTAATATTGGTGTGGTGGACAATACAGATATATCAAAAGATGATACTGTCTATACACCAGGTTATAGTGTGACTGACCGTCGTGGGACAGGTGCTGGTTGGAATTTAACCTTAACATTGGGTGATTTTGTTGAACAAAATGTTGCATCAGATGATACTGAACATACGTTAAAAGGGGCACAATTATCTTTCCCAGAAATTACACCTAATACAACCAAAGATGCCTCTCATAGTGTAGCACCTACCAGTTTTGCTAAAACGTTTGATGCAGGTGGTACGGCAAAAGTGTTGATGTCTGCTGCTAAAGATCAAGGTATGGGATTATGGGAAGCACGTTATAATTCTAGAGCACTAGAATTATCAGATGGATCAACTACTGAAAAAAAACCGATTCAATTATCTGTTCCAGGAAATAATTATGCAGGTCAATATCAAGCAACACTTACATGGAACTTATCAGACTCACCAGCTGCACCAACTGCTGAATAAGAGAGAGTATAAAAAGGAGAGAGTATAATGAAAAAACAAGTCAAATTAATCAGTGTGATTTCTTTAAGTGCGATTTTTATGGCATCTTTTGGTACAACCATTATGGCAGCAGAAGGAGAAAATGCTGAATCAAACGCAACGATTAAAGCCATTGCAGGAGGAAATACTCCTGTGAAACCTGTTAACCCAACTGATCCCAAAGACCCTACTAAACCAGGTCCAACCGATCCAAATGATGGAAATACAACTGGACAAACTGGTGCTTTACAAATTAACTATTTATCTAACTTAGATTTTGGTAGTGATATTGAGATTACAAGTAAAACTGTGACAGCCAATGTTAAGAATGATACGCCTAGATTTTATCAAGTGAGTGATTTAAGAGGAACTGCAGCAGGTTGGAAATTAAATGTATCTCTAGGAGATTTTGTTCCAACTGATACTAAAAATACGAATAAGCCAATTACGGGTGCTACTATATCATTTAAAAATGGTGAAGCTGTTACAAGTAATGATACTGTAGATGGTAGTGATGTTGACCTTGCTAAGACACATGATATTAGTTTGTCTGCTGGTAATACAGGGGTACAAACCTTATTATCAGCTGATAAGGGAACAGGACGAGGAACATGGTTAGCAAGATATACAGCAGAAGCTGGTGCAACAGATAATGAACATATAGTTTTTAGTGCTCCAACTAATAGTATTACTGCAAATACTGGTTATAAAGCAACATTGACTTGGCAATTAGTTGATGGCGTAAAATAAACAGATTACAAGTTAGGAGAAGTACTATGAAAAAAATATTGTTTTGTTTTACCTTACTTTTATCTACTCTAATCATAGGAGAAACTGTATTAGCAGTAGATATGGATACTAAGACACAAAAAGCGACAGTTAACTTAATCCAAAATACCGATCCTTCTGTTTCATTGTTAGAGATTACTAAAGCATCTGATTTAAATTTTGGATCTAAGGCAATAGGTATTACAGATATGACATTAACAGAAGAACAATCACCTAATCTTGTCATAACTGACATTCGTGGAGATGCTCCGGGTTGGTCTCTTTCTGTATCTTTAGGCGAATTTAAAGATTCCTCCAATAGTCGAGTATTAAAAGGTGTTCAATTGTTTTATCCAGCCATTACATTGACGACAAATGCAACAGTTGATGTGGCTGAGCGTACACCTGAAACTCTCGCAACGGATGAAAGCTTTGAAGATTCTTTAGTCAAGGGTATAAGGATTAACTCTTCAAATACACCAAGTAATAAAGTATTAATAAAATCTGTATCTGGAAAAGGAAATGGTCAATGGACGGGAACGTATGATGCAACTCATAAATTAGAATTAAACATACCTGCAGGTAACCTTGCGGGAAACTATGAATCATCATTGACTTATACCTTAACAGATGGACCAACAATATAATTTAGGAGGAGATAGAATGAAATCACATAATATAAAGAACATACTATTTGGGTTAAGCTTGTCCGCTATTGCTTTAATGACAAGTAGTGTGACGTTTGCTGAATCTGTTAATAAAGATGCGACTGCTACATTTAAATTGGTGGCTCCGACAGAGACATTAAAATTGACAGAGGCATCAGATATTACATTTAAAGATGCGACTATTTCAGCAGAAGATACCGTAACGACTAATTCAAATGATGTGAATATTTCTATTCAAGAACTAAGTGGTAATGCTCCTGGATGGCAATTGTCTACCAAATTGAGTCATTTTACAGGAAGTACTAAAGATAAGCAACTGACTGGTGCTCAATTGTTTTATCCTAGTGTGACACCAACAACCACAACAAATGGTGATACTAGCGCCATTTTACCTAATACATTGACAACAGATAATGCCTTTACTGGAGATGACAAAGGAAAGATTGTGTCTTCTGGTGAAGATACTGTTAATATTGTGACAGCTGATGTCGGTAAAGGTTATGGTAGCTGGACTATACAGTATCCAACAGATAAAATTCAATTAAAAATCCCAGCTGGAAATTTACAAGATACTTATACAGCAACATTGACCTATACATTAACCGACTCACCAACGTCACATTAAATAGATGATTACTCTACTTTAAAAGGTTTCCCAAAGCTTTTAGTCAAATCAATAATCGTTTGATTAAATTCAGTTTGAAACGTATTGGATTGATGAATTTTTTTATTCACAATAAGACTAATATAGATTTGAGGAGGTTGCTCTAGTTCAACTTTTACCAGTCCAGAATGTTCGCGCACTAAAATGTCGCTTAAAAAAGCAATCATATTAGTTGAACTGGCAATAGAGAGAGCTGTTTGAATTTCTTTTGTGTAAATTGTCTGAATAGAATTTAAATGGTGAGAGCGAACCCAGTCATCAAAAATACGGTGGTGCATGTAGCCTTTCTCAAGTGAAATAAACACATCTTCCTTACAACTTGTAGGGGAGATTTTTTTTTTGGTAGAAAGAGGGTTGCTTTTTGAAACCCATAACGCCATGTCTTCTTGTTTTAAAGGAATTTGGATGAGTGAGTTATCATTGAACGTTGGTTCATCACTCCCAATAATGGCAATGGGAACTTTACCAGTTTTGACGAGTTCTAGCATCGTGTCGGAACTTTCTTCTTCAATAAATTTCATTGAGGAAGAAAATTTCTCTAAATGAGGTAAAAGGCGGGACATAAAATATCCACCAATCGTTGGTAAGAACCCAAAATAGACGATTTGATGTTTAAAATCATGAATTTCTTCTTCAGCTTGTTCAACTGACTTTAAAATTTGATGAGAATAACGATATAAAATATCACCGGTTTCAGTCAAACTAAGCTTCTTGTGAATTCTTTTTCTATCAATTAGAATGGTATCTAGTTCGTTTTCTAATCGTTTTATAGCCATTGAAATAGATGGCTGAGAAACGTAAAAGTGTTCGGCTGTTGCTGTGAAGCTAAGTGTATGAGCTAAGTGATTAAAGTATAATAAATCTTTTAAATTCATTAGAAACCCCTTTCAAACATTGTGAAAAAACACTCATAAGTAAAATGTATATAAACGCTATTTACATAAGTAATAGTTATAATACCATAAGCAAAAAATATTATCCAAAGAATGGTTCTCATGCTATATTAGTCTTAATAAAACGTTTACAAAACGAAAGAGAGTTGATTTTTATGAAGCAAATTAAACAACTTTTTTGGATTTTTTTATTTTCATTAATAGGTGAAGTGATATCTGCTTTACTATCCCAATTAATCGCAATTCCCGGAAGTGTGATTGGTATGGTGCTATTATTCTGTGCTCTTCATTTCAAATGGATTAAGATGGAACAAGTAGATGAAGTGGGAACATGGTTAACAAATAATATGGGAATCTTTTTTGTCCCTGCCGGTGTTGGGTTGATGTCAAACTTTGGCGTGCTAGCCAATACATGGTGGCAATTACTTGTTATTATGGCGATTACCACCATGTTAATGATGGGGGTTGTTGGACGCATTGTCCAAGCTATTAAGTCCAAAGAATTGAAAGCGCAAACAAATACAACAGATTCTCTTGAAGAAATTGAGGTGGAAGTTGATGTTATCTAATGTGTTAGAAAGTCCGTTTTTATGGATTAGCTTGACAGTAGGCTTGTATTTATTAGCAGGACAATTAAAAGAGAAATGGCCAAAGAATCCCTTATTTACACCATTAGTATTTGCGATTGTCACGCTTATTTTAATACTCGTTTTTATGGATATTCCACTAGATACTTATAAAAAAGGTGGACAGTTTTTAAGCCTCTTTGTCACACCAGCAACAGTGGCGTTAGCCATTAAGTTAGAACAAAATTTCGTGTATTTGAAAAAATATTATCCAGCGATTTTAACCGGGATTTTTAGCGGTGTTATTTTTCACACTATGATGATTTATGCGTTTAGTTTGTTATTTGGATTTGAACGAGAGATGGGCGCAACATTGATACCAAAATCTATTACGACAGCGATTGCTGTGGGTGTATCGGATTCATTAGGAGGTATTGTCTCATTAACGGTTGCGGTAGTAGTATTTACAGGGGTTATTGGAGCCATGATGGGACCAACGATTTTTAAATGGTTTAACATCACAGATCCAGTGGCTCAAGGCGTCGCACTAGGTAGCTCATCTCATGCTATGGGAACAGCAAAAGCAATTGAACTGGGAGAGGTTCAAGGCGCAATGTCTGGCCTTTCAATCGTGGTAACAGGGTTAACGGTCGTAGCATTAGCACCATTTACTGTACCAGTCACCAATATTTTATTTTAATTAGAAAACAACACTTAAAAAAACGTTTAAAAAGGATGAAAAAACATGACAGAACAACAAACATATAACGCACCAACAATTGAGCAAGAAATCGACGTAATTAGTACATATAGATTAGAAGAAGCAGCAAGTAAAGTCGTTCCTAAAGGTGGATTTGACTATATTTCAGGTGGTTCAGGAAAAGAATTTACGCTACAACGTAATGACGAAGCATGGTTAAGTAAAGGGATTTTACCTCGTGTATTAGCTGGCGTCGAACACCCAGATACCTCAACAAAAATTTTCGAACATGACTTGAAAGTACCATTTATTATGGCTCCGATTGCAGCTCACGGATTAGCTCATGCAACAAAAGAAGCAGGAACAGCTAAAGGAATTTCAGAATTCGGTGGAACCATTATGTCAATTAGCGCTTATTCTGGTGCGACGTTTGAAGAAATTGATGCTGGTTTAAATGGTAATACACGTTGGTTCCAAATCTATATGAGTAAAGACGAAGAGATGAATAAAAACATCCTAGATGAAGCAAAAGCAGATGGTGCAACAGCCATTATTTTAACAGCAGATGCAACATTGAGTGGTAACCGTGAACGTGACTTAGAAAATAAATTTGTTTACCCATTTGGTATGCCAATTGTTTCTCGTTACTTAACAGGTTCTGGAGAAAACATGTCACTAAATAACATTTACGCTCAATCAAAACAAAAAATTGAACCAGCCGATGTGAAGTTTATTGCGGAGTACTCTGGTTTACCAGTATTTGTTAAAGGAGTGCAAACACCAGAAGATGCTGTATTAGCAATTGGTGCTGGAGCAGCAGGTATTTGGGTATCAAATCACGGTGGACGTCAATTAGATAATGCGCCAGGCTCGTTTGAAGTGTTAGCTGACATTTCAGAAGCTGTAGCAGGACGTGTGCCAATCGTATTTGATAGTGGTGTTCGTCGTGGAGAGCATATCTTTAAAGCACTAGCAAGTGGAGCAGATATCATTGCTCTAGGTCGTCCAGTATTATTTGGTTTGGCTTTAGGTGGATGGAAAGGTGTTAAATCTGTTTTAGAATACTTTGAAACAGACTTAAAACGTGTGATGCAATTAGCAGGAACACAAACAATTGAAGATGTCAAACATGCACGATTATATGATATGAAAAAATAGTATACGCACTTTAAACCATCTAACTAAGTTATATTAGGTAGATGGTTTTTTATTATTAAAATTTTATTTAGGTAGGTGTGTTTCAGTATAATGATAAGAGCTATTACTTTCATTTTTTTAAATCAGGAATATACGTTAACTAAATTAATGTTGTTGTTTTATTAATTTTATGATAGATGATAGGTTGAAATATATATATCAGACTTATGGTGTATTTATCTAGTGTAAATTCGGAAGGGAGTTTTCTGCTTTGCGTCTTTCTATCATTATTAGTATAATACCAAGTGACTTAGTAAAAGGATTTAGAACGGAGAAACTGATATGACAACCAATTTTTGGCAAGATTTACCAAAGCCATTTTTTATTTTAGCTCCGATGGAAGATGTGACGGATGTGGTATTTCGTCATGTGGTGAAAAAGGCAGGAGCACCAGATGTATTTTTTACCGAATTTACTAACTCGGATAGTTTTTGTCATCCGGATGGTAAAGAAAGTGTTCAAGGGAGATTAGTCTTTGAAGAAGACGAGCAACCTATTGTGGCACATATCTGGGGAGATAATCCAGAATATTTTAGACAGATGAGTAAAGAATTAAAAGAGATGGGATTTAAAGGCATTGATATTAATATGGGATGTCCGGTTCCTAATGTGGCCACACGAGGGAAAGGCAGTGGATTAATTTTACGTCCAGATGTAGCAGCTGAATTAATCGCCGCAGCAAAAGAAGGTGGACTACCAGTTAGTGTGAAAACACGTATAGGGTATCATTCGCAAGATGAGATGATTGATTGGTTGGCACATATTTTAAAACAAGACATCGCTAACTTGTCGATTCATTTAAGAACACGGGATGAAATGAGTAAAGTACCTGCTAAGTGGGAATTAATTCCAGAAATATTAGCATTAAGAGATGAGATTGCTCCTGATACACTCATTACCATTAATGGTGATGTGCTTGATCGACAGATGGGGCTTGAGTTAGTCGAAAAATATGGTGTGGATGGTGTCATGATAGGAAGAGGGATATTCAAAAATCCCTATGCCTTTGAGAAAGAACCTAAAAATCATTCAACAGAAGACTTATTAGGGCTATTGAGACTTCAATTAGACTTACAAGATGAGTATGCTAAACAAGTGCCACGTTCCATTGTTGGTTTGCATCGATTCTTTAAAATTTATGTTAAAGGCTTTCCAGGAGCCAGTGATTTACGTGTTAGTTTGATGAATACCAAATCAACAGATGAAGTACGTGCCTTATTGGATACCTTTTTTCAAAAAGATAATTAAATAATCATTAAAAGACAGTGTTTCTTAACTTTAAGAAACAGTGTCTTTTTTAAGTGTTTAGGTTGTTTAGGAAAAAAGAAAAGTGTTTAAACAGTATAATTTACCTAAAAGCCTTTTGTAACCGCATTCTATTGTTTTGAAAGTTGGCATCATACTTGCTTATATAAAAGTGAAGAGGTGAAAAGAATGGAGAGAAGTTATTTAATTGCCACACATGGCAAATTTGCTAGTGGGTTACAAAACTCGTTGAACATCTTAACAGGTAGTGGAGACAACGTCCAAGTAATAGATGCTTATGTCACGGATGATGATTACACACCGGAAGTTCAACAATTTATTCAGGAGGTTAGTGAAGATAGTCAGGGAATTGTATTCACAGATTTATATGGTGGAAGTGTGAATCAAAAAATCGCAGCAGAAATTATGACGTCAGGGAAAGACAATATCATGTTGGTATCAAATTCAAATTTAGCTATTATTTTATCCATTATGTTCCATGAAAATACTGGCATGTTGTCAAAAGAAGAGGTATTAGCTGCAATTCAAGAATCACAGGTTCAACTGGTTTCAACCACAATAGAAGAAGAGGACGATATTTTTTAGGAGGAGAAAAGATGATTACACAAATTAGAGTAGATGACCGATTAATCCATGGACAGGTAGCAGTTGTATGGACAAAAGAATTAAATGCCCCACTTTTAGTAGTAGCAAATGATGAGGCGGCAAAAAATCAAGTGATGCAAATGACATTAAAAATGGCCGTACCAAATGGGATGAAGTTGTTAGTTCGTTCAGTAGATGATGCGATTGAATTATTTAATGACCCTCGCGGGAAAGATAAACGCATGTTTGTGATTGTGAACTGTGTGTCTGATGCGAATAAAATTGCACAACACGTCGATGCTGTAGAAACAGTGAATGTGGCAAATGCGGGTCGTTTTGATAAATCAGATCCAAAAGACAAAACAACGATTTTTCCAAGCGTGTTACTTAATCCAGATGAATTAACGGCTGCCAAAGAATTATCAGAGTTAGAACAGGTGGATAGCTACAATCAAGTTTTACCGACTAATCCAAAATTAGAATTGAAAAAAGCATTGAAAAATGTCTAAGGGGGATAAAAAATGTTAATGCATGCACTTATGGCAGGACTTAGTGTGTTTATCTGTTTTGCTGGTAACTATTTAACAGGTCAAAGTATGTTGGAACGTCCGTTAGTTGTTGGACTGGTAACAGGGCTATTGATGGGAGATTTAAAAACAGGTGTTTTGATGGGAGCAGCACTTGAAGCCGTGTTTATGGGAAATGTGAATATTGGTGGCGTGATTTCTGCCGAACCAGTGACAGCAACAACCCTTGCGACAACATTCGCGATTATTGCAAACGTTGAACAAAAAGCGGCAATTACACTAGCCATTCCAATTGGGATGTTAGCAGCGTTTGTGGTGATGTTCTTGAAAAATGTTTTGATGAATATTTTTGCCCCAATGCTGGATCGTGTTGCACGTGAAAATAATCAACGAAAAATTGTGGCACTACATTATGGGACATGGATTTTCTATTACTTTATTATTGCCGCGATTTCATTTGTTGGGGTCCTACTTGGAAGTGAACCTGTTGCCGTTATGGTAAACAACATTCCTCAAAATGTGATGAATGGTTTGAGTGCGGCAGGCGGCTTATTACCAGCTGTTGGGTTTGCGATGTTGATGAAATTGCTTTGGGACAATAAATTATCTGTCTTTTACTTATTAGGGTTTATTTTAACAGCTTACTTGAAATTACCAGCTGTTGCGGTGGCGGCTGTTGGAATTGTCATTTGTGTGATGATGGTTCAACGTGATGTACAAATGATGAATTTACCAACTACACAAGGAAAAGTTGCCAGTGGTGAAATGAGTAAAGAAGAAGAAGAGGAGGACTTTTTCGCATGAAACTAAAACAAGATATGTCAGTTGAAGATAAAAAAATGATGCGCTCAGTCTTTTGGCGTTCATGGACAATGAATGCCAGTCGTACAGGAGCGACACAATACCATGCGTTAGGCGTTATCTATACTTTACTTCCAGTCATCAATCGTTACTACAAAACAGAGGAAGAACGAGCAGACGCGATTGTCCGTCATACAACGTGGTTTAATGCTACCATGCATATTAATAACTTTATTATGGGTCTTGTGACTTCAATGGAAAAACAAAATAGTGAAGATGAGAATTTTGATGCAAGCTCAATCACTGCTGTTAAAGCATCATTGATGGGACCTTTATCAGGTATCGGAGATTCATTCTTTTGGGGTATTTTACGTGTCATTGCTGCAAGTATTGGGATTTCAATTGCCAGTACTGGATCAGTTATGGGAGCCATCGTTTTCTTAGCCCTTTACAATATTCCGGCTTTTATTATTCATTATTATGCTCTTTATACAGGTTATTCTGTTGGGGCCAACTTCATTCAAAAACTATATGAAAGTGGCGGTATGAAAATACTAACTAAAGCATCTAGTATGGTTGGGTTACTGATGATGGGAAGTATGACTGCTTCAACTGTAAAATTCAAAACGATTTTAGAAGTAACAGTCAGTGGTTCTGATCCAATTAAAATTCAAGATTACTTAGATCAACTATTTGTAGGGATTGTGCCATTAACTGTGACATTGATTACGTTCTGGTTATTACGTAAAAAAGTAAATATCAATGTTGTGATGTTTGGCATTATGATTCTTGGAATTATTTTAGGGTTACTTGGTATTTGTTAATCAATTTATTACACAATACATAGGGTTTTGGTAATAAATCATGACACATTAATCAGGTAAACTATGCTAAAATTTAACAAGCAAAGTAGTTGTGTGTCGTTATGTTATCGGTATGTAAGAGTGAAACGCATGGGCAATACGTGCCATGCGTTTTTTAGTATGTAGGAGGATTGGTAGAATGAAGGAGTCGACTAGAAGACATTTGCTTCAAGGTATAGGAGAAGAACAAGGTGGGATTACGACAACTGAATTAGCTAAAAAAATTGGGTTAAGTCGCTCAGTCACGAGTTTATATTTAAATGAGTTGGCCAAAGATAAAGAGGTTATTAAAAGTGAAACATATCCAATCGTTTGGCGACTAACTAGTCACGAGTACCATACGTCACAAGATGTGTTCGAACAATTTATTGGCAGTAAAGGTAGTGCCAAATCTATGATAAAAATCTGTAAAGCTGCGATGTCTTATCCACCAAAAGGGCTACCTGTTTTAATTCATGGAAATAGTGGGGTAGGGAAAACTTATTTAGCACACTTGATTTTTGATTACCTTAATCAACAACAGGCGAATTGCTCAGATAATATCGTGGTATTTAACTGTGCGGATTACGCGAATAATCCTGAATTGTTGTCTTCCACCTTATTTGGTCATAAAAAAGGGGCTTATACAGGTGCTGACAAAGATAAAAAAGGGTTACTTAGTAAAGCAGACAACGGTATTTTATTTTTAGATGAAGTCCATCGTTTGTCATATGAAAATCAAGAAAAATTATTTCAGTTTATGGATTCAGGTCAGTTTCGCTTAATTGGGGAGGAAGATAAAATAGAAACAGCTAACGTTCGCTTGATTTTTGCGACAACAGAAGATCCTAAAGAGGTATTATTACCAACTTTCTTACGTCGTATTTCAGCTGTATTGGAGTTAGCAGATTATCATCTACGGCCATTACAAGAGCGAGAGACGATTTTAAGCGTTTTATTTTTAAAAGAAGCCAAATTGTTGAAAAAGGACATGATGATTGATCGTTTGATTTTTGATCACTTTTTACATGAAAAAATGTCAGGGAATATTGGACAATTAGCCAATAAGGTCAAGTTATATTGTGCTGATGCACTTCATTATCAAGAGGATCAAGACGTACTTTACATAGGGGATAATCATGATGATGTGGTGAAAGTGATTTATGATGAACCACTTAATCAACTAGTGGATGTGTCAACAGAGAGGGTAGAAAAACTAAATGTGCTACTACATTCCACGAGTGATGTATTAGAGTTACGAGAAACGCTACTGGGTTTTCCGCTATTCAAAGATGATTTTGGTGGAGAAACCTATGTTTTAAAACAAATTAGAGAAAAAATACTTGCTAATACTAAACAAATAATGGGTAAAGTAGATAGTGTGACACCTTATCTTGAAAAACTAACTACATACCTATTACTAAAAGATTGTATCAAGTTTGATCATCAACCAATAAAACAAATGATTAGTATGGACTATCCACGTACGGCACTTTTTGCTAAAAAAATTACGTCTAAACTACCCGTTGAATATAAAAAAGAAGCACGTTTTTTGTTGAGTTTATTTTTAATAGGGTCTATAAAAGAAGAAATTGCTTATCATGCCTTACTTGTTGCTCATGGTGATACGACAGCAAGTAGTATACAAGCGGTGTCCAATCAATTATGTGGCAATTATGTGTTTGACGCAATTAACATGCCACTTGATGCCTCCATTAAAGACATTGTATTAGAAGTGAAGTCGTGGCTTTCTGAGCGAGATACTTCTGAAGGGGTCATTATGTTGGTAGATATGGGCTCATTGGTTCATTTTTATAAGAGTTTAAAACCAGAGATTATGGGAGAATTATTGGTTGTTAATAATCTTACGACGTCATTTGCACTGGAAATTGGTCAACAACTACTGAATCATCATACCTTTTATGACATCACAAAAAATATTAAACAAAAATTTATCACAGATATTCAGTATTTTGAGGGATTTTCAAATGACCGCAATGTTATTATTTCAAGTATTTTGGGTTATGATATTGCCAAAAAACTGAAGAAATTATTCGAACCGTTTATTAATCCAGAAATAAAAATCATTGTGATGCATTTTAATGAATTACTCGATATTTTAGATCGTGAAAACTCAGATAAAGGTTATCTTGATACAACAGAACTCATTATTACAACGTCTTATCTAGATAATAAAACAGCTGTGTCTTCCGTTAATTTATTGGATATTTTAGATGAAGATACTGAACATCAAGCCATGAAATATACGTTTCGTAATACCATTCACGAAAAATACATGACCGATTTGACGAATAAATGTATTTATTTCTTCTCAAAAGAAGGTCTATCTGAAAAATTAAATTTCTTAAATCCGGAAATCATTATTAAACAAGTAGAGCTAATTATCGAAAAATGTGAGCGACGTTTTGGTATTAAATTTAACGTCAAAATTAAATTTAATTTGACGATGCATTTAGCATTGATGATTGAACGTACGATTTTAGGGTCAGTTGATTATCCTGTGCCAACAGATTTATCGCAGTTAAAAATAAATGATAACTATTTTTATGGGAATATAAAAGACTTACTATCCTCTATTGAAGATTTTTATCGCATTAGTATTTCTGATTGGGAATTATATGTCTTACACGAAATTATTGCCAGTTAATCAGTTTTTAAGTGTAATATTTATATATTATTTGTTTTTTTTTGATGTTTATCATTTAACAAAAATACTTTTTTTATGATAGTATTCAAATTGTAGTTATATTAAAACAATGAGTGTATTTTTTACTAACGTTAGTTTAGAAAAGGAGAGATATCATTGGAACATAAATTAAGAACACCTAAAGAAGATTATCATCAAAAAGACAGTAATGAATTCGTGTCAACAGAAGTGTTGATTGAAAATCCTAATTACTTGTCAGCGAATAAGTTAAAAGGAAAAAAAGCGATTGTCACAGGTGGAGATAGTGGAATCGGAGCAGCTGTTGTTATAGCGTATGCACATGAAGGGGCAGATATTGGAATTGTCTATCATGAAAATGATGCTGATGCGTTACAAGTAAAACAACGTGCAGAAGAATTAGGTGCAACTGTTTATCTTTACAAGGGAGACGTTGGGCATGAACATGTTGTAAAAGAAGCCGTTGATTACTTTATCGATAAGTTTAAATCAATTGATATACTAGTTAATAATGTTGCTGAACAGCATGAACGTGATAGTATCGTTGATATTACGGAAGCCGAAGTTCAACGTGAATTTGCGACAAATATTTATAGTTTTATGTATTTTACAAAATACCTTTTCCCATATTTCAATGAAGGAGCAGCTATTATAAATAACGCGTCTGTCAATGCTTATCGTGGACATCCTTATTTATTGACTTATTCAACAACTAAAAGTGCTGTTGTAGGATATACTCGTTCATTATCAGTGCGTGAAGAGTTTATTAAGAAAAAAATCCGTGTAAATTGCGTAGCGCCAGGTCCAATTTGGACACCACTTATCCCCGCTACAATGAAGGGCATGACTCATGAAAAATTTGGGTTAGATACACCGATGAAACGTTGTGGTGAAGCTTATGAGGTAGCACCTAGTTTTGTCTTTTTAGCTTCAAACCAAGATAGTAGTTACATGAGTGGTCAATGTTTACATGTTAATGGTGGAGCAGTATTAAATGGTTAAAAAAGTACCCCTCAGAATGTGTGGAAAATACATTCTGAGGGGTTTTTATTTATGACTTGGAAGAGATCTCTTTTAAATTAATTGGTATTTATTAAATCTTTTTTTGGGATTGTTCGATAATTCGTTTATTTCCTTTATATAAATCCCATATGGTCCATGCAAGAAGCAGTAAGACACCAATAATAAGTGTATAAGCAATACCATGAGCTAAGGTTAATTCATTAGCTGATGGTTCATCTCCAAAGAAAGCTTCCATTTGTCCTGGCAGTCCAGTTAAATTTAGATAGGTTAATGCAATAACTGAAATCCAACCAAAAAATTTGACGAGCCAATTATTTTTAAAGCGATGTCCCATTTCAGCTTCACTGTTAGTCATCATGAGTAATGGAATCATTGAAAAAGGCAAAGCAAATGCTAAAAAGACTTGAGAATTATTCATTAAATTATTAAGTGCTTCGTGTTCTTCTAATGTCCCTTTTTTGCTTGTCATCATGACACAGATAATAACGGGAATGACTGAAATTAAACGTGTCACTAGACGTCTTAACCAAGTTGGAAGCTTCATATGAATAAATCCTTCCATGATGACTTGTCCAGTCAACGTTCCTGTAATTGTAGAGTTTTGTCCTGATGCTAAAAGTGCGACAGCAAAAAGAGTGGATAAGACACCAGATTTGGCAACAGAGACAAGAAGTCCGTTACTTAAAGTATTAGGGTCTGACAACGCTTCATATAAACCAAAGAATGACGGGTCTTTAACCGTTCCTGATTTGAATACCGCAACCCCCATAATTAACAGTAAGGCATTGACAAAAAATGCCATAGTCAATTGAATATTTGAATCCCAAGTCGAAAAACGAACGGCTTCAGCGACATGATTTTCATCAGAATGGTCAATTTTTCTTGTTTGAGATACCGCTGAATGCAGATATAAATTATGTGGCATAACCGTTGCCCCAATAATTCCTAGTGCACCAGTTAAAGGTGTTTGTCCTCCGATTCTTGGTGAGTCAGCAAAGGTGTCCTTAGTAGGAATTAAGCCTTCAAAAACAGCTCCCCATGATGGGTTTGATAAGGCAATTTGATAAATAAAAACAAAAAGAATGACAAAAATTAGGCAGACAACTAACGCTTCAATTTTTCTAAACCCTATTTTTGTTAAAAGCAATAATAGCAAAACATCAAATACAGTAATAAGTACGGCATAGAGCAGTGGAATACCAAACAGTAAATACAAGGCAATTGCGGCTCCAATAACTTCAGCAATATCAGTGGCCATAATAGCTAACTCAGTTAAAATCCATAAGACAATTCCCAGTCTTTTACTTGTTCTAGCACGAATCGCTTGGGCTAAATCCATTTGGGTGACAATCCCTAACTTAGCAGCCATGTATTGCAAGAGCATAGCAACTAAACTAGACATCAAAATGACAGACATCAATAGATACTGAAAATTTTGTCCACCTGTAATGGATGTTGACCAATTACCTGGATCCATATACCCAACAGCAACTAACGCTCCAGGTCCTGAATAGGCGAGTAATGTTCGCCAAAATCCTTTTCCTACAGGCACCTCAACTGATCCATTTATTTCTTCTAAAGAGCGTCCATTTGTATGGGCCATTAGTTTGTGAGGTTCATGATTATTATGAGGTTCACTCATTTTACCCCTCCTTTAGTTTTTTCTGTACATATCATACACTTAAACCTGCAAATGTGAAAGTAAAGTTTATTGAAAGATTGACATCTGAGAAATAGTAGGACATAAGACAGTTCATTAAAGGTGAGAATATTTTTTAATTATAATCAACACCCTATTTCGGTTATTTTATAATCTATAAAGAAAGAACGATATAATCGACTAATTATGATGGTATCGCATAGATACAACCTCATTGGCTAAAACTAATGAAGTGATAAAATTATAGGTATGAGGCTGACCCAGAAGTCTTAAAATAGAAAAAATCCCGTGAAATCAATTTATTAAAATATTGATTTCATGGGATTTCTGTTTTATTAGTTTGGTGATTTTTACTTAATAAATTACTTTTGGGCCAGCCTCATTTTTTTCTATTTATTTGCAATAAAATGAGTAGTTTATAAAGTTATGATGAATTAATTATCTAATGATACTGAGATTAGTATATAAAAAGCCTTTTTATACAAAACATTGAAATAAGTTAGTTATTTTTTTGACGAAAAAAATATATATGATGAAATGATGAATAAAGAATGAGTAAGGCAAAAAAAATAAGCATTCTATTCTTATTTAGAACGTAACATTCACTAACTGATTACAAATAAATAAAAGATAATCCATAAATAATTTACTTTTAATTCATAAAGGTATTGAATTTATCTAAAAATAATATTTAATATGATTATTTTGTTGTTAATGTATCAAAGATTGTTTTAAAAAAAAAAAAGAGTTATGATTTACTCACAAGCAATATTAAAAACGAATTCATGAGAAATGGATGAAGAGGAGAGATGATATGTCATGAGTGCGAAAACAGCAACGCCTAATAAAAAGTTGACGTTTACATCAATTTATTTTTTAGGTATCAATGCAATTGTCGGGTCAGGAGCGTTCTTATTACCGCAACAAATTTATAAAAATATTGGGGTAATGAGTATTCTGGTTCTTCTTACTGCAGCATTAACAGTGAGTATGGTTGCATTATGTTATGCGGATTTATCAAGTCGATTTTCTGGATCAGGAGCAGCATGGCTTTATTCGTATAACGCATTTGGTAAATTTACTGGGTTTCAAATTGGCTTATTTTCGTGGTTTTTAGGATGTCTGACATTTACAGCAGAATCTGTTGCCTTACATCGAACATTAAAAAGCATGTATCCCGTGTTAGATAATCCAATTGCAAAATATGCTTTTCCAATTGGTATGATAGTTCTATTAAGTATTATCAATCTTTTTGGTACAAGTATTGTTAAAAAAATCAACAGCGTGTCTTCAATTATTAAAATTGCTACTTTGGTATTTTTCCTTGTTGTCGGTGTGTTCTTTATTAAAACAGCACATTTTACCCCTATTGTTCCTGAAAGTGTTAAAACAACAGGTAGCTTCTTTGGTCACTTTGGTCAAGCCTTTAGTGTCGTATTTTACATGTTCACTGGATTTTCATTTATCCCAGTAGCAGCTGGACAAATGAACAACCCAGAAAAAAATATTCCAAAAGCATTAATCGCCGTTATGTCTAGTGTGACTATTATTTATGTGTTAGTACAAGCAATAGCGATTGGTATCTTAGGACCAAATATTGCAAAATTTGATATTCCTATTGCTCAAGCACTAAACGCTTCTATTGGTCATTGGGCATATGTACTGATTGTCATTGGTATGATTATTTCCATTTTTGGCGTGGCTTTTGCCGTATCATTTAACACACCAGTTTTAGCTGCATCTTTATCAACAGAACATAACCTTTTACCTTCAGCTTTTGGTAAAAGAAATAAAAATGATGCACCTTATATTGCGGTCATTATTACGATGATTATCAGTATTTTCTTAGTATCATTTAGTTATATTTTCTTAGTAGCGGCCATTGTGTTAGCATCATTTATCCAATATGTTCCATCAATTTTAGCCGTGATTAAATTTAAACATACAAAACAATTTCCAAATAATGGGTTCTCTTTAAAGGGAGGAGATACCATTCCAATTATTGCGTTGGTTATCTCAATGTATTTATTAACTAATTTTAGATTAGATGTTTTATTACTAATCATCGGTGTATTTGTCGTTGGGTTGATCATGTATTACACAAGTATCAAAAATAAACCAGACTCACCATCTGCACCACAAGCACCAAAAGGTAAAGTCGCTCAAGCAACAACTAAATTGGCTGACAAAGTAGCAACCACTACTCAAAGTGCACCAACTCATGCATCAACAAAATAAATTAACTGAATGGAGTGTTTTATTATGACAAACGAATTAACTTTTGATCAAATTAATCATATGCAAGAACTTTTTACAGGTGACAGAGCAAATGAAATCGCCCAAACAGCAGCTACAACAAACGGTATTTTTAAAGCATCTGAAAATATTCGTGCAATTGATGATGCGAATTTTAACTTTTCGATTGATATTGACTCACATAAAGTGACTAATCAAAATCAAAGTGGCCGCTGTTGGATGTTTGCTTGTTTAAATGTCATTCGTTTCCAATTAGAAAAACAATACAACATTGAAAACTTTGAATTATCACAAAACTACTTATTCTTCTATGACAAATTAGAAAAAGCGAATTACTTCTATCAAAATATTCTTAATACAGCGAATGAACCTATTTCTAGTCGCGACGTTCAATTTTTAATCAACTCACCGCAACAAGATGGTGGCGATTGGAACTTAATCATCTCATTAGTAGAAAAATATGGTGTCGTACCAATTTATGAAATGAACGACTCTAGCTGTAGTGTTACATCAGCTGAATTAAATACGATGTTAAATCGCAAATTACGACGTGACGCTGTTGAGTTAAGACAACTTGTCAAAGATAATGCGACAGAATCCACCATCAATGATTACATTGAAAAAAGTTTATCTGAAGTTTACCGACTATTATCAATTGCTTTAGGGACACCACCAAAAACAATTGACTTTACATTCAGAGATAAAGACAAAAAATACACTTCTTACCATGGGTTAACACCTCAACAACTTTACACTGACTACATTGATATTGATGTAACGGACTATGTTGGATTAATCAACGTTCCAGCTGAAAACATGCCTTTTGGTAAAGTTTACGAAGTGGCTTTATCAGGAAACATGGTAGGTGGCACACCAAACCGTTATTTAAACATTGAAATGGATGAGCTAAAACAAGCCACAATTAAACAACTAAAAGCTGGTGAACCAGTTTGGTTTGGTTGTGATGTGTTAAAACATTTTGATCGTCAAAAAGGGATCATGTCTCATGATTTATATAAATTTGAAGAATTATTCAACATGGATTTTTCAATGACAAAAGGCGATCGTTTTAACTACAAAGAAAGCTTACCAACACATGCTATGGTAATTGGTGGTGTAAACCTTGTGGATGATATGCCAACTAAATGGAAAGTAGAAAATAGTTGGGGAGAAAAAATCGGTGACCAAGGTTACTGCGTGATGGATGACAAATGGATGGAGGAATTTGTCTTTGAAGTCGTTGTGAAAAAAGACTATCTAACAGAAGATTTAAAACAAGCCTTAGTAACAGAACCTGTCGAATTACCATTTTGGAATCCTATGAATCCAATTGCCTAAGCGTTTATTAATAGAAAGAAGGAAATAGTATGTGTACAACCGTTGTTGTGGGAAAAAAAGCCTCTAGAACAGGATCAACATTGATTGCTAGAAACTGTGACTCTGAAGAACCTATCCAACCCGTTCGTTTTATTACCGTTGCTGAAGATGCTCATGTGAGTGGTATCTATAAAAGTAATATGACGAAGTTTACTGAAAAATATCCTAATAAATCATTGAAATATACAATGGTGCCATTTTTAGATGAAAGTAAGTTAGGGATTTTTGGTGAAGCTGGAATTAACTCAAAAAATGTGGCCATGAGCTCAACAGAAAGTATTTTCTCAAATACAGATGTTTTAGCCATTGACCCATTAACTCCAGCTGGTTTAGGTGAAGATTCATTACTTAATATGGTCTTACCATATATTGAATCAGCAAGAGATGGTGTGACTTATTTAGGTCAACTGATTAAAGAACATGGTTCTCATGAAGGAAATGGTATCATTTTTAGTGATAAAGATGAAGTGTGGTATATGGAAATCCCATGTGGTCATCATTGGGTTGCTCAGCGCGTGCCAGATGATTGCTGCGCTGTGATTGCCAACCAATCAATCATTGAAGAAATTAATTTTAACGACCCAGAAAACTTTATGTATTCTGAAGGAATTCGTGAATTTGTTGATGAGTATCAATTAAACCCAGATTATGAAGGATTTAATTTCCGCCATATTTTTGGAACAAGTACAAAAGAAGACAGACAATATAATACTGCCCGTGTGTGGTATGGTCAAAACTATTTAGGTCATAAAGTAGAAGATCCTAGAAGTAGCGATATGCCGTTTGTCTTTAAACCAAATCGTTTACTGACAGTTAATGATGTGGCTGCTGTACTAAGTTCACACTTTGATGAAACAATCTATGATCCATTTAATTCTGAGAGTGATGTCGATCGCAATGTATTTAGACCAATCTCTATGAACCGTACGGCTGAATCTCATATTTTAGAAATCAGAAACAACGTACCTGAAGAAATCGCTGCAATCATTTGGTTAAATAGTGCTCCGACAGCCTTTAACCCATATGTACCATTCTTCGCTAATAGTTTAGATACACCAAAAAGCTACCGTGATACAACAGATAGCTATGATATTAACCAAGCATACTGGATGTATCGCACATTAGCTGTGTTGGTAGAACGTGATTACAATAAATTATCTTCAGTGAACTTTGACTACTTAACATCTGCAAAAACGCTAGCCAAACATCTTGTGTTGGAAACAGACAAGGCTTTTAAAGAAGGAAACGTGTCAAACGTTGAAGAATTCCTAACAGAACAAAACAATAAAAATATTGACAAAATGAATGCTTTAGCTATGAAACATATTGGTGATTTAGTTCAAAGAGGTTTGGGATTATCTAAACTGACTTTTGATATTACTAAAGACGTTTAGTAAGCCGTTGAAAGGATAATCCCAGCGATTATCCTTTTCTCATTAAAACTATGGAAATGAAGGAAGAGGGAATATTTATGTGTACAACTGTTGTAGTAGGAAAAAAGGCAACGATGAATGGAGCAACGCTCATCGCTAGAAACTGTGACGCAGAAATCGTTATTGAACCAGTAAAGTTTATTGTGGTTCCTGAAAATGATGTGACTGAAGGTGTTTACAAATCATACTTAACACATTTTAAAGAAAACTACCCTAAGAAGTCACTTAGATACCAAATGGTGCCTTACATTCAATATAAAAAATACGGTATTTTTGGTGAGTCTGGTATCAACTCAAAAAATGTGGCAATGAGTGCAACTGAAAGTATTTTCAGCAACACAAAAGTTTTGGCTATTGATCCTTTAACAGATGGACTTGGTGAAGATTCTTTAGTTAGTGTGGTATTACCTTATATTTCTTCTGCTAGAGAAGGAGTGACTTATTTAGGAAAACTCATTGAAGAATATGGTTCTCATGAAGGAAACGGCGTTATCTTTAGTGATAAAGATGAGATTTGGTATATGGAAATTCCATGTGGCCATCATTGGATCGCACAACGCGTACCAGATGACTGTTGTGCGGTGATTGCCAATCAATCAATCATTGAAGAAGTTGATTTCAATGACCCAGAAAACTTTATGTATTCAGAAGGATTACGAGAATTTGTCGAAACCTATCATTTGAACCCAGATTATGAAGGATTTAACTTCCGTCATATTTTTGGTACAAGTTCAAAAGAAGATAGAGAATACAACACACCACGTGTATGGTACGGCCAAAATTATTTGGGGCATAAAGTAGAAGACCCAAGAAGTAGTGACATGCTATTTGTGTTTAAACCAAATCGTAAATTGAGTTATGAAGATGTAGGGGCTGTATTAAGTTCACACTATGATGAAACAATTTATGATCCATTTAACGCGTCAGATGATGCATCTAGAAAATTATTTAGACCGATTTCAATGAATCGTACATCACAGTCGCATATTTTAGAAATCAGAAATGATGTACCAGAAGAGATTGCAGCGATTACTTGGATTAATAGTGGCCCAACCGCCTTCAATCCGTATGTGCCTTTCTACGCAAATAGTAACGACACAGCACCATCATACAACAATACAAGTATGACTTATGATATCACTCAAGCTTACTGGATGCACCGTACACTCGCTGTTTTAGTAGAGCGTGATTATGACGTATTAAAAACAGTTAACTTTGATTATCTAAGTGCCGCTAGACAACTGGCAAATCACATGGTATTGGAAACAGATCGTGCGTACAAAGCCATGCAATCTGGAGATGTAACAGACTTTTTAACAAAACAAAACAAACAAAATATAGAAGAAATGAATCATTTAACCATGACTCATATCGGTGAATTGGTTAAGAAAGGGTTAGGCCTATCTAAACTCACCTTTGACATAACCAAAGACGTATAAAGATAAGTGAGGAGAACGTATTATGGAAAACAAAAGTGGTAGTAAAGCATCCACTGCTTCAAGTGTTAAACCGGTAGCAACTAATGCACAAGGAAACAATACTGCAAGTAAAAAAGGTGCTTTATCAAAAATAACATTAGCAACATTTATTGGGTTAACATTCTCTCTTGTAGCAGGTCCGTATTATTCAACATTGACGGCAACAGGATGGAACATGTTTTTATTCATGGGTATTGCCGTGATTGGATTTGCTTTACCAATTGCTTTAATGTCTGGAGAGTTTGGGACAACATTTCCTGGTCAAGGTGGTCCAGAGTTGTGGGTTAAAAACACCCTGGGACCTAAGTGGGGATTTGTGACCTCTTGGCTCATTTGGGCAGCGATGTTTCCTTCTATGGTTGTAGTAGGAACTGGGTTTGCACCAATGGTTGCGTTATTACTGAAGAAAGAAAGTTTAATCGAGAATTCGATGTTTACATTGGCGGTTATTTTAGGATTAGTTTGGTGTATGACACTGTTGAATTTAAAATTCGACATGGCAAAAGTAAATGGTAAATTTGGTATTTGGTTAGGTTTGTATATTCCTGTTGTGATGCTATTTATACTTGGTGTGTTTACCTTTGTAAAAATTGGTTTAAACCCAGATAGTATATTAGGAACCTTTTCATGGTCAAAATTAGTTCCTAAATCGTTCACAAGTGGTTCTGGAATGTACTTTAGTGGGATTATCTTTATTTTCTTAGGAATAGAGATGTCTTCTGTGTTTATTACTCGTCTGAAAAAACCATCTCAACAATATGCTAAAGGTGTTATTACATCCCTTATTTTATTAGCGTTGTTCTCATTGGTTAACTCATTTTTAGTAGCAAATGTTATCCCAGCAGGTAAAATTCAATTAAACAATGGTGCTCAGCCATTACAATTGTTTGCTGATCGTTTAGGATTACCATATTTTGTTGTCCAAATCTTCTGCTTACTTTCTATTGTGAGTGTGTTGACTAATATGTCCACATGGTTTATCAGTGCTCAAAAAACAATCACTGCAAGTGCAAGAGAAGGAGACTTCCCAGAAAAATTCAAATTCTGGAAAACAAATAAATTTAACTCATCAAATACCTTACTATTTGTTCAAGCGATTGCGATTACTATTTTGTCAGGAGCATACGTTGTCATCCCTGGAATTAACAAAGTATTCGTTATTATCACAAATAGTGGCACAATGATCTATTGTCTAGCTTATACATTAATGGCTTTAGGATTTATTGCGATGAGAAGAAAATCACCTGATACAGAACACCCTTTCCGTGTAGGTAAAAAAGGAAATGGTCTTGGATTCTTCTTTGCTGGTTTACTGATGGTAACTATCGTGTTTGCTTTAACGTTAACCTTTATGAGTAATACGATTGAAAACTTAATCTTTGTTTTAATCTTTGTCGGTATTCTATTTAGTATCCCTTTAATCATCTATAACAAGAAAAAAGCTAGCTGGTTAACTGATGTACAAAAAGAGATGGCAAAAGATAGTACCCAAACAACAAATAAATAATAACGAAATAACTGTTTATCTTTTTAGGTAAGCAGTTATTATTTTGTACAAAAATTTAGTTAACACACCATAAAAAGTTGTGTGAGATTCCCCAAAAAAACGAGAGATATACATACAAATGGAGTGATATATAAGTGTATCAATAAAATGATAAATTTAGGAATGGAATGTTTTATATGTCTAGACCACTTACTAGTGAACGACTCAATGAAATGAAGAAAGCTTTCAATTCAAACTGAGGAAATCAAGTTGCCCAAACAGCTGCGACAACTAGTGGCTCGTTTAAAGCAGCAGAAAATATCCAATCAATTGATGTTAATAATTTTAACTTTTCAATTGAGGTGGACACTCACCAAGTAACGAATCAACGTCATAGTGGACGCTGCTGGATATTTTCATGTGTGAATGTGATCCGATTACCAATAAAAAAACAATACAACATTGAAAACTTTGAATTATCACAAAATTATCTATTTTTCTATGACATTTCAGGATCAGCAAAATAAATATTAATATCATTCGAATTACTAATTGATTTCCAATTAGAAAATTCTTTACCAAAATCAAATGTGATTGATTTAAATAGATGGCATGGTGGCTGTTTAAGCCAATTATTTAAACTATTTTCGATATCTATTGCTCGTCTACCTATTGATTTTAACGTAATAATCACTTTTGATCGTCTTTCAACGAGTATGACAACAGTACTTTTATGGTCTTTTCCAACAATTGTGTCACCTTGAGGATGGCCAAGTTTATTATTAAAGAGTCGATAATCCTTATGGCGTTGATGGATAGTTCTTTTAAAGGCTTGTTTGCCTCTTTTTACTTTATAACCATTCGCTTTCCTTTTAACTTTCATAGGAAATGCGATCAAGTCAAACAGGCCTTACTTAAAGAATCTAGAATGAGTATGGATAGAACATGAATTAGGAAACTCATGATTGTATTACTACTTGCGTTTGGTATTTATCAAGCTTCTAAACGTTATGATTAGGTAGATAAAGGCCCCATTTACATGAGAAATTGACGACTTTGACTAACCCCAAAAACGCATTATCCAATATTCCAACAGACATTTTATATCAAATGGGCATGCCAATTAAACAGACGTTTATTTCAAATGAAACCATGAATGAATTTAATAAACAATTAGGAAGTAAAGTCATCACTCAAACCACAGCAGTAATCAACGAAAGTCTTGATACAACAACCGGATCAAGTTCATCTACAACACCAAATGATACAACTAAAAAATAACAGTATAATGACTGTCTAAAAAGTTAAGCAAGCCCATTTATGAACCTTTTATTTTATTGACAAATCCTAAGAAAGTGAACTAAAATTAGGTCAGCGTTATGTATACCTTTTTTGAGCGATGAATGACTATAGACATAAGGATGGGTGATGTGTGATGGATGAGAAAAATATGCAAATGGTTATGGGACTCATTATGCATAGTGGAGATGCTAAAAGTCATGCGATGGAAGCAATTCAGGCAGCAAAGGCAAACGATTTTTCAGCAGCAGAAGTAAGTTTAAATGAGGCGAAAGAATCTTTGATAAGGGCGCATCAATCTCAAACGGAGATGCTAACTAAAGAAGCTCAAGGAGATCCAATAGAGGTAACACTTCTTACTGTACATAGTCAAGACCATTTGATGACGAGTATATCCTTTACTGATTTAGCCAAAGAAATGGTTGATTTATATAAAGTGATTAATGGAAGGTAAAAGAAAAATTTATAATTTTAGAAAGAAGGGAATATTATGCCATCATACGCTGTCCCCTTATCAACGGCAATTATTTGTTTTGCTGTAATATCATTTATTGGGACTGCTCCGTGGACGATTTATCAATACCGAAAATATGGTTATTTTAACTTTTGGCGTAACTTAGTATTTTTTAGTTTTATCTATTATTGTTTGACCGCTTTTTTTCTAGTAAGCTTACCACTACCTAAAAATCGACACGATATAGAATTTAAGCATCATGTGTATACTCAGTTAAAACCTTTTAATTTTTTAAAGGATTTTACAACCATACCAGGATTTGAAGCAGGCAATCCTAGGACATATATCAAGTTAGTGAAGTCTTTTACGTTTTTACAAGTTATTTTTAATATCATGTTACTATTGCCTTTAGGGGTGTATTTACGTTTCTTTTTTAAGAAAGCGAACAAATGGTGCGTCGCATTACCGATTATATTTAGTACGACATTATTTTTTGAGGTATCACAGTTAACGGCTTTATTTGGATACTATGAGTACCCATATCGTTTATTTGATGTGGATGATTTGATGATGAATACTTTAGGAGGAATGATTGGCTTTTTTGTTGCGCCAATATTATTATTCTTTGTTCCGAGTCGAGATCAACTACATAAACAAGATGATAGTTACACATCCGATCATATTGCATCCTATGGGTCTCAACTAGTTGAAGTCCTACTAACATTGGCTGTTTCTCAAATGATTGGCTCGCTGTTATCAACGTTTATTTTTCGAGAAAGTGATATGTATTCAATAAAATTAGTGATAAGTTTTCTTTTCATGGTAGTTCTGCCTTTTATGATGAAAGGGACAACTGTAGGAGGGAAAATAATCAAACTCACAATACGCTTGCCAGAAAAGAAACCCATCACGTCGCTTATCTATCGTTTTATTCTTATTTTTACTCCGTCACTTGTCAGTCGTTTGGGGCAAAGTATTTATGATTTTTATTCAGAGAATATCTATATGATTCTATTCCAACTATTGTATTCACTTATCGTATATTTTGTGTGGGCGAGTTTTTTATTTATTATTGTAAGAGATTGGATTAATAAAAAAGATGTTGTATTTTTTAATCACTTATCTAGAATAATTTTCATCAGAAAATAAATATGAACCTACCTTTTAACATGAAGAGGTAGGTTTCATTGTGTGTAAATGATATGATACTTTATAAATAGTCATGAGAAAGTAGGAGAGAAAATGAAGGTTACAGAAGGATACATGCCATTTTTAGAGTATCAAACATATTATCGAATTGTCGGAGAAGCATCTGAAAAACCCCCTTTATTGTTGTTACATGGAGGACCAGGGTCGACACACAATTATTTTGAATTATTGGATGAACTGGCAGAGGATGGGCGGCAACTAATCATGTATGATCAATTAGGGTGTGGTTTGTCATCTATTCCTAATAAACCAGAGCTATGGACAGCTAAAACATGGCTAAATGAGTTGATTACATTAAGAGAATATTTAAGTCTAGAGAGAGTACATATCCTTGGGCAGTCATGGGGAGGGATGTTGCTTATTAAATATATGTGTGACAAAGAACCTAGTGGTGTAGACAGTATTATTTTATCGAGTACCTTATCGTCTGCGGAATTATGGAAACAAGAGCAACATCGTTTAATCAAATTAATGGATGAAAAAAAGCAAGAGGCTATAGCATATGCTGAAGCAAACAATGATTTCTCAAAACCAGAGTATTTAAAAGCAAATGACCTATTTATGCAACGACATGCAGGTGATATGGCAACTAAAACATCTCCGGAACCTCTTAGACGTCAAAAAACCAGAGGAGAGCAAGCTTATCTATATGCGTGGGGACCAAATGAATTCTTTCCTATGGGAACATTAAAAACATTTGATTATACCGCTCAGTTGCATCAGATTAAGGTGCCTGCCTTAATTATTAGTGGGGCGAATGACTTGTGTACCCCTGTACTTGCCAAAACAATGTATGATGAAATTCCAAACGCAACCTGGGAGTTATTTCAACACAGTCGACATATGCCGTTTGTAGAAGAACGAGATAAATACATTAACCTACTAGCTAGTTGGCTTGAAAAGTGAGTAGATTAAGAGGATACTACCTATTTTTACTAATCTATGGTAGAATTTCCTAATAAGAACATTCTGTTTCTTATTAAGAAATAATGAGGTGAAAGCGTGAAAGACAATCAATTGAAACCATATGGAACAGTATTGATTAAAGCGGCTAAAATATTAGATTGCTTAGCAGAAACAACAGGCGATATTACACTGAAAGAGGTTGCAGAATTATCAGGGCTGACAACATCTACCGCGTTAAAAATATTGGATACATTGATACTTATTGGATATGTAACACGAAATGAAAAAAGTAAAACATATTATTTAGGTCCTAGCATAGTAAAATATAGTCAAGTATATTCAAGTAATTCGATGTTAAAAAACATAGCTGAGTCCAGTTTAGAAAAACTTCAGTTAAAAGTAGATGAAACAATTCATTTAGGGATGTCTAATAATAATGAATTGATCTATATAGATAAACTAGAACCTAAGGAAAAGTCGATTTATATGTCATCTAAGGTTGGAGCAAGAAAACCTCTTTATTCGACAGGAATGGGAAAAGTATTTTTATCGGCATATAATGATGAAGAATTAGATCACTACTTTAAAACAGTTCCGCTACAGGCTTATACAGAAAATACTATTACTAATAAATTTTTGATGAAGAAAGAATTACAGAAAATAAAAGAAACGAATATTGCCTATGATGATGAGGAAATGGAAGAAGATTGTTATTGTATTGCTATGCCTATAATGACTAAACAAGGACGGATTGAAGGAGCATTTAGTGTTAGTATGCCGAAATTTAGAGTAAATGAAGAATTTAGAAATTATGTGATTGATAACATGTTAGAGGCAAAAAATACTATTGAAAAAAATTTGAATTAAATGTAAACAAATTATGTTGATTGTAAAATTAAGCAAAATAACTAAAAAAAATCATTTGTGATCACTCTCCTTGTTTTCTTTTGTTAGAAAGACAATTTGAGTTCATCATAAATGATTTTTGTTTTTCGGGTTACTTAGAACACTATCACTGCCTAGTAATAAAGTTATTGACACTATCTTAAAAATGTTGTTACAAAGTGTTTTTTAGGGTATAATTTAAACTAAAATGAAAATTTAAATAAATATGTTAAAGGAGAAAAAATTGAAAAAACTATATTTTATTATGATGCTAATTTGTTTTTCTATTTGTCTAGTTATTAAAACTGATTTGGTATGGGCATCATCGAATTCAGAAATCACGGGGATATTACCTAATCAAAATAAACATATTGATGATCGTGTTTACCTAGTCTATGGATATCAAATTAAGGAAGATATTGTTAAATTGAACAGTGCTAATGATGTTTTTAATATTTCTATTATTGGAGATAAGGAAAATAATATGTACTTTTGTTTAGACGAACGCAAATATAATCCAACTGATGGAGAATTAAATACGTTAGAACCTAGTAAACAATTAATACCAGAAATTAATTGGTTATCGTCAAATTTTTATAATAATATTGAAAACCTTAAATGGAATAAAAATACACCAAATAAAAGTGGTGGAAAAAGTCCTATAGATAGCTTTAATAAGGCTAATTTTTACAATAAGTATGTCTATACACAATTAGCAATTTGGCATTTTACTAATCCTACAGAATTTCCGATGAGTCGTAATGTAATTAAAAATAATCCCGAGGTTATTGCATTAATTAACGAAGCAAATAAAAATAAAAATTTTTATAATCCAACGTATACCGATTCGTTAAATGTTATTAATAATATTCAATATGAAGCAACAGAATTATCTAAAGAAAGTGAAGATGATGATACATATATTTTTTCAACTACTATTGTAAAGTCAGGATCAACTGAATCGTTCGATGTTAAAGATATCAAGTATACAGTGTCAATCGAAGATAAGAGTCAAAAACGTGATGTGACTAAGGACGTTACTATAACACCGCAATCAAATAATAAAATATATATACAAGTACCTAAAAATCTTTTGCAAGAATCACAATCAAAACTTATAGTATCAGCAAGTGCAACAGTTACTTCAGATAAAGCATTTACTACTCATTATGACAATAGAAATAATAAACAACCAGTATTGGGTGGGTATAAATTTAGTAAAGTACTATCGACTGAAAAATCAATTGACATCGTCGATCAAACACATTATTCTGTCTACAAAAAATGGGATGATCAGAATAATCAAGATGGTAAAAGACCAAAAGAGATAACTGTCCAGTTATATGCTAATAATCAAAAATTAGGAGATCCCATAACATTAAATACTAACAATAATTGGCAATATACATGGAATGAATTAGATGCTATTACGAATGGGAAAAAAATCGAGTATAGTGTGAAAGAGTTAGGAGAAATAGATCCTTATAGTTCATCTATCACAACAGATAGAGATCAATTATCTACTACCATTACGAATTCTTATAGTCCAGAAGTGACTGAAATATCCGGTGAAAAAGTTTGGGATGATCAGAATAATCAAGATAATAAGCGCCCTAATTCAGTGACTGTTAATTTATTAGCAGATGGTGAGGAAATAGATGAAAAAATTGTAACACCTAATTCAGAAGGTCATTGGACTTATGAATTTACAAATTTACCTGTATATGCGAATGGAAAGAAAATAGTTTATAGCATTGCAGAAGATACCGTTCCTGACTATTCAACTGAAGTGAATGGCACAACGATTACAAATTCTTATACTCCAGGAAAAACGAGCGTTTCAGTCGCTAAGATGTGGGATGACAATAATAATCAAGATAACATTCGACCAAGTAGTATTGAAGTTCAACTTTATAAACAAACTGAAAAAGGTAAGGTAGAGGTAGGTTCTGTTGTATTGTTAGATGAAAAGAATAACTGGTCAACAACATGGCCGGATTTACCTTTAATGGATAGTGGAGAAAAAATTAAATATACAGTTGAAGAAGTGAATGGTTCTAAAAATATACCAGGTTATACAACAACTGTTGATGATGCTGATCATGGAAATATTATTATTACAAATAAGCATGATGTTGAATTAACAAAGATTCAAGGTGAAAAGACTTGGAATGATGGCAATGATCAAGATGGTATTCGACCGGATAAAATTACAATCATTTTATACGCAAATGGCGTTGAAACAGCTCGAAAAATTGTGACGGCATCAGATAATTGGTTATATGAATTTAATGATCTGCCTGTCTATTCACAAGGGAAAAAAATTAACTATACTGTACAGGAAATACCAGTAGAGGGATATGAAACAAAGATTGATGGAGTGAATATAACAAACACACATACTCCAGAAACAACAACAGTTACTGGATCAAAATTGTGGCATGACCAAGATAATCAAGACGGCATTCGGCCAAATAAAATTACAGCTATTTTATATGCAAATGGCGTTGAAGTTGATCGTCAAATAGTTACAGAAGAAACCAATTGGGTATACACATTTACAGATCTACCTAAAAATAGTAATGGGAAAGAAATAGAGTATACTATTAAGGAAATTCCTGTACCTGGATACAATCTAACAGTAAATGACATAAATTTATTAAATACTCATGCTGTAGATAAAACAAAAATATCAGGAACTAAAACGTGGGATGATGATAACAATAACGATGGGAAACGTCCTAAATCAATTATTGTGTATCTTTATGCAGATGGTGAGCGTATAAAGCAACAAGAGGTAACACCTGATAAGTCTGGTGTTTGGTCATACGAATTTGATAATTTAGATAAATATAAAAACGGACAAGAAATAAAATATACTATTCAAGAAGAACCAATCCCTCATTATGAAACTACTATTAATGGAACAAATTTAGTTAACCATTATACTTCAGAAGTGACTGATATTAAAGGTATCAAAACATGGAATGATGCGAACGATAATGATGGAAAGCGACCTAAATCTATTACTGTTTATTTAATTGCCAATGGAAATGAAAAAGAACCTGAAGCTAAAAAAATAGTCGATGAAACGACTAATTGGGAGTATCGTTTTACCGGATTACCTGTATATAAAGATGGGAAAAAGATTACTTATACAGTTATTGAAGAACCCGTTAATGGATATACAACATCTATTGATGGTTATAATATAACTAATACTTATTCACCTGAAAAAACAGCTATTAGCGGCAGGAAGATATGGAACGATGACAATAATAGAGAAGGAAAACGCCCAGACTCTATTACCGTTAACCTCTTAGCGGATGGCAAAATCGTTGATTCCAAAGAAGTATCAAAGAAAGATAATTGGAGTTATAATTTTACCGATTTAGATAAATTCAATGATGGTAAAGAAATTGTGTATTCTATTACAGAAAATACTATTCCTGATTATTCAACTGAAATTTCTGGTACGGATATTATCAATACTTATACTCCTGGAAAAACTAGCGTATCTGTAACAAAGGCATGGAATGATGGCAATAACCAAGATGGATTAAGACCGAATAAAATTTCTGTTCAATTGTACGCAAATGGTATTAAGTCAGGAAAACCAGTAGAATTAAATGATTCCAACAATTGGACAACAACATGGAACGATTTAGCGTTAAAGCAAAATGGTACTGATGTTATTTATACAGTAAAAGAAATCGATAAAATAGATGGTTATACAATGACCATAGATGATACTAACAAAGGTAATATTATTATTACTAATTCTCATAATATTACACGATCATCAACAAACCATTCAGATAAAAGCCTTCTTAGTAAAATATTACCAAAAACTGGTGAATCGTATAATTATATATTCTCTATAATGGGATTAGTAACTATTTTGATAATTATACTGCTTTATTTTTTAAAACGTCGATTTAAAAATTAAGCTAGACAACTAAAAAAACGTTTGTGATATACTTAAATTGTATTTCCAACCAAAGAAAATAGGCTCTATGTTAAATCGTGTTAATGGACAATAATGTAGATAAAAAAATCTCAAAAATGAAATAGAATTAATTGAAGTGAGGGAAGAAATTCTCTCGCTTTTTTATTTAACCTGAAAAACTTGATCTTGAATCAAAAAGATAGGTCGTTTGAATAGTAGAAAGTTTCGATAGCCATAGGTCACACGTTTAATTACTTTAATTTTATTGTTAAGACCGTCTAACAAAAGAAGGTTGTTCAAGGATGGACTCCAGATGTCATTATTGGTCGTGCTGAGTTTTCTAATTCATGTTCTATCAGTACTCTTTATAGATTATTTAAGCAAGGTCTGTTTGAGTTGACTGCATTACCTATGAAAGGTAAAAGGAAAGCGAATGGTTATAAAGAAAAAAGAGGCAAACAAGCCTTTAAATAACTATCTATCAACGTAATAAGGACTATCAACTCTTTAATAATAAAGTGGCTGGACCCAAAAGTCTTAAAATAGAAAAATTCCATGAAATAAGTTTGTTAGAACGATGACTTCATGGTATTTCTGTTTCCTTAGTTTAGTAATTTTCATAAAAAAGTTACTTTTGAGTCAACCTCTTTTTTTGAAAGCCCATAAAACCGATGTTATCACACTCGTTGAAAGACTATCAAAAGTGATTATTACGTTAAAACCAATAATTATACGAGAAATAGATATCGAAAATAGTTTAAATAATTGGCTTAAACAGCCACCATGCCATCTATTTCAATCAATCACATTCGATTGTGGTAAAGAATTTTCTAATTGGAAATCAATCAGCAATCGAAATGATATTGATATTTATTTTGCCAATCCAGGAATATCCTCACAACGAGGCTTAAATGAACACTCTAATGGCTTATTACGTAAAGATGGATTGCCTAAACAAATGGATTTCAACAAAGTTGAAGAATTTTTTATCCAATCTATCGCATTTAAAAGAAATAATATTCCTAGAAAATCATTAAATTATAAAACACTATTGGAAGTAGTATTTTTAAGTTATGTAGACAATGATATTTTGCCTAGATTAATTTGACAAATGGAAATGTAAAAAAATAAAGGTAGGTGAGTTTTTTATCCATGTCAAAAATATACAGCTTAACTTTCGTGGGTACGCTACTTACCTCTATTTTCTTATAATAAACGAAGTCCGTAAAACCCATATAATGTATAATCAAATTTTGTATATTTATCAGACGTAAAATAATAAAAAAAGTGCATTTTTTGAAATTAGGTCTTTATTCTTTACTTTTTAAAACTTAAATTGTATCATTTATACAAAACGAATGGCATAAATATATATATATCTACAATATGATGGCTATAAGGTTATTTATTGTTAAAAAGTATGTATTGCGCTTCATATTGTGTTGTTTAAGTTATAAAAAAGCAAATATAGATAAAAAACTGCTGCTTTTTTGTATTAATATTAAACTAATCAGCACAGTGAAAAAATATATAAATAGGGAGTGTTAATTTATGAATGATAAACAAAAGAAGAAGATAGTGAACTTTTTAAATGCTAAACCTCAAGATAAAATACATAGATATAAAAGGAGGAAAGTAAAAAAAGTATGGGTTTATGCAGCAATTATCACGACGATGATTGGTTTAGAGTCAATTTCTAGTAATGTAAACACTCTGTCAGGATTATCTTCTATTACTGTTCATGCAGATACTGTAGTAAACTATAAACAACAATATTATCCACCAATATTGAGAGTTGAATCAGGATCTACAGCACAGACAGATGGTAGTAATTCTTATTTAAACCTACTCTATGAAATTAATGGTAAAAAAGCTACTGATGTAGATTATATCGAGTTCCAATTAAATAATGGAACAAATAGCACTAAGTCTAATCCTAAAGCAAAAATAACAGGCGGAATTAATATTTTAGGGCAACCTACTGTTATGTTAAGAGTTGATTTCTCAGGTCGTGAGGCATTTGACAATGAAAGAGCTCTTGTAGACGGTAATACGGTTATCCATTTTATCGATGGAACTTCTCTAGTCATTAATCCAAATAGAAATATTATTTTTCTTTTTTCTAAGCAGGATGTTGAGAGCAATAGAAGAGGCATAATGGATCTAAGTAACTTTACGGAAGAAGAAAAAAATAAAACTTTTGAAAAGTCTATATCTATTGTAGACAAAGCTTATATAGACGATATGAAATCTTTAAGTGAAGTAACTGACTTTGATAGCTTGTCTGATGTAAATAGTTTATATAAGAAAACAATTGAAGCAAAATTAGAGCAAGCTAGCGAAGATTTTACAAATCAAGATTCAGGGTTTAAACAATTTGAAGATGAGGCCAAATCTAAAAGGGCAGAAATAAATGCAGTTACAGATGCTAAAAAAGGTGCAAAAGAAAAAGCTTTAAAAGAAGTTGATAGTTTATTGTCACAATATAGAAAGAGTACTTTTGATGCTACTGGAAAAGACGTTCTGGGCCAAATTACGGAAGGTGTCGCTAAAATTAAAGCAGTTTCAGTAGAGAGAGAAAAACCTTTCGATAAAGACGCCCATAAACCAACCGTCAACCAACCAACAGAAGGAGAGCAGGTAGTATCCGGCAAAGGGGTTGGTGGCGATGAGCTCACAATCAAAGATAAAGACAATAAGGTGATTGGAAAAGGAACCGTAGCGGAAGATGGTACGTTTACTGTTAAAACCGATCGACCTTTAGAAAAAGGGGAAGAATTAACGGTGATCCCAACGACCGATGGCA
>NZ_JALAHP010000007.1:0-285 GCF_022604695.1 Vagococcus sp. CY53-2
CTTGGTGTTTCTACTTCTCTTGGTGTTTCTACTTCTCTTGGTGTTTCTACTTCACTTGGTGTTTCTACTTCTCTTGGTGTTTCTACTTCTCTTGGTGTTTCTACTTCTCTTGGTGTTTCTACTTCTCTTGGTGTTTCTACTTCTCTTGGTGTTTCTACTTCACTTGGTGTTTCTACTTCACTTGGTGTTTCTACTTCACTTGGTGTTTCTACTTCACTTGGTGTTTCTACTTCACTTGGTGTTTCTACTTCACTTGGTGTTTCTACTTCACTTGGTGTTTCTACT
>NZ_JALAHP010000007.1:295-66494 GCF_022604695.1 Vagococcus sp. CY53-2
GTGTTTCTACTTCACTTGGTGTTTCTACTTCACTTGGTGTTTCTACTTCACTTGGTGTTTCTACTTCACTTGGTGTTTCTACTTCACTTGGTGTTTCTACTTCACTTGGTGTTTCTACTTCACTTGGTGTTTCTACTTCACTTGGTGTTTCCACTAAAACATTATTCTCATCAAGTTTCAAAGCATTCGTTAATTTTACTTTATCATTATCTGTTGCTACCACAAATTGAATATTATTAATATCTGTATAAGACGAAAAATTTAATGCCTCTTCAGAAACCGATAAATTTGGTGCAGAAAATGCGACTGATACTAAACTAGCAAAATCTCCACCCATAAATCCATTAGGAATCTCTTGTGTTCGGTTACCAAATGTAATGTCGGTTAATCCACTTAATTCATAAAAAGGATTTTTTCCATATGACACAACAGAATCAGGAATGGTTAAGCTTTTCAAATTAGGAATACTATAAAATGCTAAACGACCAATATGCTCGATTTTATTACCCAGAGATACTTCTTCTAATTTCAACATGTTTTTGAATGCCAAATTATCTATTTTTTCCAAGTTATTATTTAAGGCAATCTTTTTTAACCCAGTATTGTATTCAAATGCATTCTCACTAATCAACGTCACTGTATCCGGAACAACGTATTCCCTTGCATATTTATCAGCAGGATACGTGATTAATTCTGTTTGATTTTTATTAAATAATACGCCTTCATTTGATGAATACACTTGATTCTCATCATCAACTGAAATATCTTCTAGAGCAATTGCACCTGAAAAAGGAAATGCACCAATAGTGGTCACATTTTTCGGCAGATAGAATGAACGTAATTTTTTATTTGTTCTAAAAGCTCCCTCACCAATAGATGTCAATTTAGACGCTTTCGAAATATCAAAGGAAGATAAACTGTGATTAAATGTAAAAGCATTCTTTCCAATAGTTGTTACTGAGTCTGGTAAAGAAAATTGATTTAACCCTGAAAACGCAAAGGCATTATCTCCGATTGACTCCAATTGGCTTTCTTTTGGAATTGAAACAGACATTAAATTAATAGCACTATAAAACGCTTTTTCTTCTATTTTTCTAATGCTACTTGGCAACGAGAGAGTTTCAACATTTGAACCTGCTTCAGAAATCTGACCTGCCTCATCCTCATACGTTGTAAACGCAAAACTCCCTACACGAGTCACCGCATATTCTTTTCCATCAAACTCAACATATGAGGGAATGATGACATTAGTTGATAAATTAGGAATCGGCTGTTCACCATCCCCCACCTGAACTTCTAATTGACTTTCTTTATCATTAATGATTTTGTATATGACTCCTTGACTATCTTTAAAAAGTGTTGCCTGTTCCGTATCCAACATAACGACTTCATCTCTTATATCTGATGCCTCTACAACACTGCTATCTATATGACATCCAACCAAAATTAATGTACTCAATAATAAAACTTTTTTCATTCTATTCTCCTTTTTTAGGTATACCTAATTTTTTATTTTTGTTAATCTAAATTATAACGTTAGAAAGAATCAAGTCAAGTCCCTAAAGATGGATATTAAAATAAACCCTTGTATATAATAAAAAAACTTGTTATCAGGCAACCTTAGTAAGCCCAATAACAAGTATTTCTTAAATTATTCAGTTGGTTGTGTCACAACTAATAAATCTTCTTTAGCTGCTACTTCTTTTTTATTTAATGCTTCAATATTACTAAAAGCATTTGTATTAGTAACAATCATCATCACAGTAGGATCATAGCCTTTTTCTTTTAACAAGTCTAAATCAACTGTTCCTAATAAATCACCTTTTTTAACTATGTCACCACTTGTTTTTTCAGTTGTAAATCCTTCACCATTTAATTGCACTGTATCAATACCGATATGAATCAATACCTCAGCCTTTTTATCTGTCATAATACCGTACGCATGTTTTGAATCATACACAACAGTTAATTCACCATCAGCAGGGGCATACACGTTGCCATCAGTCGGAGAAATCGCAATCCCTTTTCCCATCATCTCTTGAGAAAATACCGGATCATTGACATCTTTCAATTGAACGACTTCACCAGCAATTGGAGATTCTAACACATCATCTTGTACAGTTTTAATACTTTCCTCAGGATCTTCATTTATTTCTACTGCTGTATTAGTTGAATCACCAGACACAGTAGCTTCTGCAAACAGATGACCATTTTTCTTACCATATAAATAAGTTGTGATAAACGCTACAACAATGCTAATGACAATTCCTATCATGTAATAAGGAATTGATTTTGGTGCAATTGAAATGAAGCCAATCACACTAGCAGGTCCCATTGCAACAGCTAAAACATGAAAGAATCCAATAAATGTTGTTGCAACGGCTGAAGCTATCATTGCACAGATAAATGGAAACTTAAGTTTTAAGTTAACCCCAAAAATGGCTGGTTCTGTAATACCAAGTAAGGCTGAGATACTTGCTGAAGTTGCTAAACTTTTTTGTTTTTCATTTTTTGTTAAAAACATCACGGCTAAAGCTGCCCCACCTTGTGCCACATTGGCCATAGAAGCCACAGGGAAGATAAATGAGCCTCCTGTTTTAGCTACTTCTGCTAAAAGAGTTGTTTCAATTGCAGGGAAACTTTGATGTAAACCAGTAATCACAATAGGTGAATAGAATAAACCAAACACTCCTAACCCAATTGCTCCTGTTGTATCATATAACCATACTAAACCATCAGTCAATCCATCAGATACACCACGCATGACAGGTCCAACAAATATAAAGGTTAAGAAACCTGTAATAATCAATGCTAGCATCGGTGTAAACGTAAAATCAAAAGCATTTGATATACGTTTATGGAAAAACTTCTCTAATGTTGCTAAAATCCAAGATACGGCTAAAACTGGTAAAACAGATCCTTGATAGCCAGCTTGTGCAACATCCATACCAAAAATATGCCAATAATTCATTGTACCATCTGCGATAGCATTTGCTACACCATACCCATTGACTAAATCTGGCATAACCATCGCCATCCCCATGGCCGCTCCTAGATACGGGTTACCACCAAAACGTTTGGTTGCAGAAAACCCAACTAGTATTGGTAAAAAAGCAAACGGTGCTGAAGCTAATAAATTAATAATTCCTGCATAATCTTGTAACACCGGGTACATTTGAACCACTGATTGAGGGCCAAATAACTGTTCAGCTGTTAAGACATTATTTAACGCCATCAACAAACCACCAGCAACTAACGCTGGAACAATTGGAACAAAAATATCAGATAATACTTTAATAAAGTCCATAATTGGATTTTGTTTTTTTCCAGTTGCTGCTTCTTCTTTAACTTCTGAAGTTGATACTTCTTTAACATTGGTTAAAGCAACTAATTCTTTATAGACTTTATTCACCTCACCTGCCCCAATAATAATCTGAAATTGCCCATTTACTTCAAACGTTCCTTTAACTGCATCAATATTATCTAAAGCAGCTTGATTCACTTTACCAGAATCTTTTAACACTAACCTTAAACGGGTGGCACAATGAGCGGCTGCTTGTAAGTTATCTTGCCCTAAAGCATTGTTTATCTCTTGTGCGACTTTTTTGTAATCCATTGTTTCTCCTCCTACAACATGTTTATAATGTAATCGCTTTTCTCGATTTAGATTATGTCATCTTTTCCCATAAATGTCAAACGTTTATCAAAAATATTCATTATATCTTTTTTTAATGACATTACCTTATAAATAAAGTGCTTTTTAAATTGATATACGTTTGACAAAAAAGAGCAAATACCTTACTATTTATGTGTCGAATACGCTTACTAGGAGGAACATTATGGTTTTAAAAAAAGAATGGACAACACCTGATAGATACAAAAAATATAATGATTGGGACACTGACTATATAAAAGAATTGATTACAACTGTTACTCATTCGCCATGGCGATTAGGTTATCATATCCAACCTAAAACAGGTTTATTAAATGACCCAAATGGTTTTTCTTTCTTTAATGGAAAATGGCAACTGTTTTATCAAGCCTATCCAATCGGACCTGTTCATGGGGTTAAATCGTGGGCGCATTTAACCTCTGATAACTTAATCGATTGGACGTATGAGGGTTTAGCATTAGAACCTGATACGTTTTTTGATAGTCACGGGGTTTATTCCGGATCAGCCTTACCAGTTAATGATAAATTATTACTAGCTTACACTGGAAATGTGCGTGATGATAATTGGCAACGTCGTTCTTACCAACTCGGTGCATGGATGGATACAACTAATCATATTACAAAAATCGATGAACCCTTAATTGATCATCCACCTGTTGGTTTTTCTCATGATTTTAGAGACCCACAAATTATTCCATTCAATGATGGCTATCTATTGATTATCGGTGCTCAGACAACTGATAATAAAGGAAAAGCACTAACTTATACTAGTAAAGACTTACAAAATTGGACTTTAAATGGTGAGTTAAATTTTACTAATGAACCAATGGGATACATGGTTGAATGCCCAAACCTTGTTTTTTCTAATGACAAAGCGTTGCTTATTTTCTGTCCACAAGGTTTAGATAAATCCATTTGTCATTATGATAATATCTATCCAAATATGTATATTATTGGCGATAGTTATGATTTAGAAACTAACGCCATTACTAATCCAACAGCATTAAAAAATTTAGATGAAGGGTTTGACGTATATGCCACACAAGCATTTAATAGTCCTGATGGTCGTGTCTTAGCAGTAAGTTGGATTGGTTTACCTGAAGTGAATTATCCGACAGATGACTATGGTTGGGCTCATTGCTTAAGCATAATTAAAGAGCTAATTATTAAAGATGATAAACTATATCAACTACCCGCAAAAGAAACAAAAACTTTGCGTCTAAATAGCATAAAATTACCTGAGAGCCAAACAATACATTACGATGCAAAAACAAATTGTTATGAATTAGAGATTGATTGCCATGACTCTGAAAAGGGTCAAATTAAATTAATGACTCAAGAAAATGGAGAGAACGGATTAAGTATCTCCTTTGATACAACTTGTGGTAAAATAATTATCGATCGTAGTCATATAGGGAATGGTTTTGCAAGAGAATACGGAGAAACAAGAGAGTTTTCTATTAGCCAAAAACCATTAACTCTCCAAATATTTGTAGATGAATCATTAGTGGAAGTCTTTATTAATGATGGTGAACAAGTAGCAACTGCTCGTGTCTTTCCAGAAGCTGAAGCAAATCATACATATATCACTGTTAATACCAATGTTCCTTCTTCTATCACTTATTACGAACTACGACAAACAAATAGATAAAGGAAGATAAGCATCAATGGCAATTAAATTAACAGATGTTGCAAAAAAAGCTGGCGTATCGCCAACAACTGTATCTCGTGTCATTAATAACTATGGCTCTTTAAGTCAAAAAACAATTAATAAAGTCAATCAAGCGATGAAGGAGCTAAACTATCAACCAAATAGTTTAGCCAGATCCCTTCAAGGTAAACAAACACAATTAATCGGATTAATTTTTCCAACTGTTTCTAATCCTTTTTATGGTGAATTAATTGATAAAATTGAAACGCGATTATTCGAGAAAGGTTACAAATGTATTATTTGCGACAGTGCGAATAATAAAGAAAAAGAAAGAAACTACATCAATATGCTAGCAGCAAATAAAGTAGATGGGATTATCGCTGGGGCTCACAATCTTGGTATCAAAGAATACGAGAACATTGATTTACCCATCGTCTCATTTGATCGATATTTGGCAGATGGCATTCCAATTGTTGGTAGTGACAATTTTCAAGGGGGATATTTAGCAACAGAGACCCTGTTTCTAAAAGGGGCAAGAAATATCGCTATTTTAACTGGCTCCCAACGCTCAAACTCACCAACTAATAGACGACTGAATGGGTACCTTTCGTTCATTGAAGAGCATCAATTAACGCCTAAAGTATTTAAGTTTGACCAAAGCTATCAATCAGCTGCCTTAAAAAACATCGAAATCAAACGAATTTTAGAAAACGAAGACATTGATGGGTTGTTTTGCACGGATGATTTAACAGCTATCTTAGTTTACAACCAGTGCCAACAACTAGGTATTTCGATTCCTGAAGATATGAAATTGATTGGCTACGATGGAACAAAGTTTGTCAGAACTTACTTCCCTCAACTAACCACTCTCGCGCAACCACTGACTGATTATGCCGATATCTTAATTGACTTGTTAATGCAACGAATTGATGACGTGGAGAAAAAATTAGAAGACCATTATTTTTTACCAGTTACTTTTGTACAGGGACAAACAGTTTAAAAAAAGCATGTAGAAAAATCTCTACATGCTTTTTGCTTGTCTATAAATCATTTAATACAACATAATACATTTTTAACGGGCCATGAAGTCCGACAACTAATTGCATCTCAATGTCACCAGAGTTTGATGGACCTGAAATAAAATGAATGGCAGAACCAACAGATTCACCTTTTTCAATTTTTTCAGCAAAGTAGTTGGCTGCTTGTGTTGAACGAGCCACAATGCTACTTTTTTTAATCAGTGAAATATAGTGTGTTGGTAAAAAGTGTAGTGAACGCCCTTGACCTGGTGTTGTTTCTACCACAATCGAGCCAGATTCCGCTAGCATAAAATCAGCATTAGCAATCACGACATTGGCTTCTTCTGCTTTTTTTATGTTACTATCACGAAACTCTTCTCCCTCATCCCAATAAGAAATATCAGAGCTATATTCTGTTTCTAGAAAATCTAATAACTCTTTAGAAAAACGATCATCTCTCGGTAACAAAATATTGCCATTTCCTGATTGTTCAATCAATTTTTTCAATGTATTATGTAACTCACTTGATGGAATATCTAACAACTCAGTATGAATATCTTTGACTTTTTCTTTACAGATACCAAGCAGTTCGTCTACATTCTTATCTGCTAAGTGTGTTTGTGGCAAATCATTTATTGGAATGTATGGATGATCTGCAACATTTAAAGGTGTTGTACCGAGTTTTTCATGTAGGTTAGCTAAAAATTTATCACGATTATGAATATTAGTCATTGTCTGCACCTGCCTTATGATCTTTAAACCATTTTCTAAAGCTATCTTTGTATTTTGGTGGTCTTGGTAAATCTCTCACATCTGTCCAACCTTTTACAAGTCCAGGACCTTTATTGATAAAGCCACCAAACTGGTACATATTTGTAACGGAGGTTGGTGATTTTTTACTTAATATCCCCATTCCACCATGTGCCATATGAATCGCTGAATTGAATAAAAATGGTGAGGCAGTGCCACTACCAATGACTTTCATTTGGAAATCTTCAAATCCGTGTTTCATTTTCAAGTCATCTGTCATCACTTTACGGTGTTCAATTAATAATTCATGTAACGGAATCTTAACAGGGCAGGTTTCTGTACAAGCACCACACAAACTTGATGCATAAGGTAATTCACCAAACTGTTTGTATCCACCCAATACTGGAGATAAGACAGCACCAATTGGACCTGGATAAATAGACCCATAACCATGTCCACCGATATGACGATAAACAGGACACACATTCAAACATGACCCGCAACGGATACACTGTAGGACTGGTTGAAAAGCTGTTCCTAACGCATTTGAACGACCATTATCCACGATGATCACGTGGAAGTCTTCTGGTCCATCTGATTCATCTGCTCGTTTTTGTCCAGCAAACGTCACATAAGTCGTTAAACTTTGACCAACCGCACTTCGAGCCAATAAGTTATCCAACACTTCTGCTTCTTTCATCGTTGGAACAATTCGTTCCATTCCCATTAAGACAATTTGTGTTTTCGGAATACTAATCGTCAAATCAGCATTTCCTTCATTTGTATCCAAATTAATCATACCACTATCAGCAATTGCAAAGTTACAACCTGTAATCCCAACTTCTGCTTCAAGGAAAAATTTCCTCATGACTTCACGAGCACACCTAGCTAAATTTACTGGATCATTATCCCCTTTGTAGCCAAGTTTTTTCTCAAAGACTGCACGAATTTGTTCTCTATTTTTATGAATACTTGGAAACACAATATGTGATGGTTCATCCCAATCATCCATTTGTAAAATAAATTCTGCTAAGTCAGTTTCCATGACACTCACGCCATCAAGTGTTAACAGCATAGGATCAACATCGACTTCTGTTGTGACCATTGATTTTGATTTAACAATTTTTTTTGCTTTTTTATCTAAGACGATTTGTTTAACGTACTCATTAGCTTCTTCTGCTGTTTGAGCAAAATAAACGTGCCCACCTTGTTTGGCAACATTATCACTAAATTGCTCCAAATAGTCTGGCAAATAAGCAATCGTATGTTGTCTGATACTCTCACCTAACTCGCGCCACTCTTGCCAATTACCTAATTTGTCACGAGCACCTTCACGTTTTACCCATTGAGCATCCTGAGCTTTAGCTACGGCCTGTTGCATGAAGACATCTTTTTTACTATCTTCTAATCGCTCTTTAAATGGTTTTGTACTTGTTGTTAATCCCATTAGTTTGCCACCCCGCTAGATAATTGAATTCGACTAGTATCGACATTTGAATTTAATATTTCTGCGATGTGCATGATTTTAATCGGATTACCATCTCGGTTAAACTTACCACCAATATTCATCAAGCATCCCATATCAGCACTAATTAAAGTATCAGCACCTGTGTTAATGACATCGTTCATTTTTTCTGTCACCATTTGCTCAGATATCTCTGGCATCTTGACGGAGAAAGTTCCACCAAAACCACAACAATTTTCAATATGGCCTAATGGAATCATTTCTAACCCTTCAACATTATCCAATAATACAAATGGTGCTTCCCTTTCACCTAACAGACGTGTCATGTGACAAGAACGATGATAGGTTGCTTTACCTTCATAACACGCACCTACATCTGTTAGTCCTAATACCCGGTAAATAAACTGACTAAATTCGTATGTTTTCTCTGCTAATTCAACTGCTTTAGGATAATACACCTCATCATCCTTCAACAACTCTGGATACTCACGTAACATCCCCACGCAAGACCCTGCTCCACCTACTACGTAATCTGAGTTTTCAAATGCTTCTAATTGATTAATGAGTGTTGCTTTGCTCTTCTTTTCATAACCACTATTAAACGTTGGTTGACCACAGCAAATTTGTTTTTCTGGAAAATCGACCTCACATCCTAATCGTTCTAGTACCTCTACCATGGCTATTCCAACATTTGGAAACATTAAATCGACGACACAGCTGGTAAATATGCTTACTCTCATTCTGATTCCTCCAAACAACAACTTATTTTTTTAATACAACTTTATTTTACTACTTTCAGACTAATTCAAACACTTTCACAAACAATTTTTTACTGTTTCTGTACTATTTTTATAAGTAATTCATCATTTTTCCTATACCAACAACAACGAGGCATAAAACGATTGTGTATAAAAGACAATAAAACATCGCTTTTTTAAGGCTAATTCATAACGCCTCCCAGACCATATGTGATACTATGCACAAAAGAGAACCCAAAACCCACTATGCTCAAAATAATCGTGCCGACAAATCCAATCATACAAGCTAAATCTCCTCGTATATGAAAAACACCCAATGATAACATCAGCCATACTATCGGAATAATAGCGACAAAATGTTTCAATAAATCCATGTTATACCTTCCATTTTCAATTTAGAATACACAAAAACTAAATAAAAGACACCTACTATCCTAATAATAGGTATAAAAGAATAAAAATAACCTAATAAACAAGATAAAAAATAAATAATATAACTATTTAAACTTTAACATATTAAAAAGTTAAATAAATACATCTTTTTTATTTTTATAAATTTAACTAATTAATACATCATTATATAAAACACTTTAATGCCTATATAATAGTTAAAAACTTAATCATAATATAAGCCAAAAGAGTATATTATTGACAAATCTTTCCAAAAATAAGACAATATCATAATAGAAATGGGGAATATTGATGAAGAATTTTAATTTTCACGCACAAACCAACATTTTATTTGGAAAAAATCAAATTAACCAATTACCAACTGTATTAAAGCAATATGGAAAAACTGTATTATTGACTTATGGTGGTGGTAGTATTAAGCGAAATGGATTATACGACGATATTTACCGCTTAATTGGAACGGACACTAAAATCATCGAATTAGGTGGCATCGAGCCAAATCCTAGACTTAGTACTGTTATAAAAGGTGTTGACCTTTGTAAAGAAAATAATGTTGATGTTATTTTATCTGTTGGAGGAGGTTCAACAATTGATTGCTCCAAAGCAATTGCTGCAGGTGTATTCTACGATGGAAACCCTTGGGACTTCGTTGTTAACAATGAGATTAAGTTGACAAACGCTTTACCCATTGTGACAATATTAACGATCGCCGCAACAGGTTCAGAAATGAATGGGGGAGCAGTTATCACAAATGAAGAAACAAAAGAAAAATTAGGTTTCCATACACGCCTGGTCACACCCAAAGTATCAATTTTAGATCCCACTTACACATTCTCTGTTCCAACCTATCAAACAATGGCTGGTTCAGCAGATATTTTTAGTCATTTAATTGAAAATTATTTTAATCAAACACCAGATACCATGGTTCAAGACGGCATTGCTGAAGGCTTAATGAGAACAGTGTTGCATTACACGCCAACAGCTTTAACCGATCCAACAAACTATGAAGCTCGCGCTAATTTAATGTGGGCAAGCTCTTTAGCACTTAATGGTTTAACTGGAAATGGAAAAACTGGCGTTTGGTCATGTCATCCAATGGAACATGAATTAAGTGCTTATTATGATATTACTCATGGCATTGGTTTAGCTATCTTAACACCAAGATGGATGGAACACGTCTTAAATGATGACACAGTCGAACGTTTCGCTTTATACGGACACCGTGTGTTTGATTTAGAGCTAAATGACGACCTATACATCATAGCAAAAGAAGCCATTAAACAAACTTATGACACTTTTGTTAAGTGGGGCGTTCCAATGACCTTGCCAGAAGTCGGTATAGATGACTCGCTCTTAAATGAAATGGCTGAACAATCAGTGAAGCATTCAAATATCAGCACAAAAGCCTATGTACCACTTAGCGCTGATGATGTATTAGCTATCTATACTGACTCATTAACACCTATGACATTTTAAATAAAAAAGCATTTCTCGAGAAAAAGAGAAATGCTTTTTATAATTCAGCTTCTTTTAAATACTGCTTTGCTTCTTTATTGATGTTTTTTAAATCTATCCCTTGCTGTTTAGCAGCAAAAACACACCCACAATAACATTGACGATAAACATCGTATTCTCTACATAATTCAATTGATCTTTGATAGCCACCTCTTTTTTTAAAATCACTTGGCAAATAATTGACGTCATAAATCTTTTGAATGTCTAATCCAATCTCATTAATCAGTTGAGCATTTTTCTTTGGAGAAATCGTTAAGGCACTACCGAAATAATCAAATCCTCTTTTTTGCGCTTCTTCAGCCACTAGGTCTAATCTCATCTGAAAACAACTCGTACACCTTTTTCCACCTTCTGGCTCAGATGTTAATCCCTGTTTAGTCATTATTTTAATGAATTCATTTGGTTCGTAATCAGCTTCGATAAACGCCACTTCTTTATGATACTCACGATTAAATGTTTCTACAAACTCCTGTTGAACCATCGCTCGCCTTTTATATTCACTCTCAGGATAAATATTGGAGTTGGCAAAGTATATCGTGACATCTGCGTAATCCGTTAAAAACTCTAATGTGTAGGTACTGCATGGTGCACAACAACTGTGTAGCAATATCGTTGGACGTGTTTCCTCTTTTTGCCATGTTTGAATTAACTTTAACAACACACTATCATAATTGATTGTTTGATTTTTCAAGTTACTTATAATATCCATCGAATCCATCACTAATACTCCTCTATTGTATCTATTTTATTTTATTATAGCAAAGTTACATGTTTTGTTGCTATATGAGTGATGTGTTGAAAGTCATACCCATTCTTTTTGTCAGAAAAAACTCATTATCGGATAGTTGACAACTAACTATTCATTAATCTTTATAAATAAGAATAGTTTGCTCAAAGCCTTCTTCTATACACGAGTTGGTTCAATAACTTTTTCTACTAAAACTATTTTTAATATTTCACTATCTTCATAAAAAAGAAACCCTTCAAATAAGGTTTCTTTTTTAATTTTGAGGTAGACCTTTTCAGAGTCACAATGTTGTCGTCTGTAATACATGGTAAGTCTACAGCTCGACATAACGCCAATTATGTCTACCTAATGATAAAACAACTAATTATTAGGTTAACTATTTAAAAGCCCAAAGAAATTTTTTTCAATAAGAGAGTTGAAATTTTTAAGAGAAAACTCTTCATTATCACTAATTTTATCTAAAATATTTTCTTTACTTTTAATATAAAAATAGAATTTTTTTTCATGTTCAAAGCTAAGGCAGTATTCATTAAATGGTGTTAAAATTTCAATATCAAAATTTTTAATCTCTCTCAACGGAATATGCCTATTTTTATCATTCGATTTCCCCCAATAATTATGGAGTATTAATTCCTTTTCAGTAAAAATTAATAGACATGGTTTTCTGCTAAAGTAGGTCCATATGTATGAATTACTTCCCCTTAATTGTAGAGAAGGTTTCCAACTTTTTTCAGCTACAAAATAATTAGACTGTGGTATATCTCCGTTACTTCTTATGAAATTTTCAATTTCCATAGGTGATTCTAAATCAGTCATAATTGAAACTCCTTCAAAAGTATTTACCTACAAAGCACAACTAACAGCACTAGATGCGATTCCAACAACAAAATTTATTTTAGCAAAAAGAATTTATACATGTCATAAATTATACAATTCAGTCGTTTTTATTCAGAAAAATATCATTATACCTTAATTTTTTCAAACAAATAATACAATATCGCTTTTTAAAGTGAAATATTATTCTACTAGTTATAACGTCATTTATGTTTATAGTTCATTATTGGACTTTCAATAAATAATTTCTTTATAAAGAGATTAATTCATTAACTTCATCTTCTTGTAACGTCATTAAATCAATAAATGTATAACCATCTTATAAGGCTTTTCCTACGGTAATTCAACCTAAATAGTAAGCCTCACATTCAATTCCAGTATTTCCTAATCCCATAGTGTATTTATACAAAATCTCAAAACGATTATCCACAAGATCTTTTTTATACCAGTTAATATAACATTGTGTTTATTTTGTGCATCTTCATATCAACCTTTTTGATTAGATATGTATGTTTCATCTTTAAATCCTGGAACCATTTGTTTGCTCATTTGTAAAGCTAACCCTTCTTGTAATATCAAAAAGGAAAAACTTCTTTCATAAGATAACTCTTTCTTTAATGGTTTTAAATGTAGAATATGAGTTAATTCGTGATAAAGTTGAAGTATTTGAACATTTTTATCATTATATCCCTCAACTGGTAAACATAGACAGATTGTTCCTGAACTACCAAAAGTGACAAAGGGATTGTTTTCAAAAAAAAACAACAAAGTAAATAATTTTAAAGCTTAGGGGATTATAATCATTTTTAGCTCTAAGATGTGCTTCATGTGTAGGAGGACTAGCCGCAAAATTATATTCATTTTCCCATAAATTCCATTTTTCATCCATATCTATTATATTTTTTGATTGTTTAAAAAATGTGACAAATTTAAGAACTAAATTAATTACTTCTAAATGACTACTATTCATAATATTCCCCCATTAATTTAATTATATCATTTTATTATATAAAAAAGTTAATTAATAACTAACAAAAAAGTAAGACCTGCTAAACATACTATAAAAATGACTATACCAATAAAAAAAGTACTCTACCTAATGTATTTTCTTTAAATCCTAATTTTAATAACTGATATATTAAAAAACCAGCAATTCCTCCTAATGTATTAGTTATCACGCCAGTCATATCTGTCGCTCCTAAACCAAAAATAAATTGCAACACTTCTATTACAAGTGAAAATAAAAGAATAATCATTATTTTTTAAAAAAAGAATCTTTTTTATTATTAATTCCTAACAGTCCACCAAACGGCATGAAAATAATGACATTGTTAATGATTTCTGATAAATCTGTTCTTTGGTTAACTATGACTGGTTCTTTAAAAGGAATCAAGTTAATACTTCGTGGCTGATTATTGAATTGAACAATCAAGTCATCAAATGATAACGAAAACTTAAATAATAATATCCAAATTAAACTAACAATATATCCTATAAATAAAACTGTTTTCTTTTTACTATCTCTCATATTTCCACTCCTAATCATCTATCTAAACTTATTATAAAGGTCATTAATAGAAAGAGTATCATTCCAAAGTCATAATTAATATTAACTGATAAACATGAAAAAAGACCTTCACGAAGAAGGCCTTAAAACTAATTATACAATAACTGTTAATGTTGCAGCTAATAAAATGAGGATAAGCCCAACAATTGTTATTTTCATTTCTTTTGGTGTTTTCTTTTGTCCTAAGAACCAAATACCTGTTAAAGTCGCTAATACAACAGATGTTTGGGATAATATGAATCCTGTTGCTAATCCATTCATATTAGGCTGAGCTGATATTAAATATGTTAAAGCTGCAAAAGCAAAGAAAAATCCTGAAATAATTTGTTTATAAGATACTACTTGAGTCAATGCATTTTCTTTTTCTTTTATAGCGATAACCAAACTATAAACAACCGCCACAATCACCATTCCAATGGCTTGTGGTAAAAATGCATTCATTCCTGTAATGCTTGTTTCTTGCGGTGCTGCTGAGTATAACCAATAACCAATTTCACCAACTGCTAAAATAATCACAGCTTTCTTAATGTTACTAGAATTAGCACTGTCTTTTTTTTCAGACCACACTGTAAACCTTGCACCAATGATAATTAATACAAGAGCTAAAGCACCTATCAATTTATCCGTTATTGTTGGCCAGTTTCCTAAATGAACCACTCCCCATAAAGAAGCAACAATTAATTGAAATGCTGTTGTGATAGGCATCGCTCTTGATGAACCAACTAATTCAAATGATTTAAATGTTAAAATTTGTGCACTTGCCCAACCAATCCCTGATATGATACCTAATGTTAAATCGATGCCAGTTGGCAATGTTAAATCATTAGCAAAAAATAAAATGATGGCAAAAATTAATGTTCCAAGCGTTGATCCAACAATTTGATTAACTGGTTTGCCACCAATTTTTGATGCAATAGTTGGGTATAATCCCCAACCTAGTAATGGTCCTAACCCTATTAGTAAAGCTGTCATATTTACAAAATCCTCCTGGTAAAATTTCTAATTAAAATGTTACGCCACTTTCAAGTAAGATATTCGCATAAGGTGTCATTTCACCAGTTCGAATAAACGCATGTGTCTCGTTCAATTTTTGTTTCATGTTACTATGTGGGATAAATTCAATCGGCGTGTCAGTAAAACGTTCTTCAATACGTTTTAAAATACTTGGATTAGCCTCTTTTATCTCCTCTGCCAAATAAATCTTTTGAACTTCTAATTCTTCTAATACATTATCCAAAACGTCAAGAAAACTAGGGATACCATTTGTAACAGCTAAATCAATTTTTTCTGTTCCAAATGGGACTGGCATACCAGCATCTCCAATACTTAATAAATCGAAATGACCCATTTTCGAAATAACTCTTGATATATCACTATTAATAACCGCTGACTTTTTCATTATTTTATCTCCTTTATTTCATTTTCAAAAGGTATTGATGGCTGTGCTCCATAGCGTTGCACGGTTAGGGATGATGCTTTATTTCCATAATCAATGGCTTCTTCAATATTAGAAAAATCTTTTTCTAATCGACTAGCAAAAGCTCCTATAAAAGTATCCCCTGCTGCTGTTGTATCAACTGCTTTTACCTTATAAGCTGACACAAAACCTGATTGATCGCCAAAATTATAGTAGGCACCACGACTTCCTAACGTGATAATTACTAACTCAACACCTAGTTCTTGTAATTTTTTTGCAGCTAATTCAATTGATTGGTCATCATCTAAAGAGATTCCAGTAATTAATTCTGTTTCTGTTTCATTTGGAATAATGATATCTATTAACTTAAGAAGTTCGTCAGAAATATTTTTGACTGCTGGTGCTGGATTTAAAATCGTTTTAACTCCTGCTTCTTTTGCCAGTTGAAAAGCTCTGAATGTCCCACTGATAGCACTTTCAAACTGTGCAATTAAAAAATCGCTTGTCTCAATTACTTGTTTGTAATCTTCCACTAAATTTTCAGTAACATGATTATTTGCACCTGCATAAATCATAATACTATTTTCGCCAGATTCGTCAACCGTTATAAATGCTTGACCTGTTGATTCATTATCAATTGTTTTAATACCTGATACATTTATTTCTTCACCTTCAAGCAATTCAAACATGACTTTGCCTGCTGCATCATTACCAATGGCACCAATAAAACTAGTGTTAGCTCCAGATCGTTTACTAGCTACTCCTTGATTGGCTCCTTTACCACCACCTGCAGTAAAATGTTCAATCGCATGAATGGTTTCACCAGGTTTAGGCATTTCTTTAACTCTTAACGTTGTATCTAGATTAATACTTCCAATAACAGTAACATGATTCATTATAAGTTCCTCCTATTTTTTCTTATTAAAACGTTTTAGTAAAACGTTTTAATTTTGTCTTCGAAAAAAATATAGCACACTTTGAAATAGTTTTCAAGTGTGTGCTACCGATAATCTTTGAATTAACTGAACGGGTAAAACTATTTCAGTCTCATCCATTTCAGGATGCTCTATACGTTGAATTAATGTATTAGCTGTCTTTTGACCAAGTTCAAAAATAGGCTGTGACACTGTTGTCAATGACGGAGAAATATACGAACTCATTTCTATATCATCATAACCTACTACGCTATAATCATCTGGTATTTTTTTGCCACAATCACTTAATCCCGCATAGACACCAAAGGCTATTTCATCATTTGCCGCAAAAATAGCCGTTGCCTCCGTAAGTAAAATATCTGATACTCGTTTTTTTCCACTTGATTTTGTTAAATCCGTCGCAAAATAAATAACATCGCCCAAAAAATTAGCTGAAAATCCTTCTAATCGTTTTAAAATATTTTGGCTAGATGATTCTGGAAATAGTACAGCAACAATACGGTGCTCCAAATCATTTAAAAGATTAGCTACCAATTTCCCACCTAAATAATCATCTGTCTTTATAGAATCTTTTATCTGACTCGTTGATTGCCTATCTAGCTCAATAACTGGGATATTTTTTAAAGCTTCTTGTTTAACTAGTTCACCCATAGATACCCCAGAACTTGCGACAATCAGACCATCTACTCCTCGGTTGTTTAACGCTTCCAATGCTTTAATGCCCTTCTCATCATCTGTATCGACATTACATAGAATAGTCATAAAATCAGATTTAAATAACACCTCTTCTATTCCTTTTACTAAAGTAGCGAAAAAAGGATTGGTGATATCTGGTACAATAATTCCAATTGTCTGGCTTTTTTTCATCACCATTCGTCTAGCAAAATAATCTGGCGCATACCCCAGATCATCTCTTGCTTTAAAAACTTTTTTCACCGTATCAGGATGAAATTGACGATACTTTCCATTTAAAATTTGAGACACTGTCGTGATGGATACTCCTGATTGTTTTGCTACATCTTTTATTGTAATCTTCTTTTTGGTCATACTATTCTTCCTTTATCTTTAAGCTAATTAATCAATATAATTGTTATTATACCTTAAAATATGATACCCTTTGTAGTATATAAATTTAAGGAGATTTTTTAATGGGATGTCATTGTAAAAAAAGTTTACCATCAAAAATATTAATTGCTACTTCACTAATCATTATGACATTATTTAATAATACGTCATACAGTCAAATGGTTTTTAAAATTGGTGGTATGATCCAAATCATTGGTATCATATGGTTTATTATTATGTATGTTTTAAATAGAACAACTACATGTAAAGTTAAACAGTAGATAGTAGCATTTACTCATTAGTAAATGCTTTTTTGTCAAACTATTTTTTAGGATGACTCATGTTAATATATTCTTCATACGTCATCCCGTATTTGACACTCTCCACTAAAGGTTCTTCTTTAAAGTGAAAATAATAATCTTTTCCCCATGGTTTCATCCCAATTTTTTGCGTAACTTTCCCTGAGCTACTATTATCCTTATGATGTGTAGCATAAACAACTTTTCACTTCAAATATTCAAAGGCTATTTTGTGATTTTTCCATATACTTCACTCCCATCACACTTTTAGCAAGATTGATCAAAATTTTTTCATTTACCCATGATACACTTTTACTAGAAAAGGAGGTCATCTTAATGCATTACTCCCACTACATCAAACGAGCGATTTCCTATATTCAACAACACTTAAATGAAGACTTAACACTTACTATAATTTCTGACTACATTGGGTACTCAAGTTATCGTTTTCATCGGTTATTTAAAAAAGAAACAGGGCTATCTCTGTATGACTATATCCAACAACAACGTTTAATACAAGCTTCTATGCTCTTAAAATACACCAATCTACCTATCAATCATATTTTTCCTATAACAACTTTTTCACTTCATGAATAATTTGATTAGTTTTTCTCATCGATTATTTCATAGATTATAATTTCCTTTAGCTACTTAATATAAATATATCATATTTTATAAATAGTAAGTATTTTTTTACAGAGGCTGTATATACGGAGTTTCAGTTAAATAAAAATTGTGAGGTGATTTTGATCACCTCACAATTTTTATTTATAAGTAACTTATTAACTCATCTATATTTTTTTCTAATGTGCCCCAACTTGTTGCAAATCTAACAACCATACGATCATTATCATATTTTTCCCATATTGCAAAAGACACATGCTGTTTTAATTTGTCTACTTGATCATTTGTCATAATAATAAATTGTTGATTCGTAGGAGAATCAAAAAATAACTCGTAACCTCTGTCTAAAAAAGCTTGCTTTATTTTTAAAGACATAGCAACAGCATGTTGACTAATATCAAAATATAAATTATTTGTAAATAGTTCCAAAAACTGAACCCCTAATAATCGTCCTTTTGCAAGCAGTGCACCATGTTGTTTTACAGTAGAAATAAAGTGTTTTGGTTCATTATTTTTAGTAAACACAACTGCTTCACCACATAACGCACCAATTTTTGTTCCACCGATATAAAACACATCCGAAAATCGAGCGATATCTTGAATTGTTACCTCTGATTCTTCACTAACCAAACCATATCCTAGTCGTGCCCCATCAATGAATAATGGCAACTGGTTGTCATGACAAACTCTTGATAAATCTTCTAACTCTTCATATGTATAAAGAGTCCCATATTCTGTTGGAAAAGAAATATAGACCATACCAGGTAAAACCATATGTTCTTTAGTCTCATCTGCATTAAAGACTTCTAGATACTCTTTAACAGAATGAGCAGATATCTTTCCATTTACTGATGGTAACGTCAATACCTTATGACCACTATATTCAATGGCACCAGCTTCTCTTACATTAATATGACCAGTCTCAGGTGCTATAACACCCTCAAACTTATTCAACAATGCATCAATCACTATTTGGTTTGTCTGTGTTCCACCAACTAAAAAATGAACGGAGGCATCTTGACACTCTATCACTTCTTTTATATTTTCAATTGCTTGTTTTGTGAAGGAGTCAGAGCCATAACCGTATTCCTGTTCCATATTTGTTTCTATTAAACGTTGTAATACTTTTTCATGAGCTCCCTCAAGATAATCATTCGCAAATGATATCATCCAAATACCTCCAGTCGTTTTTTATCAAACTTTTTTATTTTTTATATTTAATAATATACGGTTTTTTTATCCATTTTTTATCAAAATAGTTATTTTATTGTTTTTTTATTTATAAAAAAACAAACATAAGAAAAATTCTAATAAATATTAATAGTATATTAAGTTATTTAACACATTAAGTCAAATAATTTTCTAAAACAATTCTAAAAAAAGAAGATAAATATTAGATATAGACACATTATACTATCTTTTTTTATAAAAAATGATGTTTTATGAGTTTTAAACAACTGTTTAGTATTTACAACGCCAACAATATATGATAAATAAATATATAGTTCATTATATGTTTATTATTATGTTATATAATATAATGACATAATAAAGGAGAATTGAAAATGATTAGCACACAACGTTCAACAAAACAAATAGCTTACTTAACAATAGCTATTGCTGCAAATACGGTACTAGGTTCTATTATCACCTTTTCAGGGGTTCCTTTTTTATTTCTAGATTCCATTGGAACAATTTTTATTTCAACACATTTCAAATTAAAATATGGTCTACTCACCGCTGTTAGTACTCACTGTTTATTATCTGTCATCCATGGACCACTGGCCTTACCTTTTATGTTAGTTAGTCTATCCATTGCAATCGTTTCACACTGTTTCAAATCATTTATTCATTCTTATAAAAAAGCTATCCTAGCTGGAATTATTATTGCTATTGTGGGTGCTCTTTTTAGCACGCCTATTCGAATTCTTTTGTATGGTGGATTTAAAGGAATGCAAAAATCTGTTAGTGATTTATTTTTTATCATGTTTAATCACTCAGGTTTTACTTATTTTTCATCTGTGTACTTTAGTACTTTTATTGATTTAGTTGGTGATAAAGTCATTTCATGTTTACTCATTACATATTTAATCAACCTAGCTCCGTTAAAAAAATATATAAGAAAAATTAACTGGTGAGGTGAAGAGTTATATGTCTAGTCAGGAAAGAATCTTAATAATTTTTATTCGACTCCTACAAGGAAATAGGCTATCTAAAGCTGATTTGATGGCAGAATTTCAAAAAAATGGGAGCACTATTCAACGAGATATGGCCATCATAGATGAGTTATTACATACAATAAATACTAGTTTACCAGCATCGAAATTGTCACCTTTTAGACAAATTGGAGAATTAGATCGTAAAAAACGTGGCTTCTATCAACTAACTGCTTTTAAAGAGAGATCTTATATGACGGATCAAGAACTGTTTATGGTTTTTAAAGTATTATTTGCTAGCAGGGGGTTTCACGAAAATGACTTAAAAACGATCTACTATAAATTATTTAATAACGTTGAAAATAAGCACACCATGGATAAATTATTGGCTAATGAACGATTTTATTATGAAGGCGTTCCAGAATCAACTATTTATCCATCCCTAACCTTATTATTAAAAGCCATGTTAAATCAACAAAAAGTCAAATTTTCTTATACTAAAAATGGTGAAACAAAAATTTTCACACGAGTACCTATGGATATTTACTTTTCTGATCTTTATTTTTTCATGGTTTCTGCTAAACATACCGCAAAAGATGATACTGATTTTGAAGCATTAAATAAATTTCGTATTAATAATATGAAACAAATAAACGTTCTAAATGAGCATAAACCAGTTGAATACGCAAATCGTTTTCAAGGAGGTATTTTAAGAAATCAAACCGCCCTTCCTTTTTTTGGTGATCCAATTACGTTAATTATCGACTTTTATTACGAGCCTGCTTATGTTCTAGATAGATTCCCCCATTCTGTCATAAAACAAGTCAATAAAGATGGGAGTCACCGTATTGAAATACCTGCTAATAATGGTTATGGTGTTAAAATGTGGTTATTAGAACAAGGTGCCCATGTTAAAGTAATTTCACCAAAATATATCCAAAAATATTTAATTGATAACATGAAGCAAACACTTTCTTATTATGATATTTCAACCACTAAATAAAAGACAAATCTATCATTATCATAGATTTGTCTTTTTTGTTTATCGTTTTAATTTATTCCAAACCGTTAACGCATCACTCATTCCTTTGACATTATGGACTCTAACCACCTCTACTCCTTTTTCCAATGAGAAAAGAGAAGCTGCTACTGTTCCAAAATCTCGTTCTTTTGGTTTATCTTCATTAATTAAATGGGCGATTGTCCGTTTTCTGGATACCCCGTAAAGTAATGGATAATCCTCATAACGACATTTTTCTGGGTAAGATAAAATGAGTTCATTATCTTCCATTGATTTATGAAATCCAATCCCTGGATCAAAACAAATGTTTTCTTTTGGAATATTATATGATTGGCATTGTTCCATTTTTTCTTGATAAAACTGAGCTAAGTCATCAAAAATGGATACCCCTTCTTGTCTAGGGCGTGAATGCATGATAATGACTGGTACATTATAGGACACCACTACTTCTGCCATACCATCCATATCCATCCCTTTAATATCATTGACAATATTTGCTCCAGCTTCGATTGCTGCTTTTGCTACTTCTGGGAAATAGGTATCAATTGAGATTGGAACGTCGCTAAACGTGCGAATAGCCTGAATGACAGGTATCACACGTTTCATCTCTTCATCAAAACCAATCTCCATATAACCTGGTCGAGTCGATTGTCCACCAATGTCGATAATATCAACACCCTCAGCAATCATCTCTTTTGCATGTTCCACGGCTATTTCAGCATCTGTATAGTCACCACCATCTGAAAAAGAATCTGGTGTCACATTTAATATGCCCATAATTGGTTTATCTTTAAACATGTTAACGCCTCCGTATTAATTCATTAAACGCCTGATTTCTTGGGCTAAGTTCATCACGTTGCTCCATATTGAGTAACGAAAGAGTCTGAGTATATCCAGTTGGAATTAAAATCGAATCAAACCCATATCCGCCACCTTCACAGATGGTCTCTGATACCCGTCCTGTTAATACTTTTTCGACAATGATTGGTTTATCTTCAAGGTTATATAAAACTAAACAAGCGTGCAATTTAAATCGTCTGTCACTCTCGTATTCTAATAAATTCAATAATTGCTCATTCATTTGCCTGTCTGTTAATCCCTTTTCAAAAAAACGTGCTGTATGAATCCCCAACTTATCAGGAAACGCACACAATTCTAATCCCCCATCATCTCCTATGACCGGTTTTTGAATAATCATCGCAATTTCCTTAGCTTTAATCAACGCATTTTCTACATAGGTTTTACCGTTTTCCACGATATCGATTGGTTCACTATATGTTGTATAGGATTCTATCGTTTCACTTGGAAATGCCAGTTGTAATTCGCGTATTTTATTTTTATTATTACTAGCTAAAATTAACTGCATGACTAATCTAACGCTCGTAAAAAATCGTCTTTAACATCCTTATCTTCTTTAAAAACACCTTGATAATGGAATGTTTTCGTCACACTACCGCGAGCTTTTACGCCACGCATTGCCATACACATGTGTTCTGCTTCAATCGATACGGCAACGCCTTTTGTTCTAACTTTTTCATTGATTAAATTGGCAATTTGGATTGTTAAATCTTCTTGAACATTTGGTCGTTTCGCACAAAATTCAACCATTCGAGCCACTTTACTTAGACCCAATACTTTATGATCACTTGGAATATAGGCAACGTGTGCTTTTCCAAAAAAGGGAAGTAAATGGTGCTCACACATTGAATAAAACTCAATATCTTTAACCAAGACCATGTCATCTTCATTCAAACTTGGAAAGACTTTGTAATTAGTAAATTCCTTTTCTCGTACGGAAGAAAAGACTTCTGCATACATTTTTGCTACACGTTTTGGTGTTTCTTTCAATCCATCGCGATCAACGTCTTCTCCAATCGCTGTCAAAATCGTCTTCACTGCTTCTTCAATCTGCCATTGTTTGTCTTGTTCCATCCTAATCCCAACTTTCATTTGTCTGTCTGACCTCACCAGCATTTCCTGATAACTCTATCCATTCATCAAGTGATTTTCCTTTAAGCATTTCTTTAGTGTAAACATCTTTTAAAGGAATCAACACAAAAGAGCGTTTCGTGATTTCTTTATGTGGAATGATTAAATCAGGTGTTTCAATTTCTAACTCTCCCATTAACACAATGTCAATATCTATCGTTCTTGGTCCCCATCTCACCAAACGTTCTCTATCTAAATTGGCTTCGATGTCATTCACCGTTTTTAATAACTCATTCGGAGACAATGTTGTCTCAATTTTTATGACAGCATTTAAATAATCATCCTGTGGCACATCACCATACGGATCTGTTTCATATATATCTGACTTACTTAAAACACTAATCTCACTATGTTGATTCAACTGTTCCACTGCTTGTTTTAGATAATGACGTGAATCCCCCATATTACTTCCAAGTGCCAAATAGGTTTCCATATTAATAATCTCTTTCCATTTCTATTTCGACATTATCAAAAAAACCGGCAATTGGGACATGATATTTTCTCGTTCTAACTAGAGCATGTTCAAGCATATCACCATATTTTTCACCTAATATATCTAGCACATAATAAGTAACAGCTTCAATCAAATCAAATGATTTAGATTCCAAAGCTGTTTTTACATCCGTGTACACATCAGCATAACTAATTGTTTGATGTAAATCATCTGTTTTACCTGCTTTTTCTAATGGTAATGTCAATTCTATATCTAATTCTAGTTTTTGTCCTAGTACTTTTTCTTCTCCCATCACACCGTTATAAGTATAAACTAGCATGTTATTAATTCTTACTTTTCCCATCACTATCTCCTTAAAAATATAGTATCGTCTATCCTTAGTGCTATTATACATAAAACTGTCAAAAAAGAGTCATTTTTATTAAATAAACATAAAAAAACACATCAAGACACCACTCACCTTAATGTGTTTTCTATTATTTCGATAAATCTAATTGCAACATATAATTATCAATAATTTCAGCTAAATCTGAAACGGATTGCTCGCTATATGAATTATCATATCCACTTGTCATGATAGTAATAAAATAGGGTTGTTTTTTATCTTTCACTAAGGCAATATCATTGCTGACTGTATACATTGGCATCCAACTTATTTTATGTACCACATCAACTCTCAGCTAACGTTATCAGGTATCCAACAAGTAGTAAAAAACCAACTATCCGTCAAGACAAATAGCTGGTTCAAACTTTTATTTTTTTATCACTAAATCAATGGCTTCTTTGATTTTTTCATCACGGTCTTCTTGAGTGATTGATTCTTCCTCTATGCAATCAATTAAATTTTCTGCTACAACTACACCAATAGCACGATCGATACTTGAGCGGATAGCCGATAGCTGAACCACAATGTCACGACAACTCTTGTCCTCATCTAACATTTTAAGAACTCCCCTAATTTGTCCTTCCGAACGTTTCAAACGATTACTAACTTTTCTTTTTGTGTCTTCCATTGTGACCACTCCTTATTATTTATGAAATTCCATTAATCGCCTTATACAGCAGATATGATCCATCTAAGTTTTTCACGTCATAACCCATTTGTGCAAGCATACGTTGTGCGATGTAACTTCTTTGTCCACTTTGACAGCTTAAAATAATTTCTTTGTCTTTTGGTAATTCGTTTGCACGTTGACGAATATCATTAAGCGGAATATTAATAAACCCATCAATCGTTCCTTGCGCAAACTCTTCTGGTGTTCTGACATCGACTAACATTGCTCCTGATGCTTTCACTTGTTCTAATTCAGTTAATTGAATATTTTCGGCTAAATGTTCAATAATGTTTAATGCGGCATACCCAACCATATTCACAATATCTTTTGCCGAACCAAATGGTGGCGCGTAAGTTAATTCTAATTCTGGTAAATCTTCAACAGTCAAACCACCTTTAATAGCTGTTGCTAAAACGTCAATACGTTTATCGGCTCCATCTTTTCCAACAGCCTGTGCACCATAAATTTTACCTGTTGTTGGATTAAATATCAACTTTAAGAAAATCATACTAGCACCAGGGTAATATCCTGCGTGGTTTTTTCCATCAACATGAACCACATGATACTCATAACCTAAATCTTTTACTTGTTTTTCTGTTAAACCAGTTGACGCTATTGTTTGCTCAAATACTCGAACAATGGCTGTTCCAATACTGCCTCTATTTTTACGTGGCATACCAGCAATCACATCTGCCACTTGACGACCTTGACGATTGGCAGGTGAAGCTAGTGCAATCATGGCGTCTTCATCATTAATTTGATTTTTAACGATAATCGCATCACCTACTGCATAAATATCTTTAACATTTGTTTCATAAGAATCATTAACTAAGATACCCCCACGCATACCCAACTCAATACCAGCAGATTCAGCTAATCCATTTTCAGGGCGAACGCCAACTGACATCAAGACTAAATCAGTGCCTATTTTTTCACCAGTATTTAATACAAGCGTTTGTCCGTTATTTTCCATTGCTACAACACCTTGGCTAGTTAGAACTTTCACCCCTTTATCACGCAACTCGTTCGTAATAAACGAAGCCATTTCAGCATCAACTGTTGGTAAAACGTGTGGTGCCATCTCAATAATGGTCACGTCTAATCCACGATGAACTAAATTTTCTGCCATCTCTAAGCCGATAAATCCCGCTCCAATAACCACAGCCTTTGTAGGTTTATGATTGTTTAAATAAGTCATTACTTGATCAACGTCAGGGACATTTCTTAATGTAAATAAGTTTGTTGCGTCATTAATGCCGTCTAATGGTGGGATAAATGGTTTAGCTCCTGGTGAGAGAACTAATTTATCATAGCTCATTACTTCCTCTTGACCATTATGTAACAGTGTCACTTCTTTTTTATCTGCATCAACTGAAATCACTTCTGTTTTAACTTTGACATCCAAATTAAATCTAGCTTTTAATGTTTCAGGAGTTTGAACTAATAAATCCTTACGATTGCTAATTTCACCAGAAACATAGTATGGCAATCCACAATTAGCAAATGATACATAAGGTCCTTTTTCAATAATCACAATGTCCATCTCTTCATCTAAACGTCTTAATCTTGTTGCTGCGGACATTCCTCCTGCAACGCCACCGACAATAATTGTTCTCATATTACTTATATCCCCCTTTCAATGTTCCATTCCACATCATCATGCCACCTTCAATATTGTAGGCATCATATTTTTGACTAACTAGGTATTGTGTGGCACGTTTACTTCTAGGACCTGATGCACAAACCACATAAACCGTTTTTCCTTTTGGTTTATATTGTTGAAGCGTATCCAATGGAACATTTTTTGCTTTAGGTATATGCCCTTGAGCAAATTCTTCTGGACTTCTCACATCTATTAATTCAATCGGTTTTTTCAACTTTTCTTGTAATTCTTGTGCTGAAATACTTGGCACTTTCTTAAATAAAAACATATATTCCTCCTAGATATTTGCGTCTTACACAACTAATATACCCCCTACCCTATAAAAAGAAAAGTAATCTGCTCACTTTTTTAATGTATTTTTTACCTATTTCAATGTAAATAGCTTTCAAATTGATTTGAATCTGATAAAATAGAAACAGATTAGTAAGTATATAAAGAGAGGTAATTAGATTATGTCGACTTTCGACAAAAAAACAACAGAACAGCACTACTATGAAACACAAGTTAGTGAAAAAGAATATTTACATTGGTATAAACAGCAGCATTTCCCGACACAAGATATGCCATCTGTCACAGTTGATAATGTCATATTTTGTTACAATAAAGAACAAGATGCCTTAAAAGTACTGCTTATAAAACGTAGTACTCACCCTTTCAAAAACTCATGGGCTCTTCCTGGAGGATTTGTTATTCCTGGAGAAGCAACGGCAGACAGTTGCATTAGAGAAACAAAAGAAGAAACCAACGTCACGATTACCCGTGAACACGTAGAACAACTTCACACCTTTAGTACTCCTGGACGCGATCCACGTGGATGGGTGATTACAGTCAGTTATTTAGCTTTTATTGGAGAAGAACCTCTTGTTGCAGGAGATGAAGCGGCAAAAGCATCTTGGTTCGATTTAACACGTGAGGGAAATTTGTTATACCTTACCAATCATCTTGATGCAAACATCTGTGTTAATTTAGATACTGGTGAATCAATTGGAGAGAATTCACTAGCCTTTGACCATGCCAAAATTATTATTAAAGCCTTTAACCGTGTGTGCAATAAAATGTATCACGAGCCTCAAGTTTTGCGTGTTTTAGGAAAAGATTTTACAATTAGTGAGGCAAGAAAAGTCTATGCTAAATTTTTAGGTGTCAACTTTAAAGATATTGATCATTCAAACTTTAAAAAAGCAATGTTACCTTACTTTACTGAAATTGGAGAACGTGCAACTGGTGTTGGCCGACCATCAAAAATATATGAACTAAAATTCTAAGTCATTACTGGGGGGAAATCTTATGGAAAAAATCGTCTCATCAACTGATGGAAGTCATATTTTTTACAAAGTATTAGGACAAGGGACACCCATGTTCTTCATTCATGGAAATAGCGGCTCACATCAAGCTTTTCAAAAACAAATCGACGTCTTTCAAAAAAACCATCTACTTGTTTTGATGGATACAAGAGATCATGGCCACTCAACAAATCAAAGTGAACAACTTGATTTTCAAGCCATTTTTGATGATATACTATCTATCTTGGAAAATGAGCAAATTGAACAAACCATTATGGTAGGATTTAGCGATGGTGCAAACATTGCCCTCTCATTTGCCAATTATTACCCAGAACGTGTATCAAAAATGGTATTAATTTCCCCTAATATTCGTTTTGACCAACTAAAAAAAAGCAAGCAACTGCTCTATAAATCACTGCGAGTCGTTAGTGAATACTTACTAAGATTAAAAAAAGAGTCTAGGGTATTACGTCTAGCCATGAAAAACCTACCTCTCACCTCAAATTATCGTGAGAAGTTAAAGATGCCCATTTTATTTATTTTTGGTGATCGGGACATCATTGATCTAAAAAAGGTCAGCCCTTTTATTGATTCCTTAAAACAAGCGAAGTTAATCGTATTAAATAAAACCGGCCACTCGATTTTAAGAACTCGTCCCCTAATAGTTAACAAAGAAATTGAATCTTTTATATAGAAAAAGCGATACGCATTGACACGTATCGCTTCTTTTTATTGACTTTTATATGCTTCTTCGATTAACTGAGCAGATTCTTCAATTGATCGATTTTCAACATTTATGATTATGGCACCTAATGATTCGTACAATTCGTGTGCAAAATTTAACTCTTCTTTGATTCTATCAAGTGCCACATAAGATGAGCTACCATTTAGTCCAAGTGAATCTAAACGTGATTGTCTCACACGCATAATATACTCTGGACTAGCTGTTAAGCCTATGACTGGCACCTTGTTCAATTGGAATAATTCTTTTGGAATTGGGACTTCTGGTATCAATGGTAAGTTTGCGACTTTGACCGAACGATTAGCTAAATACATGCTTAGTGGTGTTTTAGATGTACGTGAAATCCCTAAAATCACTAAATCTGCTTTTCTAAACCCTTTTGGATCTTTCCCATCATCATATCTCACAGCAAATTCAATCGCTTCAATTCGTTTAAAATACTCCTGATCCATTAAATAAAGTGAGCCACTTTCATGACTTGGTTCCATATGTGTTCTATGTGATACTTTTGTCATTAATTCTGTCATGTAATCAACATATTCAAGACCCGTACTTTTAGCAAAATCGGCACAAACTTTATTTAATTCACTATCAACTAGTGTTGTCACCACAATCGCTTTTTCATTTAAAGCATCAGCTAATATTTGCATTAATACTTCTTTTGAATCCACAAAGGGAAATTTTTTAATATCATAGTTTTCAAGTTTTGGAAACTGTGCTAATACGGCATTTATAATGCGTTGGGCTGTTTCTCCAATTGAATCTGATATAACAAATAGTTGTAATTGCTTAAATTTACTCTCTCTAAAGTTGTTCATGTTTTAGTTCTCTCCCTAACTTAATAAAGTGCTGTACCACTTTTGTTTTTGATAATTTACCAACGACTTGATTGGTTTCTCGGCTTAATACGGGTAGTGAATCAATTTCATGGGCGCTCAATAAACTACCTGCCTCTAAAATGGTCATATCTGGGTAAGTAACCACGAGATTAGGCATACGAGTCATAATAATCGCAATCGCTAAATCTAAATCTTGATTATTTAACAAGCTTCGTAATAAATCTTTTCGTGATACCAAACCGATTAAGTCCTTTGATTCTTCATCAATGACATAAAGTGACCCACAATCATACATAAATAGGGATGTGGTAGCATCTTTAATTGTTGTATGAGGATAGATAATGACAGGATTTGACATGACCTCATCCACTTGGACATCAAATAAATGTTCTTGTAATAATGGATCAAATGGTAATCCTGAATAGATATAGCCTACTTTTGGTCTGGCATCAAGAATTCCTGTCATCGTTAACACAGCTAAATCACTTCTTAATGTTGGTTTAGTTAATCCTAATTGTTCTGCGATTTTATCTCCACTAATCGGCTCATTCGTTTTGACAATCTCGATAATCTTTTTTTGTCGCTCACTTAGTTCCACAAAGACACCTCTTTTATTCGTTATTAGACGCACGGCGGATGGTACTTTGAGCTGCTGCAATATAAGCAATCGGAATTCTGTATGGTGAACATGACACATAATCTAAGTTAATGTCATCAAAGAATTCGATTGACGTTGGGTCACCACCTAATTCCCCACAAACACCAATTTTTATATTTGGTGTTGTTGAACGACCTTTTTCAACGGCTGTCTTAATTAATTCTCCCACCCCACCTTTATCAATTGTTTGGAATGGATCAACTGGTAACACGCCTTTTGAAACATATTCGTTAATATATTTTGCTGCATCATCTCTTGAAAAACCAAACGTCATTTGCGTTAAGTCATTTGTTCCAAAACTAAAGAAATCCGCAGTTGTAGCAAGTTGATCAGCAATTAAACAGGCTCTAGGTAGTTCAATCATTGTCCCTATACGGTAAAAGACATTGATATCTTCTTCTTCCATCAAAGCATCTAGATACAATTCAATTTTTTCTTTTAGTTCACTTAACTCTTTTGTTGTTCCTACTAATGGTATCATAATTTCAGGTGTTACGTCTAAACCAGTTTCACGTTTCATCGCAATGGCACTTCGAATAATCGCTTCACTTTGCATAATGTAAAGTTCGGGATACGTCATACCTAAACGACAGCCACGGTGTCCAAGCATTGGGTTCACTTCATGTAATTCTTTCAAACGACGTTCAATTTCATTTTTACTCACATTCATCTCTTGAGCTAAAAGAACAATATCTTCTTCTTTCGTTGGCATAAACTCGTGCAATGGTGGGTCTAGTAAACGAATCACACCTGGCAACTCATTTAACGTTGAAAAGATTTCTTTAAAATCTTCCATTTGATAATCTAAAATAACTTTTAATGCTTTTTCGCGTTCAATATAGCTATTTGATAAAATGAAACGTCTCATTTGAATCAAACGTTCTGCACCGAAAAACATATGTTCTGTACGAATTAATCCGATACCATCTGCACCAAAGTACAGTCCTGTTTTGATATCACTGACTGTTTCAGCATTCATTCTTACATCAAGACGAGCATGTTTTTTCGCCCAAGCCATAATCGTATCAAAATAATGAGAGGTCCCTGTTACTTCCACTTCTAATTCTCCAAGGTAGATAACACCATTAGAGCCATCGACTGAAATCACGTCACCTTCGTTTAATTGACCTCCCGGATACACCACACGTTTTAAAAAGTCATCAATTTCTAACTCGCTACATCCAGCGACACAACATGTTCCCATTCCACGAGCAACAACTGCTGCGTGAGATGTCATACCACCACGACTTGTGACAATGGCCTCACTTGCTACCATTCCTTCGATATCCTCAGGAGACGTTTCTTGACGCATTAGAATGACCTTCTCACCTTGTGCTGCCCATTCTTTTGCTGTTGCTGCATCAAAACAAACTTTCCCAACAGCCGATCCAGGACTAGCTGGTAACCCAACGTCAGATACCTTTACTGCTTCTTCTAAGGCTACTTTTGAAAACTCTGGATGAAGTAAATGACTAATCATATCAGGATTTAATGTCAGTAAAGCATCTTCTTCTTGAATTAATCCTTCTTCGACCAAATCAACGGCAATTTTCACACTGGCTTGTGCAGTCCGTTTTCCATTTCGTGTTTGTAAAATATACAATTTCCCTTTTTCCACAGTAAACTCGATATCTTGCATGTCACGATAATGTTGTTCTAACAAATGAGCTAGACGAGCAAATTCCTCATAAACTTTAGGTAGATCATTTTTTAATTTTTCGATTTGTTCTGGCGTACGAATACCTGCTACAACATCTTCACCTTGTGCATTGATTAAGTACTCACCAAATAATTTATTTTCACCAGTCGCTGGATTTCTTGTAAAGGCAACACCTGTTCCACTGGTATCTCCACTATTTCCAAAGACCATTAATTGAATATTAACAGCTGTTCCAATATCGTCTGGAATATGGTTTAACTCGCGATAAATATGAGCTCTCTCATTGTTCCAAGAATGAAAGACTGCTTCAATCGCTAAATGTAATTGTTCTTTCGCAGATTGCGGAAACGGTTTCTTTTTAATTTCCAAAATAATACGTTTAAATTCAGTTACAATGCTCTTTAAATCATCACCAGTCAACTCACTATCTAATTTTACCCCGTGTTTTTGTTTGTAAAATGTTAAATAGTTTTCAAAATACTGCATATCAATCCCAAAGACAACGTTTCCAAACATTTGTAACAAACGTCGATAACAATCGTAGGCAAATGCTTCGTCCTCTGTTAATGAAGCAAGTTGTTCTACTGTTTCATCATTTAACCCCAAGTTTAAAATCGTATCCATCATACCCGGCATTGAGAATTTTGCTCCACTGCGAACAGAAACAAGTAATAAATCGTTATCGCCTTCAAATGATTTATTGGTTTTCTTTTCTAACAAACTCAAATGCTCATCTATTTCTTTTTTTAATTCATCTGATAATTCTTTTGTTGTATTTAAAAATGACATACATGCTTCAGTCGTAATAGTAAACCCTGGTGGGACTGGTAAGCCTAAGCGTGTCATTTCAGCCAAGTTTGCTCCCTTACCACCTAATAGGTCTTTCATATCTGCATTGCCTTCATCAAACTGATATACTTGTTTTAACACACTAATACCTCCAATTAACTTTTATTAATACCTATTATTTAGTATATAGTACGTCATATATAAAATCAATAGATAATTAATAGGTTTTATTAGAATGTTCATTCACAAATTAATGTAAAACTACTTTAAAAAATTTCTGAAATAAGTTACGATATATTTTCAAGGAGGAGTCAATATGGTACAAACTTTACAAAAAAAGATGGGGACACGCTTTAGTGATACCTTATTTATTGTCATTGGAACACTTTTTGTTGCATTTGGTTTCAATGCTTTTTTATTGCCCAATCGAATTGTGTCTGGAGGAATCAATGGATTAACCATTATTTTATACGAGACACTTCATTTAACACCCAGTATTGTGTTATTTTCAGTTAACTTTGTGTTGCTGACACTATCTTTCTTTTTATTAGGGAAAGAAATTTTTTTCAAAAGTATTTTAGGCAGTTTTCTTGTGCCATTATTTGTGTCATTACTACACGGTGTGGCTCTAAGTCATATTGAGCCTATTTTAGCTGCTATTTTTGGTGGGATTACAGTTGGTCTTGGTGTTGGTTTGGTCTTTTTAGGAAAAGGCTCAACTGGAGGAACTGCCTTAATTGCATTGATTGTCCAAAAATATATTCCAATTAAATTAGGAATTATTTTAGGAATTTGTGATGGTTTAGTTATTTTAAGTGCTCTTTTTGTGTTTGATGTGCAGGCGGTTTTGTTTGCTCTTATTGCATTATATTTAACTAGTCGTATGGTTGACACCGTCCAAGTTGGTCCTGAATCATCTAAAAATGTCATGATTATTTCTAATGACTATAAAAAAATTCGAGAACAAATTATTTCTGATTTAGATTTAGGGGCTACTCTTATTCCTATTGAAGGTGGCTTAAATCTTGAAGAGAAGAAAATGATTATGGTCGTTATTCAGGAAGATCAATTTATCGCACTAAAACAAGCAATACTAGATATCGACGATGAAGCCTTTGTCGTGGTTACAAGTGCTCATGAGGTTGTTGGTAAAGGATTTACTGCTTATAGATGACAAAAAAGCAAGCGTTAGATTAACTCTAACACTTGCTTTTTAATTGTTGTCATCTAGAATGTTTAAACGAATTCTCTTAGAATGATCCGTACGAACACTGTAAACAATTGTACGAATTGCTTTCGCCACACGACCTTGTTTTCCAATGATACGACCGATATCTTCTGAAGCTACTGTTAAATTGTACTCCATAAATTCCTCAGATTCTTCTACATCTAGGTGAACTAAATCGGGTTGACTAACTAACGGACGGACAATGGTTAATACCAAATCTTTTACATCAGTCATTCATAAGCCCACCTTATTTTTTAGTATATTTAGCTTCGTGATGTTTTTTCATGATTCCTTCACGAGATAAAATGTTACGTACTGTATCAGAAGGTTGAGCTCCTTTTGATAACCAGTCTAAGATTAAGTCTTCTTCAACTTTTACTTGAGCTGGATCTGTTAATGGGTTGTAAGTTCCCACTACTTCGATGTAACGTCCATCACGAGGTGAACGAGAATCTGCTACTACCATACGATAAAAAGGTTTCTTTTTAGAACCCATACGTTTTAAACGAATTTTAACTGCCATTATTAAGGCACCTCCAAAAATTTTTTGATTTGTTTTAATCACAAAGCATAGTTTAACAGTTTTAATTACTCTTGTAAAGTGTTTTTTCTTTACAGGTTAATCTTTTTTATTTAACCCAAATTTTATGTCGTAGGCTTCCTTTAAAGAGAGCCTTGAAACCGTCACACTACTCATTTCTTCTAAAGGTAGATTAAGGAATAATTCTTTCTCATCACCATTATCTAATGGTAGTAAAAATAATCCTTCCGCTAATAATTGACCTCTTTCTATGATCTCTTCTGATAAAAAACGACAATCCGCTTGATTTATTTTTAGATACCTTGTTTGATCTTTCGTTCCAGTCTTTCGGTCAAAAAATAATTCTAATTGACCATTTGATAGGAAGAAAATACGATCTGCATACTACTCCAAGTTATCCAACAAATGGGAAGTGATTATAATCAGTTTTCTTTCATCTCTTTTTTTATCATAATGATTGAAATAAGTGTCACGTTTGTTGGATCTAGTCCATCCATCACCTCATCCATCGACATAATCGTTGTCTCATATCAAGTGACTAATTACCTATTAAATCATTAATATAATATGACATATTCAATTCATTAATTAACTCTTTAATGGATATATTTAATTTCCCAATCTTTTTATACATCATTAAATGCTCTAAATCAATTTTATGATTATAAAAACCTTGCCGGTCTAACATCTTTATTTTTTTATAAAGTTTAATTTGCTTCAATTTTGTCATATTTCATTATTTAATTATATCATAATATAAAATAAAACAGCCTCGTATAAAAAATCGAGACTGTTTGTTTATCATGTTTTAGTATTATCTATTTTTTGTTGTTTCTTTTTTTCTAATGTTAACCAAGCTTCAATGATTTCTAAATCTTCCTTATTAAACGATTTTTGTTTTAGTAATTCTTCAATGACATCATCTGCTTTTTTATGATTGGGCTTCTTAGAATGACTAATAATCCGCGTTAAGTTACTAGTAAAAGTTGAAATAATTCCAACACCTAAGACCATTAATATCCCACCGACAAGTCTTCCTAACCCAGTTTGAATCATAATATCCCCATAACCAACAGTTGTGACAGTCTGCATCTCCCACCAAATCAAATCCTCATAATTTGTAATATTAGGCTCGATCCATAGTAACGGTAACGGTAAAAAAATAAAAATAATCAAAAAAGTATTAAAAAGTTTTCCTGTACCTGTTTCTCTTAATTTCAAAAATACAGGTAATAAATACCGTTGTCCAAGCGAAGTGATTTGTATACTCTGCATGATAAGCGGAAAAAATTTTACCAAACGAAATGCATGATGAAATGGGATAATCGCAATAAAATCTAAAAAATGATGTTTTAAATAATCCCTTTTATTATCGGTTTTCCATAATGTATAAAAACTATCTAAAGCAAAAATAAGCAATATTATGATATCTATTATTTCTTTGTATTGAAAATTAATAACATTGATAACTATTGAAATAATAATCAATAGAAACATCATGAGTAAATAAATTTTTTTTAATTTTTGTTGGTTCATTACTCTCTCCCACATGATTAATCTTTAACATTAAACAACTGTTCTTAGAAATTGAAAAGGATGATCATCTCATCTACTGATAAATTAAACAGGTTCATACTCTCCTCTATTTACAATAGTTCTAGCCTATCTCATATACACTGATAGAAAAATAATAAAATAACTTTATAGTAAAAATCAAGTTTTGTTTTTACTTTAGATTATCTATAAAATTTAACAGTTGGTTACATATTTTTCTTAGCGGTTGCTAACATCAATCGAATACGATTCAATCGATGATTGCACATCTATTTTAGCAAATACCCCACATCTGGAAGCGATTGGGTAAATGGTATGTTTTTTGCCAACCCATTAACACCATTACCATCAGTTTTTAAAAGAGTTTCCATCTGACTTTCTTTATCTGTTCTTATAGTTCATTTTCAAATTTTTTTCATAAATACCAGTTTAAATCAAAAGACATAAAAAATCTAGCAAAGAGATAAACTAACGGATAATCATATAAATAAACAAAAAAGCATACAGTGTTAACACACTATATGCTTCACTATCATACAATTTTAATATCTATCGACATGTCTATTAATCACAATGGAATTAATCAATGAAAGAAGTAGCGAAATAAATACTGCTGCTCCTAAACTAGAGAAAGCAAAGTTTTGTTCACCGACAATCACAGATGTGAATTTTAACATCATCCCATTTATTACGAAACTAAACAAACCAAATGTTATGAGTGTAATAGGTAGTGACAAGATATGTAATATGGGTTTTACTAATACATTTAATGCCGATAAAACAACACTTGCCACAATGGCTATCATAAAACTATTAACATAAAACATGGAAGGAAATAATACAGATAATGAGATGAACGCCAACGTATTAATAATTAGACGTTGAAAGTATGTCACTAAAAGTCACTCCAGTCATCTTCTTCTACTTTTTGTGCTTCTTTTCTTGGTCGTTTTGCTTTATATTGTTTAGATGATTCTTCATAATTATAACCGCCATATCCTTCATATGGAGAACGTGGTCTACTTTGTTTATTTGAACCTGGAACAATTAAGGCTAGCAAAATATATAAAATAATTGGTGAACCTAGTGTAAACATTGATAAAATCACATAAATGATTCTTACCAAGGTTGGATCGATATTAAAATATTCTGCAATACCTGCTAATGTTCCTGTTAAAACAATATTATTACTTGATTTTGTTAGTTTTCTTCCCATTTTTTTTCACTCCATCTATTAGTCATTATCTTTCAAGTAAATACTTCCTGTTGTCGTATTTAAAGATAATTGAACCATATTATCATCTTGTCGAACAAATTCAACCATTTGATTCATTCGCTCTTTCTTTTCTTTTAAAATATCAATGTTACTAAAACGATTTTTAATTGAGCCAAAATTCGTTTGGCAATCTGCTTGAATACCTGCTTGTTTTGCAAGGGAAACTTTGATGTCTCCATTTACCACAGTTGCTTTAATTTTTTTTGTTTTTAAATCATTTGAAGTAACTTTTACTGCGCCATTAATTAATGATACATTAGTATGCTCAATAACGGATTTACTGATTAATTCACCGTTAACAGTTTGACCAATAAAATCTACAATGTCACTATCTTCTACTTGAATATCACCATTAACACCTTCAACTTCAAGCATAGTTGCTTTAATATTTTTTACCTTCATTTTACCATTTGTTGATTTGAGGAAAATATCACCCAGTAACATATCTTCAACTTTAATATCGCCATTTAACATTTTCACTGACACATGATCAAATAAATGTTGTGGTAAATAAAAATCTAATTCACAACTTAGTCGTTTGTTTGGTACTTGAAATGAAATGTTTTCTTCATCTACAACAATTTCACTACGCTCAATGAATGCTTCAAATGGTGTGTTATTGTTTAATTTACCATAAAACTTAATGTTTGCAACGATCTTAACATCTGGTTGGTTCCATGTTTTAAATTTAACTTTACCATTTGCTACTTTGACATCAATCAACGTAGCTGTACTATTTGGATAAAGAAATTCATGTGTAAAACTATGAGAACTTACACCAGGTACTTTGATATTCACGTCTTTCCATTCCACATTATCAGAAACGGTAGAACTAACCGCATCCACTGTTTTTTTCAAAAAATCACCAAAGTATTTACCTGCTTCTTCTACTTTACCAGACGCATGGTTTATTTTTTGATTGGTTTGTTCTTTCCAATCTTTTGGAATATCAAACCCTAATATTTTTTCTGTTTCTTGTGCATCACGACGCTCTTTTTTTATCGATTTTAATTCTTCATTTAATTCTGCTTTGTCATTAGATAATTGAATATCTGTTTCTTTTAAATAAGCTAAATCTTTTTTTAGTTGCTCTCGCTCAGCTTCTTTTTCAGGAGTCAATGTATCTAAATCTTCCATTGTATCAAAGACTGTCAGTTGTTCTTCAATTTCTCGAATATCTTGTCTTAATCCTTGAATTTCAACTGTTAATTCATCATATTCTACAGATTTTCTATTTTCTTCTTCTGCTAATTTTTCTAACACTCTTTCTAATACTTTACTATCATTGTATCCTGTTTTGGATTGGCTTTCTGCTGATTTATAATTTACTTGCTTGGCTTCATTATCAATTAATTTTTCATCTTTTTCTGTGGCAATATTTTCTAATAATACTAATGCCTCATCAGTTGTTAAAATACCTTTTTTAACTAAGTCTAAAATTCGTTCACGTTCGTTCATTATATATCCTCCTCTTAACTTCTTTATCTATCACATTACTAACCTACACTCATATTATGTCTTATTTTTAAAGAAATGTCATAGGACTTGAGTTGGATTTATTCCTGTATACCAAGACTTATTCGTTTATCATTCTAAAAAATAAAAACCTTAAAATAAATTTTAAGGTTTTTATAGCTTACTGACTAAAAGGATAAGATAGACGTTGGATTAATAAATCCACTCCATAAACTAGAACTAATACCAAAATGTAAATGGGCTCCTGTTGAATTTCCTGTTGATCCGACTGTCCCAATTGTGTCTCCTGCGTCAACTACTGAGCCAACACTTGTACCGATATTTGTCATATGCATATAGTATGTATACAATCCATTGTCATGTAAAATAATCACGTGATTACCAGCACTTGGATGATAACTTGCTTCCACTACTTGACCAGCTCTAGATGCCAATATTGGCGTTCCTGCTCCAGTAGCTAAATCAATTCCATCATGATGATCTCCTGAGTAACCAGTTGGATCCGTTCTGGAACCAAACCCACTCGTTATCGTATACCCTCCAGAAAGTGGCAATGAGAAGCCATCTTGACTTGGTAGTGAGATTGTTTCATTTTTGTCTTCATCTGTTTTGGTATTATTATTACTCTTTCCAATCGCACTAGATTGCTTAGAAATGGAAAGGCTCGATTGAGCTTCTAATTGTTTAGCTTCTGCTTCTTTTTGTTCTTTTTCACGTTGTTCTTGTAACGCTTTTTTAGCTGCTGCTTGTTTATCCGATAATTCTTTCAAACGTTTTTTATTTTCTTCAGAAATACGTTTAGCTTCTGCTTTTTGTGATTCATATGCAGATTTATTATCTGTTTCTTTTGATAACTCTTTTAAAATTTTATCTGCCAAAGCAACTTGCTCTGCTTTACTTTTTTCTAATTTTTCTTGTTTTGTTTTTAACTCTTTAGCAGTCTTGTTAACATCAACAACTTTTTTATTTAATGTTTCTTTTTTCTTAGCTAAGGTAGCTTGATCTTTTTTTTGTTCATCCATAATATCTTTATTAGCTGAGACTAATTTAGAATAGGCTACTGTTCGACTAAGTGCATCAGATATTGATTCTGACTCTAAGATAACATTGACCAAATCTTGATCTTCCCTATTTAACTGCATAGAACGAGCTTGACTTTCTATTTGTTTGTTCCGCTTATTAATAATGATTGTTAAATCATCTATTTCTTTTGTTAATGAATTAATTTCTTTTTCTAATGATGCCTTTTCTTCTAACACCTTATTGATATCTTTATCCAATTTAGCAATAGTTGAATCTAAATCAGATAGCGTTTTATCTGATGCCTGTTTCTTTGCATTTAACTCATCTATTTTTTTTTGAGAGTCCTCTATTTTTTTATCAACACTCTCAGCATGAATAACAGCCGGACAAACAAATCCAGATAGAGTTGTTGTTAATAAAGTAAAGGCAATCATTTTTTTAAATCTCATGTATAGTCTAACTCCAATTCTATTTCTATTTATTATTTTCATTGTAAACTATAACATAAATTCATCATAAAAAGGTTACAAAAAAATGACATTTTTAATCATATTGTCTTCACCCGCCAACTATTATATGAACGCTTTACTCACTTGATAGCGTTGATTTTGCCAGAGAAATTTGATTCTTTACTTGTTCAAAGCCAGTTCCACCAAGACTATTCCTTCGTTTCACAGCCGTTTGGGACTGTAACACGTCATATATATCCTTATCTATTAAAAGAGATAATTCTTGGTAACGAGTTAGAGGAACATCTTGTAAATAACAACCAGCAGTAGCACATTCTAGAACAAGTAACCCTAAGATTTCATGAGCTTGTCTAGATGGTACTCACTTAGAAGCTAAATAATCTGCCAATGCGGTTGCATGAGAACAATCTTTTTCAGCTAAATAAAGCATTTTTTCTTTATTGAGTGTCATGGTTTCCAACATATCTGTCAAAATAACCATTGACACACCCATTGTCTCAATAGTATCAAACATGCCTTCTTTGTCTTCTTAACAGTGGCTCTCCTCTTGTATAATTTCACTTTTGCGGTTCCATTAACTACTTTTTGTGTTTCTTTAATGTATGCTAAAATCGCTTGTATCGCTGGATTAAATCATAATGCATTGTCTATTAAATTAGACAATGTGTTTTCTAAAATTGGTTTAAAATGCGATACTTCGCGTACGAGTGTTCAATCTTCACTTTCTTTATGATCCGGTAAGAGTGTCATCGCCCCTAGACACTCATATGCCATCACTGTTGCATCAACTTGATGCGCTAATTCTACTAATTTTTTTAAAATTAATAGACGACTTAAAGCCGATACTAATGGGTATTTTTGCTCATAGTAAGCATGTGTTGGTAAGGCTGGTAAGACAACATCAGTCACAAACTCTTCACGAACATCAATCACATAAGATTCAATAGCGCCAACTGTCAAGGCTTTTTCTTTAATAAATCTAAATCTTTCCCTTCACCTACATCCAAGTAAACAGCAACCACATCATACTCTTTTTTAACCAACTAATTGCTACTGATGTATCCAATCTATCTGAATAAGCTAAACCTACTTTTTCTTTTGTCATATTATATTCCTCTAATTTCTACAAATTAAATTATGTTCAATATTATCTATTTCAAGGTACCTCCTCAACATATTTATTCATAAAATAACGTAAAAATTAATATTTATTCTTAAAAGGCCATTTAAAGTGAATATAAAATCTTTAAAATATATAAAAAACACTTAGATAATAAATCTAAGTGTTTTAATTGATTATTCATCTTCATGCATTGTTGCTGCTAATTCGGATATTTTACCTGTTCTTAAGTAGATAATCCACTCACAGATATTGCAGACATAATCCCCGATACGTTCTAAATATCCAGCAACCTGTAAATAATCAGCTCCAACAATAACTGTTTCAGTATCTTGTTCCATAGCTTTAATTGAATGACGATAAATCGATTTAAAATAATCATTTGTTACTCTATCACTTTGAGCGATTTTGATTGCTTTGTCGCTATCTGTATGAATATAAGCATCCAATACAGAACTAACCATTCCCATTACATGTGTCGCCATATCAGATATTTCCTCTTCAATCGATAAAACACGTTTGTTTCCTTTTAATCGAATCGTTGCTTTTGCAATTGAAACAGCATGATCTCCCATACGTTCTAAGTCGGAACTTGCTTTCATAATTGTTACAATGCGTCTTAAATCTGTTGTAACAGGTTGTTGTAGAGCAATCATTTCAAAACTCTTCTTTTCCAGACCTAATTCCTGTGCGTTGATTTCGCTATCAGATTCAATCACATTTTTTGCTAGTGATTTATCATGGTCAATAAATGCACGTACAGAATTACTAATCGCTGTATTTACATCATTACCCATGTTTTCAAATTTATCATGTAGATTTTGTAAATCTTCTTCAAATTGACTTCTAAGCATGTCCTTCATCTCCTTCATCTTGCCTTATCTTTTTTTGTTAACCAAACTTACCAGTGATATAATCTTCCGTTTCTTTTTGTCCAGGATTTAAAAATATTTTTTTCGTTTTATCATATTCAATTAAATCACCATTTAGAAAAAACGCTGTTTTATCTGATATACGTGAGGCTTGTTGCATATTATGTGTTACCATAATCATTGTATAGTCATCCTTTAATTCTAACAACATATTTTCTATTTTACCACTAGAAACTGGATCAAGAGCACTAGTTGGTTCATCCAATAAGATAACTTCAGGTTGAACAGCTAGTACTCGAGCGATACATACCCGCTGTTGTTGGCCACCAGACAAAGAAAGTGCGCTTTTATTTAATTTATCTTTTACATCATCCCAAACCGCTGCAGCTTTTAGACTTTCTTCCACTATACGATCTAGTTCTTCTTTAGAATGCTTTCCTTCCAATCGTAAACCATAAATAACATTTTCATAAATACTAAATGGAAAAGGATTAGGTTGTTGGAACACCATTCCAATTTGTTTACGTAGCGTGACAATATCTGTTTTTGGACTATAGATATCATTATTTTTATACGTCACTTTCCCTGTAATCGTTACAGATGGAATTAAATCATTCATTCGATTTAACGTTCTTAAAAAAGTTGACTTTCCACATCCTGATGGGCCAATCAAAGCCGTAATGCCACCTTGATCAAAATCCATCGTAATTCCCTTTAAGGCTTCATTATTACCATAATATAAGTGCAAGTCGTTTGATTCAATTATTGACATAACGTTCCTCCTTAACCAAAGTGACCTGAAACATAATCTTCGGTTGCTTGTATTTTTGGACGAGTGAAGATTTTTTTCGTTTGATCATATTCTAACACCTTACCCATGTAAAAGAACGCAGTATAATCACTAATACGAGACGCTTGTTGCATATTATGTGTTACGATGACAATCGTGTAATCTTCTTTTAAATTAATTAATGTTTCTTCCACCTTACTAGTAGAAATTGGATCTAGTGCGCTAGCTGGTTCATCCAGCAATAAAATATCTGGTTTCATCGCAATAGCACGAGCGATACAAAGTCGTTGTTGTTGTCCACCTGATAATGCTAATGCACTTTTATGTAAATCGTCTTTTACTTGATCCCATAAAGCTGCCTGTTTCAAACTTGTTTCGACTGCTTCATCCAAAGTTTGTTTATCTTTTTGTCCATGACGTTTTAAGGCAAATGTAATGTTTTCATAAATAGATTTACTGAATGGATTAGGTCTTTGAAATACCATTCCAATATGTTTTCTCATCTCATAAACATCAACTTTTGACGAATTAATGTCAATGTTTTTATAAATAATTTCTCCTGTCACTTTTGTCCCGTCGATTTGATCATTCATTCGATTTAAAGAACGTAAATAAGTTGATTTTCCACATCCTGACGGACCAATAAGAGACGTAATTTTATTTTTTTCAAATTCTAGTGATACCCCTTTAATCGCCTCATTATCACCATACCAAACATGTATATCTTTTGTTTCTAACGCCAAATTCTGTTCATCTTTATTCATTGTTATGATATGCGTATCATCGGTATTATAAGTTTTCATTTAAATCCCCAATCTAAGCTGATGTAATTTTTTTATGGAGTTTCTTACCTAAGAAACGTGCTAAAAAGTTAAATAGTAATACAGCAATGATCAACACAGCAGAAGCTCCTGCTGATACTTGAGCGCCATCTGGCATGTTACCTTCACTATTAATTTTCCAAATGTGAACAGCTAGTGTTTCTGCCTGTCTAAAGATATTTAATGGACTAGAAATGCTTAATGGGTTCCAATTAGTAAAATCAAGTGCTGGAGCACTTTGTCCAGCAGTATAAATTAATGCTGCGGCTTCACCAAAAATACGACCTGCTCCTAAAATAACGCCTGTTAAAATACCTGGTAGTGCTTCAGGAACCACAACACGTGTGACAGTTTCCCATCTTGATAAGCCAAGAGCTAAGCCTGCTTCACGTTGTGTATAATGCACAGCTTTTAATGATTCTTCAACATTTCTTGTTAAGAGGGGTAAGTTGAAAAACGTTAAAGCTAATGCACCAGAAATAATAGAAAAGCCTAAACCAGCTTGAATAACAAACACTAAGAATCCAAATAAACCAACAACCACTGAAGGAAGTGAACTTAATACTTCAATCGCTGTACGAATAACGTTAGTAAAAAAGTTTTTCTTGGCATATTCTGATAAATAAATACCAGCTCCTAAAGAAATTGGAATACTAATTAGCATCGTAATAATTAATAAGTAAAATGAGTTAAACAACTGAATACCAATCCCTCCACCAGCTTGAAAACTCTTAGATGGTGTCGTTAAGAAACTCCAACTGATATGAGGTAATCCACGACCTAAAATATACAAAATTAAACTAGCCAGGATTAATGTAATAATACCTGCAACGGCGTATAATACGCCTGTTGCTATCTTATCCGCTTTTTTTGCATTCATTATTTCAGCTCTCCTTTTTTACCAATTAATCGTGTCACAACATTAAAGAATAGAGACATTAATAGCAATAGTAAAGCTAATGACCAAAGTGCATTGTTTTCAAGTGTTCCCATAACAGTATTTCCTATTCCCATAGTTAACACACTTGTTAAAGTTGAGGCTGGTGTAATTAAGTTATGTGGCATCAGTGAAGCATTACCAATAACCATTTGAATGGCTAAAGCTTCCCCAAAGGCTCTTGCCATACCAAATACAACAGCAGTTAAAATACCTGGAATTGCCGCCCTTAGCACTACCTTATAGATTGTTTGCCAACGTGTTGCCCCAAGTGCTAATGATGCTTCACGATAATGTCTTGGTACAGATTTTAATGCATCAATTGTCATTGATGTTACTGTTGGTAAAATCATAACAAATAAAACAAAAGTTCCAGCCAAAATACCAAATCCAGACCCTCCAAATACATTACGTACAGCAGGAACAACAACAGATAGCCCAATAAATCCATAAACAACTGAAGGAATACCAACCAATAATTCAATAACTGGTTGTAATATTTTTGTTCCTAATTTTGGTGAAATCTCTGTCATAAAAACCGCTGCACCAATCGCAAAAGGCGTTGCAATAATGGCGGATAATAGTGTCACAATAAACGAGCCTGTAATCATTGGCAATGCTCCAACCAATGGTTTTCCAGAGTCACTCACAGATCCTGGGTTCCATTCTTTTCCAAAAAGAAAATCGAATAGATTTACTTTATCTTTAAAGAAGGTAGCTAAACCTTTACTCGCTACAAAATAAAAGATGGCAACGACAACGACAACAATAAATAAAATGGCAATAAAACTAATAGTCTTACCAAATTGTTCTAATTTTGCTTTTTTTGACTTTTTTAGCAATTTGCTTTGAATATCTTCCAAAATATATCCTCCTATTGAAACAACAATTTTTATTTGGAAATTTCTTTTATATTACCTTCAACATCACGCTCAACTTGCATTTGTGATACTGGTATATAACCAAGTTGAGGAACAATATCTTCTTGTACTTCATCAGTCAACATATATTCTAAGAACTCTTTTGTTAATCCTTTTGGTTCTCCTTTTGTATACATATGTTCATATGACCAAATAACCCATTTATTATTTTTAACGTTATTTTCTGTAGGTTTTACACCATCAATACTTAATGTTGCCACATCTTTTGTAACATAAGAGAAAGCTACGTAACTGATTGCGCCAGGTGTGGTACTAACGATTTGTCTAACCATCCCAGTAGAGTCTTGTTCTTGTGACCCTTTTGCTTTTTGTCCATCCAATACCCATTGTTCAAACGTGTGACGACTACCACTTCCTGTAGCTCGATTAATCAAAACGACATCTTGATCTTTTCCGCCAACTTCTTTCCAATTGGTAATTTCACCTGTAAATATTTTCCTTAAATTTTCCATTGTGATGTTTGACACACCAACTTCTTTATTAATGATTGGTGTCAATCCAACAACAGCTACTTTATGATCAACTAATAGTTTACTGTCAATTCCTTCTTTTTCTTCTGCAAACAAATCGGAATCACCTATCTGTACGGCACCGGATTGAACTTGACTTAAACCAGTTCCACTACCTCCACCTTGTACATTAATAAATTTACCTAAATGATTACTACTATATTGTTCACCAGCTGCCTCAACAAGTGGTTGCATGGCAGATGACCCAACAGCATTAATAGATTCTCCATTGTCAACTGCGCCACATCCTGTAACAGTCAATAAAAACCCTACTGATGCGATCATTTTTAACACTCTTTTCACGAATGTCCCCCCTAAATTTTTACAAAAAATTTACATATTGAAATAGTTTCTGACTTATCTCATGATAAACATATAATTTAGTAACATAAATTGCAAGTCTTTTTACATTTAATTTACAATGTAACCGCTTTACAAAAAATCTAATAAATTTATACAATTTCTTTACTTAAAATAACAAAAAACGACAAAAATTAATCTGTCGTTTTCATCATAATATAGACCTCATTTTAACGTTCCATCACTTCTTTTAAATAATAGCCTGTATAACTTTCTTCTACTTTAATAATGTCTTCTGGTGTTCCAGTTGCGATAATGGTTCCACCACCATCTCCACCTTCTGGTCCTAAATCAATGACGTAGTCTGCTGTTTTTATGACGTCTAGATTATGTTCAATAACAAGGACTGTATTGCCACTATCTACTAAACGATTCAATACTTCTAGAAGTCGACTAATATCTTCTGTATGAAGACCTGTTGTTGGTTCATCTAATATGTAGAAATTTTTACCTGATGAACGTTTATGTAATTCACTGGCTAACTTCATACGTTGTGCTTCCCCACCAGATAAGGTAGTTGCTGATTGACCTAACTTCACGTAACCAAGTCCGACATCCACAATCGTTTGAAGCTTACGATGTATTTTAGGAATCGCTTGGAAAAAGTCAACAGATTCTTCCACTGTCATCTCTAATATTTCTGCAATATTTTTTCCTTTATATCTCACTTCTAATGTTTCAGAATTATATCGTTGACCATGACACACTTCACAAGGAACATACACATCTGGTAAAAAGTGCATCTCGATTTTGATGATACCGTCACCACGACATGCTTCACATCGGCCACCTTTCACATTAAAACTAAAACGCCCCTTTTTATAACCACGTGTTTTGGCTTCATTGGTTTTAGCAAACAAATCACGTATATCATCAAAAACACTCGTATAAGTTGCTGGATTACTTCTTGGTGTTCGACCAATCGGACTTTGATCAATGTCAATAATTTTTTCAATTGATTCATATCCTGTAATTTTATCAAATTTACCAGGTTTAGCTGAGTTACGATTGATTTTTTGAGCAAGTGCTTTTTTTAAAATCGTATTAACCAATGTACTTTTACCAGAACCAGAGACACCAGTAACCGCAACAAATTTCCCCATCGGAAATTCAACTGATAGATTTTTCAAGTTATTTTCTTTGGCACCAGTAATTTTAACACATTCACCATTGCCTTCACGTCGTTCTGTAGGGACATCGATTTTCCTTTTACCAGATAAATATTGACCAGTTAATGAATGTGGATCTTTTTCCACTTCTTCTGGCATTCCAGCTGATATAATTTCTCCACCTTGTTCACCAGCACCTGGACCAATATCGATTAGATAATCTGCCGCTCGCATTGTATCTTCATCATGTTCCACAACAACTAGTGTATTACCTAAATCACGCATCTTTTTAAGCGAATCAATTAAGCGATTATTGTCTCGCTGATGCAATCCAATAGATGGCTCATCTAAAATGTATAGTACACCTGATAGATTTGACCCAATTTGAGTAGCGAGACGAATACGTTGTGCTTCTCCACCCGATAATGTTCCAGCAGAACGGCTTAGCGTTAAATACCCCAAACCGACATTTTCTAAGAAACTTAATCTATCTTTTATTTCTTTTAAAATTGGCTGTGAAATTATGGTATCTTGTTCACCAAACGTTAACTTGGACATATAATTTAATGATTTATTTACTGATAAATCACTGATTTCTCCAATATGTTTCCCATCAATTTTTACCGATAAGGCTTCTTTGTTTAGTCGATAACCATGACACGTTTCACATGTTAATTCTGTCATGTATAGCTTCATTTGTTCTCTTGTATAATCACTATTTGTTTCGTGATAACGACGATTAATATTTGTTAAAATCCCTTCAAAAGGAATATCAACATCACGCACGCCACCAAACTCATTTTTATAGTGGAAATGGAACGTCTTTTCTCCAGACCCTCTGAACAATAAATCTTTTTGTTCTTTTGTTAATTCTTTAAATGGTGTATCAAAATCAATACCAAATTGTTCGCAGGCTTGTTCTAACATATTTGGGTAGTAATTTGAGCTGATTGGATTCCACGGTACAATCGCTCCTTCACGCAACGTTTTCATCTCATCTGGAACAACTAAGTCTGCATCTACTTCCAACTTAACACTTAATCCATCACACTCTGGACACGCACCAAATGGCGTATTAAATGAAAACAATCGAGGTTCAATATTGCCTACTGTAAATCCACAGTAAGGGCAAGCATAATGCTCGCTAAACAAGATTTCCTCTTGTCCAATAACATCAACCAATACATAGCCGTCAGCTAGACGTAATGCCAATTCAAGTGAGTCAAACAATCTTGAGCGAACGCCATCTTTTATCACAATACGGTCAACGATAATTTCAACATCATGCTTTTTATTTTTTTCTAACTCTGGCACTTCAGAAATATCATAGGTTCCCCCATCAACTCTCACTCGGACAAACCCATCTTTTTTGATTTTTTCAAATACTTTTTTATGTTGTCCTTTTTTCCCACGAATGAGTGGTGCTAGAATCTGAATTCTCGTTCTTTCTTCTAACTCTAACAATTTATCTGTCATCTGCTCTGGAGACTGACTACTAATTTTCGTACCATCATTTGGACAAATAGGCTCACCTACTCGAGCGAATAATAGCCTTAAATAGTCATTTATCTCCGTGACGGTCCCAACTGTTGAACGAGGATTTTTACTGGTTGTCTTTTGGTCAATTGAAATGGCTGGACTCAGCCCATCAATACTATCAACATCTGGCTTATCCATTTGCCCTAAAAATTGTCGTGCGTATGACGACAAACTTTCGACATAACGACGTTGCCCTTCAGCGTATAACGTATCAAATGCTAAGGAACTTTTTCCTGAACCAGAAAGTCCTGTAACCACGACGAGTTTATCTCTTGGAATAGTTACATCTATATTTTTTAAATTATGTGCTCTTGCACCACGAATCACTATTTTATCATTTGCCATATACCTTATCTCCTATTTACTTGCTTTTAGTTCTAGCAACGTATCTCTCAATGTGGCAGCTTTTTCAAAATCAAGTGCCTTGGCAGCATCTTTCATTTGTAACTCAATATCATGTAAAACAGCTTCTTTTCCATCTCTATCCATTGCATTGTATTGTTCTTTAATAGACACTGAATCAGCTGATTCATCTTCGCTTTCTTTTGTAATGCGAATCAAATCACGAATATCTTTCTTAATTGTTTTCGGTACAATACCATGTTCGGCATTATATTCTTCCTGAATAGTCCGACGACGACTTGTTTCTGACATCGCTCGCTCCATTGAGTCAGTAATCTTATCAGCATACATAATAACTTTACCGTCGGCGTTTCTTGCCGCTCGTCCGATGGTTTGGATAAGTGAGCGTTCACTACGTAAGAACCCTTCTTTATCAGCATCAAGTATGGCAACAAGTGACACTTCAGGAACATCTAATCCCTCACGCAATAAGTTAATCCCTATTAAAACATCAAACTCACCTAATCGTAAATCGCGAATAATTTCTGTTCTCTCAAGTGTTTTTATGTCACTATGTAAATATTTTACTTTAATTCCTAATTCTTTAAAGTAATCCGTTAAGTCCTCTGACATTTTTTTCGTTAACGTCGTAATAAAGACACGCTCATTTCGTTCAACACGTTCATATATTTCACCGACTAAATCATCAATTTGCCCCATGATTGGTCTTACTTCAATTACTGGATCGAGTAAACCAGTTGGTCTAATAATTTGTTCCACAATGTCATCTGTTTGTTCCATTTCATACGGTCCAGGAGTAGCAGACACATACATAATTTGGTCCACTTTTTCTTCAAATTCTTCCAATCTAAGTGGTCGGTTATCTAACGCACTAGGTAATCTGAAACCATAATCCACTAACATTTGTTTTCTTGCTCTGTCCCCATTATACATGCCCCTAATTTGAGGCATCGTAACATGGGATTCATCTACCATTATCAAAAAATCATCAGGAAAAAAATCGAGTAAAGTGTAAGGTGCTTCTCCTTCTCGTCTTCCATCCATATGCCGAGAGTAATTTTCAATCCCTGAGCAATACCCCATCTCACGCATCATTTCAATATCATAATTAGTTCGCTGTTCTAATCGTTGGGCTTCTAATAATTTTTCTTCACTTCTAAGTTCTTTTAAGCGCCAATCTAATTCTTTTTGAATTTTAGCGATGGCTTCTTCTAAATGCTCTTCATTCGTCACAAAGTGAGTCGCGGGGAAAATCGCCACATGCTCTCTATCTCCAATAATTTCACCTGTTAAGGCATTAAACTCTCTAATGCGGTCAATCTCATCACCAAAAAATTCAATTCTTAAAGCAAAGTCATCTTTTGACGCTAGAAATATTTCCACAACATCACCGCGTACACGGAAACGTCCACGCTGAAAGTCAATGTCATTTCGTTCAAACTGAATATCAACTAAATGTCTAAGAAGTTGATCCCGTTCCATTTCCATCCCTTCACGTAATGACAAAACTTGATTTTGATATTCTCTAGGATCACCTAAGCCATAAATACAAGACACAGATGCCACAACAATCACGTCATTTCGCTCTAATAGGGAACTAGTCGCTGAATGGCGTAATTTATCTATCTCATCATTGACACTCGAGTCTTTTTCAATATATGTATCACTTGAAGGAACATAGGCTTCTGGTTGGTAGTAATCATAATAGCTCACAAAATACTCCACTGCATTATTTGGAAAAAACTCTTTAAACTCACTGTATAGTTGTCCAGCAAGTGTTTTGTTGTGTGCAATAATCAGGGTAGGTTTATTAACTTGCTGTATTACATTAGACATGGTGAACGTTTTACCAGATCCTGTTACCCCCATTAATATTTGAGCTTTTTCATTATTTTCTATATTCTTGACTAATTGTTTAATCGCCTCCGGTTGATCACCAGCCGGCTCATATTTCGACACTAAATCAAAGGTATTGTTTATTTGTCTATCAATCATGCTGAAACTCCTTTAGATTTACTTATTTCCTCAATTTTATCATACCGAACATACTTTCGCAAAACAGTTCGCTTTATAAAAAAATAATCGATTTAGTGTTATTTTAAAGAATGTTGGAGTAGAATAGAAACAAAAGAAAGGTGTGGTGACATGGTTAAATCAATTTCAAATAAACAAATCAAACAAATGGAGCAAACATATGTGGCTAATCATGAACATTTATTAAGCCAACGTGCAGTGATGAAAAATGGAATTTTAGCTTCATCAGAAAATCAAAAGGCAATCGTCGAAAATAATCCGGTCTTCTCTATCGACTTAGATACAGGAAACGTGACAAATCAAAAACAAAGTGGTCGTTGTTGGATGTTTGCAGCACTTAATACATTTAGACATGATGTCTTAAACAATCATCACATCAAAGACTTTGAATTATCTCAAAACTATACATTTTTCTGGGATAAATTTGAAAAAGCAAACTATTTCTATGAAAATATTATCAAAACAAGCAACCAAGAATTAACAAGTCGTGAAGTGGCGTTCTTACTTGCAACCCCTCAACAAGATGGTGGTCAATGGGATATGCTTGTGGCGATTATCCAAAAATATGGTATTGTGCCAAAAACAATCATGCCTGAAACATCAAGTAGTTCAAGCAGCCGTGAGTTAAACACTTACTTAAACAAAAAATTAAGAAAAGATGCTTTAACACTTAGAACCTTAATAGGTAATGGTACATCCGAAGAAGAAGTTGAAACACGCAAAGTTGAGTTGCTACAAGAAATCTACAATCTACTAAGCACCTCTCTAGGTACACCACCAACTGAATTTGATTATTCTTACTATGATAATGATGGTAACTATCACTTAGAACAAGGCTTAACACCAACTTCTTTCTATGATAAATTCGTTGGAACTGATTTAAATGATTATGTCAGCATTATCAATGCCCCAACAAAAGACAAACCTTACAATCAAGTTTATACAGTTGATATGTTAGGAAACGTCGTTGGTGGTAAAGAAGTTCGTCACTTAAACGTTGATATTGAAACATTCAAAAACTTAGCTATCGCGCAATTAAAAGATGGCGAAAGTGTGTGGTTTGGTTGTGATGTTGGCCAATCGTCAACAAGAGATACTGGTATTATGGCAACTGATATTTATAGTGTACAAGATACATTAGATATTAATTATGATATGAGTAAAGCAGAACGTTTAGATTATGGTGAAAGTTTAATGACTCACGCAATGGTCTTAACAGGCGTAAACTTAATCAATGATAAACCAACTAAATGGAAAGTTGAAAATAGTTGGGGGGATAAAGTTGGAACAAAAGGTTATTTTGTCATGAGTGATGATTGGATGAGTGAATACACTTATCAAGTCGTTGTAAACAAAAAATACCTTTCTGATGACTTAAAAGAAGTCATTGAAAAAGATGATGTCACTGTTTTAGCTCCTTGGGATCCAATGGGAGCTCTTGCATAAAATAGAAAAAAGAGTTGACCACTTTTAAGCGGCTAACTCTTTTTTTATTATTGTAGTTGTGATTTAATTAAATTTTGTACACGAGCCAGTTCTGTTTCAGGAATTTCCTGATAAGAAATCCCATCAATCATCACTCCCTCACCTTGCAAGGTATCACTTTCGATGTGTTTAAAACTATCACGATATGTCATCGCAATCTCAAACATTTCATCCGGTTCTAAATCTGTTTTCATATTATTTTCTATTGCCGTTAATATTTCCTTATAACGTTTTACACCTGTAAAACCTAATGCCTTGTCAGCAATAGCTTCAATAACCTGTTGTTGTCGCACTTGTCTACCATAATCTCCATTTGGATCCTCATATCTCATCCGTGTATAAGCGAGTGCTTCTTTACCATTTAATTTGATTGGTCCTTTTTTAAAGGTCATACCATCTTGTTCAAATTCAAATTTGTTTGTTACCTCTACTCCATCAACTGCATTGACCAATTCTTCAAATCCCATCATGTTAATCCAAACATAATGATTTAAGTGCATATCTAATAAATGGTCGACAGTATCCATCGCCATTTTAGCTTGTCCATAAGCATAAGCATGAGCTATTTTTTCTACTGAATTATGTCCAACAATTTCAGCCCGTGTATCTCGTGGAATACTAATTAAAGTTGTTTTCTTTTCTTTAGGATTTACTGTTGCGACAAGCATCGTATCTGAACGTCCCACATCATTTCGTCCAAAATCACCAGTATCTAGTCCTAATAATAAAACAGAAAAAGGCTCTCCCTCTTGAATATTTTTATCATCGGATCTTCCTTCAACTGGTTCGCTTACCTTATTCGCCACGCCTTTTATATCAAAATAGGTTTTGGCCAATAAAACTCCTGATCCTACTATAACTAATAACAAAATTGTCACCAATACTATTATGGATTTTTTTAATTTACTTGACTTCTTTTTAACATTTTTTTTACGTCTACTTTGTTGATTACCCATCACACATCTCCTAAAAAAACCAATTTTATAGCACTAATTTTACCATAATGATTATTAATCCTATCATTTTTTTAGGTTAACCTTAAATAATTTTTAAAGTCTATGAATTTTTTATTACTTTTTCTAGATTTTTTATAGCTAACTCAATATTTTTAGGATGTGTGGCTAAATTGATACGAATAAACGTCCCACTGTGTTTACCAAACCATTCACCGTAATCTATCGCTAATTTAGCTTTATCTTGGACAATTTCTTTCATTTTATCTTGTGTAACATAACAAGATAAATCAACCCATGATAAATATGTCCCCTGTTTTTCATATACAATCGCTTCTGGTAATAATTTCTTAAATAATTGAGTCATTAAATCAAAATTATCATCTATGGTTTGATTCAATTCATCTAGCCACTGTTCTCCAAAATCATAACTTGCTTGCGTAGCAATAACCCCCATCAAACTAGTTGGATTACTGATTCTCGTCTTGATAAATTCATCATATCTTACTCTTAAATCAGGTGATGGAATAAAAATATGCGAATGAAGTAAACTTGCTAAGTTAAATGATTTTGATGCAGCATTCACCACAATTAATTTATCAAAATCGACACCCTCTACCCCTAAATAACTAATAAATGTATGACCTTTTGCTACAAAATCTTGATGAATCTCATCAGAAATCAATAAGACTTCATATTTTTGACAAATATCAGATATTTTCTTTAATTCCTCAAGTGTCCACACACGCCCAACAGGATTATGCGGCGAACAAAAAATCAGTGCTTTGACGTTTTCTTTTTTTATCTTTTCTTCCATCTCTTCATAATTAATCTCATATCTACCCTGATTAATCACTAAGTCAGATACAACTAACTTGCGTTTATTATCCTTTACCACATCATAAAACGGGTAATATACTGGTGAACAAATCATGACAGCTTCTTGTTCTTTTGTAAAACATTGAATTAAGTAATGCAGTGAATTCACGACACCTGTCGTAAAACGTAACCACTCTTTTTTAACTTCAACATTGTGTTGGTTTTTTTGCCAAGATTTCACTGCTTGGTAATATGAATCAGGTACTACAGAATAACCAAAAACACCATGATTGATTCTTTCAATCATTTTATTTTGAACCTCTTCAGGAATTTTAAAATCCATATCTGCTACCCACAAAGGAAGTAATCCTTCACTTCCAAAGTGTTCTGTAACCCCGTCCCATTTTAATGAGTCTGTTTGATGACGATCCACATAATACTTATCATAAAAATTTGTCATGTCTTTTTTGCACTCCTTTTTTAATTAATATCTCATTCTATCATATATGACAATTAGTAAAAAAGGGGTTATTTTTACACAATGACAGAAAGGGTTGATTAAACTATAAATTAGGTTTAAAATAAAGATAAATTAGGCAAACCTAAAAAAGGAAGCGAAATGATGAAAACTTTATTAAATTTAAACCTTAATGACCAAGCTACTATCTCTCACATCTCTCACCCAGATGCAGATATGAAACAACGACTATATGACTTAGGTTTCTATCCTGGAACAACTGTCAAAAAAACACTTATCAGTCCAAAAAGTGATCCAATTGCTTACCGCTTGAGAGGAACAACTATTGCATTAAGAAATTCTGATGCACAATATGTGGAGGTGTCTAACGATGACAACTGAAGAAAAAGAGACCTTTGTTATTGAACGTAAAAAAGAATCGGATGTTGTGATTACATTAGCTGGAAACCCTAACGTGGGTAAGAGCTCAGTTTTTAACGAACTAACTGGACTAAGACAACACACTGGTAATTGGCCTGGAAAAACGGTTGATTTAGCCCAAGGACGAACTGAATTTGAGGGACAAGGATTCATATTAGTCGATTTACCTGGTACCTATTCCCTATCAGCTCACTCAGTAGAAGAAGAAGTCGCACGAGATTTCATTCAATCAAATGAGTCTCAGGCTACTATCGTCGTCTGTGATGCAACAAGTCTAGAGCGAAATCTAAATCTAGTATTGCAAATCATGCAACTGACACCAAACGTTATTGTGTGTGTCAATTTACTAGATGAAGCCAAAAAGAAAAAAATCCATATTAATTTAGAAAAATTACAAGAATTACTTGGTGTACCAGTCGTGGGAACATCTGCTGTAAAAAAACAAGGTCTTGATACCTTAATGGAAAAAACAAAAGGTGTGATCAATGGAGACATTACATCAAATCCATTTATGATGGAAGCTTTGCGACAAATCCATGTTGATAAAGAAACTGAAACACTAGTCATTATGGATAGAGCAAGTGTTATTGCAAAAGAAGTCACAATATTTGAAGATAAAAATTTCGATCTAAAAGACCAAAAATTAGATAAACTTCTCACACAAAAAAGTACTGGTATTCCTATTATGATTTTATTATTAATGCTTATCTTTTGGTTTACGATTGAAGGAGCGGATGGTCCTTCAGATTTTCTAGCCGATAATTTTGACAAAGTTGGCAATTGGCTTATGGCTATTACAACGAATTGGGGTGTCCCACATATTATTCGAGATGTGTTGATTAATGGCGTGTATAAAGTTCTATCAACCGTTGTTGCAGTAATGTTGCCACCTATGGCTATTTTCTTTCCATTGTTCACGTTATTAGAAGATTTTGGTTACTTACCTCGTGTTGCATTTAACTTAGATAAACATTTTCAAAAAGCCGGAGCCTGTGGGAAACAAGCATTAACCATGTGTATGGGATTTGGTTGTAACGCAGCTGGGGTTGTTGGGGCTAGAATCATTGATTCTCCTAGAGAAAGACTTATTGCCATTATGACAAATAATTTTGTACCATGTAATGGTCGATTTCCTATTTTGATTACAGTTATCACCGTCTTCTTTACTGGAGGAGCAATTGGACTTTTAGGCTCTATCCAATCAGCGATCTTTTTAACAGGCGTCATCTTACTCGGCGTATTTACTACGATCATGGTTTCTCGTTTATTATCAAAAACTGTCTTAAAAGGGATACCATCTTCTTTCACCTTAGAATTACCACCTTATCGAAAACCACAAGTGGGGCAAGTGATTGTTCGCTCAATTTTTGACAGAACCTTATTTGTTTTATGGCGCGCCATTATTGTAGCTGCCCCAGCAGGGCTAGTGATTTGGGTATTAGCTAATGTTTCAATTGGTGATCAATCCATTTTACAGAGTGTGACCGGATTTATCGATCCATTTGCTCGACTTATGGGATTAGATGGTACTATTTTAATGGCTTTTATATTAGGACTACCTGCTAATGAAATTGTTATTCCTATTATGATTATGGGTTACATGGCAACTGGTACCATTACAGACTTTAGCTCACTGGATCAATTCAGACAACTATTATTAAGTAATGGGTGGACTTGGTTAACAGCTATGAATGTCATTTTATTTACTCTTTATCATTGGCCATGTTCTACCACCCTACTGACAATTTATAAAGAAACAAAAAGTAAAAAATGGACGTTCGCTTCATTTATTATTCCAACCATCATCGGTGTTGGTATTACGATGTTGACAACCGCTATCGCACATCTCTTTCACTTAGTTTAAAAAACAAAAAAATTCGACTGATTATTCAGCCGAATTTTTTTATTTAAAGGTTTGGTATGTAACCTAAATCTTCAATTTTATCTGCTATATCTTTAATAGCTATTTTTGATTCATCATAGACTACGTCTGCTTCTTTATTTTCTAAAGACACATCAACATCATTTACACCATCAAGTTCTGACAAGCCTTTTTCAATACGAGCAGAACAATGACCACAGTTCATGCCTTCAATTGCTATTTTCTGTTTCATGTTACTCACCTCTTCTAATTAGTTAATGTAAGAGTATGTCTTTTTTTATCTGTTGTCAAACAAAAAAGCCCCTTTAAAAAGGGACTTTTTACTCTCTATGGGTAAATACGGTGTAATAAACGTGGGAATGGACTTGCTTCACGAACGTGATCAATACCACATACCCAAGTAACAGTTCTTTCTAATCCTAGACCAAAGCCAGAATGAGGAACTGCACCATATTTTTGTAAGTCTAAATACCATTCATAATCTTTACGATCTAAACCATCTTTTTCAATTTCCGCTAGTAAGTAGTCGTAACCGATGGCACGTTCACTACCACCAATAATTTCTCCATAACCTTCTGGCGCGATTAAATCGGCACGAATCACCACGTCATCTCTTGTTGGATGTGGTTTCATATAGAATGGACTCATTGATTTTGGATAGTTTAAAATGAAGACTGGTTTTTCAAAATAGTTGGCGATAAATGTTTCATGTGGAGAACCAAAGTCATCTCCCCAAGTAATATCTTCAAATCCATTTTGTTGTAATAATTCCACTGCTTCATCATAAGAAATACGTGGGAATGGTAATTCTGTGTATTTTCTTAATAAGTCTTTATCACGTTCTAACACGTCTAAAGCATAGTCACAGTTTTCTAATACTTTTTCAATCATGAATGCGACATATTGCTCTTGAATTTCTAAACTTCCTTCTTGATCAACAAATGCCATTTCAGGTTCCATCATCCAGAACTCAGTTAAATGGCGACGAGTTTTTGATTTTTCAGCACGGAATGTTGGTCCAAAAGAAAATACTTTTCCAAAAGCCATTGCAGCAGCTTCAAGATATAACTGACCTGTTTGTGATAAGTACGCTGGAGAACCAAAATAATCTGTTTCAAATAATTCAGTCGTACCTTCTGGTGCACTACTTGTTAAAATAGGTGGATCAATTTTGATAAATCCACGGTCATTAAAGAATTCGTATGTTGCACGAATCAATTCATTTCTCACTTGCATAATGGCATGTTGTTTTGATGAACGTAACCATAAATGACGATGATCCATTAAAAAGTCAGTTCCGTGTTCTTTTGGTGTAATTGGGTAATCATGGCTCTCACCAACCACTTCAATTGTTTGAACCCCAATTTCATAACCAAATTTTGAACGAGTATCTTCTCTGATTTCACCAGTGATGATGACAGATGTTTCTTGATTTAAGCTTTTTGCTAATTCAAATGTTTCGTCGCCTACTTCATTTTTTACTACAACACCTTGAAAATAAGCTGAACCATCTCTAAGTTGTAGGAAGGCAATTTTACCACTTGAGCGTTTATTGGCTACCCAAGCACCTATTTTAACAACTTCCCCAACATGTTTTTTCGAATCAATAATGTTTATTGTTTCCACTTTAGCACCCCACTAATGATATTAAATTCGTTTACTATCAATGAATTTGTTTATTTGACTGATTGCTTGTGTCAAAGTATCCATATCTGTTGCATAACTAATGCGCACATGATGACTTGTGCCAAATGCTTCACCTGTTACAACGGCGACATGCGCTTCTTCTAGTAAGTCATTTACCCATGTTGTCACATTATCATACCCACACATAGCCATTGTATCTTTGATATTAAGATATAAATAAAATGCGCCTTGTGGTTTTTCCACCTTCACACCTGGTATTGCCTGAATTAATGGAAAAATATCGTTTAATCGTTGTTCAAACGTTTGACGCATTGATTCCACAATATCTTGGCTGCCACTCAACGCTTCAATGGCAGCATATTGGCTCACAGTTGCAGGATTGCCTGTTGATTGTGACATCACTTTAGACACTTGAGACACAATCTCTGGTTGACATAGAGCGTATCCAATACGCCAACCTGTCATAGAATAGGTTTTAGATACCCCATTAACCACAATTGTTTGTTGTTTAATCGCATCAGACAAACTCACTATTGATGTAAATACATTACCATTATAAACTAATTTAGCATAAATATCATCGGCAATTATATAAATGTTATTTGAAACTGCCCAATTACCAATTTCAAACAGCTCTTTAGCTGTATAGACAGTACCTGTTGGATTAGAAGGTGTATTTAAAATTAGCACACGGGATTTATCTGTTCGTGCTCTTTCTAATTCTTCCACTGTTACACGGTAGTGGTTTTCCTCTGTTGTTTCAACAAATACATTTTTTCCATCTGCTAGTTCTACTTGCGCACTATAACTTACCCAATAAGGTGTTGGAATAATAACCTCGTCACCTGGGTTTAATAAGGTTTGAAATAGGGCATATAAAACATATTTTGCCCCATTTCCAATGAATACCTCATTTGTCTGATATTCCACGCCATAATCAATACGAGTCCGTTCAATAATAGCTTTTTTTAATTCAATTAAACCAGTTGCAGGTGTATAAAAACTTGATGAACCATCTTCAATTGACTTTATGGCTGCTTGTTGAACCGACTTAGGTGTAGAAAAATCTGGCTCCCCAATAGTCAAATTTAATACATCTACACCCTTATCTTTTAACGCTTTTGCTTTTGCTGCTGCTTGTAATGTTGCTGATTCTTTCAAATTTTTTACTTTTTTAGAGAACCCCATTTTTTTCATCTCCTTAAATTTTTAGTGTATCTTCTTTAATTTCTCCTGAGTAAAAATCAACTAAATAATACACTAAATGGCCGTCTTTACTAGTCGCTGTTATTTCCCATACAGGTTTATCATCAACTAACCCCAGTGATACTTTTTTGATTTTTTTTGTTTCATTCTTTTTCAAAACAGCCTTGATGGCATCATCTTGTGTGACTCCTTTGTTAGCATATATCACAAATGCTTCCTTTCCATTTTCAGGTATCATCACAATTTTTTCTTCATTATTGTTGTCTCTTCCCACAATGCTAAAGGTATTTTCTTGTCTTGTAAACCAATAAAACTCATCAATCTTATCAATATGACCTAAATTTTTGGCAATCGTCACTGCTTGTTTTTTGGTTGAACGATAAGTTGACGTTGAACGATAAAGAATCGCACTTATTATTACAGTAATCGCAATAAGAGTTATCGTCAAATATTTTAACAATTTATTTTCACGCATATACTCTCTCCTTTAGGTTATTTTACTAACTTTTATTTTTTAAAAACTGCTTACTATTATCAACTAGTTCAGGTAATGTTACCGGTAAAATATCTAATTCTTTTGGTAAATAGGAGCACAAAATGTTACTATATCTACTATTTATTAATCGATCATCAAGTAACACTAAAATTCCTTTATCTGTTGGACTTCTTAACAATCTTCCTACTCCTTGACGTAACTTAATCCCAGCTTGCGGAATAGCATCCTCATAAAAAGGATTAACTCCTTGTTGCTCTAAGTAATGATATCTAGCTTGAACAATCGGTCTATTAGGTGGTTCAAACGGTAGTTTGGTCATGACCACAATATCTATTGACTGTTTACTAAAATCCATGCCTTCCCAAAAGCTATTAGCACCTAAAATAATGCACTTATTTCCTTGGTTAATCTTCTTTAAAATTTTTTCTTTCGTACCAGAAATTCCCTGAGCCAGAATTAATACTTCACCTTGATTAAAATAATCTATTAAATATTGATAGGTTTTTTCAAGTAAGTTGTGCGAGGTAAATAAAACTAACATCGTTTGTTCATGTGTGTTATACAACTTTTTAACAACTTTATAAATTTGTTTAGAAAACTCTTTTGTTGAAGATAAATTAGGATAATTAATCCCTTTTATCAAGTACAACCTAGCTTGATTTTTATAATCAAAAATAGTTGGTAATGTCTTCTTAGCTACATTATTTAATCCTAATTTATTTTCTAAAAATGATGACTCATTATCTAACTGTAGGCTACCACTTGTATAAATAATTTTTTTAGCTTGATGATACCAGTTATATTGTTGAATGGATAAATTTTCAAAGTTAACCATCGATAAAACTAAATGCGATTTTTTACGATATGCCCACTTCACAAAATCATCATCATAATCATAAAAAAATTGGTTAAACCATTCAGATATTTCAATGACTCTATTTAAAGTATTAAAAAAATCTTTTTCAATTAGAGTAGAACCCACTTGACTCTTTTCTAATATATCTTTTTTCAAATGTGATAACTCTCTCAATAATACTTTAATCTGTTGAATACTTCGTTTAACCATTGGCACTTGTTGAAGAAATGTCAATAACTCAACCATCACTTCTTCTCTTACCTGATGTAATCTATAGTAATTAAAAAAACATTCCTCTAACCAATCTAGAGATTCCCTCAATTCTTGACTAATATTTCCAATCATAAGCCCTTGTCTTTCCCATAAAACATTAAACTTAGACAAATCACTAGATAGTTCAATTAGATGATTTAATTCATAACCAAATTGAGAAAATGATAATTTTTTAGTAGACAAATTTTCTATTAAAGCAGGTAATTGATGTGCTTCATCTACCACAACTAATTCAAATTCAGGTAAAAATGGCTCTTTTTTTTGGCTATCTGCAAATAAAAAAGCATGATTAACAATGATAAAATCAGCAAATCGACATCTATCATTTAAATAATTAAAAAAGTCTTCCTCATGAAATAAAGAGGAATCAAATAATTCCATTTTACCTGTATGTTGAACATGTTGATAAAATATATTATTTTTACTAACATTTACTTCGTCCAAATCACCAGTCGTTGTTTCAAGAAGCCAAACTAATACAGCCATTTGACAGATAGCATATGTTTTTTGAGGTACTGGATTATCTAATGTTTGCTTAAATGACTCCAAACTAATATAGTGTGAAGCACTTTTCACAACAACGCCGTATTTAGACATACCAGTTAACTTATTTAACAGTGGGATATCTTGATAAACTATTTGATTTTGTAACATAATAGTAGATGTTGAAATTAAGACTTGTTTAGAGCTATTAACAAAAGATAAAGGATATAGGTAACCCATTGTCTTGCCTGTTCCAGTTTCAGCTTCTATAAAGAAATCCTTTTCTTGGCTTTCTTTTGCTAAAAATTGATAAATATCCTCGGACATCTCTTTTTGATTTGCTCTCAAAACATCTAATGCACTACCAAATGTTTCATTTGTACAACGAACATTATAACGATAATCATAATTTTTTTTCTTTAAAACAAGACCATCTATCATCATAAGATGATTCTCTTTTTTTGATTCTTTTTTTCGTGTCTCATCCAATATCATTTGAAATAGATCATGATTATTAACACCTAGTTCTTTAGATAACTGAGTGAATTTTTCTAATGTCATTTCAGGTAGCCCTCTTAATTTATCAATCATTTTGATAAATCCTTGAGCTGTTACATAAGCATCACTTAGTGCTTGATGAGGATTAGCATGATCTAATGCCATTTCAGATGCCATGTCACTTACCCTAAAACCATTAGAGGTTGGATATAATACTTGAAATATCTCAACAGTATCTAAACAAGGGCTTTTTAAAGGTTCAATACCAGCCCTCACTAATTCACTATTTAAAAAATTAAAATCAAAAAACACATTGTGCGCTACAAACACGCAGCCATCAAGAAGTTGTCTTATTGTATAAGCCACATCTTCAAAATAAGGCTCGTTTGCCACATCTTTATTTGAAATACCAGTTAATTCAGTGATATGTTTTGGTATTGAGCGTAGTGGATTAATATCAATCGACATTTGATTTACAATTTTCTGATTTTCAACAATTACACAGGCAAATTGAATAATTTTATCCATTTCTTGATTGGTACCAGTTGTTTCAATATCTACAACGGCAAATAAACTTGATGCTTCCATTACTCCAATCCTCTCTGTTTTTACTCACCATTGTATTATACTATATTCTAATAATAAGTCATTAGATAAAAACATTATCTAAATCTAGGTATGTGTTTGTTTTAACCTTCAAACTATGGTTAAATATATTTAGACGCAACTTTATATTTTGACATAGAAAGGTATCGTAAGCTTATGAAATCCTTGAAGACAGTTGGATTAATCATCATTATTTTTTGGATATTTGCTCTTTTCTTAACCTACACACCAAGTTTATTTTGGTATGCATATCTTTTTATTTCATCCCTTGCGCTTTTTTTAGCTATTACTTTAATCATCTATTTAAATCCAGAAATATACTATAATATAAATGATTTTTTTACTCAGTATTTCAAAAGCCATGATGAGATAACTCTAAATGATGAAGATGATTATTATACTATTCCTCGTAAAAAGAAGAAACAGAAAAGAAAAAAGAAGAAACATTATGATATTACTTCATTTCGTCAAAGAAAAGATACCCATTCTGATCATATGATTATTAATACTTCTTCTTCAAATATCAGACATAAAGAATATTTGCATACATCTATACCGCAGATAAAAACACAAGAAAAGCAACAACTACTATTTGAAATCATCTTAACTTTAAAAGAAGAGCATTTTTTCTCAAGTTTATATGCCGGAATATCAGATAATGAATTAACTGAAAATTACGAAGAATACCATGACCGCAAAATTTTTGAACTATATGATAACGTCATTCCAAATGCTTATGCTAAAATGTTATATGATCCAAAATCGACTAATAATCGACTAAGTATTTTTATACCAAATAAAAAAAATCATGATGCCGACTTTAATTTAGGGTTTATTGCCATTGAAGACAGTTATAAAGCCGATACCTTGATTAATAAGTATACTAATATACAAGTAATTCCAACCATTCTTGGTGGTACTTATAAAGAAGTAAAAAAAAGTGATAACAATAAAATTCGTATCAAAACGGATTTTATTCCTTACGATTTAACAATCTCTTTAGCTTTTTATAATATCTAACAACAAATCAAAAAACTAGAAATGAGTTCAATATCATGTTAGTATAAAATTAGTTTAATACGAGGGGATGGATAATAAATATGAAAATGGCTCATACATGCGTCAGAGTAAAAGATTTAGATGCTTCTCTTGATTTCTATAAGAAAGCATTTAACTTTGAAGAATCTCGTCGACGAGATTTTCCAGAAAACAAATTTACACTTGTCTATTTAACATTGCCAGGTGATGATTATGAATTAGAATTAACTTATAATTATGACTCAGAAGGATACGATTTAGGGAATGGTTATGGTCATATTGCTATATCTACAAATGATTTAGAAGGACTTCATTCTAAACATAAAGAGGAAGGTTTTAACATAACTGAATTAAAACATTTACCGAATGTACCACCTTCTTACTACTTTATTATTGATCCAGATGGCTACAAAATCGAAGTTATTCGCGAAAAATAGTCCTAGATATTAAAAAAATAAATAGTATTGATTAAATGTCCATTTAATCAATACTATTTTTATTTATGCCACAAACATGTAATACCATGCCTGTAAGAAATAGCTTTATTATGAAAAAACTCCTTTTAATTAATACATACAAGCAAGATGACATTCAAGATGACATTTATCACGATAAGATTGAATCAAAAGACAATACAAAAATATATTCAAGAACAAGAAACAAATAACAGAATAAGAGGTAGTAAGCAAATAAGAGTATACGATTATCAATTTAATAAAAAAAGCCTAGAACAAACTAGGCTTTTGATAGCTCCGGCAGTAGGACTCGAACCTACGACATCATGATTAACAGTCATGCGCTACTACCAACTGAGCTATGCCGGATAATTATTAATTTTTTTACTACTGTACTCCGGCAGTAGGACTCGAACCTACGACATCATGATTAACAGTCATGCGCTACTACCAACTGAGCTATGCCGGATAATTATATAAGCACGGCAACGTCCTACTCTCACAAAGGGAAACCCTTCACTACCCTCGGCGCTAAGAAGCTTAACTTCTGTGTTCGGCATGGTTACAGGTGTATCCTTCTTGCCATCGTCACCGCACTTAT
>NZ_JALAHP010000008.1:0-53939 GCF_022604695.1 Vagococcus sp. CY53-2
CTTTTCCTTCCTTAGCAGATTCAGTATTCCAATCTTTTTTAGCTGCATCTTCTTTAGCTGCTTGTTCCCATGCATCTTGTCCTGCAGCTTCAGAAGCTTTTCCTTCCTTAGCAGATTCAGTATTCCAATCTTTTTTAGCTGCATCTTCTTTAGCTGCTTGTTCCCATGCATCTTGTCCTGCAGCTTCAGAAGCTTTTCCTTCCTTAGCAGATTCAGTATTCCAATCTTTTTTAGCTGCTTGTTCCGATGGATCAACAGTGACAGCATTTGTAATTATCGGAGCCATTGCGGTCCCTGCTAGTAACGCTAATGTTGCTGTTGTTAATTTAACTTTTTTCATGTGATTAATCTCTCCTAATTTTTTCTTATATATTATAATAATACACTAGTATTATATCACTTTATAACTAAAGTTCAATATTTTGTGTTATTTATAGTTATTTTTTATCTTTTTTAAAATAAAAAACGATAGTTTATTAAATAAAAACAGTTTTTTTATGCTTTATATTTATTTATTGTATATTATTGTTTTATTATTTGCTTATTATTTGCTTATTATTTGTTTATTATTTGTTTATTATCTTATGGTGATATAAAAAAAGAGCAACAGATTCATGATTAATAACACTAAGTTTAAATATTATTAAGTAATCTAATAGTATTCAAAATTACTGATAGATTATAAAATCATCAACTAATTTCTTGATATTTTTTCTATAACAGACTTATTTTAAGTCTACAGACTAAAAAAGCATTTTATAATCGCTTTACTTCCATGTAAAACCACTATAAAATGCTTTTAATCTATTTTCTTAATAATAACCCCAGCAGTAAACCAATCATCTGCGATCCATTAAACAATACTAAATTCTTGATTGCCACAGAAAAAGTGGTTGCTTTTTCTTGTTTTTGGTTGAATAATGACACATTCTTTTTAATTATAGGAAAGGTTAATAACACAACTAACATACTCCAGTGGTAAATTCCAACTAAAACACTTAGTATAATCAAAATATAGCAACCATACATCAACAAATCAAACAGATACACACCTTGTTTTCTACCTATATAAAAGGGCAATGTGTAACGATGATTTAAAATATCTTGATCTAAATCACATAAATTATTGGCTAGCATAATATTAGCTATAGTAAACATCATAGGAATAGATGCCCATACACTGACGATTAACTCCTTAATATTGCCTGATAACATGAACTGACCATTAGCAAAATTAAGTGATAAAAATCCTGTATCATATATGTTTAAATACAATGTGATAAAAAATATCCCAAATCCCATTGTGACACCACTAAATAGCTCTCCCAGTGGCATTCTTGATAGCGGGACTGGTCCAAAGGTGTAAAAGATACCAATCAAAAAACATAGTCCACCCATAGGCAATAGTAACAAACTAGTCCGAACTACAAGCCACAACCCAATAATACTTGAGAAAGTAATCATCGCAATAATCATATTTCGAACTTTTGACACTCCCAACCCAGCTTTTCCGATAATATTAGTTGATTGTTGATAGCTATCATCTTTTGCTTTTAAATAATCCATTAAATTATTGATGGCCGTTGTTGCCATATCAAATACAAACATTCCGATAAAAAACAAACACATATTAAACCAATTAACTTGACCAAAATAGTATAAAGAAAATAGCAATCCAATAAAATAAGGAAAAACACTCGCTAATTTTGTGCGAATTTCCACCAATTCAAAAAATATTGACATAAACAACCCTCTCCTTTTTTAAATCTATTTCAACTCTTTAATATCTTTTACTTTATAAGGAGAGTCTTCATTTAATTTGAAATTACCTTGTAATCCCTTGCTAATATAAATATCATCTTCTTTTGTAATAAAGATGGCATCCACTCCATCTAAACTATCAACATAGTCCATTCCTTCTTTAACACCTTTAGAAAAAACTGCTGTTGACAGAGCATCCCCTGCAATAGAAGTATCTGAAACAATCGTCACACCTGCAATATCATTATCAAATGGATAACCTGTTTTTGAGTTAAACAAATGATGATATACATCATCTCCAACTTTTAAATAACGTTCATAAATTCCGGATGTGACAAGTGATTTGTTTTTTTCCTCAACAGTTCCGACAACGGTATTTCTCGCTTCGTTAGGATCTTGAATACCGACTTTCCAGTTGCCAGATTCGCTTTTAGGGTTATCACCTAACACATAGACATTGCCACCTAAATCGACAATAGCACTTGTCACGCCATTTTCTTTTAAAACATCGACTACTTCGTCTGTAATATACCCTTTAGCAATGGCTCCTAAATCTAAGCTCATCCCTTTTTCTTCTAAATAAACGGTTTGTTCTTTATCATTTAGTATAACCTTTTTATAATCAACTTTTTTCAATTCTTGATTGATTTCACTTTGTTCTGGCTTTCTCGCATCATCAAATCCAATATGCCAAAGTTGAGTAATTGGCCCAATAGCTAAATCAAACCCACCATTAGAATCTTTTGTATAATTTAAAGCTGACTTAATCAACTCATACACATCCGAGCTGACCTTTACTGGTTTTATACCAGCTTGTTCATTGATGTCATCCACTTCTGATCCTTTTTCATTAACCGTAATTTCTCTATCTAATACACCAATGCGATCAAATGCTTTTTTTAAGACATCTTCTTTACCTTTGTTATATATTTTTACTTGTACATAAGTTCCCATTAAAAATTGTCTTTCAGAATAGGGTTCTTTAACGAGTTTTTCTTGTTTGGTATCAGTACTTTTTTCTGTTTTTTTATCTGAACAACCTGCCACTAAGAGACTGGTCAATGCTAAGAATAAAATACTCGTAGTTAATTTTCTTTTCATATCTATTTTCCTCACCATAAGTTATTAAAAATAAAAATAGTGGCAAACTTAATAGCTTGCCACTCATTATTTTAACAAAACTCAACCTTATTTTTCTACTTGATTATCAATTTCAATTGTTTTAGTATCACCTTTTTCAGCTGCTTCAATTAACTGTTTTGCATATTCTTTGAAACTATCTGTTGAGTGAGTTGCCCCAGTAATTGTATCAATATCTGAAGGGTTTTGTTTTTCTAATAATGCTTTGTTTAACTCAGGAATGTATTTTTTTGGTGACGTTTTTGTCACTTCTTCCATTTTTTTGTTGTATTCAGCATCGTCAACTTTTGATTTCCCTGCTTCATTTACATTATCATAGTTAGATTCAGTAATTTTGCCATCTTTTACCACAATAGTAAATACAACACGGTAACCATTGTTATAATTTTTTTCTTCTAATTTATATTCTCCATCTTTTAATTCACCAATTGTCATTGATGATTCTTCTGTTGATGATGAATCTTTAGCTACAACTGAACTTGATGCTTCTGTACTTGATGAAGCAGCTGTATCATCTTTTTTATCCCCACCACAAGCTGCTAATAATACTGTTGTTAAAGCTAACATTGTAACACCTGATACTAATTTTTTAATTTTCATATGAATAACCCGCCTTTTTATATTCTTTGTGAACTTCTAATCACTTGTCATTTTATAACATAGTAACTTAAATAGCAATGCCATTTAACAACTTTATTCATTTTTTCACATTTTTCACATTTTTCTAATCTTACTCTTAATTCCCTCTATTTTCAATAAAATCAAATATTTGTTAGACTTTTATTTTGAAAAACTGTATAATTGTAAGTAATTGTGTAAAGTTTTTCACGTAATTATTATTTGCTATTGTTCTACACAATTCACAAAATATGTTACATAAATAAAGGAGAGTATTTTATGACAAAAACTGAAATAGTAGTTGTCGGAGCAGGTTATTCTGGGATAGCTGCCACAAAGATGTTATCAAAAAAATTGAAAAAAAATCCAGATGCTCATATCACATTGATTGATCGTCATTCCTATCAAACAATGATGACAGAATTACATGAGGTTGCCGGAGGACGTGTTGAACCTGAAGCAATCCAATATGATCTACAACGCTTATTTTGTAAACGTAAAAATGTAAGTATTGTAACAGATACTGTCACAACGATTGATAAAGAGAAAAAAGTGGTGAAAACACAACAAGGTTCTTATTCTTTTGACTACCTAGTATTAGGTATGGGGGGAGAACCTAATGACTTTGGTACACCTGGTGTGAAAGAACACGGGTTTACATTATGGTCAATGGATGATGCCATTAAAATCAGAGAACACATCGAGCGTACCGTTGCTTTAGCGGCAGTTGAACCTGATGAAGCCAAACGTAACGCCATGTTGAATTTTGTTGTTTGTGGTTCTGGATTTACCGGTATCGAGATGGTCGGTGAATTAATCGACTGGAAAGATAGATTAGCTAAAAACAACAAAATTAAACCAGAAGACATTAACTTAATGGTTGTCGAAGCAGCACCAACGATTTTAAACATGCTAGATCGTAATGATGCGGCTAAAGCTGAAAAATATCTAACAAAAAAAGGCGTTAGCATCTTAAAAGATATGCCAATCGTTGAAGTAAACCACGATCACATCGTGTTAAAATCTGGTGAAAAAATTCCAACACACACATTAATTTGGACTGCTGGTGTCAAGGCAAACAGTGACGCTGAAAAATTTGATATGCCTGCTGCTCGTGCTAATCGTTTGCTTTCAAACGAATACATGCAAGCAAAAGGATTTGAAGATAAAGGAATTTATGTGGTTGGAGATTTAGTTTACTTTGAAGAATCTGACAAAGAAAACCGTCCAACACCACAAATCGTTCAAGCTGCTGAACAAACAGGTCTGTGTGCAGCAAAAAATATTTTAGCTACTATCAACGGCACTGAAAAACAAGCTTATAAAGGAAAATATGATGGCTTCATGGTATCCATTGGTTCTAAGTATGCTGTTGCATGTGTCTTTGATAAATTCCATTTAAGTGGATTCTTTGCAATGTTGATGAAACATATTATTAACTTAAGATACTTCTTTGATATTCGCTCAGGCTATTATATGTTCCAATATATTATGCATGAATTTTTCCGAATTAAAGATGAACGAAATGTTTTCAGAGGGCATACGTCACGTAATAGTAATGTGTTATGGTCTGTTCCATTACGCGTATTCTACGGATGTGTTTGGTTAGTTGAAGCCATGAAAAAAGTCATTGGTAATGGTAAAGTATTACAACCAAGTACGTGGTTTGGTGATGGCTCATGGTTCACCAACACTGTTGCGTTTCCGTTTGAATGGTTACAACCGGCTGATGCAACATCAGGTGCTTCTCAAGCCGCTGATGCTGCTGCAACTACTGCTACTGCTGATCCAACGTTTGGATTAAGTTATGCCTTTGGTGAAGAACCAATGCTTGTCTTTAAATCAATGCCTGACTGGTTTGGCTCTATTATGAAATTCATGATGCCAAATACTGAAGTTGCTTTATTTATGCAAAAATTTATGACATTATTTGAAGTGGCTCTAGCTCTTGCGATTATCGTTGGATTATTTACTTGGTTAGCAAATGCAACCACTATTGTTTTAGTTATAATGTTTTGTTTATCAGGAATGTTCTACTGGGTAAATATTTGGTTCTTATTCGTAGCATTCGCCTTAATGAATGGTTCAGGACGTGCCTTTGGATTAGACAAATGGGTTATACCATGGATCCAACGTAAATTAGGTAATTGGTGGTATGGAGATGTAAAATCTCGATACGGAGAAAAATCATAAACCTAAAATACGTCATAAGAAAGTTCTAGAAATTATTTTCTAGAACTTTCTTTTTATTCAAAGTATTGCACAATGAATAAATTGATAGTATTCTCACTATGATAGGAGAATAATCATGTCCAAAAATAAAAAAATTATCTATATTGCGTTACTTGTTGCTCAAGGTGTTATCATAGGACTACTTGAAAATATGATCCCCTTCCCTTTTGCCTTTGCTCCAGGAGCAAAATTAGGATTAGCTAATTTAATCACCATCATTGCGATTTTTACGATGCCTATGAAAGATAGTTTCACATTAGTGGTTTTAAGACTATTTCTAACCACACTACTCGGAGGAACAGTTTCCACTTTAATGTATAGTGCTGCCGGTGCTTTTCTAAGTTATTTTGGAATGATCTTCCTAAAACAACTAGGGCCAAAACGTATTAGCACTATTGGGATTAGTGCATGTGGTGGATTTTTACATAATGTAGGACAATTAATTGTGGCAAGTTGGATTGCTAAATCATGGACGGTCATGTTATACCTCCCCATTCTGTCATGGATTGGGATTTTAGCTGGAATTGCCATTGGTATTGCTGCAAATTATTTAATGCTACATGTTAAAACACTTCAAGAATTTCAATTAGCTTATGATAAACACACTCTAAAATAAGGAGACTATTGATGGAACCTCATGCTATGTGGACGTCATATCCGTCCTTAAAAAAAGATTTACAAAAAACACTTAATCTCATTTCAGATTCTATCTCACTACCTAATAAAGAAGTCGAAGAGGCTATATTAGCTATTTTTCATTCTGGCGGTAAATTATTACGTCCTGCGTATCTACTATTATTTGCTGAATTTGGTACAAAAATAGATAAAAAGAAAACCATCGCTCTATCTGCTGCAATAGAAACCTTACATACGGCTACTCTTATTCATGATGATATTGTCGACGTAGCTGATACAAGACGTGGCACAGCAACAATAAATTCAACCTTTAGCACGGATGTTGCAGTTTATTCTGGGGATTACCTTTTTATTATTTGTTTTAAATTATTAATTCAATATCAAAGTTCTCTAAAAAGTATTGAACTCAATACAACTAGTATGGAAAAAGTACTACTTGGTGAATTAGGACAAATGAGTGAACGATATAATATGAATGTCACAATTGATGATTATTTGGCCAATATTACAGGTAAAACAGCTGAACTATTTGCCTTAAGTTGTTTTGTCGGTTGTTATGAAAACGGTGGTGGAAAAAAACTGTCAAATAAATGCCGTGAAATTGGTAAAGACATCGGTTTAGCCTTTCAAATTGTGGATGATATTTTAGATTATTCACAAAATGAAGAAACACTTGGTAAGCCTGTTTTAGAAGATGTTCGTCAAGGTGTTTACAGCTTACCTCTGATATGTAGCATTGCTGAGCACCCGCTTCTTTTTGAACCAATATTAAGTAAAAAAGAAAACATGACGCAAGAGGATGCAAAACGGATCCATGAGTTAGTCATTGAATGTCATGGTGTTGAGAAGGCCTATGACTTAGCTTCTCACTATACTAACAGAGCACTAGCCACTATCCAATCATTACCAAATAATCAACAACAGACCAAAGAAACCATCTACGAAATCACGAAATCTATTTTACAACGAACGTTTTAAACCTTAATCTAGCAACAGATTAAGGTTCTTTTTATTCATATGGTTGCACCAAGTGTTTAAACCCGATATAATCGGGGAGATACGATAGACATTACAACAACACTAATAACGAAAAAGTGAGGGATTTATTTTGATTACTGTTTCAGATGTAAGTTTACAATTCCCGGATAGAAAACTATTCGACGATGTAAATATAAAATTCACACCAGGAAATTGTTATGGATTAATTGGTGCAAACGGTGCTGGAAAGTCAACTTTCTTAAAGATACTTTCAAATGAAATTGAGCCATCAACTGGTTATGTTGCACTAGGACCAGATGAACGATTAGCAACACTTAAACAAAATCATTTTGACTACGAAGATGAAACGGTTATAGACACTGTTATTATGGGACATAAACGTCTATATGAAGTCATGCAAGAAAAAAATGCTATCTATATGAAAGAAGATTTTTCTGATGAAGATGGGATTAAAGCAGCTGAACTTGAAGGGGAATTTGCGGAATTAAATGGTTGGGAAGCTGAACCTGAAGCTGCTAGCTTACTCCAAGGATTAAATATTACAGAAGACTTACATAATCTAAAAATGTCAGAATTAACAGCTGGACAAAAAGTGAAAGTGTTACTTGCTCAAGCTTTATTTGGCCAACCCGATGTATTACTACTAGATGAGCCAACAAATGGTCTTGATAGAGAGTCTATCGCATGGTTAGAAGAATTTTTAATCAACTTTGACAATACTGTTATTACGGTTTCCCATGACCGCCACTTTCTAAATAAAGTATGTACACATATGGCTGATTTAGATTTCGGAAAAATTAAGCTATACGTTGGGAACTATGATTTCTGGTTAGAGTCTAGTCAGTTAGCTGCTAGACTTCAAGCTGACCAAAATGCGAAAAAAGAAGAAAAAGTCAAAGAATTACAAGCCTTTATCGCAAGATTTAGTGCCAATGCCTCTAAATCTAAACAAGCGACCTCTCGTAAAAAAATGTTAGATAAAATTGAACTAGATGATATCCAACCGTCATCACGTCGTTACCCATTTGTAGGATTTAATCCAGAACGTGAAATTGGCAATGACTTATTGCAAGTTGAAAATGTGTCAAAAACAATTGATGGGAAGAAAATTCTAGACAATATCTCATTCACATTAAGAAAAGATGATAAAGTAGCCTTTATTGCAAAAGATGATATCGCAACGACTGTTCTTTTCAAAATTATTATGGGGGAAATGGAGCCAGATACTGGTTCTGTTCGTTGGGGTGTCACAACATCTCAAGCTTACCTGCCTAAGGATACAACAGAAGAATTCAACAATGATATGACTATCGTTGATTGGTTACGCCAATATGCGTCAAAAGAAGAAAATGATAATACATTTTTACGCAGTTTCTTAGGACGTATGCTTTTCTCAGGTGAAGACGTATTAAAACCTGTTAATGTGTTATCTGGGGGAGAAAAAGTACGTTGTATGCTTTCTAAATTAATGCTTTCTAAATCAAATGTACTAGTGTTAGATGATCCTACAAATCATTTGGACTTAGAATCAATCACAGCACTAAATGATGGCTTAATTTCCTTTAGTGGGTCCATTTTATTTGCTTCTCATGACCATCAATTTATCCAAACAACTGCAAATCGTATCATTGCTGTTTCTGATCAAGGAGTAATTGATCGTGCTGAGACCACGTATGATGAGTTTTTAGAAAATCCTACTGTGAAAGAACAATTAAAAAAGATATTCAAATAAAAAAATGAGTTATGCTTTTGCATAACTCATTTTTTTAATCATATAAACTAAGGATTAACTCACCATTCACCCATTCACCTAAGTAAACATTTTGAACTTCAGCTTCTTGTTTATTTAATTCATTAAATAACCAAGATTCATCTCGTTCAATCATTTCTAATACCTCCTGATTAATGTATCCATTCGTAATTATAGGGTATTTAACATTTTCTTCGCCATATAAAATAATAGTCAGCTGACCATTCTGTTCTTGGATTGCACGTTTTACCGAACGTGTTTCATAAACATTAGAGGTTCTTAGTTTAAACATTAAATCTGTAGCAGAAATGCCATGTTTTGTACACTCATCAACTAATACTTTACCATTTTTAATTAATGTTGTAGGATAACCATCTATCATTTTCTTCACAAGAGCGACATTTTCCTTAAGGTACTTAAATAACGTCACCAAAAATGTCCACATCACCAACACTAAAAAATATTGTAAGATTGATATTTGTGCATTATAGATCATCCCACCTATAATACCCCCTAAAACAAAGTTCTGTAATTGATCAAGAGGAGAGGTTGGTGCTAAATTAGCTTTTCCTAATAAATTCATTTGAAAAATTAACGTAATAATCCCAATAGCTAGTTTTATTCCTATATCCAAATATTCCTTCATGTCATCACTTCCCCGTTACTTTTATTGATTCATCATTTACTAATACTGTATCTTCTAACTTAAATGTCGTAAAATCACTATTAAAATTCACTTGATAATATTTATTATTGATTTTTAATACCATTTCATCTTTTAAATACTTATAATTAACACTAATTGTCTCAGGATCAACTAATTTCTTTTTACTAACAGCATCTAAAAAGAATAACATTTGAGAATAGTTCCCTTTTTCAGCTTTCCCCTTTTGATAATCATTTGTTTGTATTCCAATTAAAAAAACTAGTAATAAAGACAATAAAATAATTAAATCACGATATTTTAATCGACTTTTATTTTTAGACCGTCTTAAAATAAGCAATAGTACTATCAATAAAATTAATATAACTAATAAATATTGATAAATATGGCTATTACTAGACTGATTAACAAAATAATTATAGGTAAAAAACTCCATTTAGCCCAACTCCCTAATTAATGATAATAATATTTATTATACTATCTTTATTAACTGATAAACACATGTAATATATATATAAAAGACGATTTAAATCGCAACATTTAAATCGTCTCATCTTTATTTAGTATGAATAATAGTGACTAATTTCCCCTTAATGTCGTCACGATGAATGAGACCATAATACCTACTATCATTGCTATATGGTCTATTGTCACCTAATAATAAATACTCATCACGAGGTATACTATTAAGCTCTCCAAAAGCACTCAACGTAAACGAATCAGTATATAATTGATTATTATCATGTTTATAAACTGATTTATTAATAAGAAAAGGTTCTTCAAGTGAACTACCATTAACATATAATACATCATCAGAATAAGATATAAATTCTTCTGGTAATCCTATTATACGTAAAAATATCAACTGACTATTTATTTGACATAATACTATATCAAAACGTTGTAATCTCATCTTTTTTTTTACTAATACCACATCTTTTTTTTTTAGTGTAGGAGCCATTCGATTATCCGATACAATTGAAACTCTATAAAATAACTGAGAAAAGCATAGTAAAGATATAACAGTAATCAAAACAGATAGGAATAAACGCCGATAAGACAGTCGTGTTATATACTTTTTTATCATATACTTCAACCCTTACACTTATTTTTTATGTATTCTACTTTCATCAATATTAAAATAATTAAAAACAGCTTTTTGATTTTCTTTGACTATATTTAAATTTTGAATACATTCATTTGATAACTCTTCATTTCCATAAAGTTGTTGTATAATGGGAACTGTATTCATTCCGACTTCTGATAAACTTTTATAATATTTATTTAATAATCGCTGACCATCTACAGATAACATATCACTAGGCGTTTCAGTCATGTAAGAAGCCATTCGATTAGAGTTATCAGTTATCTTTTTAGTTACCTCTTCTTTTTTACCTTCAGATTTTTTTGCTTGAGCTACACTTTTTTCATAATTATCTACTAAAAAATAACCCGACATTACTATTTCTAAATCTTTCGAAAATAAGTGTTTTTCAACATAATTTTTAGTCAAAAAGTATCCACTCATTACGATAACAGATATAAAAAACAGAACTAACGCTCTTTTTAAATAACGAGCTTGATTTTTTGATAATTGACGTAATTGTTTTCGATATTTTTTTTTATGACGCTTTTTTTTATTAAGAGATAATATCTTTTTTTTATTGATGAAGTAAATTATTGTATTAAGTAATGAAAAAGCTAGAAACACAATAGAAAGAGAAATCAAACAAATAAACAATATTTCAATTATATTCATTATTCAATACTCCTATTTACTCTTTTTTTTATTTTTTTTACGTGATAAATTTCTAGATTTCTTTTTATTATTTATTTTTGTTAAAATAAAATAAATAATAATAACTAAGAGAATCACTGATAAAGTAATTATAATAATGAGTTTCCAATTAATTTTTCGTTCCTCGTATAAACCAACATCTCGTTCATTATATTTATCTGCTTCATCTTTTGAAATCTTAAAATCCTCTTTCCAATGCTCTATAATACCTTTATCTCCTTTTACCGTAATATTAGCAGTATAATTTCCTGGCTCCATCTTCTCTCCTTGCATGCTTACAGGAAAGTTAATTAATGAATTAGGAGCCATTCTCATATTATTTTTTCTTGTTTGATATAAAACAGTATCCTTCCCTTTTTTCGAAATGCTAACTTCTACTGACATATCATTGAAGAAAGTCGCACTAATGTTAGAATAATTAATAAATATAGTATTTTTTGCATTTAACTGTTCTGGGTAAATATTACGGAATTCTAATTTAGGTAAAACTTCGTTTTTGTTAACCTGTAACACCACTGGTGCTACATAACGATATCTATTTTTAATTTGCGTTCCTTCCACTTTTTCATTTTTATCATCTTTAGTACTTCGTATCATAGAAATACCACCGACTATTTGACCGTCAAAATCACTATCTGGCATCACTATATCGAATTTGACTTCTTTTGTTTCACCAGGTTTCAATAATACTTGATTAGGACCAGTCACAATTTTTTCAAATGGAAATTTTAAAGAATCATCGTTTTTGATATCATTTGGCGTGTATTCAATCACACCATTTTTATTCGTTTTTGCACCTGTAATGCTAATATCAACATTAACATCTTCAGAAGAAGGATTGACTAAATTAAGAGTAAAAGATGACTTTTGATTAGGTTTCATTAAGAGGTCTAGATAACCTTTATCTGATAGTTGATTATCTGGATAATTAATACTGAATGAAAAACCAGCTGTTCCTATATTATCTTCTGCGATACTTATCGTTTTACCAAAACCAAAAATACAAAAAATAATAATAAATAATAACCATATGCTGCTAATTTTATTTTTTTTCATAAAAATAACCTTTCTATCAATGTATTTTATTAACACAAAATAGGTTGATAAAATATATCAACCTATTTTGCACAATATTAAGTTTTATGTCTAATAATTAAGGTTGGCCATCTGTTAAAGTCCAAGTAATCTCTGCTAGATAGTTTCCTTTTTTCATATTAGTAGCTGTTCTAGAAGGAACTTTTAACGCAATAGATTTATCTTCTGTTTCTTTTTGAGCTGTACCTTTAACTGTGTATTTGTCATCGTAATCTTTAGTTTGTCCATATTCAACAGATAAGATACCTTTAGCTGGTGCTTTTCCAGAAGGTAAGTTAACAACTTGTTGAGCTGTACCTGAATCTTGAACTAATTCCATAGTAGAAGTTAAATCTAATCCATCAACCCCACCAGTAATATTTGCACCATCTTCATGAGTTAAAATTCCATTAGTATAGTTTATAGAAGCATTATCTAAAGTACCTAGTGGAGTTTTTCCATCTTTATCATATAATGTAAATTGTTTAGTTAATTGAGCAGTTAAAGTATAACCAGTTTGTTCTGAGCGGATATCACCAAATTGAACATAGTTACCAACTGTTTTATTAGTACCAGTAGGAGTTAATGCTCCCGTTGTTGGATCTTGAGTAGCACCCAATACTTTCGCTGGTGCTGCATATTTTTGAATATTATTTGAACTAATATTAATAGTTCCAAATTTCAAGTTTGATGCACCTAAAAGAGTCAACGCTCCACCATCTGGATTACCTGGTGTAAATCCACCATTACCTGGATCCTTTGGATCAACATCCGGAATCACTGGATCTGTTGGTTTTTCAGGGTCTTTATCATTTCCTCCATCACCTGGTTTATCTGGATCTGTTGGTTTGATAGAACCTTCATCGACCGTTACTGAACCAGATGACTTAACTGTGTCTGCAGTTGCAGCACTAACACTAACCGCACTACTTAATAGTAAAGTTGATAATAAAATTGTTCCTAAAACCTTGTTTTTCATTATATATTCCTCCATTTATATTTATCTATTAAGGCAATTTGGCAATAGTCCAAATTATCTCCGTATTATATTCCTTTGGTAAAATAGTTGTCTTATCCGGAATGGATAGTGAAATAGCTCTATTTCCAAAGTCTGGTTGATTCCATTCGGGGTTGATAAGCGGTTGATTATTACTATCAATCAAGGGATACAATGTTGATTTTTGTCCATCTTTATTATTTTGTGATGCACCAAATTCAACTGTCCAGACGCCCCACCCTTTATTTTTTTCTGCTTGAGCGACAATAGCTGATTCACCGGGTACTAAAGATAAAGTTTCTCTAGTTACTTGCGGCATAATTTCTTCTGTTTTATGACTAGCATTCGCCCATGCATGATCAAATGATAATACAGCTCCAGAAAGTTCCTGTCCATCAGCAGTTTTAAATTGGTTTTTTTGCTCCATCATCAAAGTCCATCCTGTACTTTCACTTCGGACATCTGTAAGTTGAATATAACTTCCCCTAGGCTCAGTACCTTGCTTAAAAAATTGTGCTTTAGCATTAACTTCCTTATGATTACCAATTCTAACGCGTCCAAAATCTAAATTAGAAACAAAATCTAAACGCAGACTACCTTTAGGTTGTTTAGATGGTTGATTGGGATCAACCTCCGTTGGTGGATTTTCAGGATCAACTGGTGGCGTAATTCCATTATCGATAACTTCTGTACTAGCATTTGGATTAACCGTCTGTGATACTGCTAAAACAGTATTACCTGATAATAAAATACTAGATATCAATATAATAAATAAATAGAATCCATGATTCAGTAATTGTCGATATATCATACTACTCTCACTCTCCATTTGGTTCTATACATAATAACAACTCCTAATATTAGTATTAAACCAATAGCTGTAGGAAAATAAGAGCAATAATCACTCGTTTGAGGTAGGAGTCCTTTTGTTGCTTTTTTATTACTTACAGGATACTGATTAGAATTAGATCGTGTCGGATGGTTATCCTTATTTGATGTTGAAGAACTCGTTTCAACATCTTCATAAAAAATTATCCTACCATGCGTTACTTCAGAATCGGTATCAGGTTCAGCAGCTAAAAAGGATATAGATGAACAAAAACTCATAACATAAACAAGACTAAAAACTAAAAATACATGTTTTATAACGTGTTTCATTCCGTCACCCCTTCCACTAGCTTCATGGTTCCTCACCTGGCATTAAGTCCCATTCCATTTCACTCGTGTAATGACCTAATTTTTTAACCTGTCCAGGCTCAATAATCAAACCTAAACCTGTATCATATTTTTTCCAGTCATCACTTAAGGTATAATCTCCCCCTGCTTTACTATGATATGCTGTCATTGCATCTGAGGTGACATTAAAGCTATCGGAAGAACTTAACCTATACTCCATAATATTAGGTAACTCTGTTCCATCATTCGTAAAAGATTTAACCATTTTTAATTTTAAATTCCAACCAGTTGACTTATTTGAACGATTATCAACAATTTTTAAAGGTGGCTGTTCATCTAAATTTTTAGCTTGTCTTATATGTACATTATCAACTGAAGTTTTGATTTCACCATAATCAAACAATCTAGGAGCTGATTCAATCAATAAATTTCCTTTTAATTTATAAGTTACACTCATCTTTACACTGTTTAATAATAAATTAGTTTCATCATTTGGTCTTTCGATAATAGTATACCCACCATTAGTGGTATATTTGTCTAATACGGATGTTACTTCTTTGATAGCTGTTAAATCAACTGCTTGATTAATCAAATAGTCATTTAATTCTACTTTATCAATCAATTCATCTGCTTCATTTACAATGTTAACAGTTAATCGACTTTTAGCTTCTTTAACAACTAATGTTGCATCTACATCTGTTGTGACACCCAGTTTTGATGTTAAACGAATAGGAACTTTTAATTTTGTACCAGGCATCAATTTTGTAGTATCTGGTAATTTATCCTTATTGACATAATCTGCCTTGATAGGAGTATCTTTCGCTATATTATTGGTATCAATAGATGTTTGATACCCTTCTTCTAATAGTTCAGAAGCATCAGGGTATTGACTTAAAATACTTTTTCCATACTCTAATGGCACATTTTGTTTTGCTTCACCTGTTGGCATTCCTTCATAGTTAGTCTTAGCAATTGATCGATCATCGACTTTATATGAATATTGTTTCGTATCAATATTATTACTTGCATAGTGTGTATACGTCATTACTGCAGTTGTCGCTAAGTCAAAATGCATATATCCATTAAATTTATCATCTTCTTTAATAAGATAACCATTATTTGATAAGTTAAATGACTCATTAGGTGTAGCCACTACTGAAATTTTATATTGTCCGTTATTAAATTCTGCGCTTTTAGTATCGTTAAAAGTTACAGTCGCTTTCGCTTTATTTTCAGGATTCAATGTAACCGTATATGAAATATTATTATCCACTTCTTCACTGTTTTCAGCAACGTTATATACCTTTATCTGTGATGGGTCTATGTTATAGCCATCTGGAGCTGTCGTCTCTATGGATAATTTATCAGTTCTCTTATCTATACTATTATTTCCTACACCAAAAATAATATCATAATAGACATCTCTATAATTTTCTTGATCATGAGTCGCATTATTTACTCTACCTATAACTGTTTGGATACTTGGTGCCACCCGAGGTATAGCTTGCCTTAAATAATCTAACCCCATAGTCTGATCATTCATACTAAGACGAAATTTTAAAGTATTCGTTCGTTCGAATAAGCCTGTAAACGATGTTTCATATTTGCTCATTGTAGGTTCAGAGTTAGAAAACTGTAATATATTATTATAAAGATAGTTATACTCAATATTATTCGTATATTTATTTGGATAAGCATTATAATTTGAATAAGTATAATACTTAGACAAATCATTTAGTGGACTATACACCTCTAAAGTTTTTAGTTTATTTAAATTTGACACATTCCATAAACCAACAATTTCTATTTTTTCTTTAGTTAACGAATCATAAAATTCATAATGATAGTCAATATAATCTTTACCTGATGTAAAAGGATATCTGGGTATTATTTTATTTGGTATATTGGTATGTTTATTACCTAACCCAGATCCTATTGACATAAATATATCTCCCCATTCAGCTTTTGTATCCACTGAAGGAATATAATATTTCGAACCACTCAGATGTTGTTCAGAAGGATCAACAGCAAAAAAACGAAACACGCTACCTGGAATATCTAGATACAACTCATCTATTACCCATTTCACATCAACAGATCGACCTTGGTAAAACCCTACGTTAGATACATATACTGACTGTTCTTCGGATTTTCCAGACTGAAAATAATAAATTTGAGACTTACTTCCAGGAAAAGCTTCGTTATAAGGTCTATTTTCTATTTGTGGATTTCTCCCTGAAAACACTGTATTTCCTTTTGGTCTATATGTTGTTTTCGTATTCTCATCTTTCCCATTTATTAATTGCATTGAGAAATTATACTTACCATTAATCTCCACTGATCTTTCTAAACCTGGCCTCACTAATGTAACGTTAGGATTATCAACCAATTTATTCACAGCTAGTACTCTATAATCAGTTACAAATAAAAATAATAAACAAGTCAATAAAAATAATACTATTTTATTCTTTTTCATTAACCCCCACCTCTTACTTGATATAACTAATTTCACAAACAACCACTTTACAATTATAACACATTTTTAAAAAAAATAAACAGATTACTATTGTTTATATCAAATTTAACAACAATTATTATAAAAAGATAGTTTAATTGTATCTTTAATACATTTAAAGTTTTTTATTATAATTTAATTAAAAAAAGTAGACAAAATAACTATATATGATGCATTTTTTATATAATCATTAGATATATGTTAAATAAATTTAATACATAATTAAAAATACTTAAAACAAATAAAAATAATCAAAACTGTTATAGTTAATAATTTTTTATCTGTTCCACATTATATGTAAATTTTTATTCATAATAGCCACAAAGTCATATAAACTTATATAAAACTATGGACAAGTGTTGAATAATTTCAATACTTTGTCTTTTTTTATTGTCTAGCTCAATTTTACAATTGGCGTATCTAAAAAAAACAAACCAATCACTCTTAATGAGTAACTAGTTTGTCCATAGTCTAGATAATCTTATAAGTTTATGTTACTTTATTAAACCAAATGAAAATACTGCCAATGCTCCATATCCTGTATGACTAGCAATGGTTGGTCCCATCGGTTTTACAGAAATACTTTTTACCGATACTTTATCTTGTAAAATAGCTTTTAATTTTTCACCAGATTCCTTATCTCCAGCATAGGCAATTAAAATATCTTGTTCAGATTCTTGCTCAATGGTTTCTTTGGTTAATTCAGCTATTTTTTCTAATGAATGTTTGCGTCCACGTACTTTTCCAATATTAATTAATTTTCCTTCAGCATTCATACAGATAATTGGTTTCACTTTGATCATACTACCAATCATCGCAGACGTTTTGGATATCCTACCTCCACGCTCTAGATGTTTTAAATCATCAACTGTAACCCATGAATGTAATCTTGGTATCATTTCGTTTAACCATAATACGACATCTTCAAGTGTTTTTTCTTGTCTCCTAAGATTTAAGACATTCCTTACAAGTAGTCCTTCTCCCAAACATGCCGCTAAGGAATCAATAATCGTAATCGGTAGTTTACCATGCTCTTCTTCTAACATAGATAAAGCTGTCATCGCATTATTATATGAGCCACTTAAACCTGATGAAAAACAAACATATAGCAAGGGTTGGTTCTGGCCGACATAATCTTTAAAAATATCTAAGTAATTCCCAATATTAATTTGTGACGTACTAGGTGTTGCTCCATTTTTAAGTTCTGTCATAAACCAATTGTAATCAAAAGTTTCCTGAAAGTCATCAATATATTCTTTGTTGTCTAATTGAATCGTCATACTAATTTTTTTAATGCCTGGTTCCTCTAATTCATCATGTGTCAAATCACAACAGGAATCTACCAACAAATCAAATTTATAAGTCATTTTTATTTTCTCCCTATCATTGGTTTAACTTTATTATATAATAAAAAAATAGAGAGTTCGATAACTCTCTATTTTTTTATATTTATTGGGTATTTAAATTTGTTCCCAAACATTTTCTAAAATATTTGTTTGTGTTCTATCAGGACCAACAGAAAATGTTGAAATTCTAACATCTACTAACTCAGAAACACGTTTAACATAATTTCTAGCATTTTCTGGTAATTCTTCTAATGTTTTACAACCAGTAATATCTTCCGTCCACCCTGGTAATTCTTCATAAATTGGTTTACATCTCGATAATTCTTTCAAACTTGCTGGGTAATGAGTGATTTCTTTTCCATCTAACTCATAAGCCACACAAATTTTAATGACAGGTAAACCTGTTAAAACATCGATTGAATTTAATGATAGGTTAGTGATACCTGATACACGTCTAGAGTGTCTCATCACAACACTATCAAACCAACCAACACGTCTTGGTCGACCAGTTGTTGTACCATATTCACGACCAACTTCTCTAATTTGATGACCTGTTTCATCAAATAGTTCAGTTGGGAATGGTCCATCACCTACACGAGAGGTATAAGCTTTACAAACACCCACCACTTTATCAATTTTGGAAGGTCCTACACCTGTTCCAATTGTCACGCCTCCAGCTAATGGATTTGATGAGGTAACAAATGGATAAGTACCTTGATCAATATCCAACATAACACCTTGAGCTCCTTCAAATAGTACATGTTTTCCATTATCTAAGGCTTCATTTAAGATAACTGATGTATCAGTTACATATTCTTTAATTAATTGACCATACTCATAGTATTCTTCAAACACTTCTTCAAATGAAATAGGGTCTACTTCATAGATTTTAGTAAATAATTTATTTTTTTCTTCTAAATTTATTTTTAATCGTTCTTCAAAAATCTCTTTATCTAATAAATCAGCTATTCTAATACCCACACGAGCTGCTTTATCCATATAAGCAGGTCCAATCCCTTTAATCGTTGTTCCGATTTTTTGATCACCTTTAGCATCTTCTTGTAACTGATCTAAAAGAATATGATAAGGCAAAATAACATGTGCTCTATCTGAAATTCTTAAATTAGTAGTTGGAATATTATGTTCTTTTAAATAGTTTAATTCTTTAATTAATGATTTTGGATTAACGACTACACCATTTCCAATCACGCTTATTTTATCTTGATAAAAAATACCTGATGGAATTAAATGAAGTTTATAGGTTGTTCCATCAAATTGAATAGTGTGTCCTGCATTATCTCCACCCTGGTATCTTGCAATAATTTCTGCATTTTCGCTTAAAAAATCAGTGATTTTTCCTTTACCTTCGTCTCCCCACTGAGTTCCTACTACTACAACTGATGACATACGAACACTCCGTTCTTCTCTTTTATTCATTACCTAACTATATTATCAAAAAAAAGAATCTAACACAACTAAATCAGAACATTAAAATAAAAAAAACATATTTTTATCAAAAATTACGAATATTAAAATTCTTCTCTTGGGGAAATAGAAGTAAATTTATTATATTCTTTAATAAACATCAATTCTACCGTTCCTCTTGCACCACTTCTATTTTTTTCTATAATAACTTCAATAATATTATTAGACTCTTGTACTGGTTCATCATCATCTTCTTCACTATCACGTTGATAATAATCATCACGATATAAAAAGGCGACAATATCTGCATCTTGCTCAATAGAACCTGATTCACGAATATCACTTAATACTGGTCTTTTATCTTGCCTTTGTTCCACTCCACGAGATAGCTGTGATAAGGCAATAACTGGCACTTTCAATTCCTTAGCAAGTTTCTTTAATTGACGTGAAATTTCCGATACTTCTTGTTGTCTGTTCTCTCGTCCTGTTCCTTCAATTAATTGTAAATAATCAATTAAGATAAGGCCCAAATCACCTTGTTCTTGAGCTAATTTTCGACATTTCGCCCGAATTTCAGATATTTTAATACCAGGTGTATCATCTATAAAAATATTAGCTCTTGATAAACTTCCCATTGCGACAATTAAACTGTTCCATTCTTCGTCAGTCAACTGACCTGTTTTTAAATGACTTGCTTCTATTGATCCTTCTGAACATAACATACGATTAACTAATGACTCTGCACTCATTTCTAAACTAAAAATAGCGACTGATTCATCCGTTTTTGTTCCTACGTTTTGTGCGATATTTAAAGCAAAGGCTGTTTTCCCCACAGCCGGACGTGCTGCTAATATGATGAGCTCTTCTGACTGGAGACCGGCTGTCATTTTATCAAGAGCATGATATCCTGTTGGCAATCCAGTTATATCATCACCTTGTTGTGATAATTGTTCTATTTGAGCAATAGAATCACTCAACACATCAGAAATCGCTAAAAAGCCACTTCTATTTCTTTTTTCAGAGACTTCTAAAATTTGACGTTCTGCTTCATCTAAGATAAATTCAACATCTTCATCTTGTTCAAAGCCTTTTGTTACGATATCTGTTGCCGTTTGTATCAAACGACGCAACAACGATTTTTGTTCCACAATTTTGGCATAGTGTCCCACATTGGCTGCTGTTGGAACGTTTGTTGTTAACTCAGATAAGTAACTAATACCACCAACATCTTCTAGTAATTGCTTTTGTTCCAACTCTGTTTTCATCGTAATGACATCAATTGCTTCATTACGATTATTTAAATCTAACATAGTTTGGAAAAGTAACTGATGTGAACGTCGATAAAAATCAGCTGAATCAATATATTCCATTGCCTCAATCAAAGCATCTGCATTTAAAAAGACAGAACCTAAAACTGCTTGTTCTGCCTCGATACTTTGAGGTGGCACTCTATCTTGTTGAATAAGTTCCATAGATTAAATCCTCAATTTTCCGGTTACTCAACCACTACATGTACACGTAGTTTGGCTACCACTTCTTTATGTAATTTAACTGGAACAGTTGTATAGCCTAATGCTTTAATTGGTTGTTCCATTTCAATTTTGCGTTTATCTACTTTTATTTTGTGTTGCTTTTGAAGTCCATCTGCTATTTGTTTAGAAGGAATTGAACCAAATAAACGTCCATCTTCTCCTGCTTTTGATTTTATAACAACTTCAAAACCTTCAGTTTCAAATGTTTTTTTTAATTTTTTAGCTTCTTCTAATACTTCTGCATCTTCTTTAGCTTTGGCTTTTTCTTTTCCTTTAAGTTCACTTAAATTTTGAGCTGTTGCTTCTTTAGCCAATCCTTTTTTAATTAAAAAGTTTTGAGCATATCCTACTGCAACATCTTTCACTTCACCTTTTTTTCCTTTTCCTTTTACATCTTCTAAAAAGATAACTTTCATCTATATTCACTCTCCTAACGATTCTAGTTACACACTCTTTTTATTTTAACATAATTTATAGTATTTCTAAACTATTCTTCATTGTTTCACGTGAAACAAAAAGAGACATTCAAATGAATGTCTCTGGATTTTATTAGTCTTCACTAACGAATGGTAATAATCCCATAATTCTTGCACGTTTAATTGCAATCGTTAATTTACGTTGATGTTTAGCACAAGTTCCTGTTACACGACGAGGTAAAATTTTACCGCGTTCTGAAACAAAACGAGATAATAATTCAACATCTTTGTAATCGATATGATCAATATGGTTAGCTGTAAAGTAACATACTTTACGACGACGGCGTCCGCCTCTTCTTTGTTGAGCTGCCATTATATGCCCTCCTCTATATTAGAATGGTAAATCGTCATCCGAAATATCTATCGATGATGAGTTTCCAAAAGGATTACTATTATCACGATCGAAGTTCGGCATGTCATTACTTGAAGATTGGCCAAATGATGATTGTGTATTTTGGTTATCTTGAGAAAAATTATTAAATCCGCTAGTTTGCTGTTGTCTTTGACTCGATGCATTCTTAGATTCTAATAATTGGAAGTTCTCACAAACCACTTCAGTTACATACACTCTTTGTCCCTGTTGATTCTCGTAGTTTCTAGTTTGAATACGTCCAACTACTCCCAATAGAGTTCCTTTTTTAGCATAATTTGCTAAGGTTTCAGCTGGTTTTCTCCAAATCACACAATTAATAAAGTCTGCTTCTCGTTCCCCACTTTGATTCGTAAAGTTACGATTAACAGCTAAGTTAAAAGTCGCTACGGCAGAACCATTTGACGTATATCTCAAATCTGGGTCTCGAGTAAGTCTACCTACCAATACAACATTGTTAATCATTGGTTAATCTCCTTTCGTTATAAATGTTTCACGTGAAACATTATTACTTTTCTTCTTTAACAATCATGTGACGTAAAATGTCATCATTGATTTTTGCTAAACGATCAAATTCATTGATTGCTGCAGCATCTGTAGAAGAAACTTTAACGATATGGTAGATTCCTTCACGGAAATTTTGGATTTCGTAAGCTAAACGACGTTTTTCCCATTGTTTAGATTCCAAAACTTCTGCTCCGTTATCTTTCAAGATTGAATCGAAACGATTTACTAGAGCATTTTTTGCTTCCTCATCAATGTTAGGACGAATTATATACATGATTTCATAATTTGATACCTGACTCATTGATTTTCACCTCCTTATGGACTAAAGGTTCCTTAATTATAAGGAACAAGGAGAGTAAACTTTCATTTACTCACAGTAATAAATTATACTATTTTTTATATCGTATTGCAACATAAATTTATAATACCTTTATTTTAATCGACCATTTACTAATGATATATTTCTTCAAATTATTTAATATCAAAAGTTTCTACAAATTTCCCTTACTGTTTGTTACTAAACCTAGTAAATAGATAGTTATCTAGAATATCTCCTTAATTAAATTTTTTATAAAACAATAACTCAAAATAGTTGCCTACTTTGAGTTAATTATCATTTTATTATTCAAAATTCTTTTCTTGTTCATCCGCTGTTATTTTAACATCGATTTCCTCTGACACAATAGTATCTTCTATTTCATCTTCATCAACATCAATAGTTGCCATAGTTGATACCAAAGCATCTTCTTCTAAACGAATTAAACGGACACCTTGGGTTGAACGACCTGTCTGAGAAACAGAATTCAGCTCAAAACGGATGATGACACCTTTATTAGTGACTAACATAATGTCTTCTTCACCACTAACCGTTGTTAATCCAACTAAATGACCATTTTTCTCAGTAATATTAACGGTTTTAATCCCTTTACCACCACGGCCCTTGATTGGATATTCTTTAGCATGTGTTCTCTTACCATACCCATTTTCAGTAATAACTAATACTTCCATGTCTGGTTTTAAAATATCCATGCCAATGACATAATCATTTTCTCTTAAACGAATACCACGAACACCTGCTGCACTACGTCCCATTGAACGCACTGCTTCTGCTTTAAAGGTTACAGAATACCCTAGATTTGTCCCAATAATAATCGTATCATCATCATCTGTTAATGCTACATTAATCAGTGAATCACCATCTTTTAAACCAATAGCTTTTAAGCCATTGGTGCGAATATTCGAAAATTCTTTAACAGACGTACGTTTTACTGTTCCTAATTTCGTTGTAAAGAATAAATACTGATTAGAATCAGCTTTTCCTTCCACATTAATAATAGCTTCAATATTTTCTGAAGAATCAATACCTAATAGATTGATGACTGGAATCCCCTTAGCTGTACGACCGTACTCAGGGATTTCATATCCTTTTGCACGATATACTTTACCTGTATCTGTAAAGAATAATAACGTATCATGTGTTGAACAAGATAATAAATTCTCAACAAAGTCATCATCATGAACGCCCATTCCTTGAACACCACGTCCGCCACGATTTTGGGTACGGAACTCCGTACTTGGTAATCGTTTAATGTAACCATTATGAGTTAACGTAATAACCACATCTTCTTCTTCAATTAAATCTTCATCTTCTAGACTTAATACTTCTCCAACGAGTAATTCGGTCCGTCTTTCGTCCCCATATTTACGTTGAACTTCATCCAGTTCTTCAGAGATAATATTGAGTACTCTATGATGATTAGCTAATATGTCTTTCAAATCAGCAATTAATACTAATAAATCTTGGTATTCCGCTTCGATTTTTTCACGTTCTAAACCAGTTAAACGACGTAGACGCATATCTAAAATTGCTTGTGATTGTCTATCGGATAGATCAAATTGTTCCATCAAAGTTGCTTTTGCCACGTCATCAGAATCAGATGCACGAATAATTTTAATAATTTCATCAATGTGATCTAATGCTATTCTCAAGCCTTCTAATATGTGCGCACGAGCTTCTGCTTTTTGTTTATCAAATTCTGTGCGGCGAACAATAACTTCTTCTTGATGTTCCAAATAATACTCTAGAATTGGTTTTAATCCTAAAACTTTTGGTACACCTTTAACAATGGCTAGCATATTAAAGCCAAAACTTGTTTGTAATGACGTTAATTTATATAAATTATTCAACACAACTGATGCGCTTGTATCACGACGAATCTCGATGACAATACGCATCCCTTCGCGTGAGGATTCATCTCTTAAGTCAGTAATCCCCTCAATACGTTTTTCACGGTGCAACTCAGCAATACGTTCAACCAGTTTTGCTTTATTCACCATATATGGGATTTCAGTGACAATAATGCGTTCACGACCATTTGATTTTTCTTCAATATCGACTTTCGCACGAACAATAATTGATCCTTTACCCGTTTCATAAGCTTTACGAATACCCGTTTTCCCCATGACAAGTCCACCAGTCGGAAAGTCAGGTCCAGGTAGTGCCTCCATCAATTCATTTGTTGTCACATCTTTATTTTCCATCAATAGTTTTAACGCATCAATGACTTCTGACAAATTGTGTGGTGGTATATTCGTTGCCATACCTACTGCAATCCCTGTTGTCCCGTTAACTAGAAGATTAGGAAATCGTGCAGGTAATACTTCTGGCTCTCTTTCTGTTTCATCATAATTCTTTTGGAAATTAACGGTATTTTTATTGATATCACGTAACATTTCAACCGCAATTTTACTCATACGAGCTTCCGTATAACGCATTGCGGCAGCTCCATCACCATCGACAGAACCAAAGTTACCATGCCCATCAACTAACATGTTACGGTAACTAAACGGTTGAGCCATACGCACCATAGATTCATAAATCGCACTATCACCATGAGGATGGTATTTACCCATAACATCCCCAACGATACGTGCTGATTTTTTATGTGCCTTATCAGGTGTCACACCCATTTCATTCATCCCATATAAAATACGGCGATGAACAGGTTTTAGCCCATCTCTTACGTCTGGTAACGCACGAGACACAATAACACTCATGGCATAATCAATAAAGGATTCTTCCATTTCTTGTGTCAAATTAACATCTTGAATATTTTCTCTGATTTCTTCAGACATGAACGTTTCTCCCTTACTTAAATATCTAAATTCTTAACATAATGTGCATTGGCCTCAATAAATTCACGACGAGGTTCTACTCTATCTCCCATCAACATATCAAACACTGCATCTGCTTTAGCAGCATCTTCAACTGTTACACGTAACATTGTACGTTTTGTTGGATCCATTGTTGTATCCCATAATTGATGATCATCCATCTCGCCTAAACCTTTATAACGTTGAATACTTGGTTTTGGTGTCGCTGGCAAATCTGCAACTGCTTGTGCTAACCTCTCATCAGCATCTTTTCCTGGTTGAATATATGTAATCTTTTTCCCTTGTTTTACCCCATACAATGGCGGCTGAGCAATGTAAACATACCCTGCTTCAACAATTGGACGCATATAACGATAAAATAGCGTTAATAAAAGAGTTCTAATATGTGCCCCATCAACGTCGGCATCGGTCATGATAATTAATTTATGATAACGTGCTTTTGATACATCAAAATCGCCACCAAACCCTGTTCCCATTGCTGTAAATAGTGAACGAATTTCTGCATTGGCTAATATTTTTTCCATGCTTGCTTTTTCGACGTTTAAGATTTTCCCACGAATAGGTAAAATGGCTTGATAATTACGGTCACGACCAGTTTTTGCTGAGCCTCCCGCAGAATCCCCTTCGACAATATATAATTCACTTTTCTCAGGATCACGACTTGAACAATCTGCTAACTTACCAGGTAAACTACTAATTTCAAGAGCTCCCTTACGTCGTGTTACTTCACGTGCTCTTTTAGCTGCCAAACGAGCTTTAGATGCTAAAATCCCTTTTTCAACGACACGTTTTGCTACATCAGGGTTTTCTAATAAAAATTTATTAAAAGCTTCTGAGAATAATCGATCTGTAACTGTTCTTACTTCAGAGTTACCTAATTTTGTTTTTGTTTGTCCTTCAAATTGTGGTTCTGGATGTTTGATAGAGATAACAGCTGTCATTCCTTCACGTACATCATCCCCACTTAAATTTTCGTCATTTTCTTTTAATAATTTTTGACGTTTTGCATAATCATTAATCACACGTGTTAAAGCAGTTCTAAAACCAAACTCATGTGTTCCCCCCTCATAGGTATGGATATTATTAGCAAAACTCAACAAATTAGTATGGTAATCGTCAGTGTACTGGATTGCTACTTCAACACTAATATCTTGTTGTTCACCTTCTGTATAAATTGGATCTGGAAAAAGAACTGTTTTCCCAGCATTTAAATACTCAACATAACTCTTAATCCCACCATCGTAGTGGTAAGATTCTTCTTTTTCAGGACTCACACGTTTATCAGTAATACTAATACGTAATCCTCGATTTAAGAAAGCTAATTCACGAATACGTGTTGCTAATTTATCATATTCAAAAACGGTTGTTTCTTTAAAAATTTCAGCATCTGGTTTAAAGTTAACAACTGTTCCGCGATGGTCTGTTTCACCAATTACTTCTAAGTCATCTATGACTTTTCCACGCTTAAATTCTTGATGATGAATTTTCCCATCAACATGAACCTTAACATTAAGTGATTCAGATAACGCGTTTACAACGGATGAACCTACACCATGTAAACCACCTGAGACTTTATAACCCCCACCGCCAAATTTTCCTCCAGCGTGTAATACTGTAAAGACGGTTTCAACAGCTGGTCGTCCCGTTTTTTCTTGAATCCCTACTGGAATACCACGTCCATTATCTTTTACTGTGATACTATTATCTTCTTCAATCGTCACGTTAATCTCAGTACAAAAACCAGCCAACGCCTCATCAATTGAATTGTCAACAATTTCCCATACTAAATGGTGTAAACCTTGTGGTCCTGTGGACCCAATATACATACCAGGTCGTTTTCTAACAGCCTCAAGTCCTTCTAATACTTGAATTTGGCTGGCATCATATGATGAAGCTTGCCCTCCATTTATTTGTTTATCCGTCAACGTCTTCACTCGTCCTTTCTACTTTTCCATTTGTTACATAAAATATTTCGGGATTTATTTTTAATTTATCATTTAAATGCACGATACTGGTTGTCGTCAAAAACGTTTGAAGTTTATTATCAATAAATTCCATTAACTGTACTTGTCTTTCGTCATCCAGTTCGCTAAGAACATCATCAAGAAGTAAAATAGGATATTCCCCAATCTCCTCATTAATTAGCTCAATTTCTGCTAATTTAACGCTTAAAGCTGCTGTTCTCTGTTGTCCTTGCGAGCCATACGTTTGAACATTTTGTCCATTTACCATAAAAACCAAATCATCTCTATGAGGTCCTACACTTGTTGTAAATTGTGATAGATCTCTCTCCTCATGTTTTTTAAACTCTTTCATTAATAAATAATATAACTCTTCTTGCGTTTGTTCTGAACCTAATTGAAAGGAAGTTTTATAGGAAATACGTAATTCTTCTTTTCCGTAAGAGATGTTATCATGAATACTATTTGCCCATTTTTCAAGTAAGTTAACAAAATACAAACGTGACAAGAGAACAAAACTTCCTTCTTGTGCTAATTGCTCATTTAATACTTCTAAATAAAGAGGATCATATGATTTATTAAAAGCTGTTTTTTTTAAATATTGGTTTCGTTGTTTAAGCACTGTTTGATAATTGCTTAGGTGATATAAATAGTGTGAGTTGATTTGGCCAATTTCCATGTCTAGAAATTTTCGACGATGTTGTGGTGACCCTTTAACTAAAGATAAATCTTCTGGAGCAAATAAAATAACATTCAAATAACCTATATATTGACTTAATTTAATTTGTTCTAAACCATTTACTTTTGTTTTTTTCCCTTTATTAGAAACAATCATTGTTAAATCAATATCACTATTCTTTTTACTTATTTGACCTTCAATTCTAGCAAACTCTTGATTCCATTGAATTAATTCTTTTTCATGATTGCTTCGGTGACTTTTTGTTAACGATAAAACATAAATACTTTCTAATAAATTAGTTTTTCCTTGGGCATTATCACCAACAAATACATTCAATTTTGGTGAAAAATTTAAAGTAAGTTGATTGTAATTTCGATAATTCGTTAATTCTATTTGATTAAGTTGCATAATTATTTAGCATCCGATGCGTTTGTTTCCATAAAAAAAGTACCTAACTCAGGTATTTCAATCATCATGTCTTTATATAATTTTCTACCGCGACGATTTTCAGGTTCTCCATTAACAAATACAGCATGTTCCTGTAAATACCATTTGGCCATTCCACCGCTAGAAATAACATCAACTTCTTTTAAAAATTGACCAAGAGTCATATATTCTGTTTTTAATATAAATGTTTTTTTCACAAATTTTCACCTTCTCTGTTTCAATTTACCATTGCTATTATTATACCCTTTTTAAGTCTTAAAAACAAATTTTCTTTGCTAAAATCGTTTTTTACGCAATATTATAATGAATCGATACTTTTTTCATTTTTTATACTAAACCTCTTAGAACGTAAAATAAGAGATAATTTAAATTTTTTTGTAAATAATTAAAAAGGAATGATTGATTTTTTCTCAACCCTTCCTTTGTTTTCATGATTAATTTAATAGTTTTTCAATATCTGGTACCATTTTTTCAGGTTTGTCTGTTGGTGAAAATCGTTTAACGACTTCCCCTTTTTGATTAATTAAGAATTTAGTGAAATTCCATTTAATTTTGTCACCTAGTACTCCAGGTGCTTCGTTCATCAAATAGCTAAAAATAGGATTAGCAGCTTTACCATTCACCTTAGATAATTGATGCATAGGAAATGTCACTCCATAAGTCATTCGACATGCTTGGCTAGCTTCTTCACTTGTTTTTACTTCCTGATGAAACTGATTAGATGGAAATCCTAATATTACTAACCCTTTATCCTTATAGGTTTGATAAATAGTCTCCAATTCCTTAAATTGTGGTGCTAGTCCGCATTTAGTTGCAGTATTGACAATAATCATTACTTTCCCTTTATATTTTTCCAAAAAGTAAGACTCTCCATTATCTAACGTCGCTTCGTAACCATAAATTGTCACGCTATTTTCCTCCCCGTTGTATAGTAATAGCTTAATTAAACTACATTATCTAATTTTTTTCAGGAATGACACACCATAATGAATACAAAATAAAAAAGCACTCACCTTTTTAATGAGTGCTAAAAACCTCCTAATTGGTTCTAACTGGTGTTATTAGTTGAATAAATTCAATATCACCATCTTTAGGTTGGAGTGTGAATGGACGAATCGGTGAAATAAAACGAATTGTCACATCGATATCTCCAAACGATTTTAATGATGCTTTCATATAGTCAGGATTAAAAGAGATTGTTATAGGATCACCTGTAACTTCGATATAAGTTAATTTTTCCTCTACATTACCAATTTCAGGTGAATTTCCATAAATAATCACTTGTTCAGCATCAATTGCTAACTTGACAATATTATTACGGCCCTCATGAGATAGTAATGACGCTCGATCAATCGCTGATAATAAACTAGAGACATTAAAACTAATTTCAGTATTAAAATTCGTCGGGATTAAACGATTAGTATCAGGATAATTTCCTTCTAATAACCTAGAGTAAAAATTCATTGTTTCTGTTCTAAATAAAATTTGATTTTCCATAATAGAAATATCAACTTGCTCTTCTTCATCTTTAAATGAACGTGATAATTCTTGTAAGCTTTTTCCAGGTATCACGACATCAAAAGTTTGATTGACATTGTCTAGTTCCATTTTACGTTGACTTAAACGATGACTATCTGTTGCAACTGCTAATAAATTATTATCATTTAGAGTCATATGTACCCCTGTAAGTATTGGTCTACTTTCTTGTGATGATACAGCAAAAACAGTTTCACTGATTAATTTATTTAATACCCTTGCAGGTAATTTGAAGTTGGTTTGATCCTCAATAATTGGTAACTGAGGATAACTATCAGCATTTAATCCATTAACATTAAATAAAGCTTTTCCTGATGTAATAATAACTTGATTATTCTCAATTAACTCTAAAGTTAATGTTTGTTCAGGCAATTTTTTTATAATTTCATTAAAGAAACGTGCTTGAATAACTATTGATCCAGTGGATTCAATTAGCATACTGGCTTTATCATTATCAACACTTAAAAAAGTTTCAATAGAAATATCAGCGTTACTACCTGTAAGAGTTAAGCCAACATCTGTGATACTTAATTTTACCCCTGTCAATATAGGAATAGTTGTTTTACCGGAAATAGCACGTTGAACTGTAGTTAATTCATTTAAAAATGCTGCGCGATTTAACGTTATTTTCATTAGTTAGTCTCCTTTTAATTAATATATATAAAGTAGTAGTAGTAGTAGGTGCTGTTGATTCTGTGTATAAGTATTTTCTGTTTATAACTGATAAGGATTTTTTCTTGTTAATAACATGTGGAAAACTCGAGGTTGTTTTTTTTGTTTTCCACAATTAGGAAAGTAATGTTTGTTTAATGTCATTTACTTCTTTTTGTATGGTAACATCTTTTTCGACTAATTGTTGAATTTTTTCATGAGCATGTATAACAGTGGTGTGGTCTTTACCACCAAATTCTGCACCAATTTTTGGTAGGGAATTATCTGTTAGTTCTCTTGAGAGATACATTGCTATTTGTCTTGGTACAACTATTGTTTTGACACGTTTTTTTCCCTTTAAATCTTTTAATTGCAAATGATAATATTTACAAACTTCTTCTTGAATGTTTAAAATGGATAATTCACTTTTTTCTTTAATTGGTTTTAAACTTTTTAAAGCATCGGCAGCTAAACTAGTTGTAATATCTTGCCCTTTCATTGTAGAAAAAGCTTGCACGCGGACAAGAGCACCTTCAAGTTCACGTATATTTGATTCAATTTGTCCAGCAATATATGATAATGTATCATCAGGAATTTCCAAACCTTCAGCATCAGCTTTTTTTCGTAATATGGCAATTCGTGTCTCTAAATCAGGAGGAGTGATATCTACTGATAATCCCCAAGCAAATCTTGAAACAAGTCGTTCTTGTAATTTCGGAATCTCATTTGGTAATCGATCGCTGGTTAAGACAATTTGATGCCCTTCATTATAAAGAGTATTGAATGTATGGAAAAATTCTTCTTGTGTTCCCTCTTTGTCAGCAAAAAATTGAATGTCATCAACTAATAATAAATCGACGTTTCGATACTCTTGTCTAAAATCTTCGGATTTATTATTTTTAATCGAATTAATGTAGTCATTTGCGAAGGATTCACTTGTGACATATTTTATTTTAGCATCCACATTATTTGAAAGCATTTGATGTCCAATTGCATGCATCAAGTGTGTTTTTCCTAGACCAACGCCACCGTAGAAAAATAAAGGATTATATGTCGCCCCTGGATCTTCTGATACCACTAATGCCGCAGCATGAGCCATTTGATTACCTTTACCAATAACAAATGTATCAAATGTGTATTTTGAATTAAGTAAAGCTTTCTTGCTATTTTTTTTTACGATATTTGGTAGTTCAGTTGGAGCTTCTTTTTTTGATTCATTTATTTGTGGTTCATCATCTTGAATAATAAAAATAGGCGTAATTTCTTCACCTGTTAATTCGAAACCTGTTTCTACAATTTTTGCAGCTAAGTTTTTTTCCCAGTAGTTTTTGTGTAAATCTGATGGTAGCTCAATTGTTAATATATTATTTTGCAAAGTTATTGGTTTTGCAGGATCAATCCAAGCGCTAAAACTTGGAGGAGTTAGTGTTTTTCTATAGTTTTCAACAAGTTCTTTCCAGATAAAATTAAAATCGGGCATAGTTACCCCCCTAACTTATATAGTCTTTTATATTCTATCACTTTAAAAACAAGTTTTCCACTGAATATTTTACTTGTGGATATTTTATTTTCATCTCTTAATAAAAGTTATCAACAAGTTTAAAAAAATGTGAATATTTTTTATAATCAGTTTAGTTATCAACAAGTTTTACACAAATACAAGAGTTGTTTTTTTTAAAGTTTAAAAGAGTTTTTAACAATATTTTTTTAGAATGTTAATAACTTTTTTACAAGTTGTTATATTGTTGATAACTAGTATTAAAGTTATGGATAAAAAATGTGATGTGTCTAATTTTTAACAGGAATGTGAATAAAAAAAGACATTGTGGATAACTATATAATGAGAAAGATTTTAAATAAAGTTGACAAAATGACTATTTTATTTGTATAATGTCATAGTCTGTCTAATGTGATTATTTAGAAAGCATATTAGTTTATAGGAGGTGTATGAGAATGAAAAGAACATATCAACCAAAAAAACGTAAACGTCAAAAAGTTCATGGTTTCCGAAAACGTATGAGTACTAAAAACGGTCGCCGTGTATTAGCAAGTAGACGTCGTAAAGGAAGAAAAGTATTAGCGGCATAAATCACTGACTCTACGAATCAGTGATTTTTTTTTATAATAAATTAAAAAAAAGCGATCTTTATGCTATGATAAGAGTGATTTAATATGAAAAAAGCGTATCGAATTAAAAAAGAAAAAGAGTTTCAACAAATTATTGAGAATAAGCAATCTTTTGCAAATAGAAATTTTATAGTGTATGTCTATGAGTCACCTGAAAACGTTCATTTCCGTGTAGGGTTATCTGTTGGCAAAAAAGTAGGAAATGCTGTTATGCGTAATCGGGTGAAACGATTAATGAGAACATCCTTGTATGATATGAAGGAGATGGTTCAATCGAATTACAATATTGTATTAATTGCAAGACCTCAAGTCATTAATTTATCTTTAGATGAAGTAAAGAAAAATATTCAGCATGTGTTTAAATTAGCTAATTTAATGAAATAAGAGAGGGTTAGTCAGTGAAAAATAAGAAAAAATGGCTATTTATTCTGTCCATGTTTGTTCTTGTCTTTATTTTGACAGGATGTGGTACAGGTGAAATCAATCAAAGTAGTACTGGTTTATGGGATCGATATATTGTTTATTATTTTGGTCAAGCGATAAAAGCGTTATCTTTTGGGCATCCTGGTATTGGGATTATTCTATTTACGATTATTGTTAGGATTATTTTATTACCTTTAATGCATTACCAGACAAAAAGCATGCGTAAAACGCAAGAATTACAACCAAAATTAAAAGAATTACAAGAAAAGTATGCTTCAAAAGATTCTGAAACGGTTAGAAAATTACAAGAAGAGCAGCAACGTTTATACAGCGATGCAGGAGTTAATCCGTTATCAGGCTGTTTACCATTAGTTGTACAACTTCCAATTATGATGGCGTTGTGGCAAGCAATTTCTCGTATTCCAGCATTAACGGAGGGAACATTTTTATGGTTAGAGTTAGGTAAACCTGATCCAACATATATCTTACCGATTCTAGCTGCTATCTTTACTTTTATTAGTACAAGATTAACAACAATGAGCCAATCAAATGTTCAAGGTGCGATGAAGGCGATGAATTATGTGATGCCTTTAATGATTTTATTTATGGGTGTTAAATTAGCTAGCGGTTTATCACTTTATTGGGTAATATCAAATGCATTCCAAGTAATTCAAACATTATTGATTAATAATCCATTTAAAATTAGACGTGAACAAGAAGCAGAAGAACAACGAAAAAAAGAATTAGAAAAAGCACTGCGTAAAGCAAATGCTCCAAAAAAACGAAAAAAATAAATTGAGGGGGTTCGTATCATGCCAACATTTACGGGAGAAACTGTTGATCAAGCTATAAAAAAAGGTTTGGCTTCACTTGGTATAAATCGTGCCGATGCGGCTATCTCCATTATAGAAGAGGGTAAAAAAGGATTTCTAGGAATTGGTAAAAAAGAAGCGATTGTTTCTATTAACGCCAAAGAAAAAGAGGAAGAAATTCAAGTAACGACAGAAATTATCGAAGAACCAGAAATAGAATCTGAAGTCATGATAGAATATCAAGAGCCAGTTAAAGTAGAAATAAAAGAAACTCCAGTTGAATCACAAGACATATCACTTGATGAGGCTATTACGAAGTTATCGGTGTATTTAACAGATATAACGACGGCTTTAGGAGCACCAGCAATGACAAGAGTACAACGTAATGATAATCATGTAGTGTTACATTTAGACACAGACAAAAAAGGTTTGTTGATTGGTAAACATGGAAAAGTATTAAACGCTATTCAGTATCTATCACAGGTTTATATTCATCGTTTAGTGAAAAATCGATTAACTGTTATAGTGAATGTTGGAGATTACCGTGAAAGACGAGAAGCAATCATTAAACGATTAGCTAATCAAGCAGTTCATAAGGTAAGAGATACTACTCAACCTGTATTTTTGGAGCCAATGCCTGCGTTTGAACGAAAGCAAGTTCATTCGATTTTATCAAATGAAAAGGACATTAAAACGCACTCTGAAGGTAACGAACCTCATCGTTATTTAGTTGTTGAATTAAAAAAATAATTCTATTGAGTCATACATCCCTTGTATGACTTCTTTTTTTGTTATCATATCCATTGTCAATAGCTATAAAAGTATGCTATTATTTCTATGATTATAAATAAGATAGCAGTCAAAGTGCTTATCTACTTTTTTATTTATGCTTATGGGATAAATAAAGAGGTGGAGTGGGCACTTTTTTATATGTATTTTTTAAGAAAGGAAGGTAAAAAATGAATATTACAAAAGAGTTTGATACGATTGTAGCGATATCAACACCACCGGGTGAGGGAGCTATTAGTATTGTTCGTTTAAGTGGAGATGATGCCGTAACAATTGCGCAAAGCGTGACAAACTATAAAGAAAAGGATTTGACCAAAGTAGAGACGCATACGATTCACTATGGACATATCAAGGATCCAAAAACAAATCAAGTGATTGATGAAGTGATGTATTCTGTGATGTTAGAGCCCAAAACCTTTACACGAGAAAACATAGTGGAGATAAACTGTCATGGTGGGATGGTTGTAGCTAATCAAGTGTTACAGTTGTTGTTAAGACAGGGGGCAAGGTTAGCTGAACCAGGAGAATTTACCAAGCGAGCGTTTTTAAATGGTCGTATGGATTTATCTCAAGCAGAAGCCGTGATGGATTTAATACAAGCCAAAACAAGTGAATCAATGGACTTAGCTTTAGGTCAACTTGATGGACGATTATCACAATTAATTCATTCATTAAGACAAAAATTATTAGTAGCGTTAGCACAAGTAGAGGTAAACATAGATTACCCGGAGTATGATGATGTAGAAGAAATGACTACGAAACTTATGAAGGAAAAAGCGTTAGAGGTGAAAGAAGATATTTCGCATTTATTAGAAACAGCAACACAAGGAAAGATTTTACGCGAAGGATTAGCAACTGCTATTATTGGGCGTCCAAACGTAGGAAAATCAAGTCTATTAAATGATTTATTGCGTGAAGACAAAGCCATTGTAACAGATGTAGAAGGAACAACAAGAGACGTTATAGAGGAGTTTGTTAATGTACGTGGTGTACCGTTAAAATTAATTGATACGGCAGGTATTCGTGAAACAGAAGATATTGTTGAAAAAATAGGGGTAGAACGAAGTCGGAAAGCATTATCTGAAGCAGATTTAGTGTTACTTGTGTTAAATCAAAGCGAATCTATTACAGAGATGGATCGTGAGCTAATCTCTTTAACAAAAGATATGCAACGTATTGTATTACTGAACAAAAATGATTTACCAAATAAATTAGATAAAGATGAGTTACAAAATATATTAGGGGAAACACCATTCTTACCGATATCAGTTTTAGAGGGTAGAGGTATTGATTTATTAGAACAGTTAATAAAAGACACATTCTTTGCTTCTAATACGTCTGAAAAAGATGCAACATATATTTCTAACACAAGACATGTGTCATTGTTAGAACAAGCTGATATGGCTCTTGATGAGTTATTAAAAGGAATCGAATCAGAGATGCCTGTAGATTTATTACAAATTGATATGACAAGAGCTTGGGACTTATTAGGAGAAATTATGGGTGAAAATGTTCAAGATGAATTAATTACCCAGTTATTTAGTCAGTTCTGTTTAGGAAAATAAGGAGATTAACATTAATGGAAACTATTGAAATGAGAGATTATGATATCATTGTTGTTGGTGGTGGACATGCAGGTTCAGAAGCTTCTTTAGCTGCAGCAAGAATGGGCATGAGTACACTACTTGTGACATTAAATTTAGATATGATTGGGTTTATGCCTTGTAACCCATCAATAGGGGGACCAGCTAAAGGTGTAGTGGTTCGTGAAATTGATGCACTAGGTGGAGAAATGGGTCGTAATATTGATAAAACCTATATTCAAATGCGTATGTTGAATACTGGTAAAGGACCAGCTGTAAGAGCCCTACGAGCACAAGCAGATAAACATGCGTATCAATCAGAATTAAAGCATACATTAGAAAAAGAAGATAATTTAGTTGTTAAGCAAGGTATCGTAGAAAAATTATTAGTTAAAGATGATGTGTGTTATGGGGTTGAGCTAAGTACGGGTACACAATATACAAGTAAAGCAGTTATCATTACAGCAGGAACTGCTTTGCGTGGTGAAATTATTATTGGTGAATTGAAATATTCTTCTGGCCCAAATAACTCATTGCCCTCAATTGGATTAGCAAATAACTTAAAAGAAATTGGATTAGAGATAGAACGATTTAAAACAGGAACGCCACCACGAGTAAAATCAAGTACGATTGATTATTCAGTGACAGAAGAACAACCAGGGGACAAACAACCCAACCATTTTAGTTTTGAAAGCACAGATGATCAGTACCGTACAGATCAATTACCATGTTGGTTAACTTATACAAACTTAGATACACATACAGTTATTCGCGACAATTTACACCGTGCTCCAATGTTTACAGGAATTGTTGAAGGTGTAGGGGCAAGATATTGTCCGTCGATTGAAGATAAAATCGTTCGCTTTAGTGATAAACCTCGCCACCAAATATTTTTAGAACCAGAAGGAGAACATACTGAAGAAGTCTATGTTCAAGGTCTGTCAACTTCATTACCAGAAGATGTCCAAAAAGAGATGGTTCAAAGCATTGAAGGATTGGAAAAAGCGAAAATTATGCGTAGTGGTTATGCGATTGAGTATGATGTCGTTGTGCCTCATCAATTACGTCCAACACTTGAAACAATGAAGATTTCAGGTCTTTATACAGCAGGACAAACTAATGGAACATCAGGGTATGAAGAAGCCGCTTGTCAAGGATTAATGGCAGGAATAAATGCTGCCTTAAAAATACAAGGCAAAGAACCATTTATTTTAAAAAGAAGCGATGCGTACATCGGAGTGTTAATCGACGATTTGGTAACGAAAGGAACGAATGAACCTTATCGACTGCTAACATCTCGTGCAGAGTATCGTTTACTATTACGTCATGATAATGCAGATTTACGTCTAACAGAGATGGGACATGACATTGGGTTAGTAGATGACTCAAGATATGAACAATATCAAGAGAAAAAAATGATGGTGGAAAATGAATTAGAAAGATTAGGAAAAATTCGTTTGAAACCAACCAAAGACATTCAAGCATTCTTAGAAGAAAAAGAACTGGCTCCGCTAAAAGATGGGATTTTAGCTCGCGATTTTCTAAAACGCCCTGAAATTACTTATCATGATTTGGGTCAATTTATCCCAAAACCAGAAAAACCATTACCTCGTTATGTGATTGAACAAGTAGAAATTCAAGTGAAGTATGAAGGATATATAAAAAAAGCAAAAGATAAAGTTGAAAAATTAAAGCGTATGGAAGCAAAACGTATCCCAGAAAATATTGATTATAAGGCAATAAACAGCTTGGCAACAGAAGCAGTTCAAAAATTAGAAAAAATCCGCCCAGAAACAATTGCTCAAGCAAGTCGAATAAGTGGAGTTAATCCTTCAGATATAAGCATTTTGATGGTTTATATCGAACAAGGGAAAATAGCAAAGATAGATAGTGAAAAGGCCTAATATTAGGCCTTTTCTTTTTATATAAATACTTAAGGATTCAAGTGAAGTTTTGGTATAATTAAGAAGAGGTGACTATTATGGCATATTTGACAATAGGTATGGCTATATTAGCAATATTGATTAGTAGTGTGTCGATTTTTTGACGTATCAAATGCAGCGAACAATACAAAGCAAACAAATAAAGCAAGATAGAGAACTAGTAAAAATGTTAGCAAAACAAGATAGTTTTATTTTTATGACACAAAAACAGTACGAAAAAGAGTATCATTTGTTTTGAAATTTATTTGATTTATTGCAACAAACGATAGATAGGACAAGAAGCATTAAAGGAAGCTTACAGTTGTTGAAAGAAAATAGTGAATTAACGTTAGAAGAAACGTATGTTAAATTGATTCAAGAAGGAGTAGTCAAAAGTAGTGAATCTCTTAATGAGTTAGATAATTAGTTGAATCAATATGAACCATTTATCCAAGAAAAGCTATTTAATGAATTTCAGCAAATAATTAAAGACTTACGTGAATTTCAGCAACGACATTTTAATTATTTTAGCTACGAATCGGTAACGAATGAAACAATTGAAGACTTTTTAAATGATACATTATCTAGTATAAACGCAAGTGAAACAATTCGCGAAAATATAGTTGTTTTTTTACGTAAGTATTTTGAAAATAGTCGTGTAAATTAAAATGTTCCACGTGAAACATTTTATAAATAAAAAAAAGTAAACTTATTCGTTATTTAGGGTTGCTTTTTTATTAAAACTGACGTATTAAGCATTGAACTTTTAAGATGGATACGATAAAGTGGACATATCCGTGAAACACTGATTGTTTCACATGAAGGAGAATAAAAATGACACCAGAAGAGTTTAAAAAGAATTTGAAAAAACATGGTATCGTGTTGAGTGATAAACAAATGAATCAGTTTGAATTGTATTTTAAACGCCTTGTTGAATGGAACGAAAAAATAAACCTAACCGCAATTGTAGACAAAAAAGAAGTGTATTTAAAACACTTTTACGACTCATTAACGTTAGCGTTTGAACGAGATATGACAAAAGAGGAAGTAACTTTGTGTGATGTGGGATCGGGTGCAGGGTTTCCAAGTATTCCTTTGAAAATTGTTTTCCCTAATATCACTATTTCGATTGTTGATTCGTTGAATAAACGTATTAAATTTTTAACGGAATTAACAACAGAATTGGGATTAGATAATGTCAATTTGTATCATTCAAGAGCGGAAGATTTCGGACAAAATAAATTATATCGAGAGTCTTTTGACTTGGTGACAGCTCGAGCGGTTGCACGATTAAATGTGTTGGCAGAGTTGTGTTTACCTTTAGTTAAACAAGATGGACAATTTTTAGCAATGAAAGCAGCTAAGAGTGAAGAAGAATTATTAGAAGCTAAAAAAGCAATAGCAACACTTGGTGGTAAAGTTGTATCAGAACATGAGGTTAGTTTACCTATAACACAAGATGAACGCTTTATTATTGAAATAGATAAAAAGAAAGTTACACCAAATAAATATCCTCGTAAAGCAGGATTACCAAATAAAAAACCATTAGTATAAAAATGAAGGTGCCTGATAAATCATTAGACACAATGAGTAAGAAACGGAGGGACCTATTATGGCTAGAATTATTTCTGTAGCAAACCAAAAAGGCGGAGTTGGTAAAACGACTACTACAGTCAATCTTGGTGCGTGTTTAGCGTACGAAGGAAAAAAAGTATTATTAGTAGATATGGATGCACAAGGAAATGCGACAAGTGGTATAGGCATACGTAAAGCGGATGTATCTCAAGATATTTATGATGTCTTAGTTAATGAAGTTCCCATCATTGAAGTCATTCAAAAAACGAATAGAGAAGGAATGGATATCGCACCAGCGACGATTCAACTATCTGGAGCAGAGATTGAGTTAACATCTATGATGGCAAGAGAATCACGATTAAAACTCGCTCTAAAAGAAGTGGAAGCTAAATATGATTATATATTAATCGATTGTCCACCATCGTTAGGCCATTTAACAATCAATTCATTTACATCGAGTGATTCCATTTTAATTCCTGTTCAGTGTGAATATTACGCACTAGAAGGATTGAGTCAATTATTAAATACGATACGTTTAGTACAAAAACACTTTAATCCGGATTTACGTATAGAAGGTGTGTTGTTGACGATGTATGACGCTAGGACTAATTTAGGTTCAGAAGTAGTAGAAGAAGTTCGAACTTATTTTAGAGAGCGAGTATATGATACTATTATTCCAAGAAATGTAAGACTGTCTGAAGCACCCAGTCATGGTAAAGCGATTATTGATTATGATCCAAAATCTAGAGGTGCAGAAGTGTATCAAGCATTAGCAAAGGAAGTGATGAATCGTGAACAAGTCGAATAAAGGATTAGGGCGAGGGATTGACGCATTATTCCAAGATTTATCGACAATTGAAGAAGTAGATATTCAGTCAGAGGCTGTTCAAGATATTCCGTTAGCAGAATTAAGACCTAATCCTTATCAACCACGTAAAACATTTGATGAAAAGGCTCTAGAGGAGTTAGCTTCATCTATTAAACAATCAGGTGTGTTTCAACCAATCATTGTGAGACAATCTTCTGTAAAAGGTTATGAAATTATTGCGGGTGAACGTCGTTTTAGAGCATCTAAATTGGCAGGAAAAGAAACAATACCAGCAATTATTCGTGAGTTTGATGAAGAGCGTATGATGCAGATTGCTGTATTAGAAAACTTACAGCGAGAAGATTTAAATCCTCTTGAAGAAGCAGAAGCATATGAGATGTTGATGAAAAATTTAGATTTAACACAGGTAGAACTGTCTGAAAAATTAGGTAAGAGTCGTCCATATATCGCAAATTATCTACGTTTATTAGCATTACCAAAAGTAGTAAAAGATTTAGTACAAAAAGAGTCGCTTTCAATGGGACAAGCAAGAACATTACTTGGATTGAAGAAAAAAGAAGATATTTTAGTCGTAGCAAATCGAGCCATTAAAGAAGGACTCACCGTCCGACAATTAGAGCAGATGGTCACTCAGATGAATGATATGCCTAAAAAAGAGCTTGTTAAAAAGAAAGAGCAACAACCGAAGCCTTATTATATCATTGAAAGTGAAGAACGATTAATGGATAAATTTGGTACAAGTGTTCATATCCAAGAAAAAGAAGGCAAGGGAAAAATAGAAATCGAATATCTTTCTTCTTCGGATTTGACACGTATTTTAGATTTATTAAATATTGAATTTGATTAATTGTACTTATAAAAATAGGATAAATGAGTATGAATCTGATAAAATTATGTTAAGATATATCACGTAGAAAATGAATCAAGGAGGGACGTTTAGTATGTACGATTTAGGCGATATAGTCGAAATGAAAAAACCACATGCGTGTCAAACAAACCGTTGGGAGATTATTCGTATGGGAATGGATATCAAAATTAGATGCTTAAACTGTCAGCATATTGTGATGATGCCCCGACGTGAATTTGATAAGAAGATGAAAAAGGTATTAGTGAAAAAAGAAGATTAATTTAAAGATTAAAAAGAAAGAGTGGAAAATAACTATGTCATTAACGGCAGGAATTGTTGGATTGCCAAACGTTGGAAAATCAACTTTATTTAATGCAATAACAAAAGCAGGTGCAGAAGCTGCCAATTATCCTTTTGCAACAATCGATCCAAATGTAGGAATGGTAGAAGTGCCAGATTATCGATTAGAAGAATTAACAAAATTAGTTAAACCGAAAAAAACAGTCCCAGCGACCTTTGAATTTACAGATATTGCGGGAATTGTTCGTGGAGCTAGTAAGGGCGAGGGACTTGGAAATAAGTTTTTAAGTCATATTCGACAAGTAGATGCGATTTGTCATGTTGTTCGTTGTTTTGATGATGATAATATCACTCACGTTGAAGGGCGTGTGGATCCATTAGCAGATATTGATACCATTAATTTAGAACTTGTGTTAGCAGATTTAGAGTCAGTTGATAAACGTTTTGCACGTGTATCAAAAATTGCTAAAACAAAAGACAAGGAAGCAGTCGCAGAATTAGCAGTATTAGAAAAAATTAAGCCTGTTTTAGAAGAAGGAAAATCAGCTAGATCGATTGCATTCACTGATGAAGAATTACCTATTGTAAAAGGATTATTTTTATTAACAACAAAACCTGTATTGTATGTTGCAAACGTAGCGGAAGATGAAATAGCAGATACAGAAAACAATGATTACGTAAAAAAAGTAAAAGAATTTGCAGCAACTGAAAATGCTGAAGTCATTACTGTATGTGCTAGAGCAGAAGAAGAAATAGCAGAGCTTGATGAAGATGATAAAAAAGATTTCCTTGAAGCATTAGGTATTGAAGAATCTGGTTTAGATAAATTAATTCGTGCAGCATATCATTTACTAGGGCTAGCTACTTATTTTACGGCTGGTGAGCAAGAAGTACGTGCTTGGACATTTAAAGTGGGAATGAAAGCACCAGAATGTGCGGGTATTATTCATACTGATTTTGAACGAGGATTTATTCGCGCGGAAACAGTTTCTTACACTGATTTAAAAGAATATGGAAGCATGCATGCAGCTAAAGAAGCTGGTCGTGTGCGTTTAGAAGGAAAGGATTATGTTGTTCAAGATGGTGATGTAATGCTCTTCCGTTTTAATGTTTAATGGAAAGAATAGGTGACAACAATGACTGAGTTAACAAATGAAGAGTTACAACAAAAAGTCTCAGAAAATCGTGAATTAGAAAAACAATTAACAAAAAAAAATAATCAATTTATGTTTGATTTAAATAAATTATTAGATGATGGTGTAGTGATTGATGAACGTCAAAAAATAGAAGTCTTTAACACCATGTTAAAAGCATTAGTTGAAGGACAAAAAACAGGAGTAACCGCTAAACAATTATATGGGACACCGACGGAAGCTGTTGTGTTTGTTACCACAAAACCAGCAACGCCAACGAAAACTAATTTTGCTTCGATGTGGTTAGATAATAGTTTATTATTGTTTACATTTTTAGCTGTTATGACGGGTGTATTAACGATGATTTCTAAAACACCGCAACCGACACAAGGCATATTAAGTATCACGATTGGTGCGATGTCAGGTGGTCTATCATTTTACTTAATCTATCGTTATATTTATATATACGATATGCCAGGAGCTGATAGAAGTAAACGACCTGGTGTATGGAAGACAGGTGGGATTATGGCATTATGCTTTATCCCGTGGTTAATGATTTTTTCATTATCTGCGTTTATCCCACATGCAATCAATCCATCACTTGACCCAGTTTTAACGCTTATTTTAGGTGTGGTAGCATTTGGTATCCGTTACTTATTAAAGAAAAAATACAATATTCAAGGAAGTATGTTCTTACGTCCTTAAAAATAAGAAGACCAAACATTTTTTAAAGAAAATTTGTTTGGTTTTTCGTTTATATAAGATTGACGAATAACAGATTATTTGGTAAGTTTGTTAATAAAACAAAATTAAAGGAGTGCGAATTTCTAATGTCAAATTGGGAAACTAAATTTTCAAAAAAAGGGTATACATTTGATGATGTTCTATTAATTCCAGCAGAAAGTCATGTATTGCCAAACGATGTCGATTTAAGTGTTGAATTATCATCTAAGATTAAGTTGAATATTCCAATTATGAGTGCCAGTATGGATACTGTGACAGACAGTAAAATGGCTATTGCTATGGCTAGACAAGGTGGTCTAGGTGTTATCCATAAAAATATGAGTGTGGAACAACAAAAAGATGAAGTACGCAAAGTAAAACGTTCTGAAAGTGGTGTGATTATCGATCCATTCTTTTTAACTCCAGAACATAAAGTAAGTGATGCAGAACATTTAATGGCTAAATATCGTATTAGTGGTGTACCTATTGTTGATACATTAGAAAATAGAATATTAGTTGGTATTTTAACAAACCGTGATTTACGTTTTGTGACTGACTATAATTTAATGATTAAAGATGTTATGACAAAAGAAGGTCTCGTAACAGCTCCAGTTGGAACATCTTTAAAAGATGCAGAAAAAATCCTTCAGCAACATAAAATAGAAAAACTACCTATCGTAGATGCTAAAGGTCGATTAAGTGGTTTAATTACGATTAAAGATATTGAAAAAGTGATTGAATTTCCTAATGCCGCAAAAGACGAGCATGGACGTTTATTAGTTGCTGCGGCTGTTGGGGTAACGAGTGATACATTTGAGCGTGCGGGTGCTTTAATTGAGGCAGGCGTTGATGCGTTAGTTATTGATACCGCCCATGGACATAGTGCGGGTGTTATTCGTAAAATTAAAGAAATTCGTGATGCCTTTCCAGATGTGACATTAATTGCAGGAAACGTTGCGACTGCTGAAGCAACACGTGCATTATATGACGTTGGGGTGGATGTTGTAAAAGTCGGAATTGGCCCTGGTTCAATCTGTACAACACGTGTTGTGGCGGGTGTTGGTGTCCCACAATTAACAGCTATTTATGATGCAGCAGGTGTCGCTCGTGAATATGGTCGTACAATCATCGCTGATGGTGGTATTAAGTACTCTGGAGATATTGTTAAAGCACTAGCAGCTGGTGGGTATGTTGTTATGTTAGGCTCAATGTTAGCTGGAACAGATGAATCCCCTGGTGAATTTGAAATTTTCCAAGGTCGTCGTTTTAAAACATACCGTGGAATGGGTTCTTTAGGAGCTATGGAAAAAGGTTCAAGTGACCGTTATTTCCAAAGTTCTGTTAATGAAGCAAACAAATTAGTTCCCGAAGGTATTGAAGGTCGTGTAGCGTACAAAGGTAGTGTACAAGATATTATCTTCCAATTACTAGGAGGGTTACGTGCTGGAATGGGTTATGTTGGAGCTGGAAACTTAAAAGAGTTAAGAGACAACGCACAATTTGTTGAAATGAGTGGCGCTGGTCTAAGAGAATCTCATCCTCATGATGTTCAAATTACTAAAGAAGCACCAAACTATTCAATTTCATAAAATGGATTAAAAGAGGTCGGGATTTTCCTGCCTCTTTTTTTAGAAAGAAGGAATTATATTTAAGGAAAGTTGGAATTATTGGATTAGGGTATGTTGAATCAGATATTGCTTATACCTTATATACAAAAGGTCAAATAGATGGATTAGTGTTAATTGATAAAAACAAAGAAAAGTAATGGTAGAATATTTAAAACTCACAGATAGCTTGATGATGAACAGATGTAAAAACCACTATTTTATTATATGAGTATCGCCATTATCTCACAAGTTGTTTCTAGTGGGTTTAAAGGAATATTCTTAGTCATTACTAATCCTTGCGATGTGATTACAACCCTTGTTTACCAAGAAAGTAGTTTTCCAACATATCGAGTGATTGGGACCGGTATGAGTTTAGATACTAATCGTATGAAACGTATTGTTGGGGAAAAATTAGGTGTTTCTGGTCAATCTATCAATGGTGATGTGTTAGGTGAACATAGGGAAAGTCAGTTTGTCACATGGACTACAGTGGTGGTAGGCACACAAAAATTATTAGACATTGTGTCGTTATCAGAAGATGAATTGGAAAAAATGAAAGAAAGAGGCTAATCGTTTTGGGGGATAGGAAATCTCAACGTAAAAATTGGACAAGTTATGGAATATCTTCAACTACATCCAGGTGATTCAGTCTATTTTAAAAGATGAAAAAAAGATTTATCCTTTGTTGATTTATCAAGAAAAAGATAATATTCATATAGGTTATCCCGCAGTTTTAGGTAAAGGATGTATTGTTAAAGCACTATCTTTAGACTTAACGAAAAAAGAAGACTTATTATTTAAACAATTTGTTGAGCAAGTAACACAATATCTGGAACAATAAAAAATTCCTCCGTTGAATTCATTTAAAATGAAACTAAACGGAGGAGCTTTTTTATTATTTTGTAATTTTAGTCATTCCGCCCATGTAAGGAACAAGAGCTTCAGGTATTGTTACACTGCCATCTTCATTTTGATAATTTTCTAAAATAGCTGCAACGGTACGACCAACAGCCAAACCAGAACCGTTTAAAGTATGAACATATTGTACTTTTTCTTCTTCATCTCTGTAACGAATTTTTGCACGTCTAGCTTGGAAGTCTTCACAATTAGAACAAGAGCTGATTTCACGATAGGTTTCTTGAGCTGGAATCCAAACTTCGATATCATATGTTTTCGCAGCTGAGAATCCCATGTCACCAGTACATAATACAATGACACGATATGGTAAGTTTAATTTTTGTAGAATGGCTTCAGCATTATTGGTCATTTTTTCTAATTCTTCATAAGATGTTTCGGGTTTACTAAATTTAACCATCTCTACTTTATTAAATTGATGTAATCGAATTAATCCACGTGTATCTCTCCCGGCACTTCCAGCTTCAGAACGAAAGGCTGGACTTAAAGCAGTAAAGTAAACAGGTAGGGCATCATTATCTAAAATCTCGTCACGATAATAGTTTGTTAATGGAACTTCTGCTGTCGGGATTAATGTATAGTTTGAATTTTCTAGTTGGAAAACATCTTCTTTAAATTTAGGAAATTGTCCTGTACCAAACATAGATTTGTCATTCACGATATATGGTGGCATCATTTCTGTATAACCATGTTCATAGATATGAGTATCTAGCATTAAGTTATATACCGCGCGTTCTAATCTAGCCCCAGCACCTTTATAGAAAAGGAAACGGCTACCAGATACTTTAGCACCACGTTCAAAATCAAGAATATCTAATTCTTCCGCTACTTCCCAATGAGGTTTTGGCTCAAAATCAAATTGTCTAGGAGTACCCCATTTTCTTAATTCAATATTTTCTTCTTCATCTTCCCCAACAGGAATACCTTCAGCAGGAAGGTTAGGAAGTGTATGAGCAATATATTCTAACTTTTCATCAATTGCATTGATGTTTTCATCTAAAACTTTGATATCCTCTCCGACTTGTTTCATTTCTTGAATTTTATCATCAGCATTTTGTTTTTCTCTTTTTAATTTTGCAATGTCTTGAGACACATCGTTACGATGTTTTTTAAGTGTTTCAACTTTTACTAAATTGTCACGACGCTCTTGATCTAAACGGATAAATTCATCAATTTTTTCTCCATCTACTCCACGAGTCATGAGTTTTTCCTTAACTAATTCAGTATTCTGACGTATAAATTTTAAATCTAACATGATATTTCCTCCTTAAATTTTTAAAATAAAAAAATCTCTCACTCCAGAAAATCAATTGATTTTCTGGGGCGAGAGATTGAATTCGCGGTACCACCCAAATTTTAGACAATAGATATTGTCTCTAAGTAAGTATGTTAACGGATTGCTTTTCCCGTTCTAGCTTAGTGCATAGAGTTCGCTAGAAATGCTTTGAAAGTGGATTCTTTATCTGTTGTTATTAGCTCACACCAACCGCTAACTCTCTTAAAACAAGCAATATAAATACTAGTCTTTCACAATTTGTTTATTTAGCAAAATTATAGCTAGTTTTGGTATCTATGTCAACTAATCTTTGATTTTCATATTCTTTTCCCATTTGTCAGCTTTTATATTAATGATATTGTTTAGCTCACCTATAGAACTATCTTCTAATTGAAAATATAGGGAAAGAGCCACAAGTAAAGTATCCGCACACTCTTCCTTCAAATCATCTAACGTACCACATTTGTATTGACTTCCACTGGATTTTTTATATTTTAAAATGGCTTCAGCTACTTCTCCAGTTTCTTCTGATAATTTTAAACCCATTTCTTCAAGAGATTTTGGTTCTTTTTTTGCTAAATTAATTAAACGTATTAAATCCATTGATATGAATCTCCTTTATTGATTGAAGGTGACATTTTGAGAAATGATATCATAAAATTCTTTTGTTGCGATGGTATTCGATTTATTGGTTAAGTATTGATTACTGAAATAAATAACCATGTCACTGGCATCATTATTAAAAATAACAGTGGGTTCATAGCCCCTAAAAATACCGTGTCCCCAGAAAATGGTCGGTCCGTTTTCATCGAGTACTTTTCTGTAAAGACCGGATTTATAATAAGTTGTACCGTAAGGTGAGTCTTTTAACCACATAGATTTAACTACATTTAAATCTCCAAATTTACCATCCATAGTAGCTTGGACGACAGTTGCAAAATCTTTCGGTGAAACAAACATGTTTCCAGTACCTAGTTCTCTAACATAAGCATAATTAGGAATATCTTTTTTTCTTAGTGTTCCATTTTCTTCATATACAGGGACAAGATGAGTGTTATCTGATAAATCGGTATAAAAACCTGTTTGCTTTAAATTAAGAGGTTCTGTTACTGCCTTCTTAAAATATTCTTCATATGTTTGTCCAGTTATTTTTTGAATAATCATAGCAAGCAAATTAAAATTAACCGGAGAGTAGTCCCATTTATTTGAATTTTGATGTGTCGTATTTTTTAAGACATATTCCTCCCATTCAGTTTGTTCGTTTATGGAAGTAGGGATTTTACTAGAATCTAATTTCAGTCCGGAAGTCATTGATAGAAGAGAATCTATCGTAATTTGATTACTTCCAGGTATTTCTGGATAAAATTTATCTAAAGTAGTATCTAATGTCAATTTTTTTTCAGAGATTAAAGTTGAGATAAGTAATGCAGTATAAAATTTTTGAATAGAGGCAATCATGTAGGTACTATCTTGAGCTTTCCATGATACATCTTTGGCATAGCCAAATGAATTATACATAACTACTTGATTATCTTTAATGGCTAACAGCGTCCCAGAGAGTTCTCTTGAGGCGATATTTTGCTCTAAGGCTTGTTTTAATGGTTGATATAGTAAAGGAGTCGATGCTGTCTGAGCAAAATTTGTCCTAGGAATAAAATCTCCTTCTGTATTTCTATCAGATGACTGTGTTGTCGTTTGACTTGATTCTTTTGTTTCGGAAGATATAATTGTTTGCGTGGTTGTTTTATTACTCTTTATGATAGCCGTTAGCTCATCAGGATAGATAACCAATAGAGTAATTAATATACTAATACTTATGAGGACACCAATGATAAAGAATAATAAGCCAATCCACTTCTGTTTTCTTTTAAGTTTGTCATATGCGATACGTGATTTTTTCATAAATTATTCTCCAATTTCCGTTTCTAATAATTAGTAATATAAAAAACAGCATTAGTGTATGCTGTTTTTCAAAGAACGCCATACTCTTACAAAAATATTTGCTTTTTGTACGTCTGTTTTTGTGATCACTTTACCGGTGGCATCATGTTTGTCTGTGTCGCTTAGATAACCTAATTTATCTGCACTATCTGATACAATTTGTTGGCCTACTACTTCATTTTTTTTAAGAGGAGCAGAGACTGCATCTTTAGTTGAAGCAAAAACTTGTTTTAATTCAGTCGTCTCTTTATTGACCCATAATGAAATAGGTTCAGCTAAGGTTAGTGCAACTGATTCAGACTTTCCATTTGGTACATCGAGGTTGTTCACAACGGCGCTATCGCCTTTTTTAACAATAGTTTTATATTCCCAATTCGTATTAACATAATTGAGTAAGTTTTTCGTGACTTCAAATCGATCATATTCTTCGTCTACATTCATTACAACCGTAATAATACGGTGCCCATTTTGTATGGTTGAACCAATAAAGCAAGCTCCAGCATTTGGGGTTGTCCCTGTTTTTAATCCATCGACACCTTCAGTATAGTAATACAAATCCGGTAACATTAAATTAGATGACCAGAAAGTTTCTTCATTATCAGTTCCTTGAAATAATGTGTAGTGAGATTGTTTCGTAATATCTAATACTTCAGGATAATCAGAAATGAGATGTCGAGCTACGATTACCATGTCTTTTGCTGATAAAATATTACTATCTTCGGGTTTAGAGTTTGGGTAACGATCTACTGTTAAAAGATCTTGTGTATCTAAACCAGAGGCAGAAATAAATACGCCATCAGTGATACCCCAATCCTTAATATGTTGATTCATACTATCAACAAAAGCTTGCTCACTACCCGAAACCAGTCTAGCAAGTGCAGTTGTTGAAACGTTTGAAGAAGAAATGAGCATGGCTTTTACATTATCATCAACTGTATAAGTTAATTCTTTTTTGATTGGAATATTAGATAAATCTGGGTCTTCAGTTAGTTTGATTAAAGCATCATCAAAAGGCACTTTATCATTCCAGTTTATTTTTTTTGTATCAATTGCTTCATATACTAAGTATGCTGATAATAACTTGGACATTGAAGCAATAGGAAGAGGGGCTTCACTATTTTTTTCATATAAAATTTTTCCCGTATCAAAATCAACAGCGATTGCAGCTTTTGCAGGAACATCAAAACTGTTTTGTTCAGCAACAACTGATACAGGAAGAATGAATAAAAAAGATAACAGTAGAAAAAATAGAGCACGTTTTTTTTTTAGTAATGTCATAAACAATCTCCTAATATTTAACTGAAATTAATTTAACAAATTAACCAATAGAAAACAATAGATTTTATTAAAGAGCACAAAAAAATCAAGAATGACTAGTTGTTTCTAATGGTAAATGTATGGTAAATGATGTCCAGTTATTATTTGATGTAGCATAAATATAGCCACCATGCAGTGCTACAATACTTTGAGCGATAGCCAACCCAAGTCCAGTTCCTCCTGTTTGTTGAGATCTCGATTCTTCTACTCGGTAAAAACGATCGAATAAATGATCTAAAGATTCTTGGGGTATAGATTTACCATCATTTTTAACGACGATAATCGCCTCATTACCAATTTTTTCTGATGTGATGATAATCTGTGTCCCATTCACACCGTATTTGAGTGCATTAGACAGAAGATTATCAAAAACACGTACTAGTTTTTCAGTATCACCCTTCATCATTAAGGTATCTTCTTGTGGTAAAAAATCAATGACACGATCCTTTTTGGATGCTTCTAATTCGTAATCAACTGTTAGTTGGCCAATGAGTTGGTTCATATCAAAAGTCATAGCATTTAGTGGAACATTTGATTGTCTCACTTTGGTGTATTCAAATAAATCATCAACCAATACTTTCATTTGTCTAGATTTTAAATAAGCAGTATGTGTGTATTTCAATAAATCTTCTTTATTATTGTATTTTCCTTCTTCAATTAGGCCAAGGTATCCGATAATTGATGTGAGCGGTGTTCTAATATCATGGCTAACGTTAGTAATTAATTCATCTTTTGACTGTTCGATACGACGCTCTTCCTCTAGGGCTTCCACTGTACTATCTACCAAAGCATTTATACTTGTAATAAGCCTACCTAAATCCCCTTTTAATTCAAATGGAATACGGTGATCGTAATGTCCGTTTGATATATAGTGTAGTTCACTAATAATATGTTGTTGTTGCATCTGCTTATAACGCCTAATTAATCGCCAATATAATACAATAATATCTGCAACTATCATCATAAAAATTAAAGGGCGCTGCCAAAACATGGGCGGACGAGGATCATAAAATATATTGTATTGAATGTGCCACAGAAATTGATCGATGGGTAACGATGTATTCACAATTTGATCAATTAAGATAAATAAGGCTAAATTAAGAAGAATAAGCAAGATGACAGTAATAATCCCCTCAATAATTAACTCACTGGTTTCTTTTGAGGTAAGTTTAATACGTGTCTTTTTTTCATCACCCTTCAATTTTGTATCCTACCCCCCAAACTGTTTGAATAACTTTTTCTCCATTAGTCGCTTCTTCAATTTTGTCACGTAAATGACTTACATGAACCATAACAGTTTTAGCAGAAACTAAACTTTCCTGTTGCCAAACTCTCTCGAAAATTTCTTCAGCGCTAAAGACACGGTTCGGATGACTTGCAAGTAAGTAAAGAATACCAAATTCTAAAGCAGTTAATTGAATTTTTATTCCTTTCTCAGTCTCAACTTCGTGAGAATCTTTTTTTATAATAAGTGGACCCACTTCTAATAAGTCTGGTATATCTGTTTGAACTTGCATGTTAGTTCGTCTTAATAGTGATTTTACACGAGCCATAATTTCTAGAGGATTAAAAGGTTTTGTAACATAATCATCAGCTCCAGTAATTAAACCTTGAATTTTATCCATATCAGTTGTTTTAGCAGTTAACATAATGATGGGGATTTGTGAGTCTTTTCTTAATTCTTTTACGACCTCTAATCCATCCATTTTTGGCATCATGATGTCTAATATAAGTAAGTCTATATCAGGGTTTGTAATAATTTTGCTAAGAGCTTCCTTTCCATCATAGGCCTGTATAACATCATAACCTTCATTCTTTATATAGATACTTAATAGTTCCACAATTTCTTTATCATCATCTGCTACTAGAATTTTCATGTTATTTCCTCCTAATATATTAAATATATTATTATTGTACCAAATAATTTGAAATAAAAAATTGTTTAAAAATATGTTTACTTTTTTTTAAATAAGTAGTATATTAATTTCATTGTTATTTATATTAATAACTCAAACAAAAAAGATAAAAAAATGTTGACGATTATGTATCGACATGTTATTATCATTAAGTTGCATCGGTAACAGAAAATCATTATGAAAATAATTTTAAAAAAATGTTGACAAGTTATTATAAACTTGTTATGATATAAAAGTTGTTACGGCAACAAAGTTTAGACCTTTGAAAACTGAACAAAGTAAGACGAACCAAATGTGTAGGGCGTTTCTACTGTGTAGAAACAAACCATATTTAGTGAATACAATTCGCTAGCAAGTTTTAAAACAAATGAGCTAAACATCGCAAGATGTTATCAACTTTTTATTGAGAGTTTGATCCTGGCTCAGGACGAACGCTGGCG
>NZ_JALAHP010000009.1:0-42027 GCF_022604695.1 Vagococcus sp. CY53-2
GGCTAGTATTTGAACCAGATGCTCCGATGGCTCCTGACAATGGGCTAGTATTTGAACCAGATGCTCCAATGGCTCCTGACAATGGGCTAGTATTTGAGCCAGATGCTCCAATGGCTCCTGACAATGGTCTGGTATTTGAGCCAGATGCTCCAATGGCTCCTGACAATGGGCTAGTATTTGAGCCAGATGCTCCAATGGCTCCTGATAATGGGCTGGTATTTGAGCCAGATGCTCCAATGGCTCCTGACAATGGTCTAGTATTTGAACCAGATGCTCCAATGGCTCCTGATAATGGGCTGGTATTTGAGCCAGATGCTCCAATGGCTCCTGACAATGGGCTAGTATTTGAACCAGATGCTCCAATGGCTCCTGACAATGGGCTAGTATTTGAGCCAGATGCTCCAATGGCTCCTGATAATGGGCTGGTATTTGAGCCAGATGCTCCAATGGCTCCTGACAATGGTCTAGTATTTGAACCAGATGCTCCAATGGCTCCTGATAATGGGCTGGTATTTGAGCCAGATGCTCCAATGGCTCCTGACAATGGTCTAGTATTTGAACCAGATGCTCCAATGGCTCCTGACAATGGGCTAATGGAAGACCCAACTGCTCCTGGTATTGATTTAATTGTAAAACCAAGCACACCAGAAAATGAATTGGTATCATCTATTGTCAACAAACCTATAGTTTCTGAAGCAATCCAAACAATTGTGGTTCCAACAGCTACGACTACTTCATCGAAAGCTTCTGAATTACCACAAACGAGTGAAACAACGTCAAAAATGACTACACCTTTAATCGGCTTAGGTCTTTTAGGTTCGTCTGCTATTATTATTAGACATCGTTCAATTAATGTAAGATAGATACATACATTAAAAGAGGCTGAGCCAAAAACCTTACCAAAAAGCAATCCCATGAAGTCAGTTTATTAAAAACTGACTTCATGGGATTACTTCTTTTGTTAGTTTAGTCATTTTCATTTAAAAAATTACTTTTGAGTCAGACTCTTTTTTAATAACTTTTATTTATATAATCCCCATACCTACAAACATACCTAAAATAAATGAGATAACCCATAGACTCCAAACACCTAAACTAAACTTATGAAACTGTTTCTTTGCTTTTTCAGAACCTTTTTTATACACAGCAATTGCCCAAATTAAATGAAAGCCCATCAAAACAAGTGCCGCACCACCAGTAATTTGGTGTAAACCAAAAGTTGATCCTGCATTTTCAGAAGCAATTTGGTTCATCAAAGCTGTTCCTGTCGAGTCAAATATAAGCCCTCCAACAAAAAATAAAATATGTTTTAATTGGATAGTCCCCGTTCTTCTTTCACCAAATACTCCTATACTGTAAGATATTAAAGCAATAATCATAGCTATACTAGCTAAAATCAACTCTTTACTCATTATATTTCCCCTCTCGTAAATTGTTTGACCGGTGACACTTTGTCATTATAAAACTATGATAAGTGACAAAGTGTCACTAGTCAAACAAAAATATAAAATTAGGTGGTTTTCACATTTAATTTTAACTTTTTATTTCAATTATTTCTCTAATTGTTTATAGTAATCCGTTAATATTTCCTTATATGCTTTTAATACTTTTTGTATACTGTTTCCTGTTTCCATTCTCTTTATTTATTTTTTCTATTTTGAGATACTTTAGAAACTATTCATCAGATATTCTACTTGTTTGTTTTCTTGATTTACTGATAAATCCAAAATGTCAATGTATTTTCATCTTAGAGAATTTAATGTCTCTGGATTCTCAGAGAAAGTTTCTCCTGATAGACTTTAAAAGATTTCCATAACCAAGGACAATCTATCAATTAATAAATACATTTTAAGTATCTCTTCAATTAAGGCTAACAAAAACACTGGATACTTTTTTACCATTAGTCGTAAATTGTTTTCTGTCGTCTCTATATCTGATAAACCAACACCAACTATCATATCATTATTTTTATTATTGTTGACTAACACTGTTCTTCCACAAATTCGTCTACCTTTTTCCCTATACATGTACTGCTAACAAAACCAATCCTCATCATAAACAACAGCTCTATTTTAGTAATTCTTTTTTAATACTATTTAATTATGACAGCCACGTACTATGAAATATCTGTTTTTTTTAACATCTTTTAATATAATAAAAAATTCAAATGAAAGCCTTTCATTTGAATTTTTTAAGTGTTTTGATATATACTTAAGATACATCAATAGAAATAGGAGGAATTTAATATGACTGATACAGGTAAAGTTGACAAAGCGGTAGGTAAAGTTGAAGAAACTACAGGTGACATTACAAATAATGACAAGTTAAAAAATAAAGGTCTTTTAAAACAAGCTGAAGGCAAAGTAAAAGAAGTATCCTCTGAAATTAAAGAAAAAACAGAAGAAATAGTTGATGATGTTAAAGACAAATTTAAAGAACATGACGATAAAAAATAATTAATATAAAAGGGAAATCTTAGTGATAAGATTTCCCTTTTATATTTTTACACAAATCATTAATTATCAAATAACATCATTTTACATTTATAGTGTTTTTTTATACAATAATAATATACATATTCAATCTATTTATATGTTTTAAAAATAAAAAAAGGAGCGAATATAATGAAAATTATTATGGGAGCAGATCCTTCTGGTTTAGCGTTAAAAAATGAAGTAAAAAAACATTTATTGAACAAAGGACTTGAAATAACTGATATTACTGAGGATGATGATCAAGCATACTACTCTGTTGGTTTCGAAGTTGGAAAAGCGATAGCTAATAAAAAATACGATCGAGGTTTCATTTTTTGTGGTACTGGTATGGGCGTAAATATTGTAGCAAATAAGTTTAATGGTGTTTATTCTGCTTTATGCGAAAGTATTAAAACAGCAACCTTGTCTAGAAAAATAAATAATGCTAACGTGTTAGCAATGGGTGGCTTGATTATCACACCTTATTTAGCAAAAGAAATGGCAGATGCTTTCTTAGAAACAGACTTTTCTTATGGTTTTTCTGAAGGATCTCCTGAATATTTACAATCTTCATACAAAACTATACAAAATCTTGAACCAACTATTTTAAAAGAAAATAATTCTCTTTAACGTGTCAAATAAGATTACTTTTAAACTTATCCTAATAACTTTGTTTATTTGGATAAGTTTTATTATTTTCTGTAAAGTAATTTTCATTGGCGAACAAAAAAAGATTGGTGTTTATTTTAAGTTATCCACAAATATTTTATTCACAAAAAAACATTTATTTTTCAACGCTTATAAAAGTTATGCACAGTGTCCACAGACTTATCCACAATTTTTGTGTTAAATTTACACACGAACACTTAATTTCACTTAATTTACCTAAAATTGAAATTCTAATCCATCAACCTATATAAAGATAAAATGTGTCTATTAAAAAGTTATCCATACTTATCCACGGGAAATATGGACAAGTTATGTTTAAATTAGTAAGAGCAACATATCAATAGCATATCCAAAAAAATTTGTTATAATAAAAGCTAGTTTATTAACAAATATTTCGTTAATAATATATTAATAAAAGAAAAGAGGGAATCACATGCTTGCATTAAGAAATATCAAAAAATATTACACTATTGGTGGTACGACAACAAAAGCACTCGATGGTGTCTCTGTATCGTTTAGGCGACAAGAATTTGTTGCAATATTAGGAGCAAGTGGTTCTGGTAAAACGACTTTACTCAATGTCATTGGTGGGCTAGATAATTACGATTCAGGTGATATGATTATCGATGGAAAATCCACAAAAGATTTTAAAGATAGTGATTGGGATGCTTATCGAAATAATTCAATAGGCTTTGTCTTCCAAAGTTATAATTTAATCAGTCATTTAGGAATTATCGAAAATGTCGAATTGGGGATGACTCTTAGTGGTGTATCAAAAGAAGAAAAAAGAAAACATGCAACAGCTGCCTTAGAAAGAGTGGGGCTTTCTGGTCATATGCATAAAAAACCCAATCAATTATCAGGTGGACAAATGCAACGTGTCGCGATTGCTCGAGCGCTTGCAAACAATCCAGATATTTTACTATGTGATGAGCCAACAGGAGCGTTAGATACAGAAACTAGTTTACAAATCATGAAGCTTATCAAGGAACTTTCTAAAGAAATATTAGTCATCATGGTCACACATAATCCTGAACTTGCTTATGACTATGCTGATCGTATTATCGAGTTTTCTGATGGAAAAATAAAAAATGATTCAAATCCCTATACTGAAGAAATATATGATACTAAATTTAAACTAAAACGAACTAAAATGAATTTTTTCACTGCGTTAAAATTATCCTTTAATAACTTACGTACAAAAAAGGGGAGAACATTACTAACTGCTTTTGCTTCAAGTATTGGAATCATTAGTATTGGAATTGTTTTGTCCCTATCTAATGGATTTCAAAAGCAAATTGATAAAACGCAAACAGAAACACTGGCCAAATTTCCTATTACCATTTCACAAATTACAACCGATCAAACTATCAATCAAAAAAATGCTTTAGGTAGTGATAAAGGCTCTTATTCTAATAAAAAAGAGATTACTCCTAAACAAAGTGAACAAGATAAAGCGCAACATATTAACCATATAGATCAAAAGTATATTGATTATATTAAAAAGATTAATCCATCACTAACAAATAATATAGGTTATTCTAGAACCGTTGCCATGAATATTTTAGGTGACGTTAATGGAGACATTAAACCTATCAGCTTTTCTAACGCCACACCAAACAGTGGTGGTTCTATGGAATCTGCTATGTCCTCAATGACAGGTATAGGAATTTCATCTTTTCCAACCAAACTTAACAATGACTCTAAAGACTTTTTAAAAGAAAATTATAATGTTATTGCAGGAGAATATCCAACCTCTGCAACAGATATTGTATTAATTGTTGATAGACAAAATGCAACCAATATCAATGCTTTGAAAAATATTGGATTAAATGTTAAAGAAAATGAACCACTCCCATTTGGTGACATTGTTGGAAAAGAATTTAAATTAATTTCTAACAATACATATTATCAAAAAATTCCGACTGGTAATTTTATTCCAAATACTGATTATCAAAAAATGTACGACAATACTAGTAACACTACTATTCACGTAAGCGGAATTTTACGTGTTAAATCTTCCTCTAGTATGAATTTACTCTCACCAGGATTTGCCTATAGTAATGAACTAACAGCTAAAATTGTAGATGAAAATGAGCAATCAGACATTGTCAAAGCACAACGAGATAGTAACAAAAACGTGATGAATAATGAATCTCTTGATGCTCAAGCTAAAGATAATCTACTTGCTTATCTTGGTGGTACTAATATTCCATCTAGTATTTTAATTTATCCAAATAACTTTAGTGACAAAGAACAAATTTTAGCGTATCTAGATAAATACAATAAAGGTAAAGATAAAGAAGACCGGATTTTATACACTGATTTAGCTGGAACTATGACACAACTAACTGGTGGTTTGATGGATGCGATCACTTACGTTTTAATTGCCTTTGCGGGAATTTCCCTTGTTACTAGTATGATTATGATTGGTATCATCACTTATACATCTGTTCTTGAGAGAACAAAAGAAATTGGTGTCTTAAAGGCTTTAGGGGCTAGAAAAAAAGATATCACGCGTGTATTTGATGCTGAAACCTGTATTTTAGGTATCGCCTCTGGTTCACTAGGTGTTCTCATTGCTTACGCTTCTACGTTCCCTATCAATAATTTATTATATAAATTAACTGACTTAAAAAATGTGGCACAATTAAATCCAAAACATGCGTTGATTTTAGTCATTATTTCAACCATTTTAACCATGCTTGGTGGGCATATCCCAGCAAAAATCGCAGCGAAAAAAGATGCTGCTATTGCCTTAAGAGCAGATTAATGAATCAATACTAAAAGAGTCCTTTCATTAAGGGACTCTTTTTTATGTTATAGTTTCTCTAAAAAAGTTATTTATAAAAAAGAAAAAATAATTATTACTATATTCTTGATATTCTACATAAACAAGCTAACTTTTGGACGCTAAATAGTATGGCAGATATTAATAAGGCTATTAATCTTGGATCCGATTCTTATTTTACAAACTATACAGCAAAATCTATTGAACTCGAAAAAAAAAGCACATGCTTCTTTCATTAAAATAAAATCCCATCAGTTCAATCATGAACTGATGGGATTTTATTTATTATTTAATTAAACGATAAATCGCATCAGCGTAAATCACTGTTGCATTAATTAAATCATCAACTGAAATAAATTCATTTTTTTGGTGCATTGTATCGATACTATCTGGGAACATGGCGCCATAAGCAACGCCACGTTCTAATAAACGACCAAATGTTCCACCACCGATAACTTGTTCATGACCTTTAAGACCAGTATGGTCTTCGTAAACATCTAATAAAGTTTTCACCAATGGATCTTCTGGTGATACATAGTGAGGACCTTTTCCACCAGGTTTTTGAATCACTTTAGCTGATGTATTGGCTGTTTTTTCAGAAATGCGATCAAAAATCATCTCTTCAGTTAACCCTTTAGGATAACGGAAGTTCAATGTGATTATGTTGTCATCTCTTGAAGAATCAAATTTGAACACACCAGCATTCATTGTTAAATCTCCCATAACATCATCAACATGATTCACACCAAAGTTTTTACCTTCAGTATCAGTATGGACATAATCTGCAATCGTTGTTAGGTAATCTTTTGCTGAACCTGAAAAATCATAGAAGCTTAAGAAGTTTGCTAAATAAGTTCCGGCATTAATTCCTTTACTTGGCATAGCGCCATGAGCGGCTTTACCATGAACAGTCAATGTTGCAGTAGATCCTACCACTTCAATATCACCTGTTACAGGTACTGTTGTTAAATATTCTTCAAATTCTTTTTCAAATGCATTAATATCACCTGAAATGTCAACAACAGCAGTTGCTATTTCTGGTACCATGTTATCACGCATACCTGAATCAAATTTAACTAATGTTAAGTTCCCTTCATTTTTACCAGGATACTCAATTAAAATGGTTGTATTTCCTTTTTCACCATTGATGATAGGAAATTCTGCATCTGGTGAGAAACCAAAATCTGGTGTCTCTTCCACTTCTAAGTAGTGGTCCATACATTTCCATTCACTTTCCTCATCTGTTCCAATAATGACACGTGTTTTTTTGGAAACTGGTAATCCTAACTCTTTGATAATTTTTAAGGCATAGTAAGCAGCCATTGTAGGCCCTTTATCATCACTAGCACCACGCGCATAAATACGTCCATCTTTTTCTACTGGTTCAAAGGGATCTGTATCCCAACCTGGTCCAACTGGTACCACATCAACGTGACCAAATACCCCTAATGTTTCATCGCCTTCACCAAATTCAATGTGACCTGCAATGTTATCAACATTTTTAGTCAAGAAACCATCACGTTCTCCTAATTCTAAAAATTTTAATAACGCTGCTTTTGGTCCAGGACCAACTGGTGCATCTTCTGTCGCTAAATCATCTTCTCTAACACTAGGAATACTTAGTAGCGTAAATAAATCTTTCATTAAGTCTTCGCGACGAGCTTCGACTTCTTTTCTCCAATCGATTGTCATACAAAAATACCTCCTGTTGATTTTATCTTACTTTATCATATCATTTTTTTAATGTTTTAGATAATATAATTTAGGATTTAAGCGAGTTTATTCGTTATTTTTTAACAATTTCAGCTCATTTTCAGTTAATGGACGATACTTTCCTCTAAGTAACTCTGTATCTAATATCAGATTAGCCATTTCAAGCCTTTCAAGCTCTATTACTTTTTTTCCAACAGCACCTACCATACGTTTGACTTGATGATATTTTCCTTCCATAATTTCTAATTGAATGATACTTTGTTCTTTTTTCTCATCAACAGATAAAATGGTTAACTTAGCTGGCAAACACTCATCCCCATCTAATCGAATTACTCCCTTAGAAAAAACATCGATATCTTCATCTGTCATTTTTCCTTGAACTAATGCTTGATACAATTTAGGCACTTTCTTTTTAGGAGACAATAATTCATGTGCTAATGCCCCATCATTCGTCAATAATAACAGCCCCGTTGTATCTTTATCTAGTCGTCCCACTGGAAATAATCCCTTTTTATAATCATCTACTTTGACTAAATCAATCACTGTTCGAGAGGATGCGTCCTCTGTCGCAGAAATAACTCCTTTTGGTTTATTCAACATGTAATAAACATATTTTTCGTATAAAACGGGTTGGCCATCGACGCAGACCTCATCCTCATTTTCATTAACTGAAAATTTAGCATCTCTTACCATCGTTTGATTGACCGTCACTCGCTTTTTCTTCAGTAACTCTTTTACTTCTTTGCGACTACCAAATCCTGTATGACTTAAAAACTTATCTAAACGCATCTATTTCTTCTCCTAATGCAAGAAAGAACACCTAAATAGATGTTCTTCCTGTTTATTTTATTCTAAATTTCCGACGATATTTTCGTGCTTTAGGGCCAAGTAATTGATCTGCTAATCTTACGCGTAGTACTAACCAGCCATAACTGATAATACCAAACACCACACATATCATAATAATAATAAAGGCTTGAAATTTTCTATCAGGATTTAATATCGTGTATAGGCCACTTCTGACAAGCCAAGTAATAAATGACATGATTGCACCTAAGATCATGATTAGTAAGATTCTTTTGGCTGTAATTGATAAATCAAACTTGGTAATTCGGTAAATCGAACGCGTCATAAACATTGCAGCTACACCTAAACCAATAGCTGTCGCAATGAGTGGTCCATATGTTTCAAACATACGAATCATTGGGTATTGTAGAACTAATTTTATTACTAGTCCCATACCTAATAACAAGATAGCTTCTCGGTTTTGATACAATCCTTGTAATGTTGTTGAAATCAGAATAAAGTATCCCATTACAAGACCAACTAAACTAGCTTCAATCAGCACACTCACGCCCAGTGTTTCTGGTATATAAAATAAAGCGTACATTGGTCTTGCTAAAACAATCATTCCTAATGTCGCTGGTACCATGATGAAAAGTAGCAGCTGAATGTTATCACTAATTAACTTAGCTAATTCAGTTTTTTCATTTTTGGTATAAGCTGCTGTCACAAGGGGCAAACTTGTCATAGCCATACCTGTAGCCAAAGACACCGTAATCATAACCAATTTATCAGGGTTTGCACTAAAAATACTAAACAAAGCTTGCAATTGTTTCGGTGAATAATTTGTAAAACTTGCCATCATTCTTTCAAATGTGTATTGGTCAACCAACTTAAACAAGGTAATGGCAGAACCCACGATAATAAACGGAATTGCTTGTTTAATCATCTCTTTAATCAAAAGATTTTCAGATATTTCTACCTCATTATTACTATTGTCAACCAAGTAATTCATACGTGATTTTTGTTTACTATAAAACCAAATTAATGCAGCAAATGCACCAAGCATTCCAATAAACGCAGCAAAGGTTGATTGGATAACAGCATCAACATAATCACCTGTCGTCACTTTCATAATAATAAACGTCATCAGAAGCATATAAAATACTCGGGCAATCTGTTCAATAATTTGTGATACCGCAGAAGGCATCATATTTTGATTCCCTTGAAAATACCCACGAATGACACTCATCATTGGAAAAATCAAGATAGCTGAACTTAAAGCTCGCATCACTGGAATTAAATCAGCGTTTCCATCCGCCAAAATTGGTGCAAACAAATACATAACTCCCGAACAGGCAACGCCAAACACACCCATTATTACCATCGTCCGTCTAAATAACCGTCGGCTAATACCATACTCATTTAACGAATTATAGTGTGAAATTTGTTTTGCAATCGCACCTGGAATACCAGCTGTTGCGATCATTAAAAACAAGGCGTAAATGTTATACCCTTTATTAAATAAGGCGTTTGCTATATTAGCATCCGTGCCCATCCATGCATACCATGGGATGACATACGCTGCACCTAGTAATCTAGAAAAAACATTTCCTATTGTCATCCATAAAGAGCCACGAACCATTTTTTCCTTTGCATTCAACTCTTTTTCAGTCTCCTCAAAAGAAGTGTTTTGATTTGGCATGATTCTAACCAACTTTCTTCATTATACTGCTCTAATTGTATCGACAATTGTACGTTTATGCAAACACTTTTAATGGATTTAAACGTATTCTTAACTTTAATTAGCCACAATATTAACTAATTTATTTGGTACAACAATCACTTTACGAATCGTTTTTCCATCAAGTTGACCTTTCACCGCATTATTTTCCATAGCGATCGTTTCTAACTCCTCTTTGGATAGATCACGAGCAACTACTTCTTTCCCACGAACTTTTCCATTCACTTGGAAAATTACTTCAATTGTGTCTTCAACTAAGGCTGATTCATCATAAGTTGGCCAAGCGACATAACTGATAGATCCTTCATTTCCCATTCTTTCCCATAATTCTTCTGAGAGGAATGGGGCAACAGGCGCTAATAATTGTAAGAAACCATTCATATACTCAACAGGTAGTGCTTCTGCTTTATAAGCTTCATTTACAAATGTCATTAATTGAGAAATCGCTGTATTAAAATGTAGGTTCGTATAATCTTCTGTCACTTTTTTCACTGTTTGATGATACACTTTTGTCAATGCTTCGTCATTATGTTTCGTGATACGATCGCGTAAGACAAAGTTTTCGTCGATAAACAAACGCCATACACGGTCTAAGAATTTACGGCTTCCTTCTAACCCTTTTTCGCTCCATGCAATTGAGCCATCAAGTGGTCCCATAAACATTTCGTATAAACGCAAGGTATCTGCACCATATTGCTCTACGATATCATCAGGGTTAACCACATTTCCTTTTGATTTCGACATTTTTTCATTGTTTTCACCTAAAATCATGCCTTGATTATATAATGTTTGGAATGGTTCTTTTGTTTCCACTACTCCAATATCATATAAGAATTTATGCCAGAAACGAGCATATAGTAAATGAAGTACTGCATGTTCTGCTCCACCTAAATAAACGTCAACAGGCATCCATTCTTTTAGTTTTTCTGGATCTGCTAGTTGTTCGTCATTATGTGGGTCAATAAAACGCAAGTAGTACCATGAGCTACCTGCCCATTGTGGCATAGTATTCGTTTCACGGCGACCTTTCATGCCAGTTTTTTCATCTACAACATTAATCCACTCCGTCATATTAGCTAATGGCGATTCACCTGTTCCACTAGGTTTAATATCATTTGATTTCGGCAATACTAATGGCAACTCCTCTTCAGGAACAGCTGTCATCGTACCATCTTCCCAATGAATAATTGGAATAGGTTCACCCCAATAACGTTGGCGAGAGAATAACCAGTCACGCAAACGATAACTTGTTTTTTGTTCACCGATGCCTTCTTTTTCCAACCACTTAATCATTGTTTCAATACCATCTTCTTTATTCATACCATCTAAGAAGTCTGAATTAATATGGTCGCCATCTCCTGTGTAGGCTTCACTTGACACATCTCCACCAGCTACAACAGGAACAATGTCTAAATCAAATGTTTTCGCAAATTCATAATCACGTTCGTCATGAGCTGGAACGGCCATGATCGCCCCTGTTCCATAAGTTGATAGCACATAATCTGCAATCCAAATAGGGATTTCTTTACCATTCACTGGGTTTACTGCATAAGCCCCAGTAAAGACACCTGTTTTTTCTTTTGATAACTCAGTACGATCTAAATCTGTTTTCTTTTCAGTTTCTTTGATATAAGCATCCACTGCATCTTTTTGTTCTGGTGTCACAATTTCTTGAACCAGTGGAAGCTCAGGTGCCATAACAGCATAAGTTGCACCAAATAATGTATCAGGACGCGTTGTAAATACTGTGAATTGTTTGTCTGTTCCTTTAATGTCAAAATTAACATTCGCTCCTTCAGAACGACCAATCCAATGACGTTGCATCTCTTTAATACTCTCTGGCCAATCAATCAACTCTAAATCATCAATTAAACGATCCGCATAAGCCGTAATACGTAACATCCATTGTTTCATTGGAACACGATATACAGGATGATCGCCACGCTCTGATTTTCCATCAATGACTTCTTCATTAGCCAATACGGTTCCTAAAGCTGGACACCAGTTAACCGGTACTTCCGCTTCATAGGCTAGCCCTTTTTCAAACATTTTAGTAAAAATCCATTGCGTCCATTTGTAGTATGAAGGGTCTGTGGTATTAATTTCACGATTCCAATCAAAACTAAAGCCTAATGCATCAAATTGACGTTTAAAGGTTTGAATATTTTTTTCAGTAAATTCAGCTGGGTCATTTCCTGTGTCCAAAGCATATTGTTCAGCAGGTAACCCAAACGCATCCCACCCCATTGGATGTAGCACGTTAAATCCTTGCGCTCGTTTCATGCGAGATAATACATCTGTTGAGGTATACCCTTTTGGATGCCCTACATGTAACCCCTGTCCTGAAGGGTAAGGAAACATATCTAGTGCATAAAAATTTGGTTTATCTGTTTCTTCACCTGTTTTAAATATCTGATTTTTTTTCCAATAGTTACGCCATTTCTCTTCGATTTGTAGATGATTATATGCCATGAATTTTCCTCCTAAAATTTTATGTAAAAAAACGTCCTATAAAAACACTCTCGTGTTTTTATAGGACGTTGACTGACGTGGTACCACCTAAATTTGTGCCTAGCTATACTAGAACACCTCTAATCCATGTTAACGAAAATAGATTTTCCGACAAGTAACTCTTTCTTAAGACAAGTTCAAATAGTCCATTTGCATGTTTCCACCAACCACATACTCTCTTAAAAACTTTCTATTTTACTACTTCTTACCTACTTGTTTTTATATTATTACGTTAATCATATCAAATGAATGTTACTTTGACAACTAGCTTACTCGTAAGATTTGATTTGCGTAAATAATGTTCGTTGATAAGTTATTCCAATCTTTAATTTGAGACACGCTCACATTATATTTTTGTGATAACAGCCATAGTGATTCACCTGGCATCACAGTATGTCGTATGTTTTTTGATGTTACAACACTTGTCATTCTTGGTAACGTTAAAACTTGACCAACATAAATGAAATCACTCGTTAAATTATTTGCCTGCTTCAACGCTTGAACAGTTGTTTTATTGTTTAAAGCTATTCGGTAAAGTGTGTCGCCACTTTTGACTTGATAATTTGATACATTATTATTTGTTGATGTTGTTATAGATGTTGATGCATTTTTTTTAGTTCCTTGACCAATTTTTAGAGTTTGACCAATGTAGATTAAATCACTCGTCAAATTATTCCATTTTTTAATATCATTGATTGATACATTGTATCTCAAACCAATCCCATACAATGTATCTCCACTTTTAACTGTGTGGGTTGCTTGAGTAACAGATTGCTGTGTCGTATTTGTTGACGAATTTGATGACGTCACAGTCTGAGTCTGTTTCGTTATTTTTAAAGATTGACCAACATAAATTGTATCACTCGTTAAATTATTTAGTGATTTAATTTCTTGTACACTTAGCCCATATTTTAATCCAAGACCATACAATGTATCCCCACTCTTAACCGTATACTTAGATGACGAATTGCCACTACCACCGTTAGAAGTATTTGGTTTAGACTGGTTATTAGAACCCGTACTTGGTTTATTGGAACTATTTGAGATGTTTGATTGACTTCCACTAACTGTCAATTGTTGCCCAATATGAATCATATCACTTGTTAACCCATTTAATCTTTTAAGCTCTTGAACTGTCATACCATGATTTAGCGCGATTCTATAAAGTGTATCCCCGCTCTTAACCGTATACTTAGATGACGAATTACTACTACCACTATTAGAAGTATTTGGTTTAGATTGATTATTAGAACCCGTACTTGGTTTATTAGAATTACTTGATGTATTTGATTGACTTCCACTAACTGTCAATTGTTGGCCAACACGAATCATATCACTTGTTAACCCATTTAATCTTTTAAGCTCTTGAACTGTCATACCATGATTTAACGCGATTCTATAAAGTGTATCCCCACTTTTGACCGTATAGGTTCCTGAATTACCCGTTGAAGAACCTGATCCATTATTTCCAGGTGAAGAACCAGGTGCTGTCACAGTTGGCGTTGTCACAGGACCACTATAATTTGCGTCATCATACTGCGTTAAATTATATGTCACAATTAAATTATTTAATTTAGTATTATACATAGGATCAGTTGCATATTTACCGGTTAACCATTTCGTCGCATCTACATAAGAACGCGTATTCGATTTCCAAGCTCCAGCGTAAAAATATACTCCTGGAGAGAACGATGTTGTTTTTAATACTCTTGCATTATCTTCTAGAGATTCGCGATAAGAGGGATATTTTCTAAACGCATCATTAATAGTGACATACTGTCCACCATAAAATTCTTGAGTTGCCATTGTAACAGATTGACCATTGTAAGTGCCTTTAATTCCAAATAAGTTATGATTTGGTGGCAATGATAGTGTACTTGATCCATAACCACTTTCTAAAATAGCCTGAGCAATCATTACAGAGGCATATAAATCGTTTGCGGCTGCGACGCTTTGAGCGTGAGATGCGATACTATCAATAAAGGCTGCTTGCGGTGTTGCTGCCCTTAAAGTCGCCACTTTTGGAGTTGGCATAACAAAGTTTGCGGCTTTCACTACTTCTTTTGGCTCGTCTTTTGCTTCGTATTTTACTTCATCTTTTACTTCATCTTTTACTTCATCTTTTGCTTCATCTTCTACTTCATCTTTTGCTTCATCTTTTGCTTCATCTTTTGCTTCATCTTCTACTTCATCTTTTGCTTCATCTTTTGCTTCATCTTTTGCTTCATCTTTTGCTTCATCTTTTGCTTCATCTTTTGCTTCCTCTTTTACTTCGCCTTTTTTTATGACTTGAGTTGATTCTTTTGTATCGGACGAATCTGTTTGAGCAGAATCAGTACCCTGTGCATGTTCAATTGACTGATTAGTCTCAAGCTGATTTTGTGAGTCTTTGCTTAAAGAGCTATCTTCCAATTTATCTGATAAATTATCACTTACATCAGTCACACTTTCGACTGGTACTTCCTCTTTTTTGGAATTAGCGATGACTTTAATAGACTTTGTCATTACGCTTTTCCCAATAGACATGGCCACTGTCTGATCTGATAAATCAGCTTTTTTAAAATCTACAGAGATAGAGATGATGGCCTTAGTAAACTGTTTTTCTGTAAAAATTAAATGTAATTGATTCATATCATGATTTACTTCATAATGACCAATAATTCTTCCGGTTTCATCTTTAATAGCTACATCAGCATTCGTCATATTTATAATAGTATTAGCTGACACTTGAACAAAAGTGTCCAGTTGTTCTGGCTGATGAGATTCTAAAGTGAGTGTTAAATCAAGTGGCGAGGCATTTTCTGTCCACTCATTGTTTCCATTTAGAGATGATACTGTCCATGACGATGCCTCATCTAGTTCATTCTTACTAGACAACTCATCTTGCGTGGTGGATGTATCATGATTTACATTTTCTGAAGCAAGAGCCGTGATACCTGGCAAAATGGTTGTAGAGGTTAACAAGACTGTTCCAAATAGCGATGCGTGACGAATCATTGGCTGGTTTACAAGTAATTTATTTTTTTTCATTCTAGATTTTTTCTCCTATTTTTTATTTAATTGTTCTAAAAACACTAATTTATTATTTTATACAGGAAAAGCACATTAAACGTGTATTAATTATTTGTTAATACAATTTATCTATCACTACTATTAAATCATCAAAAAAAATTATTAGCAAGAAAAGTCACTAATTTTTTTAACGTAATATTTTTAATATAACTTAGCGTGTTTTTATAAAGCCTTATAACAGACACTCATACTTTAGGCCGATTTTTATCTCTCCATCTTGTTATAGATAGGGTTTGACGGTATATTGAATTTAGTTATAATTAAAGAAGGAGATACGTATGAATAAAGAGCATTTTTTTATAGAGTTAAAGCTCTATTTAAATCAATTATCTAAAGAAGAACAACAAACCATTATTAATACTTATGAACGCATATTTGATGCAAAAACTGCTCAAGGGTTATCCGAATATGAAATCACACAAATACTTCCATCACCAAAACATATTGCTCAGTCAGTTCTAGAAGAGTTAGGTTTATCCTTTAATAATCAGCCAACTTATAATGATGATTGGGTCGAAATCACACACGATATACCTTATCCGTTTCACACATCTAATCAATATACCCAATCTGATTCTAAAGCTACACGCCTTTTTCAATTACTTGGTTTAGGTATATTAAATTTATTTTTTATGTTTTGGATTATCTTATTAATTACTATATTGTTAGTCAGCGGATGGATTGTAATTGTTAGTTTTATAGGTAGTCCTCTTGCTAGTCTATTCTTATTAGGAACTGCGGTGACTACCTATGCTTGGCTCCAATTTTTCATTACATTGATTTTATTTGGAATTGGACTCCTAGGCTTTATTATTATGAAACCAATTACTAAAGGGGCTGTTAAGCTATTCTTGATTTACCATAAATGGTGTTGGTCTATCTTAAAAGGAGGAACATACTCATGAAAAAGCGAACTTTTTTCGCCATCATTATTGCCATCCTCTTTATTATCATAGGAGGTGCAGGAACAGCTTTTACACAAAGACAACTTATCAACGAACGCGACCAGAATGCTATTAATAAAAAAATTCCAACGAAGGAGAATAAAACGCTAAATATTAATTTCAACTCACCTACATTCGTCACTATCACAAAATCAGATGATAATAACATCTACATGAATAAACAAGGAGTTGATTTTAAATTAGACAAAAAAAAACAAGTTGATTGCACGTTTACCGAAGAAAAAGACCTCTCCGCTTTAACCATTAATAATCCAACAGTAAGTAGTGAAAAACGTTATCCATTTTCAATTATTAATTTTAATAATTATACAGATGATACCGTCTACTTACGAATTCCACAACATTATGAATCTATCAATATAAATGGAAAAAATATAAATGTGTCTATGTCTGATCTCTCTGTAGATAAAATAAATTTTGATATTTCAAATGGAAGTATCTTTGTACAAAATATTCGCTCAAATGACATCTCACAAATAAAAAATGACGTTGATTTTACAATCCAAGACTCTAAAATCTTAGATACACTAACAGCTACATCTAAACAATATGATATTAACGTGATTAATACAACGGCAAAACATATGGTACTATCAACTGAAATGGGGGATATCTTCACAGGAAATACAAAAGGAGACATGGACATCTCATCTAAAGATGGTGATGTATCAATCAACCATACAACTGGTAAAACTAACATCACAACAAACCATGGTGATATTCTATTTCACGATAATGCCATTGATTTTGATACAACGCTCACTTCTAGCAATGGAGATATTAAAATTGAAACAGATAAATCTTCCATTCAAAACAATCGGATAGAATTCGAAGCCACTCTGGGAGATATTTCAATTTTTAATAAAAATTTATCTTCTGATAGAAAATATAAAACAAATAAAGGAAAAATAAGTCTTCAAGCCTCTACTAAAAATGGAGAAATTGACGTAGATGAGCTAGATAGTGAAGATACACATTATGGTTACGACTAAACCATGGTATAATTAACAGGCTTTGTTATTTCATTAATAAAGTCTGTTTTTTATTTTAGGAGGTATTTTATGAAAACATCGAAATTATATTGGTCCTACGCGGCAAGTATTTGCTTACTACTCTTTGCTGTTCTTGCTTATTTTGTCGTATCAAATGAATCCGTCTTATATGGGATTGACCACCCTGTCCAACAATTAATTCGCGGCTCCATTACACCTGAGAAAACGATTGTCTTTAAATATTTTACCAAATTTGGTAACACCGTAACGATTGCTTTGTTATTTATTATTAGCTTTTCAATCTTATATTTTAAAGTAAAAGATAAAATTGCTAGTTACTGGTTAGCCGTAAATACTGTTCTTATTTCAGGTATTGGAAATATTAGTTTAAAATATCTATTCAATCGCCCACGTCCAGCTGTCGAGCATTTAGTAGCTGCAAAGCACTCCAGTTTTCCAAGTGGACATGCTATGGGAAGCATGCTATTTTACGGAACACTTATCTTTTTAGCCTATAAATACATCAATAATAAAGCGATGAGGCTATTGATTCAAATGACACTAGGAGTTGTTATTTTACTCATTGGAATAAGTCGAGTTTACTTAGGTGTTCATTACCCAACTGATATTTTAGGTGGATTCTTATTAGGTGGCTGTTGGTTAACCTTTAGTTACCCATACTTTAAAAAATATGATTTTATCCAACGATTTGAAGGGAAACGATAAACGTGTTTACATATAAAAAAGGAGACTCAAAACGTTATTACACTTGGAATACTGCTCTTAGAGAAGTATTTAATGAAAAAGTCTTTAAAGTTCCAATTGATGGTGGCTTTGATTGCCCAAACAGAGATGGTACAGTCGCTCGAGGCGGCTGTACCTTTTGTAGTGTATCAGGTTCTGGTGATATGATTATCGCACCAAGTGATCCTTTACCTGTACAATTTCGTAAAGAAGTCGACCAAATGCATCATAAATGGCCTAATACTACACAATATATCGTGTATTTTCAAAACTTTACCAATACTCATGCTTCTCTTGATATCTTAAAACATCGCTTTGAACAAGTGATCAATGAAGATGGGGTCGTTGGTTTATCTATTGGGACTCGTCCTGATTGTTTACCTGATGATGTAGTAGACTATTTAGCCGAATTAAATAAACGATTATATTTATGGGTAGAACTTGGTTTACAGACAACCTTTGAAGAAACAAGTCAATGTATCAACCGAGCACATGATTACAAAACCTACTTAGATGGTGTTGAAAAACTTCGTAAACATGGTATTAATGTCTGCACTCATCTAATCAATGGGTTACCAGGTGAAACATATGACATGATGATGGAAAACGTCAAGCGAACTGTTTTAGATTCAGATATTCAAGGAATTAAGCTACATCTTCTTCATTTGATGTCAAATACAAAGATGGAGAAAGATTATCTTTCAGGGCGCCTGAAACTATTAACACAAGAAGAATACACCACATTAACCTGTGACCAACTAGAAATCATCCCACCTGAAATTATTATTCATCGTTTAACCGGAGACGCTCCAAGAGAAGCGATTATTGGACCAATGTGGAGTCTTAAAAAATGGGAAGTCTTAAATGGGATTGATAAAGAATTGGAAAAAAGACAAACCTATCAAGGAATCTATAATGTTAGACATGGAGGAAAAAAAAATGCTTAAAACAGCACTTCATTTTAGTCACCAGCTTTTAACTGAATGTATTATCCTAGGTGATACAGTAATTGATGCGACAATGGGAAATGGACATGATACTCTATTTTTAAGCAAATTAGTTGGCTATACTGGACATGTTTATGCCTTTGATATTCAAGACAAAGCAATAGAAAGTACTCAAAAAAAGATAACAGCACAATCTATTCAAAATACAACGTTAATTAAAGATGGCCACGAGTATGCAGTCAATCACTTACCAAAAAATACTAACATTAAAGCTGCTATCTTTAACCTAGGTTACCTACCTCGTGGAGATAAACACATTACAACAACCAGTGATACAACAATAACTGCGATTAATCAGTTACTATCAATTTTAGAAGAAGGTGGTCGACTAATTCTTGTCCTCTATTCTGGTCACGAAGAAGGAATGGCTGAAAAATCAGACGTTTTAACCTTTGCTCAAACACTCCCACAGGATATGTACTCTGTTTTAACCTATCAATTTATCAATCAACAAAATAATCCCCCTTCTGTACTATGTATCGAAAAAAAGAGAGCCTAACAATTAAGGCTCTTTTTTTTTTTTACGAATATCATCACAAACAGTCTATTGTAAGTTATAATGAATAATACGATTTATGAAGGAGTATCCTATAACCATGCAACAAAAAATTAGTCAATTTATGAGTCGGTTTTCATTAAGAGCCATTATTATATTTATCGTACTTCTAACAACACTTATTTCGCTAGTACTGTCTTCTTTATATATTGAACACTATGTTGTTAAAAATGAATACAAACATGCCAAGGATAAAATGTCGACCATTGCCAAGGTATTTGCTACAGATGAACAAGTAAAAGATGCTTTAATTCAAGATAAAACATCCAAAGACATCCAAACTCTTTCATTAGAAGTTGCGGCTATCAGTAATATGGATTTTATTGTTGTATTAGACAAAGAACTCATTCGATTATCTCATCCAAACCCTGACGTTATTGGACAACCCTTTTCTGACTTGGATGATGCTAGAAAAACACTTAACGGAGAATCTCATTTTTCTCAAAAAAAAGGAGTACTAGGAGATGGAATTCGTTTTTTTGTTCCAGTTAAAGATGATAATAATCACATTATAGGTGTTATCTGTGCTGGGATTACACTTAATACGTTACAAGGTGAGATTAATAACTTACAAGCTAAAATAACCCTTATTTTATTGATTGGGTTATTTGTCGGAATAATAGGTGCTATCATCAGTAGTACTGCCATAAAACGTATTCTGCTTGGATTAGAACCACAAGATATTTCTAAATTGGTTCAAGAAAAACAATGGATTAATGATGAAATCAATGAAGGTATCATTGCCATTAATAAAGATCAAGAAATTACTCTTATAAACCAAGCTGCTTTTAATCTATTAACTTCTATTGATCCATCATTTAGACTGATTGAAAATGAGGTGATTGATCCGCGATTATATACTATCTTTTTTAAAGAATGCTTCACTCTGCAACACAAACAAACTGATCAAGAATTACTACTAAACACCACAACTCTTATTGCAACCATTTCGCCTATTATGGTTCATGATACTTTTAATGGATCAGTAATCACTTTTAGAGATCAATCAGAGATGAGTCAACTGATCCACACACTAAGTGGAAGCCAACAATATATTGATGCTCTAAGAGCACAAACACACGAGTTTATGAATAAGACTCATGTTATCATGGGACTCATTGAACAGAAAAAATATGATTTAGTCCAAGATTACATTCAACAAATTAGTCATGACTACCAAAAGGAAGTTGGCCATGTTACTGATATCATTAAATCTCCTGCTATTGCTGGTTTTATTCTTGGAAAAATCAATGAAGCAAAAGAACAAAACGTTAATTTAACATTAGACCCTTCATCTTTTTTACCTGACTTAACCATCGATGATACTGTACACCATACTATTCAAATATTAGGTAATTTATTGGATAACGCCATTGATGCGACTAAAGAAGAAATAATTAAAAACGTTAATCTCCTAATAACCTATGAAATGGAAGGAAGTATCCTAATTATTGAAGTGATAGATAGTGGTTGTGGTATTCAACATACTGATGTTGAAAAACTCTTTCAAAAAGGATTCTCTACTAAAGGGATAGGAAGAGGATATGGTCTCCATGCCATTTATCGCATCGTCAATGAACATGGTGGTTTAATTGATATCACTAATAATGATGATATTGGTGCGACGGTCTACATAGAATTACCATTAATAGAATAAGGAGGAACCCATGAACGTTCTAATTATTGAAGATGATCCAATGGTAGCAAAATTAAATGAAGACTTTTTAAAAACTATCCCAACTATAAACATTGTAGGGAATTATCGAACAACACAAGATGCTAAGAAACTCTTACAAGAAAAAAGAGTAGAGGTTATTTTATTAGATAATTACCTACCCAATGAAACAGGGATTGAATTTTTAGCTGAATTACGCAAAGAAAATAATCAAGTTCCAGTTATTCTTATTACCGCAGCCAATGATATTGAAACCATTCAACAAGCTCTAGCACTTGGGGTAATAGACTACTTAGTCAAACCTTTTACCGCAGAACGCTTTTTATCATCCATACAAAAAGTTATGAACCAAAAAAAATTATTCAGTCAACTTAAATACGCTAATCAACAAAATATTGATGTCCTATTCAACGAGCACTCGACTAATAGCACATCTGCTAATTTTTCTTTAAGTAATGATTTACCTAAAGGCCTAGCAAAACTAACAATGGAAAAAGTATTAGAAAAAATCAATGAAGAAACTACTTCTTTTTCAACTGAAGAACTAGCAAAAAAAATTGGAATATCTCGTATTTCGACTAAAAAATATTTAACCTTTTTAGTTGAATCAAATTACTTAACAGAGGATATTGTGTACCAAGAAGTTGGGCGACCCATTATACGTTATAAAAGAACATAAGTTAACCCCCTCCAATCGTTATTGGAGGGGGTATTTTTTATAAAACACTATTAGCTGTTTTTCCAGATTCTAATACTGAATGGAAGTTCTCAAAGCTTGTTTCAATCATGTTTGTTAAAGCCTCATCTGTATTTGACCCTACATGAGGAGTAACCAATACTCTAGGGTAGAGAGAAATTAACTCTTCAACTGTTGGATCAGGTAAAGGTTGATCCTCACCAAATTGTTTAAAGAATAAATCTTTCTCATTAGCAAATACATCTGTTCCAAATCCTTCTAAATGATTTGTCTTTAACGCTTCTAAAATGGCTTGGTTATCTTGTAATTCTCCACGAGCTGTATTAATTAGGATAGCTCCTTTTTTCATTTTACTAATAAATTCGGCATTAATCATTTGATCGTTTTCACCAGGAATATATGGTACATGAATGCTAACAATATCAGATTGTGCTAATAAATCGTTTAAATCTGTATAGGTTAAAATCTCTTTTGCTGCATCATTTTCATAAATATCATATCCTAATACTGTCGCACCTAATCCGGCAAATAACTTCGCTTCTGTCAAACCAATTTTTCCAGTCCCAATAATTCCCACTTTACAATTTCTAATTTCTTTACTGAACATGGTATTATCAACAATAAAGTTTTTATGGCTTGTTCTCATGGTCATATAAGAAGTATGTCTTAACAACATCATAGCTAAAGTCAATGACAATTCAGCAATAGCATTAGGAGAGTATGATGGTACTCTTGCCACTTCCATGTGATAATCTCTTGCTGCATCTAAGTCAATATGATTAAAACCAACTGTACGTGTAAAGACATATTTCACACCATGTTCTGACATTTTCTCAATGTTTTCTCTATCAGCCACACAATTTCCTCGTAATAAGACTGCATCATGATTATAAGCTGTTTCAATATTATCATGTGTTAATAATTCTTCAATCAATGTTAAGTCATAGTTATATTTGTTTAAATCATTAAAGTACGCTACCTCATTTGGTCGTACACCGTAACAAGCTATTTTGAATGTCATCTCTATCTCTCTTCTTTCTTAATCATGTTTTATGTTAAAAAATACCCATTTTACTAATCATTTCTAGCACTACAATCCATATTGGCGTCATGACAACAGCTAATACTGTTGAAATAAGAGAAGCATTTGAAGCTAGAAGTGGTTTCTTATCAAAACTAATCGCATAAGCAGCCGCTACTGTCGCTGTTGGTGCAGCCATCATGATGACGATAGTTGCTAATGCTTCGTAACTTACTGGTAAAATGTGAGTCATAGTTAAAATCGCTAATAATACAATGTTTATAACTGGTACAACAATTACCTTCATTGCACTGTAGTACCAAGATGTTTTATCTGAAGCTGCATCTTTAAAGCTTACTTCACCTAAAGTAGCCCCGATTGATAACCAAGCAAGTGGTGAAGCTAATCCAGCTAAATAAGTCATTGGTTTAAATAACCAAACTGCTGTTTGATCAATACGTAAGAATGCCACTTGATTCACAACACCTTCTGCATTGGTCACACTAACTTGTGGTAAGTATCCTTGGAAAATCCAAATGAATAAACCAGCAAACGTTGCAATAACAATTGGATTTAAAAACATTGTTTTTATATTTTTAAGCTCCATTTTTAATCCACTCATTTTAATGTAGCCATATGAGTATAAGAAAATTCGGTAACCTATATTAAAGATTGAAGAAAACATCACACCAATTGGTCCGTAAATAGCACTAACGATTGGTGTACCAAAAAATGTAGTTGATCCAAAAATAGTTAATACGCGTAGAGTATCTTGTTTGTCGCCTTTATATTTCATAAATAATGGCTTAGAAACGAAAATTAAAATAATATAAATGACAATACCCCAAATTAACACGTTCATTCCTTGTTTTAGTGTTTCACTTTTAATATCTTGCATAAATGCGTTAAATGCCAAGGCTGGTAGAGCTACACTTAAAACAACTTTTGATAAAATTTTTCCTACTTCTGACGAGAAAATACCTTTCTTGCGACAAAAGAATCCTAATAAAATAATAAATACTGTTGATGTTATCGCACTGATAATATTCATATCAGTCATGGTAGTTTTTATGACTTCTCCTATGTTCATATATAAATCCTCCATTAATCATTGTGTGTTATATCACAAAAGGTTGCATGCTCCTTTGCTTTACATACATATCTTAACGGCTATTTGTGAAAAAGTTAACAATTTGTAATTAATGATACTTTTGTAACTTATGTAAGTAAACAGAACCTAACATAGAATATGTTAGGTTCTTAAAATAGCTTATTTCACACTATTCTCCATATACTCATCTACTAAACGATCAAAAGTTGAGTCATTGTCTCCAATAATTTCAACTGTATAATCATTCACTTGTTCTTTTGTATGAACAATAATTATGATATACAGTAACACATCTTGGGCTTCCTCACTATCTTCTCGATGAATAGCTTCAATTAATAAGTAAGTATGACCATCTCTTGCTTCAACTACATCACCAATTTCTGTAGCTCTGTTTAAATGACTTAATTTTTTGACATCTTTTGGGATATACAACCAATCAATGGTTCAACTATAAAAATTTTTTTATATCATTATCTAATTGCTCAATTAAGTAAGCTACACCAATATTATGTCTCGGAATATATTTTCCACTTTTCTCAAGTTAGTGTTTAATTTATTACAAAATAATGGTGTTTATGTGTACAAAAAACCATTTATTTTTTAATTATTTTGAATTTATTCGTATTTTGTTTACAAAAAAATTTTATTTAACTACGAAAATGAATTCTATAAACAAATCGTTTTGAAAAAAATTATAGGAGTGATTAACATGACCATATCAAAAGCCGAAACATTTAAAGATATCACTATCCATTTAAAAAACTAAAAGAAGATTTACTAGTCATTCTTGAAAAAGATAACACCATTATGGAGTCACTAGAATCTGATCAGTATGCTGGAATTTACCAAGATGCCCAATCTTTAGTCAAACAGCTAAAAGAAGATTTCAAAAAACATTCTGAACAATTTTCTAGTAAAGAACTAAACTTTGCTGAAACGATTGAACGTAATATCGTAAATATTGGTCATCATTTACATGACATTAATACCAATATTTCTTATGATAAGCGAAAAAAATTAACCGAAGATGCCTATCTTAATGTTACAAAAGCTCTAGAAACTGTGGAATTAATGTAAAAAATACCCACATCGTTTAATTAACGATGTGGGTATTTTTAACTGACTCTTTTTCTTGAAAATAATTTAAAACATATGATGCAATCACCAAAAGTAAGCCAATAAAAAAAACAGTATGGATACTATTATATAAAATATCACGTAAACCACCAATCAACTCTGTTGGTAATTCTGATGCAGTATGTGGATTGATTAGCTCATTCATCATATCTTTTGTTGCTCCTGGAACCATACTACTTTCTAGCTGTGTATCCATCGTCTTATTTAGTGCTAAACCAAAAATTGAAATCATAATGGTTTGTCCAATTGTTCGAGATAACGTAAAAAATGATGTGGCAACACCTGTAAATTGCTTAGAAACAGAGGTTTGAGCTAAAACAGTTAATAAGGTCATCGTCATCCCAAATCCTATCCCCATAATTCCAGAGAAAACCAAGAAGAGTCCATACGGTGTTCCTTTATCAACTAATGTTAAGAAAACAGAACCAATTAATATTGGCAACATACTAATGATAATGGCTAAACGATGATGCCATTTTTTCATCGCTCGTCCCCCAGCAAATGAGCCGAACATCCAGATAACTGACATAGGAGCTAACACAATTCCTCCTAGTGCAGCAGATTTCCCAACAACTCCTTGCATCCACATCGGAATGTACACTTCAACACCCATTAAGAATCCACTAATTAATGCCGCAATCAAATTAACCAACACAAAGGTGCGATTTTTGAAAAGGTCAAGAGAAATAACTGGATCTTGTGCTTTTTTTTCTGTTCTGACAAACAATACTAAACTTAGAATAAAAATTGCAAAAGCAATAACGGTAATTAAGTTAAAGCCATCATTAATTTTTTGAACACCATACAATAATGACAGTAACATAGTTATCATATAGAAACTTCCCATGTAGTCAATTGGACTTTTCTCAACTTCACGTTTTTCTTCAATCAAGTAAATCCATACTAATATCATTAACATAATACCGATTGGTACATTGATTAAGAAAATCCAATGCCAACTCAGAGCATCCACTATAAATCCTCCCGCAAGTGGCCCCACAATACTAGCTATCCCCCAAGCCGCACTATTTAATCCTAAAACACCGGCTCGTTTATCAACTGGATAAATATCCGCAATAATGGTTAAAGATACTGGAACAATAGAACCTGCCCCAATTCCTTGAATCGCTCGAAAAATAATTAATTGCATCATATTTTGACTCATTCCTGATAAAGCAGAACCAATAATAAAAATAAAGACTCCAATCAAATAAATCGGTTTTCTCCCAATTTTATCTGCTAATTTACCATAAATCGGTGTCATCATAGCATTGGTTAATAGATAAATGGAAAAAACCCAATTCATAATACTAATGCCTTTTAATGACCCAACAATCGTTGGCATAGCGGTTGATACAATGGTCCCTTCCACTGCTGTCATAAAAGTAGCGATAAATACGCAAGCAGTGATAATTTTAACATTTGTTTCTCTTTTTTGTTGCATGGTTTCCTCCTCAAAATAATAATCCTTATCAGCCAAAGTACTTGCCAAATAAGGATTATTGTTATTTTTTATTTTGCTAAAAATTGTTTTAATTCATCCACTTTATCTGTTTTTTCCCAGGTAAAGTCTTCATCATCACGTCCAAAATGACCGTATGCAGCTGTTTTTTGGTAGATGGGACGTCTTAAGTCCAACATGTTTATAATACCAGTTGGTGATAGATTAAACAAGGATCTCACAGCAGCAATCAGTTCTGATTCTTTGTAATCGCTTGTTCCAAATGTTTCAATCGAAATCGAAACAGGTTGAGCTACCCCAATGGCATAAGCAAGTTGAACTTCACATTTTGTCGCTAAACCTGCTGCGACGATATTTTTTGCAATATATCTGGCAGCATAACTTGCTGAACGGTCAACTTTTGTCGCATCTTTTCCAGAAAATGCTCCACCACCGTGGCGAGCGTATCCTCCATAGGTATCAACAATAATTTTTCGACCTGTTAAACCAGAATCTCCCTGAGGTCCACCTATAACAAAGCGACCAGTTGGATTAATATAGTATTTTGTTTTATCATCAAGTAATTCACTTGGAATCACTTCTTTTATGACTAACTCGGTAACATCTTTTTGAATTTGTTCCAATGTTGTGTCTTCATCATGTTGTGTACTCACAACAATCGCATCAACACGTAATGGATTGCCTTCTTCATCATATTCAACCGTCACCTGAGATTTAGCATCTGGACGTAAATAAGATAGTGTATCATTTTTTCTTAATTCTGATAATTTTTGTGTGATTCTATGACTTAGAGCAATTGGTAAAGGCATTAATTCTGGTGTTTCATCAATAGCAAATCCAAACATTAATCCTTGGTCTCCGGCACCTAAATCTTCTTCACTAGTTGAGGTTTCACGTGTTTCAAGTGACGCATCAACTCCTTGTGCAATATCTGGTGATTGCTCATCAATGGCAACCATGACGGCACATGTATCTCCGTCAAAACCATATTTTGCACGTGTATACCCAATGCTTTTTATTGTATCCCTCACTACTTTTTGAATATCAACATAAGCACTTGTGGTAATTTCTCCAAATACTAAGACCAATCCTGTTGTAACACTTGTTTCGCAAGCTACTCGAGCCATTGGGTCCTTTTCTAGTATCGCATCTAATATCGCATCACTTATTTGGTCTGCTACTTTGTCAGGATGTCCTTCCGATACAGACTCTGACGTGAATAATTTTCTTTCTTTCATCATTCATTCCCCCTAAATATAGTCGGTTACAAGGCATCTTTACACGAGATGTAAATCCTATCGGGAATCTTGCAACATAAGTCAGTATATCAGATTTTTCACTTTTTACCTACATAATTTAACCGATAATCTTGACCTTTTTATATTATTGCCATAAAGTGTTATTATCAATAACATACAAGGAGATATATTTTGCAACCAAAACCTACTTTGTGGAAAAATATTCCACTAACCTTTCTTATTGCCATTTTACAAACAACTATTTCCCTTATACCTGGCATTTTATTTTTGAAAAATAGTAGCCATGGTGCCTTAATTTTAAACTATATGATTCTTTATTTATTACTGAGTGATTTTTTTCAACTCATTGGGAAAAATACTTATAAAAAAGGACGTTCCATGCCTATTGCCATCTATGGATTAAAACTTATCATCAGTGCTGTATTGATTTACTTGATTATTCAACAAACAGCGATTCAATTTGGAATAATTTTATTAGCCTATGAACTCTTTCAAATAATGATTTTTTCAAAACAGTTTTACTATGTTGACTCACTTTTTTATTCGTTTACCAATGCTTTCTTTAAAGGAATTGTATTTAATCAACTGCTGACCATTAGCTACCCTTTTGATTATGATTTTGAATTAATAAAACCATTTGTCTTTTCATTTTTTATTGTGTTATTTTTAACGATTTTTACTCAAGGAATGTATTCATATCTATCAAGACAGCCTATATTTCTTCTCCTTGGTTTACTGTCTCTAATAGGAACTTATTATTTAGTAGTGCAACATTATATGTCTCAACAACTTGATACGTGGAAATTAATATCTTTTATTGTTGCCACAATAATTTCATTCTTTCTTTTTATGAAAACAAAAAAAGCTAAAAAGAAAGAGTTTATCCTCAATCTTTTTGCTTTAGCTAGTTTAATTATTTACTATATCCAATAAAAAACGAGTAAGACACTACCTCTTACTCGTTTTTTCATTTAATTTTCTTTAATTAATGTTTCTAGACCAACAATCATCATGTCATTAAATGTCGTTTGACGTTCTTCTGATGTGGTTTCTTCACCAGTAATCATGTGATCACTCACTGTCATCAAAGCAAGAGCTTGGACGTTGTATTTAGCTGCTAAATAGTAAAGTACTGCTGCTTCCATCTCAACACCTAACACACCATATTCACCTAATTTAAAGACGTCTGAATTATCATCTGAGTAAAACGTATCATTTGATAATACATTTCCAACATGAATATTAAATCCTTTTTCTTTAGCAATATCATACGCTGTCGTTAATAAATCAAAATCAGCAATTTGCGGGAAATCAAAAGTCGGAAAATCTTTACGAATAATCGCAGAATTGGTTGCTGCCGCTTGAGCTAACACTAAATCTCTCACATGTACATCTTTACGAATCGCACCACATGTTCCTACACGCAATAATTTTTTCACATCATACTCGCGAATTAATTCATTCGCATAGATAGCTGCTGAAGGCATTCCCATACCAGTTCCTTGAACGGATACTTTATGGCCTTTATACGTTCCAGTATATCCTAACATCCCACGAACTTCATTGTAACACTTAGGATCTTCTAAAAATGTTTCGGCGATATATTTCGCTCTTAATGGATCTCCTGGAAGTAATATTTTATCTGCAATTTCTCCCTGTTTTGCTTCAATATGTACGCTCATTCTTCAGTCTCCTTTAAATTAAAGTTTTTCTAGTGTACGTTTCACTAGTTCTTTAAAATCAGCTTTCACTCGTTCTGTTGTTTCAACTACTTCTTCATGATTTAAGTTAGCTTGCATACCAGCAGCCAAGTTTGTCACACATGTAATACCTAATACTTTCATTGACATGTGGTTAGCTACAATCACTTCAGGGACAGTTGACATACCAACAGCATCCGCACCCATCACACGTGCCATACGTACTTCTGCTGGTGTTTCATAAGTTGGACCAGAGAATCCCATATAAACACCTTTTTGTAAGTGAATAGATAGTTCTTGTGCTACTTTTTTCGTTACTTCACCATATGTTTTGTTATAAGCTTCTGACATATCAGGGAAACGTGGACCTAAATCTTCTTCGTTTAACCCCATTAAAGGATTGTCACCGGTAAAGTTAATTTGATCAGTAATTAACATCAAATCACCCGGTGAAAAACTTGTATTTACGCCACCAGCTGCATTTGTTACGATTAATGAATCTGCTCCTAAAGCTTTCATCACTCTCACTGGGAATGTGACAGTCTGCATTGAATGACCTTCATAATAATGGAAGCGTCCTTGCATTGCTAAAACTTTTTTACCAGATAATGTTCCGTAAACAAGTTGTCCTGCATGACCTACCACTGTTGATACAGGAAAATGCGGAATGTCTTCATAAGGAATAACTACGCGATCGGTAATCTCGTCAGCAAGTTCTCCTAATCCTGATCCTAGGATAAGACCAAAATCAACGGCTCCTACCCCTTTTTCTTTAATATATTGTGATGTTGCTGCTAATTTTTCGCTTAATGACATGTTATAGTCTCCCTTATTTCAATAATTCTAAAAAGCTTTTTCCGTTTTCAGTTGGTTTAACATCAAAGTTATCTGCAATTGTCGCAGAGATATCTGCATAGTATCCTTGTGGCAATTGACCATGACCTTTCATTTTTTTGCTGTAAGCAAGTAATGGTACATACTCACGAGTATGATCTGTTCCTGGGAATGTTGGATCATTTCCATGGTCTGCTGTAATTAATAATAAATCATCTTCTTGCATATTAGCATAAATCTCTGGTAAACGGGCATCAAAGTCTTCTAATGCTTTAGCATAACCTGGTGTATCTCTTCTGTGTCCAAATAACGCATCAAAGTCAACCAAGTTAGTAAAACTTACTCCTTCAAAATCTTGTTTCATTACGTCTAATAATTTATCCACGCCATCCATATTTGAAGCCGTACGGATTGCTTCTGTTATTCCTTGACCGTTAAAGATATCGTTGATTTTACCAACTGCGATAACATCTTTTCCAGCATCTTTTAATTCATTTAAAACCGTGCGACCAAATGGATCAAGGGCATAGTCATGACGGTTAGCTGTACGTTTAAAGTTACCAGGTTCACCTAAGTAAGGTCTCGCGATAATACGACCAATCATGTAAGGATCATCTTTCGTGATTTCACGAGTGTACTCACAAATTTTGTATAATTCCTCTAATGGAATCACATCTTCATGAGCCGCAATTTGTAACACAGGGTCAGCTGATGTGTAGATAATTAAGTCCCCTGTTTTCATCTGTTCTTCGCCAAAATCTTCAATAACTTGTGTCCCACTATATGGTTTATTAGCACCCATAATAATGCCACGACCAGAAAATTCAGTGATTTTGTCTAATAAATCTTGAGGGAAACCTTCAGGGAATACTCTAAAAGGTGTTTGAATGTTTAATCCAGCAATTTCCCAATGACCAGTCATTGTGTCTTTACCAACAGATACTTCTTCTAGTTTAGTCGCATAGCCTTTATGATCTTCAATCGCTTTGACACCTTTTAAAGATTCAATTGTTCCAAGACCTAATTCTTCCATATTAGGAACATGTAATCCATGCTCAGCTATATGACCTAGTGTGTGACTTCCAACATCGCCAAATTTTTCAGCGTCAGAAGCTTCACCAATTCCAACAGAATCTAGTACTACTAAATGAATTCTTTTAAACATTACCATTCCTTCTTCCAAGTCATTTTTATATTTTAAAACCTTCCTCTGTTTAGAGGAGCTAGAGGAAGGAGTTAATTACTATTTAGATTTAATATATGTTTTACCGCCTGCTTTAGGTCCTGTTGCTTTACCTAAGAACAATACTAACACAATAATCGTTAACGCGTATGGGGCACTTTGTAGGTATACTTTTGGAATACTTGAAATAAGTGGAATACTATCTCCTACAATACTCAAGTTTTGAGCAAATCCAAAGAATAGAGCTGCTCCCATTGCACCAAGTGGGTTCCATTTACCAAAGATCATTGCAGCCATTGAAATGAATCCTTGACCTGATATAGTTGTTACAGCAAAACGTCCAGCAATGGTTTGAGCAAATACTGCTCCACCAATACCACCTAAAAAGCCAGAAATTAATACACCTGAATATTTCATACCATAAACATTAATCCCTAAAGTATCAGCTGCTTGAGGGTTTTCACCTACTGAGCGTAATCTCAAGCCAAAGCGTGTTTTATAAATGACAAACCACGCAAGGACTGACACTAAAATAGCTAAGAAAGCTGGTGCTGATGTTTTTTCAAATAATAATGGCCCAATCACTGGAATCTTACTTAACCCAGGAACTTCCCAATAACCAAATGTTTGTGGCACTTGGTCTGTTTGACCTTTACCATATAACACTTTAACTAAGAAAATACTTAAAGCTGGTGCCATCAAGTTGATAACAGTACCACTAATAATATGATCGGCACGCAAGTTAATTGTTGCTACAGCATGAAGTAATGAGAAAATCATTCCGACAATTCCACCAACTAATAAAGCAATCCATGGTGTCCAAACGCCAAAAACTCCGGCATACGTAATGTTAAACACAACTGAGCTGAATGCACCCATCACCATGATACCTTCTAACCCAACGTTAACAATCCCTCCACGTTCTGAAAATGTTCCGCCTAATGCTGTAAAAACAAGAGGTGTTGAATAAACAAGTGTTTGCGTAATAATAGACGCAACTGTTGACATAGTATCTGCTGCCATCACGCTTTACCTCCTTCAACTTTGCTAGCTTTTGGTTCTTTTTTTGTTTCAAGTTTTGTTAAAATCAATTTGATTAAGTAGCTAATACCAACAAAGAAGATGATAGAAGCAATAACAACATCAACCAATTCAGTTGGTACACCAGCCAATATTGGCATACCTTGTCCACCTAATTTTAGGATACTAAACAATAAAGAGGATAGTAAAATACCGATGGATGATCCTCCACCAAGTAATGAGACTGCCATACCATCAAATCCAATACTTAATGAGTTACCTTGAACAAAGAAGTTACCAAATGTTCCTAATCCATACACAACGCCACCCATACCAGCTAATGCTCCTGATATGACCATTGATAACACAATAATACGTTTACTACTCATCCCTGCATATTCTGATGCAAATGGGTTTAAACCAACAGCTGTAATTTCATAACCTAATGTGGTTTTCTTCATTAAAAACCAAATCAAGATTAAGAAAATAAAAGCAAAGATAATACCTAAATTCAAACGAGAGCCATTACTAATTGAGGTTAAAAACTCTGTTCTAAGAGACACATTTTCCCCAATCAATTTAGTAGTTCCTTTAGTTGAAATAAATTTCTCTGGAATAACATTATTAACGATATGTGTACTTGTATAAAGCAAAATGTAGTTCATCATGATTGTAACAATGACTTCACTTGTTCCAAAATAAGCTCTTAATAAACCAGGTATCGCCGCTGTTAAAGCTCCAGCAATCACCCCTGCTAAAATAGCTGCAGTTAAGGCAACTAATCTTGGCGAGTCTCCCATTGAAAGTCCAACCCAGATACTTGCTACCCAACCAGCCAACGCCTGACCTGAAAGCCCGATATTAAAGAATCCAGCAGCACTTGCCACAGAAAATCCTAAAGCCGTAAAAATTAAAGGCCCAGCTGTTACAAAAATTTCTCCAATACTTTTTGGTGATTGGAATGCTGTTGTCAACATGGCTTGATACCCTTGAACTGGGTTATAACCAAATAGCAACATAATAATAGCACCTAATACAAATCCCATAATAACCGATAAAATAGGAACCAAGATTCCATTCATCTTACTAAATTTAAAATTACTCATTAGTTACACCTACCTCTGTCCCTAATTCTCGTCGTGCTTCTTCCAATGTGTATCCAGCCATTAATAATCCTAACTCGTTTTCTGTTGTTTCTTTTGGATCAACAATCCCGACGATTTGGCCTGCATGGATAACAGCAATTCGGTCCGACACATTTAATATTTCTTCTAATTCAAAACTGACTACTAAAACAGCATTGCCTTTATCACGGTGATTAATCAAACGTTTATGAATGTACTCAATCGCTCCAACGTCTAACCCACGAGTTGGCTGAGAAACAATTAGTAACTCAGGATCTCTATCCATTTCACGAGCGATAATCGCTTTTTGTTGATTACCACCTGAAAGTGACTTAGCTTGTGCATGTTCACTTGTTGTACGAACATCATACTCTTCGATTAATTTTCTCGCATAAGAATCCATGTAGTTATAATTCAGTACACCATTCTTACTAAACGGTTCGTGATAATAAGTTTGTAAGGCAATATTTTCAGATAATGTCATGTCTAGAACAAGACCATATTTATGTCTGTCTTCAGGAACATGTCCTACACTTGATTCAGTGATTTGACGAGGTTTTAAATTCGTTATGTCCTTATCACGTAACATCACTTTACCAGATTCAATTTTCTTAAGACCTGTAATAGCTTGGATTAATTCTGTTTGACCATTCCCATCAATACCAGCAATCCCAACAACTTCTCCAGCTCGAACATCTAAATCTAATCCTTTAATTGCTTCAAGTCCACGATTATCTTTTACATGTAAATCTTTAACCGATAAAATGACTTCTTTAGGATTTGATGGTTCTTTTTCTGTCTTAAATGATACCGAACGACCGACCATTAAATCAGCTAATTGTTGTGAACTAACATCCTTTACGTTCACTGTTTCAATACTCTTACCACGACGAATTACCGTACATCTATCCGCCACTTTTTTAATTTCATCTAACTTGTGCGTAATAATAATGATTGATTTACCTTCTTTTACTAATTCCTTCATGGTCATAATCAACTCATCAATTTCTTGAGGTGTTAATACCGCTGTCGGCTCATCAAAAATTAAAATATTCGCGCCACGATACAATGTTTTTAAAATCTCAACACGTTGTTGCATTCCAACTGAAATATCACTGATTAAGGCATCTGGATTAACTTCCATACCGTATTGTTCTGAGATTCGTTTTAAATCTTCCACTGATTTTTTCTTATCCAGCACACCAGATTTTGTTGGTTCATCACCTAAAATAATATTTTCAGTTACCGTAAAAGCATCTACCAACATAAAATGCTGATGGACCATCCCGATTCCTAAACGTTTGGCATCAGTTGGATTAGCAATCGTTACTGGTTGACCATCCATATAGATTTGTCCACTAGTCGGCTGTAGTAATCCTGATAATACATTCATCAAGGTTGATTTTCCTGCACCATTTTCACCCAATAACGCATGAATTTCGCCTTTTCTAATTTGGAGATTGATGTTGTCATTTGCTTTGAAATCACCAAATTGTTTTGTGATATTCCGCATTTCTATGACATAGTTTTCCTCATTCATGACTTCACACCTCTTTATCATTATCACACTTCAAAGTTTAGACTTTGAAGGAAAGAGAAAACTTACTTTTCCCATTCCTTTAAAGCCTAAAAGAAAAACTTTATGGAAAAGTTATTCAGTTTATTTTGAACGTTTCCCATAAAGTTTTCTATCAACAACTTTTCAACAATTTTTATTTTTTAGCTGGTTTTTCTGGAACTTCTACTTTTCCATCAATAACTTCTTTACGAGCTTTTTCTACTGCATCAATTGCTTTTTGATCTAAATGCCCTTTAGATAAATCAACTCCGCCTTCTTTAAGACCATAAACTAATACGTCTCCACCAGGGAATTCACCTTTTTGAGCTTTTTCAGTTACGTCTTTAACAGCAGTTCCCACACCTTTAATACTTGATGTTAAGGTGAAGTTTTCTTCTTTACCATCTTTGTCTTTGTAGTTACCATCTTCTTCTTGATCTCTATCTACACCAATCACCCAAACACGTTTGTCTGCTGATTGTTTTTCATTTAAGTCTTTAGCTTCTTGGAAGACTCCTGCACCAGTACCACCTGAAGCATGGTAAATAATATCCACACCGTTTTGGTACATATTGGCAGCTAAAGCTTTACCTTTAGCAGGGTCACCAAATGATGCTGCATATTGAACGTCTACTTTAATTTTTTTATCTAATTCTTTTGCTCCATCTTCAACACCTTTAACAAATCCTGCTTCAAAACGGTCAATAACTGCCCCTTCTTCTCCTCCAACAAATCCAACTTTATCTGTTTTAGTAGAATACGCTGCTGCAATCCCTGCCAAGTAAGCTGCTTCATTATCCTTAAATGTTAAAGATACTACATTATCTTTTCCCTCAATAACTGAGTCTACGATACCAAATTGTGTGTCTTTATTTTGATCTGCTGCTGCTGAAATAGCATCTGTTAATAAGTACCCAATCCCAAAAATAGTTTCAAATTTACTTGCGACAGCTTGATCAATATTTGTTGTATATTGAGAGGCATCTGTTGATTGGAAGTAATCATAACCATTAGCACCTTTTTCAAGTTTGTTAGCTTCTCCCCACTCTTTCAAACCTTCCCAAGCACCTTGGTTAAACGATTTATCATCCACACCACCAACGTCAGTCACGATTGCTGCTGTATGAACTGTTTGATCTGGTTTTTCACCTGAAGTTGTTTTTCCACCAACGTTACCACCTGCTTTATTTCCCCCACAAGCTGTTAACGTCACTGCTAATCCCATAACTAATAGTCCTGCACCAATTTTTGTTGATTTTTTCATTTTTGAAAAACCTCCGCTTATAATTTTTAGTTGATAGTTATTTTTCTACTTCGACAAATGAATAAGGAAGTAGCTCTTGCATTGTTGTTTCTTTTGTATCACCATTTAAATTACATAATGTAATTGGCATATCTGGCTTACAAAATTCGACTAAAACTTGTCTACATGCCCCACAAGGAGAAATTGGTTCTTTCGTATTACCAATAACCACTAAATGCTCAAATTCTTTTTCACCTTCTGAGATAGCTTTAAAAATGGCTGTTCTTTCTGCACAGTTTGTTAACCCAAATGATGCATTTTCAATATTGCATCCTTCATACACTTTTCCTGACTTAGTCACAAGAGCAGCGCCTACAGGAAATTCAGAATAAGGAACATATGCTTGATGATACGCATGTGTTGCATGGTCAATCCAATTTTTGTTTACTGTCATAATATATCTCCTATCTTTATTACCTACGAACATCAACCCAAAGACTTTATCAGCTTATTTTGATATCGCCCGCCCCCTCTTTTTGATAAGAAACATCTCTTTTACCAACCTATCATAACTATACCAATTCTGTTATATTTAATTACTTAATCTGACTTCTCATTTGAAAACTCTTACTTTGTTAACATTACTTAATAGACGAGTAAAGTTATAAATCACTGTTATTTTATAATAAATTAGGTAAAAAAGACTTTAATCATTTATATTACTTCTAAAATTAAAGATACTATTTTTAAGAGAATTTATCAATATTCATTAGAATAATATGAACATTTTTTTATCAATATTTTTTATTATTCGGTTATAATTTTATGAATTAAGATAGGTTCTTCTCCTACCTCTCCAATCTCAATACTGTCATAAATAACTTTTAAGACATCTTCTACATTTTCTCGATTTGATTGAATAGTTACTAAAGATTCTCCTTCAAAAACTGTTTCGCCTACTTTTCTATTTAAAATCAACCCAACTGCATAGTCTATGCTTTCTTCTTTTGTTCTTCTACCGGCTCCTAAAAGCATCGCTGCAACACCAATTTTGTCTGCAACTATTTTAGAAACAACACCCGTTTTTTTAGCTGGAACTTCTATAATATAGTTTGCTCGTGGTAATTTTTCAGGAAAATCAACAACAGAATCATCTCCACCTTGATTACGGATCATTTCTTTAAATTTATCCGCAGCCGCGCCACTTGTTATGCTGTTTTCTAATAATTGTCGTGCTTCTTCTAAAGTAGACGCTTTTTCTGCTAGAACAACCATTTGACTTCCAAGTGTATAGACCATTTCCATTAAATCTTCTGGTCCCTCACCTTTTAATGCATCAATTGCTTCTTTTATCTCATTAGCATTCCCAATCGCATTTCCCAAAGGTTGTGACATATCAGAAATAATTGCCATTGTTTGTCGATTAGCTAAATGACCAATTCTTACCATTGTATGGGCAAGTCTTTCCGCATCTTCTAAACTCTTCATGAATGCACCATCACCAGTGGTCACATCTAAAACGATTGCATCCGCTCCAGAAGCAATCTTTTTACTCATGATAGAACTAGCAATTAGTGGAATAGAGTCCACCGTTGCTGTCACATCTCGTAATGCATAAATCTTTTTATCTGCTGGGGCTAAATCACCTGATTGACCAGTGACTGCTACATTACTTTCATTTACAAATTTTATAAATTCATCATTTTCTAGTTCAACTTTAAATCCTGGTATCGCTTCTAATTTATCAATTGTACCACCTGTGTGACCTAATCCTCGACCACTCATTTTAGCTACTTTTGCTCCAACCGATGCCACCAAAGGAGCTAATACTAATGTTGTTGTGTCTCCTACTCCACCAGTTGAATGTTTGTCTACTTTTATACCATGAATTGCTGATAAATCAATCATATCTCCTGACTTACTCATTGCTGTAGTCATCCATGTAATTTCCTCATCTGTCATATCATTAAAATATATTGCCATTAAAAGAGCACTCATTTGATAATCCGTTACATCACCTGTAGTATAGGTATTAATAATAAATTCAATCTCATCTTTTGATAAAGCTAAACCGTCTCGTTTCTTCTTTATTAAATCTACCATTCTCATTATGTGTTCCTCAATTCCCATTAAGTAAACCGATTTACTATAACTAACTTACTTGAGTAAATCGGTTTACTCATTGTAATATTAAACTAATAGCGCTTACAATTAAATTTTAACACGTTTTCATGTTTTGTCAATAGATGTTGTGCTACCTCGTTCAACAAACGTGGTTTCGAACGTTTTGTTAGGAATACTTTCATTAGGGTGCTCAATTTCTTGCAATAAATATTGGGCGGCTGTATAACCAATATCAAAAGCCGGTTGTTTTACTGTCGTTAATGGTGGATTTAAAAAAGCTGAGAGTTCTAAGTCATCAAATCCTACCACCGATAAATCTTTTGGAATAGATATACCTAATTCATAGGCTGCTCTGTAAGCTCCCACTGCCATTTGATCATTTCCACAACATAATGCCGTGATAAATTGTTTTTCAAGTAATGCTTTAGCTGCAAAGTATCCACCCTCTATCGTTACAGGACCGTCTGCAATAAAGTCAGGATTATATTCAATGTTATTATCTTTTAGACATTGATAATACGCATCAAATCGCTCTGTCATTTCATAATAACCAGATTCATTTGTCAACATACCAATTCTATTATGTCCATTATCAATCAAATGTTGAATAGCTTGATAAACACCACTATATTCTTTTACTAACAGATTTCCCTCTGTTCTCGTATTAAGCCCCCTATCAATTAAAATATATGGACTTCCTTTTAAATCACTCTCTAACTTTAACGAATTTGGACTTGCTAATAAGATACCAGCAACAGATCTATTTTGTAACTGTTTTATATAATCTTTTTCTTTCCTTGCTGAATGTCTTGAATTACATAATAAAATCATATAATCTTTTTTATTAAAATATGCTTCAACACCTTCAATCACCTTTGAGAAAAATAAATCTGTCACATCTGGAACAATCATCCCAACTGTTTTCGATTCTCTATGAATCATATTTTTAGCAAAATAATCCGGTATGTAATCGTATTCATCAACCGCTTTCAAAACTCTTAGACGCGTTTCCTCACTAAATCGCTGTCCTTTGTTATTTAATATTTGAGAAACAGTCGTAGTAGAAACACCAGTGATAGCAGCAATTTCTTTAATGGTTATTTTCATGTATTTCACCTCAATTTATCGACACTTTTATCATATCAAAGTAAATCATAAATAAATAGTGAAAATAATAAAAATATATAAAAAAAGGAATAGTCAGTATACTATTCCTTTAAAAGTAAATTCAATCAATTAATTTGTTCCCTTATTTGGTTCAATTGATTCATCAATTGATCTTTTAATTTGCCATTGTCTAATTTATCGACACTTTTTTTTACTTTTTTTAAGGTTTCCATATCCAAATTATCTTTTAACTTTTTTGGGGACCCCTCTTCATATAAATCTCTCATTGCACTCATTGCGTCTCGGACTTTTTTACCTTCAACAATGTCAGAACTATTAACATTATATGAAGTTGACGGTTCTTTTGTTATAGTTTTACTTATCTTTGATTTAGCATAAAATACACTAAATACTATGAATAAGAGAATAATAATAATTTTTATAATTTTCTTTTTTTTAGAAGTAGTTTCTTGTAACCGTCTTTCTCTTCTCATCCCCATGCAATTAACAACCTTATTAAATTATTTTCTTCTAAAGAACATGAAAGCTGATGCTAAAGCTGATGAAATTCCGCCAATCACTAATCCCATATTCATTTTTTCATTTGTTTGTGGTAAAGTTTTTTCATTATTCTTCACCTCATTTTTTTCTATTGTTTTTGTTGCCACTTTTTTAGAAGAGTCTTTTACTTCGCCATCTTTTTTAGAAGAGTCTTTTACTCCGTCATCTTTTTTAGAAGAATCTTTTACTTCGTCATCTTTTTTAGAAGAATCTTTTACTTCGTCATCTTTTTTAGAAGAATCTTTTACTTCGTCATCTTTTTTAGAAGAGTCTTTTAATGCATCATTAGCTTCATTTTCCCATGCATCTTTGTGTGCATCTTCTGTAGTTTTTCCTTCTTCTGCTGTTGGTGTATTCCAATCTTCACTTGGTGTTGATGGTTTTGTTGCTTCTTCCCATGCATCTTTGTGTGCGTCTTCTGCAGATTTTCCTTCTTCTGCTGTTGGTGTATTCCAATCTTCACTTGGTGTTGATGGTTTTGTTGCTTCTTCCCATGCATCTTTGTGTGCGTCTTCTGCAGATTTTCCTTCTTCTGCTGTTGGTGTATTCCAATCTTCACTTGGTGTTGATGGTTTTGTTGCTTCTTCCCATGCATCTTTGTGTGCGTCTTCTGCAGATTTTCCTTCTTCTGCTGTTGGTGTATCCCAATCTTCACTTACTGGTTTATCATTATTTTTTTCTGCTAAAAACCCTAGATCTTGTAATGCCTTAATCGTTTTAGCACCAGTAATTTTATCAGTTAACCCTAAACCGTCTAGATAATCAATTTCACCATTATTAACTTTATCTTGTAATTCTTTAAATGCTTGGTTTTTGGCATTTTCTAAATTAGCCATTTCTTCCCATGCATCTCCATGCGCATCTTCTTCAGCTTTTCCTGCTTTAGCAGATTCAGTATTCCAATCTTTTTTAGCTGCATCTTCTTTAGCTACTTGTTCCCATGCATCTTGTCCTGCAGCTTCAGAAGCTTTTCCTTCCTTAGCAGATTCAGTATTCCAATCTTTTTTAGCTGCATCTTCTTTAGCTGCTTGTTCCCATGCATCTTGTCCTGCAGCTTCAGAAACTTTTCCTTCCTTAGCAGATTCAGTATTCCAATCTTTTTTAGCTGCATCTTCTTTAGCTGCTTGTTCCCATGCATCTTGTCCTGCAGCTTCAGAAGCTTTTCCTTCCTTAGCAGATTCAGTATTCCA